>CANLCT010000040.1 GCA_947489195.1 uncultured Aquimarina sp. | reverse complement strand
TGACAAAAAGCCTGGTATTAAAATTCAAGATTTTTTACCTAATATCGGTATAAGTTAAATCGAACTCACGTTATTTAAGATGTTAACAAAAGAAACTGGCACACTTATTAATGTAAAGAGTACCATAAATTTCGCATATAACTTATTAACACTTTGTAAGAGTGAATAAAGAGCCAACGGTAACAATATAAAAACAAGAAACGAGCAAATTACCATTACAATTCCAAACCTAAACAATAGTTCATGATTTTTTATGTTGTTTATAGTTTCTGTAGTATTTTGTAAATTAATCAATTGTTGAGGAATATACATAAGGTATGTAAGCCCACAAATTATAAGTAACAAGTAGAGTATACCTGCAATTCTTGCTTTTTTATTTTTTGACATAACTTTATTTATTGAATAGTATTTTCTTTAGGCCATTTCCAAGCGAACCAAACAATTAAAAAAGTGATAATACTTTCTAAAAATGCCAGAAAAGCATAGAAACTTGACCATTTAGTCATTGAATTTACACCAATAAATAACATCATTAATGTAAACATGATTCCAAAGGCAATATTTAAAATTCGGTTTATTTTTGGTTTAAGTAGGGTTGATGTAGCCACCATTACAGAAGGGATTGCCAAAATGATTGACGCCGTTAGTAATTTCGTAGGACTGTCTAAAATATTTTCTCCAGTAAGTAAGCTATTTACCTTGTCTGGTGTGTATAGCTCAAAGTAATCGCCATATAAATAGCAGAAAGTTACAGAAGCCCACAATGCGGCAAGCTTGATTTTAATGTTTACTTTTGGGTTTTCTAACATTGTGGTGTAGTCTTTATATTTAGATAGAGTACTTCTATTTATAAAGACGCAAATATTTCACAAATGGTTGCCTGCTTATTTGCAATTATCTAATTTTTATTTAGCTTGTTACTAACGTTTGAATTTGTTAGTAACAGCTTATAATCCAAAAAGCCCATAAAATTAATTCAAAAAAAAGTAAAAAGTGAAGCAAAAACAGCACCATTTGATAATTTATTTAAAAAATGAGCTTTAGTACTTTAATCTTTGCTTCATAAAATAACGTCCCTTATAGAATTGCTTATTTTAAAGCTTGTTTTTTTAATTATAGGCTTGTGCAACTAGAAACTGTATTTATTTTCGTAGTTATTTTTTAGTCCAGTTTATAAAATCATCAAACTGTTTACTTGTAACAACATGTCTAGATTTTTCAATAGTCATTTTAACTTTTGCTCCTTTATCTTTTAGAAATTCTTTCGTCATATTAGCATGACTTAATTCAATCCCCTTATCTTCAGACCCATGAGTTATAAAAACAGGAAAGCCTTTAATTTTTTTTAAAGCTCTAGTTTCAATTTTGTCTGGTAGCATACCACTAAAAACACCTATACCATGAATTAAATTGGGGGTTGTTAAAACTAAATTTAAAGAAAGTATTGCTCCTTGACTAAAACCAGCGACGATAGTATTTTCTGTTGTTATTTTATACTTGGTTTTTAATTGGTTTATCAAATTTTTAATTCGATCGGTTGTTTCTGTCATTTGATGAATATCAGATACAAATGGTTTCTTAGTGATATTAATATCAAACCACCTGTAGGAATTTAATTTTGTCACCATCGGAGCTTCCACAGCAATTAATAAAGTTTTTTTATTAACACTTTTACTGAAATCATTCCACATTTCAGTATTGCTATTCATTCCATGCAAAAGGATTATAAGTTTTTCGTTTTTCTGATTTTTTCCTGCAAGTATTTTATAAACCAAATCTTTTTTATTTGGCAATTCAAAGGTTTTAAAGGATAAACAGAAAAACATTATAAATAAGAAAGATGTAATCTTAAATAGTATTTTCAAAGTGTTTTTTATTTTCATGTTTAGATATAGTTGGTAACGTTAAATGTAAACGTTTATGCGGGCAGAAAGTCAGTGACTTTCTTCGATAGGCCACAAGACGTTACACTTTTTAGTTTTTTTATATTTTGGTGTTAAAGGCCAACCTCACAAATGGAATATTATATTCCCTTAGCCCAAAACACTATTTAGCTTCTTCTTGTGCTTGTTGCTATAATATATAATCATTATATATATATTTCTAAGTCATTATATATTTTACTCCCAATTCTTATAGTAGTTTTAATGTTATTTTAATACTATCACATCATTTACTTTAAAAGCAAAGATTAAATCCACATTAATTTTGATCAATAAATTGTTTTCTATTGGGTAATGCAGCTTAAATAAATTAAAATGCCTCTGCTAAATTTAAATACACATTATTAGACGAATCTCCAACACCCCAATCTAATCTAATGTTTAAGTTTTCGGTTCTATCTAATAAAAAGCGAAGTCCTACACCTGCATTGGGTCTTAGATTATTGAGTTTAAAACCATTTCTGGAAACATCTCCTGTTCCTAAAAAGGCTACCATACCAAGTCTAGAGTTTTTAAATTGTCTACGATATTCAATTTGTCCGGCAAGTAGGTTACGTTCGACATAACGCCCTTCTCTATAACCTCTCATAATTTCTTGACCACCAAGTAAAGCTAGCTCAGATAAAGGAATGTCACCATGTGAAAAATGCCCCACCATTTGAAAAGCTAATATATTTTTAGCATCATTAGTTAATGTTTTAAAATATCTAAAATCAAAACGGGTTAGTTGAAACTTATGGGTTCCTCCTAAAACTTTACCATAAAAACCATGCGTAAATTCTAAATAAACCCCATTTTGGGCATTTAATATATTATTTCTACTATCGTATAATGCCGCAAATTCAGCTCCAACCGATGCAGAGCCATTAAAACCCAAAGGACGAGTTTGAGCTAAGAGTCCATCATTTTCAATTTCAACATTAAAAATACGATTGTAACGAATACCGCCACCTAAAAATAAATGCTTTGCAAATACTTGCTTTAAAAAAATAGGTTCAAATAAAGCTTGGAATGAATCATAAACTTCTTCGTTTGATTCAGGAGTATCTCGACCAATACCAAAAAAAAGCCTTGGGAAATTTTGAAAAAGAATATTCCCTTCAATTACCCATTTTTCCTGATTGGTAAATATTTCAAAACCCGAAAAAAAGATGAATTGATTATTCAATGTATATCTCAGTGAAATAGGCATGTTTGAAGTTCTGGTTTCTTCTCCACTGCCTTTGAATTTAAATAAATATTTAGATCCAACACCTAAGCCTAAACTAGTTTCGGGTGAAAAACTAACGACAGGTGCTACAATTACTTTCGATAAATACAACGAAGAATCTTGTGCTACTTTTCTTTTATTGGGATAAAAGGTAAATAGTTCTTTAAACTTTTCGAATTTTTCGTCAATCTCATCTGTTTCATTATTTTGCGCTATTAATAGCGAAGGCAATAGAAGACAGCAGGCTCTAATAATACGTAATTGTTCTTTTTTATTGATTAACAGAAAAATTCTGGAAACACGTTTCATAGTATATTTATTTGGTGCTAATTTAATGTGTGAATTTTTTATAACTAAATTATAATTCGTAAAAAAAATATAATCTATGCAATGCTAATAAAATATATCATTACAATTATAAAAAGTTGATTTTTAATCTAAAGGAAGGTTACTTTTTTGCATAAAGAATTGGATTTGAAGTTCTATAAATTGAGGGTTTAACTTTTTGAAGGAGGAATTTGTTAAAAAATAAAGACTTTCTTTTAAAATATCAATCTTATCTTTTTAAATCATTAGATATATTAATAGGATTATGTGTTTATTGCTACCAAAATAATTTTTTACTCTGACGGAATTATCATTTGAACAGTTTTTATAGTTGTGTTGCTGTTACTTAGCAAAAAATTAAATTATAAAAGTATGTTCAAAAAATATAGAATCCTTAAATGGGTAAGTATCTTTATTATTAGTCTAATAGTTGTTGTTGTTTCTTTTGGGGTTTGGTTTATGAGCTTAATTCCATCTAGAGATGATAAAATTAAAGCTACTTTAGTTCAAGACTTATCATATTTATCTGGAAATGTAGTCCCCAAAAGGGGTAAAATATTAGCTGTAGTAACAAGTACAGGTATTATGGGTAATAGTAATAAAAGTACAGGTTATGAATTGTCTGAATTAGCACGTGCTTATTATACTTTTGAAGCAAATGGTTTTGATGTAGACATTGCTAGTCCAAAAGGAGGGAAGCCTCCTGTTATTATTGATGATGAAGATATGGGGGCTTATGATTTTGCCTTTTTAAACGATTCTATTGCACAATTTAAAATAAGTCATAGTATTAAAATTGAAGATGTTATTGAAAAAAATTATCTAGGCATTTTTTTTGCAGGAGGCAAAGGAGCGATGTTTGATTTTCCAAACAATAAAACAATTCAGTCAATACTGAAAAAATATGATAAATCTAATAAAGTAATCGGAGCAGTTTGTCATGGCCCAGCAGCTTTAGTTAACGTTATCTTAGAAAATGGACAGCCTTTTATAAAAAATAAAAATGTAAGTGGGTTTACTAATAAAGAGGAATTGTTATTAATAGCTGAAGCAAAATCTATTTTTCCTTTTCTTTTACAAGATAAGATGATTGAGCAAGGAGCTAATTTTAATGAAGGTTCCATGTATTTAGAAAAAGTTAGTCATGACATGAATTTGATAACAGGTCAAAATCCATGGTCAACATGGAAAGTAGCCAAAAGTATGATTAAGCAATTTTAGGTTATACTCCAAAATATAGACAAATGACCGATGAAGAAAATGCAATACAAGTTTTATCTGTTTATAAAACTAAAGGCAAGCAAAAAGCAAAGAAACTTATTGAAACAATTATAAAAGAAAAGAAACCAGTGAATAGAGTATTAATAGCAAAGCATGCTATTATTGCTGCTATTAAAGGTAAAATAGGACAGTTTTTTAGTATGATTGGCTTAGTGTCTTTTGCAAAAAAATGTGAAGCTAAAAACGAGAAAATTTAGTTACATTTAAATAAAACTACCACTTGAATTTATTAGATATATTTCTCATTATTATAAGCAGTGCTGGACTTTTGCATGGAATTGCATTTGCTGTTTACTTATGTTTTTATAAAAAGAAAAAAACATTAAGCAATTATCTATTAGCATTAATTTTAGTTTTTATGGCTTTAAGAATAGGAAAGTCTGTGATGTTGAATTTTGGTAATAATTTAGAGCCAATATTCATTTTTACAGGATTGGCTTTTCTTCTTTTAATAGGACCTTTATTGCGATGGTATGTAACCGCATTGACACAGCCTGATTTTAAATTACCACACTATTTTTATTTGGAATTGGTACCATTTACCTTACTGTTTTTTTCTAGTTTATTTGTAACTAAAAATTGGTTTGAAACCACTAATAAAGAAGTCATTATTATATTTGCAAGCTTGCTCTTTTTTATTTATTCACACTTTGCTTTTTACATTTTTATTGCCAGTCAAGTACTAAAAAGAATCAAAAAAAGCTACCCAAAAGAACAACAAACAAAATCTCAAAAGGCAATAATCTCATGGTTGAAATTATTGATCATGGGTTTTATTGTTATATGGATATCCTATTTTTTAAACATAATAGAAGATGCGGTTCCCTATATAACTGGTCCAATCATATACTCAATGGTCATCTATTTTTTAAGCTTTAAAGCCTTTCAATTAAAAGTAATCGATATTGACGCAAATGTGTTTAAAAAAAATGATGATACCCAATTATTTGAACAACTATCAAAACTAATTGTAGATAATAAATTATACCTAGAACCAAATATTTCTCTGTCGAGTATTAGTAAATTGATAAATAAAAACACTCAAAAAACTTCGGAAGTTATTAACCAATATGCGAAACAAAATTTTAATGATTTTATAAATAAGTACAGAATTATAGAAGCAAAAAAAATGCTTTCAGATAATAAAAAGCTTACCATATCGGCTATTGCATTTGATTCAGGCTTTAATAGTTTATCTTCATTTAATAGTGCTTTTAAAAAATTTGAAGGTATAACACCTTCTTTATACAGAAAAAATATATCTATTTAATAGTAATATTGATGTTTAACGTACATATAATAAAAGAAGTAAATATTCTAAATTAAACAGAAAAATATCACTTTATTAAAAAAGCCTTTTCGATTAAATAAATATTTGATTTCAAAAAAATAAGCCTACTAAAAAATGATTGAAAAGGAGAAGAATTAGTGCTTCAAATATTAAAAAATCCATTATTCAATGCCAATAGTTACATGGTATACTTTCTGAAAAAGAAGAGAATACGATTAATCTATAGTTAGTTCATAGTTTAAAATTTTTATGATCACTGTATTAGTTAATGCCTCTAAAACAAATAGCAAAAAGAATGCACTACAAAAAAATAGTAGGGTATTTATAGGTTTATGTGTTTTAGGGTTGTAAAAAAATGAATACAATACTATAAAAATCATAATTATGAAAAAAGCAGTATGGAGTACACTTATAGCACTATTGACTGTAATATCTTTAAATGCCCAAAAAATAGGAGGCGATAATGACAACCCAGAATTGGAATTAGTACCTAAGCATATTATTAAAGTATCCCCTTTAGATGCATTATTTGGAGGAATTCTTATAGGATATGAACGTGTAATTAGCCCTAAAATGTCACTAGATTTTGAGCTATTTCAAGGGTTTAGGAAACAAAATTTTGTAAATAGTGTGTCAGAAAGAAGTTATAATCTGTTTTTTGATGCAGAATTAAGATATTACTTATCTAAACGAAAAAAAGCACTCGAAGGTTGGTTTGTAAGTGGCGGACTACTTACGCAATATAGATATGATAAATTAAGACACAAAAATACAGGTCAAATCACAGACTTTGAACGTCTTAGGGTTGGAGGTGCTGTTAAAACGGGCTATCAATGGATATTTAAAAAAGCTTTAAAAGGCTTTACTACAGAAGTAGGAGGGGGTGTAGATTATAGAACTACTACGGGTATACTTGACGGAGGGAATTTCAATGATTTAAATATCAACGTAAATTTTGTTATTGGGTATTCTTGGTAATTTTGAGTACTTCGTCTTTTAAATTTTTGGTAGGGTATTTCGATGTTTATTTATTTTAGAGATATTACAATTAGTTATAATTCAATGAATACTTTACATTATAATATAAACTGACTTAAATTTTTGAAAATGCCAGAGAAAGAGATTAGTGTTTGTGAGGAAAAAGTATACGAACAATTGTACCATGAGCATGCCGAAAAAATATGTTACTGTCTCTATTATAAATATGGTGACTTTGATAAAAAAGAGAATTAAAAATTATCGCTTTTGGATAGGATATTCGTTTAGTAAAACCATTGTTAATTTTCCTACATTGCAAAAACAATCATTTCCTAGTAATTTTAATCAGCAACATGTATTGAATATTTCTCAGACACTTAAAGTGAATCAATTTGAATTTGCTTTAGGATGGAATTTTGCTACAGGAAGTCCCTATACTAGGTTTATACCAGATGAAAATGGATTCGCAGGCAATAGAATTCCTACTAATGGAATTAATGGATCTCGATTTAAAGATTACCATAGATTAGATGCTTCTATGATATATCGATTTGATTTTAAAACGAAAAATCCATGGGGTATAGTGCTAGGCTTTTCATTACGCAATATTTATAATCGAAACAATACCATTGATCAAGGATTAACCGAAGTTGGTACAGACGAAATCATTATTGAAAGTTTTGAAAAACAATCATTACGACTTACACCAGATGTAGTGATTCGCTTTAATTTTTGAAAAGTTAGACTATAGGTTTAATTAGGGTTACAGTTTTGTTCCTTGAATTAAAATTGAAGTTTGACATCTAATTACACTTCAAGTTTTGATTTTGACAGTAAGTGTATGTTTAGTATGACTAAAACTGGTCAAAATAATTCTATAGAGATTGTTTTTATAGATACAAAAGAATAAGGATTACTTTTAACATGTTAATTATGAAGACACTAATGCATGTACTTGGTTGGAGTAACTAGTTCCAATAGGGATTTCTATAGCTCCAATTTCTATATCTTTTTGGGTATATGCAGTAATTTTGTTTAAAGCAACTATATAAGAACGGTGCGTACGAATAAATAGGCTAATAGGTAGTTGTGATTCTATTTTTCCAATATTACTTTTAACTACTATTTTTTTGTGTTGGGTATGTATTCTAATGTAATCTTTTAAGCTTTCAATATATAGGATATCATTAAATACTATTTTAATATTTTTTTTATTCACATTTACATAAATAAACGATTCATTAACTATTTCTTTTGTGCTAGTTGCTGTTAAAGAAGGAGTTACAGGTAATCGTTCATAATACCGATCAATGGCTTTTACAAACCTGTTGAATGATATGGGTTTTAGTAAATAATCAACCACATCCAAATCATAACCTTCCACAGCATATTCCCGATAAGCTGTGGTAATAATTACTTTAGGTGCTTTTTTAAGGGTTTTAAGAAAATCTAACCCCGTTAATACAGGCATTTCGATATCTAAAAAAATTAAATCGACGTGCTCTTTTTTTACAATTTCAAAGGCTTCAATAGCACTATAACAGCTAGCAATAATTTCTAAATCACTAAATGCTTTTATATGATTTTTTAACAAATCAATTGCAGGAGATTCATCATCTACGATAAGGCATTGTACCATATTAATCTATTTTTAAGGTCAGTTTTAATTCAAAGGCAACCTTTGTTTCGTTTGTTTCTAAAGTGTGTTTATTAGGATATATTAAATCTAATTGTCGTTTGATATTAGTTAAGCCTATACCACTTTTGTATGTATCTGTTAAATTGTGAATAGTATCTGTTTTTGTATTCCAAACGCTAAAATTAATCCCATTTTCTGTTTGTTTTAGTGCAATTTTAACTTTCGATTTGGTGATACTACCACTTACTCCATGTTTAAAAGCATTTTCAACTACCGATAAAAGTATGAGTGGTGTTATTAAATGATTATTAGTAAACTTATCTTTTTCAAAACTGACTTGTAATCGTTCGGCATATTTAATTTGTTCTAATGCAATATAATTTTCTATAGTATGAATTTCTTCTGTTAAGGATACAGTTGGCTGCTGACTTTTGTATAAAATATAATCCAAAATTTCTGAAAGTTGTAGTACCATATCAGGTGCTTTGGGTGATTTCGTAATCACATATGAATACAAATTATTTAATGTGTTAAATAAAAAGTGTGGATTGAGTTGTGCTTTTAAATATTTAAGTTCTGTAGCAATTTTTTCTTTTTCTAATTGAATTATTTTTTTCTTTTCTAATTCTTGTTCTTTATTTGTTTTATAAAAATACATGATTAATGCCGGCAAATGAAACGTTAACATATAAATCGGGAAATCAGCAAAACTCAATAGAGGATAAGGTCCATATTCGCAAAATTGATCGAGATAAAAATAACCCATAAATCGAAATATAGTAACCAATGAAAAGACCACAATAATCATAGAAATTATAAAGGTTGTGTATTTTTTTTGTTTCAAAAAAACGGGGACTTGCCAAT
This sequence comes from uncultured Aquimarina sp., assembly GCA_947489195.1. GTDB lineage: Bacteria > Bacteroidota > Bacteroidia > Flavobacteriales > Flavobacteriaceae > Aquimarina. Next base: position 31,935 of record CANLCT010000040.1, on the reverse strand, counting down.
AGTTAAAGCTATAGGCAGCAAACATAAGCAAGGGAAGCTTAAACAAATTGGTTATAAGAGATTGTTCGAACAATTCTCTAGTAACGGTCGACGAAATGTAAAACACGAAAATTCCTATCCAAAAAAGGATATGTAAAAAAACTCTTTTTTTAATGAAGTTCATAATTTTCTTTTTCTAAGCACATAAATGTAGAAGAATCTCTTGAAAGATTTTAAAAATAATGCTGAACAGGTGTTAAGTAGCTATAAAAAACAATAAAGTATATACATAAGCTGATACATCGTTACTTTTTTAATATACAGCGACATATATGATGCATACTTATACTATAAAAAAACAAGCCATATATATTCATAAATTTAACATGAAATAAAACTTTATAATCAATAATTAATGAAAATAATTATAGCAACCGCAGCAATTTTTGTAGCACTTTTGATGAGTTGTTCCACTACAGAAAAACTTGAAAATCGTGCCATAGGACTTATCAATAATGTCTCCTATACAAATACAAAATTTAGTAATCCAAATGCTGGTAATGGTTTTTTGGTTCGCTATAAAAATAAAGATTATGCTATTACGGCAAAGCATGTATTGATGATTGCTAAGACAGATCAAATGAAGTTTGTTGATTTTGAAGGGGAATTAAAACAATGGAAATTACATCCTAAAAATGATAGTACCTCATATGTGGTGCTTGATAAATTATTGAATACGAATAAAAAAGATTCACTTACCTGGAGTTATATGGATACACATTGGAATACCTATAATGATTGGTTGGTATTTTCGGTTAAAGAAAATAACTCAAAAAATATTCCCTTAAAATTTAGAAAAAAACCTTTAATAAAAGATGAAATTTTATATGCCGTAGGTTGGACATATAAGGATACGTTAGAAAAGCAACGATTTTATAAATATAAATTTGATAAAGCTGAAGGAAACTATTATAATCTAATACAAATAAATGGCCCTAAAGGCTTAGGAGGACTAAGTGGGGCTCCAGTAGTAGATAAAACAGGAAAAGTGGTTGGTTTAGTAAGTTCTGGTGGCGAAAACGAACAAACTAAGGAAATAGTTTTACAAGCTACTAGTATAAAAAATGCCATGGATTTTATTATTGAATTAGATTGATTTAGTTAAACCAGAAAAGAGAGGGTAACTATAAAAAAATAAACGAAACTAGGATTAGGATAAAGAGTAAAAATTAGACAAGTTACTTACCTGATTGCTATGAGGCTGTATGATTGTACAGCCTCTTTTTGTTTTTCTTTTTGTTTAAAATAGTATTAACTTTTATGAAGTATCAAGTTTTAGATCTTATTCGTTTAAGTATTTTTTGAAGGTAAAAATACTATTTTAGGTTTCTGTAAAAGGTGAAAATCACATATATACATCGTAGAATACATTCCAACATTTGGAAAAATAAATTGATCTCCTTCATTAAAACGTTCATGGCTTCCAATTTTACCAATACTTCGTTGAGAACATGCAGCATCTAATATATTGGCTTCATCCATAATTATTTCAGAAGAATTTTTTCTTAACACATAAGCAACACTAGGCGGTTTTCTAAGTCCAAGAGTTGGTCCTAAATCTAGATGGTAATTTAAAGTTCCCGTACAAAAGTTATTCACATATTTTATGCTACTCACTGCATTGCAAGCGTTGTATAAAACAGCCGTACCTGGTTCAACAATAACATCTATTTTAAATTTGTCTTTTAAGTTTTTTAATTTTTTAGTAAAAACTTTTAATCCATCATTATAGTAGCCCGCATCTAAATCTTCTATAAGACCCTCATATTGAACAGCACCACCGATATTAATAAATTTAATATGAGGTAATTTATTTGTCGAAAGTAATTTATCACAACATTTAAGTCCGATGTCATGCAAACCATAATAAGTAATTCCTTGAATTGCATTTGCATATCGTGAGTTTGATAAAATTTTAGTATTTATATAATCCCATGTAGATCCATAATTTATATGGATTGGGTCTATTTCATTAAGATTGAGTCGTAATACGAAAACTCCCTTTGGTACAAGGTTGATTAACCTATCTAGATCTTCAATATTTTCAAAACTGAAATAGTTAATTCCCAAATTAGCAAGAGTAATGATGTCTTTTTTACTTTTACAAGGATTACTATAAATTATTTTTTGAGGCTCAATTTTTAGATCAATAAGTCTTTGCACTTCACCTAAACTAGCTGTTTCAAAATTAGCCCCACTATTTTTTAGTGTTTTTAAAATACTTACTTCTGAATTAGCTTTTAGCGCATAATAAATATTGCTCCCTTTAAAAGCTTGTTGGATAATTTTATAATTAGATTTTATTCGTTCTAAATCAAAAACAAAAGCGGGTTCAGTTTTTTTATAAGAACAACAATACAGTAACAATCTTGTATTCACATTACGTGGATAGGTATCTGAATCATTTGTAAAAGGTAAAATTTCTAGTTTTTTAGACATTTATTAAATAACTATAAATTAATTTGGTAATAGGTAAATAAAAGGTAATCCGCCTTCAAAGTATTGTGTTAAAAATTTTCCGCTTAAGTCTTTTTGCGCATCTTTAACAATACCTCTTGGTTTTAAAGTTGTTGAAACCATATCTATGCCAGCTTCAAAAAGAAATTTAGGAAAAATACCTGCAGATTGTCCTTGCAAAATATTGAAACTATTTGGATGTGCTTCAAGTATTTGTGAAAGCGTTCCATTACAAAGGCTTGATCCTGTAATTGATAATAAGTCATATTCATTATTAGCATGATCTTCAAAACTATCAAAAAAAGTTACTTTTTTTTCAGGGTGATCTTTGAGCCAATCATTAAGCATATTATTCATTTCATTAAAGCGACTTTTATAAGACAAATCACACACATAAATATCATTTATTGATGTTTCTTTAATTAAAAAGGGTAAATACCCGCCAAAACCAATAACTAAAGCAGACTTACTTTCAAATATCTGAGAATGGTATGGAAATACTTGATGTTTAATAAAATCGGAAGTGTTATTTGTACTTAGATAAGGTTGTGATAAGGCACTTGTAACGGCACAAAGAATACATGCGCGTGCTAAAATAAATTGAGGATCATTTTTCCAATTATTAAAAATAGGATGAGAAAAACCTTCTTCAGAAGTTAATAATTGCGGATTGTATTGTATTGCTTTATTAATGTCGTCCTTTAATCCGCCATTTATTAAGTGATGCGCATTATAATATGACATTACAGCTCCCACATTATTATCAGTAAGTTCAACAACTGTAAAATAAGAGCCTAAAACGATTTGTTTAATTGCTGTAGTAGTATCACCTTTTAAACAATTTATATATTGAATTGTTTTATCAATTAATGGATCATGCATAAATGTTTTTATTTATTATATTAAGTTTTACTTAAACTCATAATTGTAGCATTTCTAAAAGGAAACCTAAGTCCATTAGCTCCTTTATCTGGCCATACTTTTCCATAGTGTTTTAGTTTGCTCGGGGCAGAAGTATAGGTAGTTCCAAATATAAATTTAAAGATTGGCGTTTTACATTCTGCTATTCCATGAAGGCTAGTGAGCTCAATTGGCCAACTCAAAATTGATTTAAGCAATTGGATATTTTCTTCACTTTCATGAGTCATAAACAATTCCACTAATTCTATGGCTGTATTTTCTGAGTACTCATAATTTGATACACGCAAAGGAATAATAGATAATCCGATTGGTGCTAGTAAGGTATTGTATAATTGATTTTCAAAATCAATAACATTTTTAGGTTTAGACAAAAACAAATGATTAAGACTATAATTATCAACTACATTATGATGATGATTACTCAGTTTGTCATTAAAAACCTGTAGATTGAGATCAAGTTCCGTTTCTTTCGAATTTTTAGAAAAAAATAAATTCTTTGTAAGGTCTTTAGCCTTACTTTTTAAACCTAACTCTTTTATTTTGCTACTGTAATCATTCAATTTTTCTAGCGGTATTCTAATACATACAGTATTTATAATGCCTTTATAAACAGCATTTATTTTAAAGTTATTGATTGTTTGAACTAAAGAGTAAAGCGATTGTTCATGTATTTCTTGCGCAGCTTTACTTGCCCATGAAAGTCTTAATTTACTCGGATTTATAAAACCTTCATTTAAGTTAATATCAATCTTGATATTTTCGTGCGCTTTCCATTCTTTCACCAGGTCTTTTAAAAGCACATTTTTTTGTTTTATCCAATAGGATAAATTAAGTGCTTCTAATTCTTTTCGGTTTGAATGCTGTGATATGGGTAACTGCCCCGAAGATTGAATCTTTTGTTCAATAATCTCAAATATTTTTTTCCAAATTTCACAATGTTCACTTCTATTTCTCCAATCATTATTAATTGATGTACCCGGGCATTGTCCTTTACATATTAAAAAAAATCGACAATCTTTACAACCATTATCACTTTGCGGTGTTTGATAAAGTGAAATATAACGATCATAGCCAATCTCATTGTTTTTCAAAAAACCTACTCCGTCTTTATTTGATCGTCCACAATTTGATAAATATCCATTTCCTTCTAAACCTTGTACTGCAGGGGTAGTTAATGGGTCGCAAGCATGCCATACACAACCTGTATTATCATCATCCACTAAAAGTAATTTTTCAATTTCTTGAAATATATCAAACTTAAGCGTATTAAGATGGTCTTGTTCTAATTTTTGAAAATGTAATAAAGCTTGAATTGATTCACTTTCTGTTAGCGCAAGTTGTTCTCTTACTATTAATGAATCGATCTCCAATAAATGTAACCGAACTTTTGTAATCCCTTTTTCTTCTAAATCTAAAATCCAATCAGACATTTTATATAGTAGATCTGCAGCTGCATTTTTTTTATGTAATGTCAATATAATCGAAGTTGAAATTTCTTCCTTACAAAGCTTTTCTATTGCTTGATGAGTTTTAAATGATGCTTCATCAGTTTTTTCGACACTACCAGCCCATCTTGCATGATTTAATTCTATTGGACCATCCACAGAAATTCCAACTTTAACATTGTAACGTTTAAATAAATCAATATGCGCATCACTAATCAATACTCCATTACTTTGAATTTGGTTTTCACCAAATCGTTGGTATCCCCATTTAAATAATTTTTCAATTTCATTTATTGGCATCAATAAAGGTTCGCCTCCAAAAAGAGAAAAGGGTTGATCTAAATCAATTAACTTATTTTTTAGTTGATCTAAATCAACTTTTGGTATGGCTCCTTCATGATTTCTTTCATTTTCTTGATAACAATATTTACAACGAATATTACACTTTACACCGTATGGCCGTACTTCGATCATATTACTTTTTTTAAGTTTTAAAGAATTAATGAGACCAGCTCATGGCATCATAAATTTTTTCCTGAAGTTCGAGAACATCACACATTCTCTCAGACATAGCTCTAGCTTTTTTTAGTAGGCTAGGAGAGGTAAATAGGGTATTACAGGCATCGCAAATGCCATCAAAATCATTTTCATTAAAAGGAGATTCATTATCTTTTGTAACTTGACATAAAAGACTAACGGGACCTTGTAAAGCTATCCAACGATATAAATTATCGTTGCGAGAGTCTTCAACTATTTGAGATAAAGATTTTTGACCATAAGTTCCTTTTTGCATTGTCTCTAGGTTAGGGACCACTCCACAACATGGAACAATGGAACCATCTGTATGAACTGTAGTTTGTTTAATTACAGAGGAACACGGACCTTTAAAAGCGCGATGATCTTTTCTTCGAGATAATCGACGATTAATATCTGCACTATCTAAAGCCCTACCTGTACTATTGATAAGTGCTTGACTAATTATAACAAGATCAGCGTTTTTACAATTTTTATCAAGCAAATTTTGAATATACTCTTTATCAATTACTGAATCTGGTTCAACAGCAACTTGAATAGTAACTTTTATTTCTAAAAGTAACGCTGCATTTACAGCATTTACAACAATATCTTCTTTTAAATAAGCAGCATGTGGATCATCATAGGAAAATATGATTTCCTGTAAACCTGCATTTTTAAATTCCGAAAGATATTTAATAGCACGATTGGGGTTAGTTGCCCAAAAAGCACTGGTCACTACCTTAGTTTTAAAGTTGAGAGTGTTTGAATATGCTAAAGCAGAAATGAGTAATTTTTTTCTAGCAAAAGGTTCACCTCCAGCAAAACTTATTGTTTTAAACTTTAAGGCTTCTGCTTCTTTGATGATAGACATAAGTTTGTTAAACTCAATATCTTCTTTCAATAATTTACTGGCGCTTACATTACAATGATCACATTCAAGCGGACAAAATTTAGTAAGATGAACCACTAGTTCATCTAATGTTCTAGAAAACATACATAGATATAATTTAAACTATGTGGCTTTTTATAACCACATAGTTTATTAACATTTTAAAGATCAATGTGAATAATTGCTGCCGCAGATTTCGAATGATCATTAGTATCAAATGATTTAGCTTTTGATTCGATTGCTTTAGCAGTATCAGAGTCTACGCTAATACCTAATTTGCTCAGTGTTTCCTGAGCGTTTTTTGAAAGTGCTTCTGCTACAACTTCGCGGGAAGAGAATTTCAATGCTGCTTCTTTCAAAGCATCCACATTGTCTGTGTTGACTTCAATTTTCATATTGTAATATATTTAGTGAATAAAAAAATACATGATTTCAAATCATATATAATTGATTTACAATCATTTAAATATACATATTTTTGTTTATCTATACTATCCTTTTTTATTTTTTATAAAACAAAATGTAACTAGGTAAAATGTGTATGTATATTTTAAAGGTTTAAGCTTATTCCTGATTAGGAATGCTTTATTATGAAATGTAACTATGCATTTATATATTTTTTACAGACGTGTCTTAGTAATTAATATGAAATGGAGATAAATTCTTACAGTAAAATATATCGATATAAGCGTCGAAACATTTAAATTACCATTATATAGTAAAATACATCACTAATAACCACTAAAATAAATAAAATGAAAAAAATAATTCTTGCATTAACATTAATAGCAGCAACAGCACTAACAACAGCGCAAACAGCAAAAGAGCTTGTAGCTCAAACGGTAGATGCCACTGGAGGAAAACAAAATTTTTATAATTTAGGTACGGTAGAATATGATTTAGAATACCGTACACCACCAGGTGAGGGGGCTATAACATTGGTTGCCCATGAAACCTATGCCTTTGACGGGGAATTATCTCATGCCTCATATACCACACATAGTCTTACCGGAGCAAATGGTAAAGTAGTAGAAGGCTATAATGGAAAAGATGCTTGGGTAACTTTTGACGGAAAAGTATCTACAGATGAAAAAGCAAATGGTGTTGCTCGATTCCTTAGAAAAACAAACTACTATTGGTTTTCTATGTTTTTTAAATTGTTAGATGAAGGTGTTAACTATGAAAAACTTTTAGACCAAAAAGTAAATGACAAAGATTACAATCGTGTAAAAATCACTTTTGGAGATAAAGTTGGTGATGCCCAAGATACCTATGTGTTGTATATTAATAAAGAAACAAAAATGATTGATCAATTTTTGTTTACTGTAGTTGCTTTTGGATTAACCGAGCCTAATTTGATGTCATTTGAATATGAAACTATAAATGGAATTAAAGTACCATCTAAACGTAAATATGTAGCTTCAGACTGGGATGGTAAAGCAAAAGACGACAACTTTACAATTACAAACTGGACAAATATAAAGTTTGGAAAAGCTATAGATAAATCAATTTTTGATAAGCCAGTAAAATAATTTAAGAATAGTTTTAGTCTTAATTAAATGCCTTAAGCAAATATTAAAATGCTTGAGGCATTTTTTTAGGTTTAAAAAACAAAAGTCTTCAAAAAAATAAAATGTTTTTGAGTTAAATTCTTACTAAAAGGAATAGAAATATTACTGGTGTTTTGATGTTTATTAAAGAAATGTTGTTTTAATAAGGCTTTATGGCTTTTATGAAAATGATAGTATATTTGGTTTTAGGTAGTGTTTCAAAAAACACTTTATACAAAAAAAGATGAACATATAGAAGTTTAAATTAATAATATTTAACAAAACGAACTTAAAAGTAATGATAATAACTAAAGGAATAGGCTTAACTAATTTAATAAAATGGACATTTCATCACATTGTTTGGTTACTAATTTTTATAGGAATAGTGGCAAACCTCTACTATTTTAATATTATTACATTCATTATCCCTTGGTTACCTGTTTCTATTATTGGTACCGCTGTAGCTTTTTATGTAGGTTTTAAAAACAATCAGGCTTATGATCGTATGTGGGAAGCTCGAAAAATATGGGGAGGTATTGTAAACGATAGTCGTACTTGGGGTATGATGATTGATGGGTTTGTAACCAATTTGTTTGCCGAAAAAAAAGCTTCTGAAACAGAGATAAAGAACATTAAAAAACGACTCATTTATAGGCACATCGCGTGGTTATATGCACATAGAAATCAATTGTTGGTTGCCACTCCTTGGGAACATATTAGCCAAGGAGGGTTTACAACTAAAACAGCCAAAAAATATCAAGAAAAGTTCGGAATAGGTTTGGTAGATGATGAAATAACAAGCACCGAATTAAAACATTTTTTACCTCAAAATGAATATGATCGCTTAATTAATTATGCTAACACAGCTACACAAATAGTAAATGAACAATCTAGAGACTTGAAAAAATTGAGAGAACAAGGTTTTATAGAAGATTTTAGACATATGGAGTTAACTAATATCTTAAAAAGTTTTTACACCTTACAAGGAAAGAACGAACGTATTAAAAAATTTCCATTACCAAGACAATATGCAAATATGAGTCGTTATTTTATAGGGATTTTTATCATCTTATTACCATTTACCATGATTCCTGAATTCTTAAAAATAGGAGCATGGGGGGTATGGTTGTCCATTCCTATTATAGCCCTAGTAGGTTGGGTTTACGTAATGATGGAAGTAGTAGGCGATTATTCTGAAAATCCCTTTCAGGGAATGGCTAATGATATTCCAATGTTATCTCTTTGTCGAGTCATAGAAATTGATCTTAGAGAAATGCTAGGAGAAAAAGAGTTGCCTCCCAGTATTAAAGCTAAAAATGGTATTTTGATGTAGCCTAATATGTAATTATCTTAAGGTTAAAATAATGTTACAAAATATTCATCATAATACGGAATTATGCTAATTGTTATAATAAATTTAAAGCATTATTAAATAATAGTATCCTAATGAAATTATCTTATTTCCTGTTTTGTTTACTGGCACTTATTTCTTGTAAAAAAACAGAAAAACAGCTTACCAAAATAACAGCAAAAAATATTGCTATTGATAGTATTATATTACCTTCTTCGATAATAGATAGCATGGTAGCTCCATATAAAGAAAAACTAAGTGCCGACATGCAACAAGTACTTTGTTATTCTTCTAAAAAAATAGATAAAAATGATGGGGATATGCAAAGTTCTTTAGGGAATTTAATGGCAGATATGTGTTTTGAAATGGCGAATCCTATTTTTAAACAAAAAACCAATGAATCTGTTGATTTTGTTTTGTTAAATTATGGAGGAATACGGGCTAGTATTCCTGCTGGAGAAATAACCAAAGAGCATGCCTTTAAATTAATGCCTTTTGAGAACGAACTGGTAATAGCAAATCTTACTGGCGAAAAAGTATCTGCACTAATAGACTATTTTATTCAAAATAAAAAGGCACATCCACTATCTAAAAATATTGAGTTAAGGCTTCTAGAAAAGGGGTATAATTTAAAAATTAACGGCGAAGTCTTTAATAAAAACAACACCTATAATGTACTCACATCGGATTACTTACAAGGTGGTGGTGATAAAATGGATTTCTTTAAAGAACCAAAGAAGCTCATTAAATTAGAGTATAAAATTAGAGATGCTATTATTGATTATTTAAAAAAAACAGATACGTTTCAACCTGTTATAGATAACCGTGTAATGATAAAGTAATGGAAAGAAGAAATTTTATAAAACAACTCGGTACAGCTTCTACGTTAAGTATACTTGGAGGGCTTACTTTACCTTCATTTATAGGTAAAAAACAACGCCATATTACTATTTTACATACCAATGATACGCATAGTCATATTGAAGCTTTTGGACCTAACCATCCTAGAAATGCAAATAAAGGTGGAGTTGCTAAGCGTGCTACTTTAATTGAACAAATTCGAAAAGAAAATAAAAATACGTTGCTTTTAGATGCTGGTGATATTTTTCAAGGCACACCTTACTTTAATTATTTTGGAGGCGAATTGGAATTTAAACTCATGAGTATGCTAAAATACGACGTAGCCACTATTGGTAACCACGATTTTGACAACTCCATTGAGGGCTTGTATAAACAATTACCCAACGCTAAATTCGATTTTGTTTCTGCTAATTATGATTTTAAGAATACAGTTTTGGACACGCATGTAAAGCCCTATAAAATAATAATTAAAGATGGTATTAAAATTGGCATATTTGGGTTAGGGGTAGAGCTAGCAGGTTTAGTAAGTAAAAAAATGTACAAAGAAACCGACTATTTAAACCCCGTTGAAATCACTCAGGACATAACAAGTACACTAAAAGATGAAGAAAAATGTGATTTAATTATCTGTTTATCTCACTTAGGTTATTATTATAAAAATAATCCAGACAAAATATCAGATTTAAATCTCGCAAAAATTACCAGAAATATAGATTTAATTATTGGAGGGCATACACATACGTTTTTACCAAAACCAACCATTGTTAAAAATGTTGATGGAAAAAATATACTTGTAAATCAAGTAGGCGCTTACGGAATAAATCTAGGTAGGATAGATTTTTATTTTGATGAACAAAATAATAAAACAGCTACAGGGGCAACTATTTTAGTGTGATCATAGTAGACACACTAAGACTGAGTATTGGGTTTATACAGAATTAAAAAGACAATCATATATAGAACAAGTCAGCCTACAAATCAGTACAAAAAAATCTCCCATTTTGTTTTTTTAAAACAAAATGGGAGATTAAATATTAAAATTATCAATCGAACTATTGAATGTTCAAAGCAAAGCTTAAGTCAAAATCAGTATCACCATCATCAGAACCAGTTGTAGCTGATTTTAAATCTGGCTGGTGCTGTAATCTAGCTGTAAATGTCCCTCCTGTAGATGCTGTACTAGGAGTTGTCCATGTAGTAGACAAACCAACAGGGTTCCCATTTTCATCTTGATCGTTGTAATTAATTGGATCAGAAGTAGTGTCTATATTCCCGTTTCCAGCTGGGTTAGCAAAAGCACCTTCTGTAAAAGCAAAAAAGATCTGATGTTCATTGTCTTCCTCTAGAATTTCGACACCAATATCTTCAATATCTGCTGGATCTAAAGCATTTTGAACTTCGAACGTTAATGTATATTCAGTATCTGCAGCAAGTGTAATTGGGTTTAAAACTTCTAATTCTTGTACACCTGCACCATCTGGATCTTTAGCAGAGGCTCTTATCACATCGCTAGAATCAGCTGTATTCGTAAAAATAAGAGTAACATCAGTAACTACTTCAATTTCGTTTTCTTCTGCGGGTGCAGCATCATCATCACTACTACAACCAACAATGGTAATAGCTGAAAATAAAATAGCTGATAGTCGTAAATTTTTAATTAGATTCATTGTTTTCATTTTTTTTGTTTTTAATGTTAAAGATTTAATTTAAGAGTGTTTTATAGAGATTATTGAATTTTAAAGAGTTCTAGTTGTTCTGAAAACTATAAGCTAAGCATGCTTTCTTTATTCATTTTTAGCTTTTGTTTTAAGTGTATATTTTAATGTGAAAAGTAAGTTTCTACCTGGTTCATCGGCGAAATAGCGAAATTCGTTAAGGTAATTTCGATAGGAAGTATCAAATAGATTTTGAACGCTTATACCTCCATAAAGGTTTTTCCATTTAAAGCTCCAGGATAGATCAAGTAGAAAGTAGCCATCAGTAGCATCTGCAAAATCAAATATCTCAGATTCTGTAGTAAGTTCTACTGTACCCTCAACTAAACTTGAAGGTGTAATTGTGCGGGGTGCTTGAAATTGTTTAAAGGTATAACTAGGCCGAATAGACCATTTAAAATAATCAAATATCCCTACTTGACCTTGGTTCCATTTAAATTCAGCATTTGTCGAAATTGGTGGTTGGTTAATTAAGGGAGCATTATCCTCAATATTTCTAGACCACAAGTAACTAAAACCAAAAACACTTGAAATTTTAGTACTCCATTCTTTTTTCCAACTGTAATCTATCCCAAAGAATAATGCATCAACTTGATCAAAAATAAATCCTGGCATTGGGCCTCGTATGGTTCCAAAAACTCCAATGGGGCGATCAAAAACATAATTTTCTATAAAATGAGAATACATGGTTATGATATGGGTGTTTCCATTTTTATTGGTCTGAAATTCATTGACGAATTTATACCCTCTTTCTGACTTCACATCACTTTGATCTAAAGGAGTAACTTCATTGGTACTCAGTTCACCATTAGTATCCATAAATCTGAGCAACCCAAAGGTTGTTCTAAATCCGTGCTGTCCAAAACTGAACAGTTCTTCCATATTTGGAGTACGCCAGGCTGTTCCTATATTTGTTTTAAAGGTGCTGTTATCAGAAAATTGTCGAATATACCCAAACGATCCCGTAAAGTTAGCGAAGGTGAAGTTATCCCTAAAAATATCTTTATTAGTTTCTCTACCACGTACATCAATAGTTTCTACATCAAATCGCAGTCCCGCTTCAATGGTATTTTCTCCAAATTTTAGGCTTTCAACCGCAAAAGCACTATACCTATCTGTATTGTAGTTGGGGATAAAAGGAGTGGTCTGGGTTCCTGGATTATTGTCGTTGTTTTGACTAAAATATTGCGCACCGATCAAACCATCTAATCCATGCCATTTAGGGTGTTTCCATTCGAGTTGGTAATCGTAGGTAAGTAAATCGAGGTCAATGATGGGCAGCTCGGCATTTCTACGTACATCAAATTCACTTCTTTTGTTCAGTTGTACCCCACCAATTAGCGAAAGCCTTCCTCCAGGAGTGTACCACCAGTTGATTTCTGTCTTGGCCAAATGATGTTGACTTGTTTGCCTGGGTTCGTTAATATCATAGGAGAATGGATTTATAATTATGGGTCTATTTGAATTAATAGCTCGAATAAACGAATTGGGACTATCGGCAACAGAAGATCGTAAGAGTGCTAGGTTTTGATCAACAAAACTATAGTTTACCTTAAAATCCCAATGATTTAGGTGATAAAGAACCCCAAAACTAAAGGCTTTTTCTTCTTTTCCCGAATTAGTCAAACTGTAATCAGGTGTATTACGATCACCAATTCTGGTATAATTTCCATTTGCAAAATAGCTCCAATTTTCTGTTCCATTCCCCAATTCTAAATTAGCATTGTAGCCTCTACCATTAGTCTGGTAACCTGTTCCTAGTTCTGCATAAAATGGATTATTTAAAAGTAAAGGGTTAGGTTCAATAATAATGGCTCCTCCAAGAGCTTCAGGACCATATCGTACACCGGCAGCACCTTTAACTACGGTAATCTTGTTTGCCGAAGCAACATCTATTTCTGGGGCATGATCAGCACCCCAATTTTGAAATCCATGTTTTAGTCCATTATTCAAAACCAAAATCCGATTCCCGTTTAAACCATGAATAACAGGTAATTGTACATTGGTACCAGATGATGTAAATGTTACTCCCTGTTCCTGTGATAAGCTAGCCGCTAATGATTGGGTAGGATTGCTGTCAAGGGCCTCTTTTCCGATGGTAACCTGTGAAATTGTTTCCGTCCCTTTTTCTTTAGATCGCTGTGCTTGTATAATTACTTCGTCCAAGCTTGTAACCTGTTGAGTTAAATAAAAGTGTATATCCGAGTCGTGTTCATGGTCTATTAATGAATCAGTATAACCTAAACACGAAATAATAAGTACATTATTTTCAGAGCATAAATTATCGATTATAAAACTACCTTCGGCATTGGTCGTGGTATATTTTTCTGTGCCCTTTACTTTAACAACAGCATAGGCTACAGGCTCTTCAGTATTTGAAGCCAAAACCTTTCCATTAAGAGAATAAGTACATGTTTCATCTTGGGCCATTACGAATGATGACCACAGGATTAATAATATTAAAAAATATTGTTTCATTTTGAATAATAATCGAAAATTATTTTTGGTAAATGTCTGATTGAATTTATAATATATAGAATGGATTATTAAGCTATTATATTCTAGTTCCACACAGGAAAAAGAAGCTAAACCCTATCAAAAATGCTGGTGTAGTAGTATACTAAACCTAAATAAAGTCAGACAGTGTTTATAAATCGTTATGATTTTTAATACACGGTTTAGGAAAAAATCTCTAGAAAACTCTGTTTTAAGTCTAGGATTTTTTATGAAAACCTAGGAGAATAGGGAGGAGGTCTACCAAAACGAAGGTGGATGATCAGTGTTGTTATATAAACACTTTCATAATAGCTTTCATGTTGATGTAACGTAGGGACTGAATCATTTTCAAAACTTTGAAATTGAGGTGGAATTGAAAATTCTGCATTTTGGTTGTGAATACTATGTTCGCAAATTTCGCAATCATCTAAATGCCCGTCATCTTGACAATCATGAAAATATATAGGCGCAGCGGAAACCTTGAGTACCATCAAGGTTATAAAGAATAGTGTATATAAAAACTTTTTCACCGCCATTAAGCTCAAAACTAGTGAATTATTTATTCCTTTTTCTATAGATTGAAAACTCCTGAACTAAATTCTTGAATTATGATAAAACATCAGGTTTTAAACGTAATTGCAGAGTATTCATATCTGTTTTCCAATGCTAAAGTAATTTAAATTTTTAAATGCAACTAAGTTGTATTTACTTTTTTTTCAAAATTCAAAATACTCAAAACTTTTAACTTTGGATATGGCTTTTCAATCTAACTGAAAACCATTTATTTAGATGCAACGTAACCCAACATTAAAATATTTAAAAAATTTAGATTTAAAAAAATTAAAAATAACTGTTTCATCATTTTGGGTTAAATAATAGGCTTAAAAGTGGATATTTCTACCAAAATAATTCCTGAATTGAACAAATTTGTATTTATTTAAAATATGATCGATGAACTAAAAATGAGTCTTATTTTTTTTAATATTTATCTATATCAAAATCATAATGATTTGGCTCTTAATGTTTTGTATAACAGTACTTTTTATATTTAAAACGAACTTAATCGATTAATTATGTGTTTAATCTGGTATTTTGTTACATTTGTTATAAATCTATAACTTAAAAGGATTCTCCTAAATATTGTTCAAATCATCTTTTAATTATTTTATTGCATTTAAATATTTATGAAAAAAATTATTGGGTATCTGTTTTATTTTTTTGGTTTTTATTTATTGTACGTAATAATTTTCTATGCTTTCCCTAAAGTAATTAACAATATTGAATTTGAAGCTACAGAAACCATAATTGGTTCATTTATTGGTACACTATTATTAGTAGCTCCTGCTTTTTTTCTTTTAAAATTTGCTAACAGGTGGACAAAGCTAAAACGCAAATACTTTTGGGGAGTATTTGCAACAATTAGTGTTTTCGCTTTTGTAAATGAAGAAGAATATCTACCATTTAATTATGATAATCAATATATTATTTGGTCTAAAAAAAATGTGGATTGGACAAATTTTAAAGTGGTTGAATCAATATCTGATGAGTTTGATGCAGCAATTTTTACTGGAATTTTTTGTCCTAGAGATATAAGCGATAAAGATTTGTCGATATATGCTTATATGAATCCTTCAAAATCAGAAAAAATTAATGATTCATTATTAAGTTCTCAGTTGTTAATACATGAACAGTATCACTTTAATATAACTGAATATTATGCCAGATTATTAAGGAAAGCATATATAAAATTGGGTCGTGATAAATTAACAATTAAAAATAGCAATAAACTTTTTAATAAATTTAATGAAGAACTTGACAGTATACAAGATATGTATGACAGTATTACTGAGCACAATTTCAAAAGACTTGAACAACGGTATTGGGAGTTAAAAATTGATGAATGGTTGAGAGAAACTGCATATTATGAATTACCTAATTTAAATCATTACTATAGTTATAGTAAAGGTAAAACCAATTTATATAGGAAAATACTCCACACTTTTGATGGTGATGTATTAACATCATATCCAATATATAATGAACAAATTAAATATGATGAAGTGTATGAAGTTACTGAATTATGGGACACTATAACTATCAAATTTTATAAAAATGGGGAACTAAAAAACGGTGGAACTTATAAATCAGCCATTACTAAAATAATTAAAAATGGTGACAATACATTTGAAGTACATTACTATAACAAAGATGAATCTTACAATTCAGATTTAGCTTATTGTTTATACAAATGCTCTATTAATGAAAATGATTTATTTATAGGCAAATATTATAATATCGAAGGCAATAGAGTAAATAACGATGATAAAGTTTATGAAACTAGATGGAAAATATTAAATGAAAATATTGCCCTTATCACTTACTTTAATAAAGAAGGATTGGCTATTAAAAACAAGCAAGATGTATATCACAAGAAAAAATATTTTGATACTAAACGAAGAATCATTAGGGTTGAAAATTATGATTTAGAGAATAGACTAATAAACAATAATGAGAATGTATCCATATATGAAATAAGCTATACAGATAAGCATTTGTATAAAACTTACAAAAAATTTGATAAAAATGGTAAGCATCTAATCAATTCAGATTCCTATAATTTAAAGTATGTTTATGACGAAAGAGGAAAAATAAAAAAAAGAATAAATTTAAACAGTTATAATCATAAAATCAATGATAATGATGGTGTTTGTATTTATGAATATTGTTATGATATTTATGGGAATTGCACGCAAACTAAACGATTTAATAAAAATAATTTACCTGTATTAGCTAGTGAAGACTATTTTCAATGGGTTACCAAATATGATAGTATTGGTAGGGCAACTTTCAATGCTAAGTATTATATGGAGTATAGGTTAAAATATGACGATGAAAAATGGGGTGCAACTAAAGTTGAATACCCTAGTGATTCATTAATGGTGTATTACAATCTGGATGTGTATAATGATTTAATAAATGATAACTCCGGAATAGCTATTACCAATAATTATAAAAACTCTAAGGATGAAATAATAAGAAGTGAGAATTTAAATAAAGACAATTCATTTTCAAATATTAAAAAAGGGGTAGTCAGTTACCTAAATAAATTTGATGAAAATGGTAATAATATAGAGTTGATTACTCTGGATTCTTTAGGGAATTTTATTAATTCTGAAGCAGATGTAGCCAAGACATGTTGGGAATATGATGTGAATAATAACAAAATAAAGGCATCATTTTATAATACAGACTTTAAATTAGCCAATGGTAACGGCAATGTTGCTTTCAATTTCTATTCCTACAACAAACATAATCAGTTGATAGAGCGTAGTTATTATAATAAAAAGAATGAGCCTATACTATTTGAAGGAGCATTCAGAATTAAATTTTACCCTAATAAAAAAGGAAATGATACCTTAATAAAAAAGTACAATACTAAAGATAACCTCATAAATGGAGTATGTACAATTAAATATGAATACAATGCATATAATAATTTAGAGCTAGAATCATACTATAACAGTGAGAATATTAGGGTTAATAATACACAAGGAATAAGTGCGATTAAACATAACTATGATAACAGACAAAGACTTATAAGTTATAGTTTTTTAGATATTAATGACTCGATCAAAAATAATAAATTAGGTTATTCCACTATAGTTTATGAGTTAAATGAAAACAGTTCAGTTATTTCGGAATCCTATTTTGATAAAAATAACAAACCTGTTCTTGGTCCAGAAAATTATCATAAAAAGGAAATTCAATGGAATGAAATGGACTTATACGAAAGTGTATTCTTTTACGACATCGAAGGAAATTTAACTGAAGATAGTGATGGTTTTGCTGTTTACGAATATCATAGAGCTAAATCTGGACTTATTTCGCTCGAAAGTTTTTATGATAAATTCTGTAATCTTAAAGATGATAATTCTGGTGCTGCAGAAATACATTATGCTTCTTATCTAAATGGCTTGTATTATTTAGATAAAAGAATAAACTCAAAAGGAGAGGTTTTAGTAGATTAATAAAAGTAAATTTAAGCTCTTGCGGAAACCTTCATGAGAATCGCGTAGAAAAAAATCTTTGACACTACTATCCTGTAAAATGTGTAAGTTTAAAATATAGAGGGTTTGACTTTTTTATGGTGGTGGCTAATGCGGTAGAACTAAATATCCGCAAATTGGCTTTTACATAATTGTTGTAGATGTAAAATACCTCACGGTGTCATTATCTACAATTATGTAAAATGCAAGCATCCGCAAATTTACTATGTGAATAAATGTCCTATAATGTTCTCGCGTTATGTAACTTTGCTTTGGGAAAAAGCGATTGTAAATAACTACTCTTCTTTAATTTTTTTTCTCCCCAAAAGTTTCTTTAAAAATGTAATGGAATACTCTTTTTGCTGAAAGGGCAGAGGAATGGAGGCAAAATGTGTATGGAATGGTTGCCCACTATTTATAAAAATAACATAAGAATGTTAACCTTTTCGATTGATTAACCATTAAGTAATAAATAATAGTTAATATTTTAAAACTTAAGATTATGAAACAAAAAAGAATTTCATTAGAATATGACAACTTATTATCCAAATTAGGGGTACGAAAAACACCACGTACTAAAGGAGATTATCTTTTTAATTATTTCCAATATTTGAAAATATTAGATGAAAACTATGAAAAGCTATACAAAGGAATGGCAGACGCTAAAAATAGAATTAGAGAAAATCCAAACGATACAAAAGAAGAAGAAAAAGAAATCTCTGATTTAATGAAGCAATTGGTATTACTTGTTAGATTTAGAAGAAAACAATTACAGAGCTCTATAAATGAAATAGTTCCTAAAACTTTTATTATTGATATCGAACCACTACATAGCTCAGATGATTTTGATTGTTCGGATGCTGGAGCCTTAGCAAGTGCGATCTGTGCAACATCTTTTTTCTGGGGCCCTGAATTTTGCATAATTGCTGGAATTATTGCAGCTGTTCATTGTGGAGGCTAAAAAGGTTATAAAAAACTGGGAAGTATATCCCATACTAAATCAAGGAATTACTGGTGCTTGTGTTGCTATTTCTTGGTGCAACTCTCTTAATTCGAAACCCTATGGATTACAGAATATAAATAGAGATTTTGCTATTCAAGAAGTTTACTGGGAAGCACAAAGAATTGATTTATTTGGTGGTGGAGAGTATTTAGGGGCAAGTTATTTAAGAATAGGGACTTCACTTTCATCGGTTGGCGATACTCTTGTGAAACTGGGTTTAATACGAGGATATAGAAGAGAAAAGATCATTGATAATATTTGCAGAAATATTTTGGAAGTTGGTCCAGCAATTATAGGCTGTAAATGGTATAAAGGAATGTCGGCAACATGTTCTAAAAACTATATTAAACCAAAGGGGGATTGTCTTCATCACCATTGTGTACTGATAGTAGGTATAGAATTGCACTATAATAATATGAATGAAATAGATATGAAAAAATCTCATTTTACAATTTTAAATACAAAAGGTAAGTACTGGGGTATAAATGGGAGGGCAAAAATAAAATATAATGACTTCATGAAAATTATGAGTGATGCAAAATTATACTTTCCAATTAAATAATAAACTCAAGAAATGGCCTTAACAGTAGAAAATATTAAATTTTTGTTTAGCCCCATTAGTAGGGGGGCATCTGATTCAATAAAAGGTGCGATATTAAATTTTATTGAAAAGAGCAAAGGAGACTTATTCATCGGTAGCCAACAGTTTTGCGATCTTGAACTAACAGAAAGTTTAATAAAAACGGTAAGATCTAACAAAAGCAAAGCAAAAATCTTTATAGAAAATTCATACTTAAAGGAAAAAAGAGCTGATAATATTACTATCTGGGAAGAATATGGCAAACGAGTACTAAATAGAAAATGTTTTATTGCTGTTTTACGTGCTGGACTTGATATTAGAAGTGATAAAATTTCTTCTGCATTACAGCATATGAATATTATTGTGAACTTTAATACTGAAGAAAATAATATTGATCTTTTTTTTACTTCTGCCAATCTATCTGAAGGCAGTTTAAATAGACATTATAATTGGGGAATTGAAGTATTAAAAGTACCTAGTAACAAACCTTTAAAAAAAGCCATTAATGAAATATGGAACTATACATTTAAAAATGTAAATAAAGAGTTTAAGTTTTATTCAGACACCAATAAATCATTTGCTTTATGTATTTCTTCAACGGGAGGAGTTCTAGAATCTATAATAGAAATGATTAAAAAAGCGAAATTTGAAATTTACTTTTCTTATTTCAATATATCAGTTAACAATGAATTTATTGATGAACTCATTAAAGCCCATGAAAGAGGGGTGAATATAATAGGTATTGTTGATGGGGACCAACAAATGCAAAGTTGGGATGCTGTTCCAAAGTTAATTTCTAAAAATATTGATATAAAATATTACCCTGGCCAGTTAACAGGAAGTATAGGTAGAATGCACTATAAAATAATTTCAATTGATTCGAAATTCAGTCATTTTGGCACTTCCAATATTTCAAAATCTGCTAGTAGCTCCCTAGAATTAGGAATAATGTTTAGTAATGAAAAAGTAGCCGATTTAGTAAAAAATGAAGTACAAAGATTATTTAACTCACTTTGATAAAATGAAAATTAGAGTAGCAACATTTAACGTTGAAAATTTGTTTGCAAGGTATAAGTTTGCACAGAATTTTAGTCCTAATTTGGATGATGGCTTTATGATAAATAATACCGCATTCACTATAAATGACGAAGAAGCAAAAAGAATTACAGCAAAAACAATTAGAAAATCCAAAGCAGATATACTTTGCCTTCAAGAAGTAGAAGGCCTTAAAGTCTTAGATCACTTCAATTCCAAATATTTGGCAGGGTGTGGATATAAATATAGGTTGCTTATCGATAGTCATGATCCAAGACATTTAGATGTTGCTTTCCTTAGTAAATTTCCAATTAATAACATTTGCTCGTACAGAAATGAAAGAAATGAAAGAAATACTTCATGGTTGTTTTCTAGAGATTGTTTAACCGTTGATGTAATAATTCAGGATAAAACACTTAGAATATATAATAACCATTTTAAATCCATGATAGGAGGTCGCGAAAAAACACACGAAAGAAGACTTGAACAAAGTGATAGAGTTGCAAAAATTGTAGAAGATGATTGGAGAAGTATCAATTATATGGGAAATTTTATTGTGGTTGGAGACCTAAATGATTATCCAAATAAGGATACTGCATTATTAAGTTTAATAAATCATAAAGGCTTGAATAATGTTGTTAATAGATTATTAAAAGAAGAGAGGTGGACTCATTTTTACAAAAAACAGAATATATATAGTCAACTTGATTATATTTTTTTGTCGAAGGGCTTAGAAGAAAAAAATAAAGATGAAAAACCTAAAATTTTAAGAAATGGAATGCCTTATCGAGTTGAAAAATATTCAGGTGAAAGATTTGAAAATATTGGAGAAGATAGCCCAAAAGCTTCAGATCATGCCCTTGTATATATTGATTTAAATTTATTGTAGTTATGTTTAACATTGGCCTCAGAAAACTTTGGGTAAAACAATAAGTGAATGAGCGTACATATTTTAGAGAATTAAGAATACTGTGAGGCATAATTATTTTTAAAAAACAATCGAGGGCATTTAATTATAGGACTAATGTGTTAAACGAGATGTTTCTGATAAATCGTGTATTTGAAAATTTCTATACAATTTGTACGGAATATGACATTTATACACGGATTTATATAATTGACCCAGTGTATGAATTATATAAATAGCGTGTTGATGCTTCGGGAGAAAGAAAAGTTTCTAGACCTAAGTTTTAAATTTCTTCAACGCTACAACTCGCCAACAATATTAAAAGTCCACCGGACTTTAATAATATTATTGCGTGTCCTATAATGTTCTGCGTTATGTAACTTTGTTTGGGAGAAAAACTTTTGTAGCTAGGGCAGAAGCGTGGAGACAAAATGTGTATGGTAAGGGAATAGTTGTTGAATGTATGAAATTGACTTCTATAATTTTGCAATATGTGATTAACTATACTATATTGCATCAATAGTATGATTATTTAAACAAGCCATTATGTCTACAATTAGAAAAACAATAACATTTACAGAAAAGCAAGATAAATGGATAAAGTCACGAATCACAACAGGAGAGTTTACTAATGATAGTGAATATCTTCGTGATCTCGTAAGACGAGATCAACTAAAAAACGCCAAATTTTCAGCACTTAAAGCAGCTATAACTGAAGGTATGGAAAGTGGTGTTAGTGATAAATCCGTTCCAGATATTATGAAGGAAGTTGAAAACCGAATGCGAGCAGATGGGCGTTTATAAATTATCAGGAAAAGCTGAAATTGATCTTGCCAAAATGTATGAATATGGCATTGAAACATTTGGATTAAAACAAGCCAAAGCATATTTATCCGGAATGCATACTCTTTTTCAAGTACTCGCTGATAATACTACACTTGGTCGTGATGCATCTGAATTTATTCTATCTTTAAAAAGGTTTTCGTATAAATCTCACACTATTTTTTATTTAGTCACGGATATAGATATTCTAATTGTTCGTGTATTGAACCAAAGTATGGATTATGAAAAGAATTTATAGCTATATCTTTTTCTCTATATAATTACAATGAAACTCACGTTTTTTATGTTATAAAGACATTTTATATAACGTCTGATTATAATTCTTTTTTTGAATTAGAATGTTCTGCGTTATAGCCTGTCCCTATGCATATCGGGATAACTTTGCTTTGGAAAGCCCTGATTACCTAACGAGAATGTCCTAGAAAATAATCTTGCAAGATTATTATTAAATACGCGAATTATAAATCATTCTAAAAGGTTAGCTTTTTTATGCAGCTGGAAAGCGTTGGCAAATTGTGTTTAAAAAAATTATTGCGCAGCATAATTATTTTTAAAAAACAATAGAGCATTTGCTAGCGGCAATTTTACATAACGGCTAATTATAGCCTAAAATGACATAACAACAAGATATAATCAAAATAGGATATTTGTCGTATAATGTTCTGCGTTATGTAACTTTGCTTTGGGAAAAAGCTTTTTTACCACCTAATCTTCTTTATTTTTTTCTTCTCAAATGTTTCTTTTAAAATGTAATGGAATACTTATTATGCGAGCCGACGGCAGGAGGGGAGTTTAATATGTATGTAATGGGTTAGTAATTGCATATTATATTTATATTTGTTACAAAACAATATCATAAATGACTTTCGCAGGTAAAGGCAATAGAAGACCCCAATTAGATATTAAAATAGATTTAATTCAAGTTGATAATAAGAACCCTCGTTTAGTTCCATATTTGGAAAACCCTGATGAGGCTACTCAATTTGATTTAATTTCAGTTTTATATGAAAACTTTGATACTGAAGCAGTAGCAATGTCTTTGGTTGAAAATGGATATTTTGACGAAGAACCTATAATTGTAGTTCCTAATAAAGTCCCTTCAACTTTTTCCTTTTCTACTTATCCAAACCCTGATAATTTAGCTGCGGCAATAAATGTTTTAATTGAGAATAAAGAAATCAGCTTTACAGTAGTTGAAGGTAATAGAAGAACTTCAGCCATTAAACTTATTACAGATTTAGGGCTCAGAAAGGAACTGGGTATTGATAGATTTTATCCAAAAACAGATGATAGTGCCAAGATATTAGATATTTCAAACATTCCTTGTATTATATACGAAAAAAGAGAAGATGTTTCTTCTTATCTTGGAGTTAGACATATTGCTGGTTTACTAAAATGGGAAGCTTTTGCACAAGCAGCATATACAGCAAGTGTAATTGAACAAGAACTTGAAAAAGGACTAACTATTTCGCAATCGATAAAACAAGTCCAAAAAGTAGTAGGTGATAGGTCAGATAAACTAAGAAAGCAGTATATAACATATAAATTATTTTTAGAAGCTCGAGATAATTTAGAATTTAACGTAAGACCAATCATTAATAAGTTCTCATTATTAACAGTAGCTTATAATTCGGCATCAATAAGAGAATATTTAGGAGTTGAAGCTTATTCTAAAGTTGATTTAAATTCTGAATTAATTACTTCAGATAAACACGATAATTTTAAAAATGTTTTAACTTGGATATATGGTAATAAAAATACTAATGAACAACCAATTTTAACAGATTCAAGAAAAATAACGAGTACATTAAGTCATATTGTAAAAAAACAAGAAGCTGTTGATTTTTTAATACAACATAAAGATATTGACGGAGCTTTTGATAGAACTAATGGAGAACGAGATTATCTTTCTAAAAAATTAAACGATGCAAGTAAAGCAATGCAAACCTCTTTACAATTTGCTTATAAGTATAAAAATGATGAAGAACTCATTAAACAAGTTTCTGAATTAGAAGAGTTAATTACAGTTTTAAAATCTAATCTTCTATAAAAATGTCACAATATATTGGTTTTAAAACTGGTCGAGAAATTGAGTGGTTAGAATTAAATTTACTTAAAGATAAAAGACCATTAAGTAAATCATTAATTTGTAGTTTAAGTGGAGAAGACGAAACTATTGTTGATGAATGGATAAGCATCTTAGAATCAAGGGCTAATTTATATAAAAATCCTATTTATACTATTTCTAATAACAGAATAATTCCAAATTTTTTATGGGATGAAATTCCAGAATACTTTTTATGCTTATTCTATGCTTTTAACGGAGCTAATGATAATTCAGGTGGTACAAATCTGTTTGAAAGAATATCAGGAGAGGCTTTAAAAAATTTTATAAATGGAGAAATATTTACTTTAGGTTTTCCTGTAAAAATAGGTTTCAATGATAATTTAAATGAAGTATCAAAACTTTGTAATGAAGTTAGAGGACAAAGAGCTGATTCAAGCTATAAAGATGATGGAGTAGATGTTGTTGGTTATAAGTCTTTTAATGACGACAGAGGTTCTAATTTATATGTTTTATTGCAATGTGCTGCAGGTAAACATTGGACGGCAAAAAAACCTATAATAATGAATCGATGGGATAAATATATCTTATGGTATAGAGAAAATATTATTCAATCTATATCAACTGTTGATTATGTTGAAAAAAAGAAATGGGAAAAAAATGCATCGACATTTGGAATGCTACTAGATAGACTTAGAATCTATAATTTTTTATATGAAAAAGAAGTTGATACTGCTTTAAGAAGAGATGTATCAAAATGGTGTAATGATAAAATTATTCAAGGCATATGAAGTTTATAGATTTATTTGCTGGTTTAGGAGGTTTTCATGTAGCACTTGAAAATCTAGGGCATGAATGTGTTTTTGCCAGTGAAAAAAAAGAAAACTTAGCATTATTATATGAAGAAAACTTTAAAATACCTGTTAATCGTGATATAACTAAAGTTGAGATTTGTAACATTCCAAAATTTGACATACTCTGCGCAGGATTTCCTTGCCAACCATTTTCTAAAGCTGGAGATCAATTAGGACTTGAAGATGAAAAAAATGGAAACTTGTTTGATAAATTAGTTGAGATAATTAATTATCATCAGCCTAAGTATTTTATTTTGGAAAATGTTAGAAACCTCAAGAGTCACGACAATTTTAACACTTGGAAATACATTGAAAATAAACTTAAAAACAAACTTAAATATTCCATAGATGATAAAATATTATCTCCTCATAATTATGGAATCCCTCAACATAGGGAGAGAATATTTATAATAGGATCAAAAGATGGGATAGAGCATTTTAATTGGCCTGAGCAATCCGATTCTACTGATTCAATTTTAAATTTTTTAGATAAGAACCCCTTTAACGCGACCAAACTTGAGAATGAAAAAATTTATGTTATTCAATTGTGGCAAGAGTTTATAAACAAAATTCCTATAGAAGATAACTTACCTGGTTTTCCAATTTGGAGTATGGAATTTGGAGCTACTTATCCTTTTGAGGATGAAATTCCATTTAGAACTTCTTCCAATGTGTTAGGGAGATGTAAAGGTAAATTTGGAATTCCTCTTAAAGGTATGAGTAGAGAAGAAAAATTTAATAATTTACCTAATTATGCAAAGAATAATCAATTAGATAAAGACTCTGGAAAATCAATTCAGTTTCCTAATTGGAAAAAGCGTTACATTAGAAATAATAGGGCTTTTTATGAAAAATATAAAACCGAATTAAAACCTATTGTTGATAAAATAAAAGAAACAGGTGTTTCTAGTTGGCAAAAATTCGAGTGGAATGTGCAAGGAGGAGAAAGAGATTTGTCTAAATATATAATACAATTTAGAGGCTCAGGAGTTAGGGTTAAGAAAACTGATTTCTTTCCGTCATTGGTTACGGTAGGTACTCAAAGACCTATTATTGGGTGGGAAAACAGATATATTACTCCAAAGGAAGGAGCCAGAATACAATCTTTAGAAGGAATTTTATTGCCAAAAAATATAGGTACTTGTTTTGGGGCTCTTGGTAATGCAGTTAATGCTCATGTCGTAGAGTTAATAGCTTCAAATTTGATCATAGAAAAAAATAGTGAACATGATATTAAAATACCTGATAATATTGACAATGAGCAGAAAATTGCAATTTGAAAATACAACTACATCACATTTTGTAAAATAGAATACACACTTTTATGACAGATGATGCGGTTGGCAAGACGGCCTCAGAAAACTTTGGTTAAAACAATAGGTGAATGAGCGTACATATTTTAGAGGTCTAGCAATACATGTTATTGATAGTTACGAGGTTTAAAGCTAGTTCAAAGCATTTTAATGTGTTACAATGTTTTCTAAAATATAGCGATTGAGAGCCGTACATTGTTTCCAAAGTTTTCTGCTAGCCTTGATTTTTTTGTTTCTTTTTTCATCAAGGAAAAAAGATAAATATTATGAGTTGTTAGTAGTCGTAATTTTCAAATTCAGTTCTAAAGTTTTTAAAGCTCTCAAATCTAAAAATGTTGAATCGAAGCTCTACAGTAAGCAAGTGTATAGAAATTATCTCGCAGAATAATTTTATACTCTTGCGGAAACTTTTACGAGAATGCCGTAGAAAAAAATATTGCAGGATTATTATCAAATACGAGAATTTTGAAACAATCTAAAAGGTTAGCTTTTTTATGGCGGTGGTGGCTATGCGGTTGGAAATTGAGTTTAGAAATAAACGCCATAAGCGTTTAATTTATAAAAAGCAATCGAGCGCATAGGCAGCGGCAATTTTACATAGCGACTAATTATAGTACAAACATCAGAATGTTTCTTATTTAGTACTAAACCCAATGCCAAATGTTTAATGGCCCCAGTACTACAGTTTCTTTAAAAGACCGAACACTGTGGGATATTTTACATAATATAACATTATAGCTTACGAATATAAATCAAACTCAGGTCGTAAAACGGCTGTTACATAAATGCTGACGATATAGACCTAAAGGCGCTATATCTACATCTATGCAAATAGAACAGAAAAAGTGCTATTCGCCCTTTTGCTCATATATTACATTTGTCTTATAATGTGCTTTGGTAAAAAGCTTTTACCAGTACTAATCTTCTTTTATTTTTTTTCTTTCTAAAAGTTTCTTTAAAAATGTAATGGAATACGCTTTGCCCGAAGCGACGATAGGAGTGAAGTGGGAATGTGTATGGAATGGATAATATTTCATATATTTATAATGTATTGTAAGTCAATATGTTTTTTTCTCCCCATAAGTTCAATAGCGTTTTAATTTTTAGAGTTGATATGTTATATGCCACAAAGTTTAATTTATTTTATATAACTAATTATGAAATTAGATTTAAAGAAATTTGAAGGATCACTCCCTTATGCTAGTGAAATTTTTGGGGTTTATTCAGCTATGATTGGCTGGAAATCAAAAAGAATCGAGGAAAGGCTGTTTTCACCTCCCAAATATTTAGATAGTTTAAAACCACTTTTGTCAAAATATAGTTTGTTTGGTAAAATTGATGATCAGAATTATGAGAATTGTCAAATTAAAGCGGAATTTGAAGATAAACCAAGTAAACCTTTTCCAAATTCTTCTAGTATTATAATATCTATTCTTACTACAATAGTTCTCGATAGTAACCCCCCTAGGCCATCTACAACGATGGAAATAAGTGAAGCCATATTTAATTACTTAAATAAGATAACAGACCAAACAGTTGTAGGCTTAAGAAATGCCATTACAACTAAAATTAGGGATAATTTTACTACCAATTGTAAAGAACTTAATTATCCACATGAATCACCATATGAAGGACAAAGAAATCTTATTTTAAAAAATTACAATCAAAAATTAACATTAGAATTGAGAATGTTAGAACTTTTAAAAGATCTTTCAAAGGCAGATAGAAAAAATGATATAATCAATATTATAAGTGAAGAATTTAAGTTGCGAGAAACTTCAAATAAAATTAGTCCCAATAACATTAATGAAGTTCTAGGTATTACTACTACAACATATTTTGACCCTCAAAACGATTTAAAGGACATTACTTTATCACCAATGGGTATTGTACATCTTTTTAGGCAATATTTTTTTGAGTTTGATACCTTTCTTGGTACTCCAGTTGACCATGTTTGGTTAAGCCCTGGTGCTTCAGTAACATTGATTGAAGAAAAGACATCTAAAAAATTGATAGAAAAATCTATTGAAGAGTTATACGAGTCAACCATTGAAACTGAAGAATATCAAAAAGTATCAGATGAGTTTTCAGAAGCAATAAAAAAAGAGAACAATCAAGACATAAGTATAGGAGCTTCTGTAGATGTATATCAAGAATGGGGTAGTGGTAATATGAATGCATCAACAAATTTAGAATTTGACACTACAAGAAACATCGCAAAAGAAGAAGCGCATAAGCGTATGAGGGAACAATCTCATAAAATATCATCAAAAATAAGAAGGAGTTATAAGACTAATTTTAAATCTGTAGAGGAATATGTAGAAACTAGTTTTAAAAAATATGTTCTGGCTAATACTACAGATAAGCTAATAAATTATGAATTGCGTAGAAAAATGCGCCAAGTAGGTGTTCAAGTTCAAGACATAGGATCATATTTATGTTGGCAGACATTTGTTGATAATCCGGGTAAAGAATTAGGGCTTGCAAATCTAATTCATATTGCTTCACCAGCAGATTTAGATAGTATACCTAGAGAATCTTTAGCTGAATTACCAAAGAAAAAAACAATCGAACATCCTGTTTCCATTCCATTTGTTCCAGTTTTTAGAGAAGGTAGATATAAGGAATTTGATAATTTAAAAACGGACAAAACTTATGAAAACGGTATAGAAATAGATAAAAACCAAGATAATTATGTAGCTGAAGGATTAATAAAAACTGAACATGAAATTGCTTTAATGCCTCCTGAAGAAAATTATATACTTAAAAGTGTTGATTTGGCATCTACAAATGGAAATGTCTGTAGTTTACAAATTTTGGGTGATTTCATTTCTGAAGAATTTAAATCAGGAGTTTTCAAAGTAAATCTTTTAAATGTTAATTATGGAGGTAAATTACAACTAGATATTACTTTTAGAGGGGTTTGGGAACCTAATGACCTAGCTATAAAAAAAATTACAGATGCTAATACTGCTTCAGAAGATGCATATGGCCTTAAAGTTGATAGAGCAATCCAAGAAGCATATTTGGAAAAAGTTAAAGAGAGAGTGAATTTTGCTTCAAATATTAATGAACGTAATTTCAGAGAATTAAGAGAAGAAGAAAGAATAATTGTTTACAGAAAATTAATAAAGTCTCTTATGGATAGTGTTTATGGTGATGATTATAAATTAAACGAAGAAGAGAAGGAACATCATATAATATCAGAGATGATAAATTCAATATTTGATGTGAATAAAATGCTTTATTATGTTGCTCCAGATTGGTGGAAACCAAAAGATAAAATTAATTATAAACAGTCTTCATTTAGAGGTGCAAATTTGAAAGAGTCACTAGTCGATTGGGGTGATCCAGACAGAGATGAGAATTACCTTATTACCGAAGAATCAAAACCTGCTAAATTAGGAAGCTCTTTAGGTTGGTTAATGCAATTGGATGGTGACAATATGAGAAATGCTTTCTTAAATGCACCTTGGGTAAAAGCAGTAATACCTATTAGACCAGGAAAAGAAAGGGAAGCTCTAAATTGGTTAAAACATATAGAAGGTGAAGAAGGTCTTAATGCTAAATACGAATCTGGAGGAGATGTGCCAGAAGAATATCGCGATAAGACTATAATGGATATACTCGAATATTTGGCAGATAGAGTAAAAGAAAAACATGAGAAAGGTAAAACAGTTACTAAACATCCACCAATTGATGATGACAACACCGTTAATGCCACACCAATTGATAAAGTCTATGAATATGGCTTTTATCCACTACAAGGTGGTTTTAAAGCACAAACAACAGAGGATTTTGAAATATTTGATCAATGGATTGAAGTATTACCAACTGATCAGATTGTTCCTGTTGAAGTAGAGTATGATCCGAAAACTGGATTACAAAAATAATATTAACAATATATTATGTTTCATTAAGAATGTTTTTAAAAGAGGAATTAAAAGTTGTAAGTAATCGACTAGATAAAACATATGTAGTTAATATAATAAATAAATATATTAAAAAGGATATTAAAAAATTATTTATAGACATAGAATATAAATCAAATCATGTTTATCTTAATAAAAAAGATTGGGAAGAGATATCTAAATTAATATCAAATGACAAATTAACTTGTTTATCAAAACAAACATTGGAAAAGCTAGTAAAACTCGTTGAAAAAAAAATTAATAAGCAATCAAACCGTGATAAAAAAATAAAATTATTTGAAAAACTTAACTTTTTAAAGGATATACTTAATGACTTTTACAAAGAATCTTATTCAGGATTATATATGTATAAAGAGAACCTTCTTGTTTTTGTAAAAGAAGACAATAAATTCATAGATAAACAGCCTCCTTTGATTCAGTCCTTAATAAAATCACTACCAAATGATATCCCAAACCCTTTTATAGAAGCTGTCATAATACACGAATTAGGACATGCAATTTTGGATAAAAATTCAGTAAAAACAAAACAAGTAGTTTCAGAAATGATTGGTTTTTTTCTTTTTTTTTGGGTTTTATACATAAATGATATTAAGCCTGTAAGCTATTATAAAAAAGCATATCTAGACGAGACAAATCTTAAAAAAAAGGAAGTGAAAAAAAAGCGTTTTGAGTGGATATTATATCAGGAAAAAGAAGATTATTTCAAAAAATTATTGAAAAAACCTTATTTTCTTCAAATTAAAGAACCTAAAGTTTTAGAATATTATAAAGTTATTTCGAGATGGTCTAAAACTTATAAAGAAAAAGGGATGCAAGAGAGAAATTATGATGGAATCACATAAATATTATCGTATGCGTCTAAGAAAGCTAGCAATACATATTCTTAATATTTACTAGGTTTAAGGTTAATTCAAAGCAATCTTAATCAGTTATAATGTTTTCTAAAATATAGCGATTGAGCCGTACATTGTTTCCGAAGGTTTCTGTTAGCCTTGATTTTTTTGTTTCGCCACCACACAAGGCTCGCTCAAAGTACACTTTGGAATGTCTAGTTTTGTTGATATAGTTTATTAAGTGATTTTTTAATAAATTACGCATTATGACCAGACGCAAATTT
>CANLCT010000039.1 GCA_947489195.1 uncultured Aquimarina sp. | reverse complement strand
ATCCAAAACTTGAATTTATCAAATTTTGGATTTTTTATGTATAATTTTTGAGAATCAGCCATTCTCTGAATGCGCCTTTTTGGTTTTGTGCAAAACCAAAAAGCCTCATTACTATGCTAGTATAATGAGGCTTTTAATAGTTGCGATTTAAATTTAAATGTTTTTTAAATTATCGGCTAAAGCATTTATAAAGTTTTGAATAGGTTTTTTTATCATCATCGCCATCATGGCATTAAATTCGCCATCAAAAACAAGTTGAGTTTCTGTTTCATTGTCACTAATCGTTTCTATATTTGCGGTTAGTGTAAAAGGGAGCTTGTCGCTTGCAGCTCCAAGAATAACTTTGCTAGGCGAAATGTGTTCTTTTTGTTTTAACACAATTTCGGGCATTCCTTTTAATTGAAACAAGAATTTTTCGTCGCTAAGTTTTTCAAATTTTTGTTTGCTCTCGGGCATTATTTGTTCGAAATTTTCAACTTTGGTTAAAAAATCAAATACTTCTTGATTGCTTTTGTTTATGCAAACTTTAGGGCTTTCTAAATTCATGTTTTTAGTTTTATTATTTCTTTAAGAGGATTGAAAAGGAAGGTTAATTTTAAATAACAATGCTGATTTATCTCCCCCATTCAGAAGGATTGGTTCTCCATTTTTTTAATGTACCAGCTTCTTGAGCTGTAATGTAATTAGCTTCTTGCGCTAAAACAATTAAATTTTCGTAGTTACTCAGTGTGTGTAATGTTACTTCTGCCTCAGCAAAATTATCAGCCGCTATTTGAAATCCATAGCTAAATATAGCAACCATACCAAGCATGTTGGCGTTGCATTTTTTTAATGCCTCAACGGCAAGTAAACTACTTTTTCCTGTGCTAATCAAATCTTCAATTACCACAACATTTTTACCATCGGGAACAATACCTTCAATTTGATTTTGCCTTCCGTGTTTTTTTGCTTCTGGTCTAATATAAATAAATGGTAAATCAAGTGCATCGGCGACAAGCATACCAATTCCTATTGCACCAGTGGCCACTCCAGCAATAACTTCTGCATTTGGATATTGTTTGCGTATTGCGGTAGCAAATTTGTTTTTTATGGAGTTGCGTACCTCTGGAAAAGAAAGACTAATCCTGTTGTCACAATATATTGGTGATTTCCATCCAGATGCCCATGTAAAAGGGGTTTGCGGTTGTAATTTAATTGCATTAATTTGCAGCAATTGAGCTGCTGTTTCTTTGGCAGTTTCTATATCAAAAATCATAGTCGCAAATGTATAAAGTTTTTGTCAATAATTCAGCAATTATCCTGTCCTGTGAGTCTTGTATTTCTGACGAGCATATTAAAATAAACATAAAAAAAGCGAATATGATTGAAATCATACAAAAGCTTTTAATTCATCCCGAGCTCAAATATCACTTATATCATAAAAAAGAAGATAGGCTTTTAAAAATTTTGCATAAAAAAATTCCTGTAGTATTAGCTGGTGGAGGTAAAGTGTACAATGCTGAGCGAAAAATATTATTTATATACCGTAATAACAAGTGGGACTTGCCAAAAGGAAAAGCCGAAAAAAAGGAATCTATCGCACAAACAGCTTTACGCGAAGTTGAGGAAGAAACGGGGGTGAAGAATTTGATTTTAGGCGATTTTTTGAAAAAAACCTACCATGTGTACAAGCGCAATGGTTCATACAAGCTAAAGTTGACGTATTGGTTTGAAATGTATAGTGATTTTTCTGGAGAGCTTTTTCCGCAGGAAGAAGAAGGAATTACAAACGTAAAATGGAAATCGTTTAAAAAGAGTAAAAAGGCATTAAAAAACACCTATGGAGCTATAAAAGAGTTGTTTCCAATGGAGTATTTTGATTGAAAATTAATTTTTTTATCTTTTGTAATAGCGTATAACGCTTTTGTATTATAATTTAGATATAACGATGCTTGTTAATCTTTAATTGAAAAGATAAGTAAAAGAAGCAGTTTATCTAATTCGTTTTAAAGCCGTACTTTTGCACTTTCAAAAAAAAGAATGCAAATTTTTGTAGTCTCGATATCAATAATTCAATAAATACATATTGTGAAACAGTATTTTAAAACAAATTCCATAGGAATTAAAAATGATATTACAGCAGGTATTACAACTTCATTAGCTATGATTCCAGAAGTAGTAGCTTTTGCCTTTGTACTTGGAATTGATCCTTTAGTGGCACTTTCGGGGGCTTTTATGGTGGGATTAATAGCCGCTATTTTTGGTGGCAGACCAGGTTTAATATCTGGTGCGGCAGGTGCAGTTGCAGTAGTGTTGATTCATTTACTTATTGATGGGAATAAACGAGGTTTGGCTTTTGATGTACCTGTCGAAAACATGGGGTATTTCTATTTATTGGCTACGGTAATTTTAATGGGAGTAATACAAATAATAGCAGGATTATTTAAACTAGGGCGTTTTGTGCGTTTGATTCCGCATCCTGTGATGATGGGATTTGTAAATGGTTTAGCAATTGTAATTTTCTTGGCGCAATTGAAAATGTTTTATCATAAAACTCCTGCAGGTGTAGCTTCTATTATGGAAGGGTCGGAGCTATATAGTATGATAGGTTTGGTGGCATTAACTATGGCATTAGTCTATTTCTTACCTAAGTTTAAGTATACTAAAAAATTACCAGCGGCATTAACGGCTATATTAATTGTTTCTCTAATTAAAATTTTTGGAGGAATTAATGTAACTACAGTGGGTTCATATATTCGCGAAGGTGGAGGAGCTGGATTAAAGGGGAAATTTCCAACTCCTAATTTAGAATTGTGGGAGCATTTACCATTAGTATTTGATACGTTTACATTTATTTTGCCTTATGCAGCTTTAGCAGCGGCAGTAGGTTTAATAGAATCATTAATGACCTTAAATTTAGTGGATGAAATTACAGAAACTAGAGGTAATGGGAATCGTGAATGTGTGGCGCAAGGAGCAGCAAACATAGTAAGTGGATTGTTTGGAGGAACTGCCGGTTGTGGTATGATTGGTCAAACCATGATTAATATTAACTCGGGGGGGCGTGGGCGTGCTTCGGGTATTGTAATGGCCGTAACTTTATTGATTTTTATATTGTTTGCAGATACGTATATTGAAATGGTGCCTATTGCGGCTCTAGTAGGAGTGATGTTTATGATGGTTATTGAGACCTTTGCATGGAGTAGTTTCCGAATTTTAAAACGAATTCCAAAATCAGATGCTTTTGTATTAATTGCCGTATCAACAATTACTGTTTTTGTCGATTTAGCGATTGCTGTGTTGGCAGGGGTAATTATTTCAGCTTTAGTATTTGCATGGGAGAGCGCTAAGCGGGTTAGAGTAAATCGTTTTGTGAAGGAAAATGGGATTAAAGTTTATGAAATATGGGGATCTGTCTTTTTTGGAAGTATTCAAAGCTTTAATTCTAAATTTGATGTAAATGCTGATCCTGAAAATATAGAAATTGATTTTATGGAAGCTAAAGTAGCAGATCATTCGGCATTAGAAGCTATTTTTGTATTAGTAGGTAAATACGAAAAACTTGGAAAAAAAGTAACATTAAAGCATTTAAGTACCGAGTGTAAAGATTTAATGAAAAAAGCTTCGCCTAAGTTTGAAGGTGTAATAGAAGAAAGTATAGAAGATCCAAGATATCATGTAATGGCTAAAGCATTGAAATAGTCATTTTTTTAATATAATAGCAACAAAAAGGAGTGATCAAATTTGATCACTCCTTTTTGTTGCTATTTGTCTTGTTCTAAAATAGCATTACAATTTGTAGGCTGATTAATTACTCAACGACTATTTTTTTAAACAATATTTCACCCGATGTTAATTCAACGCTCAAAAAATATAAACCTGTTGGAATATTTTTTAAAGACATTTCAGCAGGCTTTTTTTCATTAAAAGAATTGCTAATAATTAGTTTTCTTTGAATATCAAATAAAGAAGCTTTGGTTACTTTTTTATTAGTATTTATTGCTTCTATTTTTAGGAGGTTGCTTGTTGGATTTGGAAATATTATTAGATCTAAATCTTCGATATTGGAATCAAGATTTATTTTTTTAGTAGTAGACGCGATTACTCCATTAAAAGTAGGTCCAGTAATATTCCAAGTAAAAGAACTAGAGGTTGTGCTTCCGTTTTGTTGTTGGGCAGTTATAGTTACAGTATAGGCACCTGTGGTGTCATTAATAATACCAAAAATTGTTCCCGAATTAGGGTCAATTTCTATTCCGTTAGGCTGACCAGAAATAGTGTATTGATATGGCGTACCAATTGCACCACCAGTAGCACTAATATGTGTTACAACTTCATCCGAATTTATGTTTGTTAAATTAGGTAATGTTGCAATGTCTAATGGAGTAAGCTGTACTATTGGAGCTAAAACCTCAATAGCATTAATTAAGGGATTTTGAGTTTTATGGGCAAAACTTATATTTAATATATTATCAGTTACTGTTACAGGAAAACTTAACATACCCGCTATTTGATGCCCAAAACTAGCCACTAAATCAAGATTTACTTTTACTATGTTTTCTTCTAAAAGTAAATCATAAATGCGATCTCCAATTTGATCTGTTCCATTATAAGTGTTTCCTAAATATAAATTAACAATATAATTTCCGTTAGTTATAGGTATTTGGTATTCCATTTCTGGAAAAGCAGCTGGGTCATACTTTTCTTGGTCAAAAAGGCTGTTAAAAGTAGCTTCATTTATGTATGAAGGAATAGAAGGGTTTTTATTTTCGAAACTAAAGTTGGCGTTGAAAATATTACCAGTATTTACAGAAAAATTAGTGTTTGATGTAGCCCCAGTAACGCTGTCAGATACCCAGTTTAGTTGATCGTTACTAACGGCTTCTCCACCACAATTGATTCTAACTAAAGGGGTGACTTCATTATCAATGATTCCTTTTAAATCTATAATTAAAGGAGTAATGCTGCCAGAATGGATAATTTCAATTTGGGCATTTTTTAAACCAATATTAGTGGCAGTAATAGGGTTAAATTTTACAGGAATAATTACTTCGCCATCAACAGGGACAATTAGAGGAGTGTTTACTTCAAAATCAAATAAATTACTATTAGCACCAGTAATGTTAATTGTTTCAATGCTAACACTACCTTCAGTTGGGTCGTTAAAATTAGAAATAGAAATGTTTTTTAAAATATCGCCATCACTACTTCGAGCTACACCAAAATCGATTTCCTGACTATCAGCAATTAAAACATCCGAAGTACTTTCATTAATGTGTATAAAGTCCCAGATGGCAGAAAATTCAGGAGCTTGTCCAAATGAAGTCGAAATTATACCCACGGCCATTCCTTGGTTATCGGTTGGTGATAAAAAACTATCAGGTAAGGCTACAGGATTTCCAATAGTTTGTATGGTGTTACCATTATCAATGCTAATGTATGGCTGCACTGTTTGATTGCCTGGGTTTACAGTCATGTATAGTTCAACGGCATTGCCATCTAATATATTAGGTATGTCAAACCTTATGCTTTGTATACTATTTCCATTTTCTTCTCTCAGAACTTCTAATCCGTAAATACTATCGGTAGCATTTTTTCCATTAGAAATTACTAGTTTAATATAATTGTCTTGATCTCCATTTCCAATATAAAAACCAACAGAAGCATAATTTAGAGGGAAAGTGCCTATGCCGTTAACTCCAAAAAAAGGAGATTCGATTTTGGTATGAATGGTAAAGTTGGGAGAATTGTTATCAACATTAATTCCAAATTGAAAGGCATTTTCTTGATCATTGATTTGTTTAAAAGGATCCCCGTCGGGAACTAAGTCGATAGACGCTTTTCCGGCGGCACCACCAAATGATAAATTATCAATATCAAATTGAGTTAAGTAATCTGTATTGCCAGAAGGGTCAAGCATTAATCCGGTAAAACCTAATCCAAAAAAACCGGTTCCTGGGTCATTGTTAAAAAAGGAGTACCTAATAGGTAAATTAGTGGTTGTTCCATTATCAGCGTCAATGGCAAAAGCATCATTTATATCTAAAATTCCATCGTTATCATCATCGGTGTCATTCAAATCTGAAATCTGATCGTTATCATTATCTTGAGGAAAGCTACCTGCTGAACAAAAATTTGTACCATTATCTATTTCATCTTGATTTGTAAACCCATCATTATCGTAATCAGCAAGTGGATCAAAATTTGGACTTGCTGAAGTGATACAATTACTAGATTCCGATGGTTCAAAAATGGTGATATCATCAGCTCCATAGGTTACAGCCCAAATAGTTCCGGCATAAATATGTGTATCGGGTAAAGCAATAATATCAAGTGGAATTGATCCAAATCCACTAAAAACAACTTCTTTTTCTATAAGGCTATCGCCAGAATTTGAAAGTGCATATCGGGTAATGTTTCCATTAAAGGAAGCAGCAAATAAATTTCCTTTTAATTGATTCGAAAAATTAGATGCAGTGTATTCGCAGATGCCATTAGTTGATGAGTTAATAACATCAAGAATTCTAGTATCCGTATTATTAGTGTCATTTACATCATAGGCACCTTGACGGGTGTCATCTGGGAAATTTGAAATTGTAAAACTAGTTTGAAAATATCCAGAAACACCCACTAAACTTGTTGATAAGCTACTTCTATCAATTTCTTGCCAGCTGCCTCCTATATTTTGGTAATCAACAATATCAGCACGAGAAGGGAAGGCTCTAATTGGGTTTGGATGACCTCCGTAATAAGTGCCATTAGCATCATTAATAGTACCAACAAAGTGTAAGGTGTCTCCAAAACCAGTGCTGCCAGATTCATTAAATTCTCCTTTTACATAATCTCCATTTTCAGGATTGTAAGTAGTGGTGGTTTCATCACCAATATTTTGGTCATTACTATCATAAATTAAGGGAACACCTCCCCAACCCGTATTTGGCCCATTATCATAGGTGTAAATATTTCCATTTTCAGTGATTACTACATCATAAGCATTTCTATATCCAGAAGAAAATATTTGAACGGGTCCACCTATTTCGGGAATAGCTTGATTAAAACCATCATCACCTCCAAAAGGATCGCCAACATCAATAGTAGCATTGTACATGGGGTGTCCTTGTGGATAAGGGAATCTACTATCGGTGTTAGTAATATCTATCCTATTAGGGTCGTTAAGTGTTGGTAAATCGTATACATATTCGGTATTTGTTCTTGGATCTGTATATATAGGCATGCTTTCTAATTGCGAAAGATTTACAATAAGTAATGCTGCAGAAAAGTAGTATTCGGGTGTGCCAACAAAGTTGTTGCTTGGTGCTCCTTTGTTAGTGTGTCCTCCTTGTTGTAATAATAAAAAGGTGTCTCCATTTTTTTCAAAAAGGTCCATTCCATTAGTGCTGTGGTTTTCTTCGCAACGTGGTAAGCCTCTAATTAAGTCTATTTTATCCCAAGTACTCCCATTCCAGGTTAATTTAGATAAAACGCCAGAGTTAGTGTCAAGGTTTACGTCGTTTCCGCTACCGCCACCTCCAATAAGATTATCGGATGATGAAACATAAATAATAGGATTTGTAGCAGTCCCTGCGGTTAAAATACCCGTAACTTGTCTAAATTTAACAGTAGTAACCACTCCATCATCGGTGTGGTTTGGTACCTCGGTTTTAACAATATCAATCACATTTGTTGATGAGGTAGAAAAAGCACCTTGTCCTAGCGGGGCGTTATTTCGTGTAATTTCGTATTGAATAATATCGCCATTTTGTTGCGAAACATACAATTTTCCGTCGGGACCAAAGTCTAACGAGGTAGGGTTGTTAATGGATTCTCCTTGAAGTCCAATGGCGTTAAAACTAATTTCTTGTGCAAATGATGTGCATACATAGCAAGCTATTAGCAGGCTTGCTAAAATGAGTTGGTTAATTCTGTTCATTTTTAATGTGTAAAAGTTTGTTTTGGTTATTTTTATTAATTAAAACTTGTAAAAGACTGAAAGTGAGTCTTATTTAAGATGAATTTAACAAAAAAAAATTAACATATTACTACACAATAGAACAAGGTTTTGTTATGATAGTGTTATTTATTAATCTGATAATTAAAGGTATAGTTTTTTAAGGTTTTTGTAATATTAACCTAAATGAATTAATAGCATGAAAATCAGATCTGGGTGCAATTTCAAAAGAGTAGTCACCAGCTTTATCAAAAGTGGCAAAAATTTCATGAAAATTATTGTCGAA
The DNA here is from genome assembly GCA_947489195.1 of uncultured Aquimarina sp. GTDB lineage: Bacteria > Bacteroidota > Bacteroidia > Flavobacteriales > Flavobacteriaceae > Aquimarina. The sequence continues at coordinate 33,810 of CANLCT010000039.1, read as the reverse complement.
TGTACCAGTAGTATATGTCCATTCGTCATTTATGTTCATATAAGCTTTAAAAAAGCCATTTCCATTTTCTCCTTCTGGATTTGGTGTTTTTCCACTTCCTTTAGGGTATACGATACTAGTTCCTCTTTTGGCAAAAAAATCATCGGCATCAGGTAAACGTACCCACGTGTCATTATGTTCTGTATTTGGTTTGTCGGGATCTTTTTTCGCTATGTAGGTTTTAAGTTGAATTTGATAGGTGCCAGGAGTCTGTATTTTGATTGGGAAAGTTAAAAGACCTGTTTTTCCTATTTGTTCAGCTCCTTTCCAAAATTGAGGAGCACCTTCCCATACAATATATCCGTCACCAGTAAATCCAGCAAGTTTATCAGATTTTTTCCAGCCTGTGCTTAAAGTTGCTGTAGTAACATTTTGCTCAATGATAGTTGAGTTCGTGCTTGTTGGTGTTTCTGTCATTCCAGTCGATCCTGTAGCACCAGTTGTTCCAGTATTTTCAGAAGTGGGAGTTTCTATAGGTGTTTTTGGCGAGTCAGGAGTTGTGGTATCTCCATCATCGCTAGAACAAGCGGTTAAAAAAAATAGTGTAAATGCTGATGTGATTAAATATTTTGAGTATTTCATGAGGATAATGTTCTTAAAAAAATTAGTACATAAATCTAGTTTAAAAACATTTATGAAGTATACAATATTGTATATCAAATGGTTTATTGTGTTGTTTTATTTGTGAAAATTTACTTTTTTACCTATTTCTTCCTAACCGTGTCAGGAACTAAAACAGTATAATCACCATTATTTCTAAGTACATCACGTACAATACTACTGCTAATAAATGAAGTTTTGGCAGAGGTTAGTAAAAATACGGTATCAATATCGGTTAGCACTTTATTTGTATGTGCAATAGCTTTTTCAAATTCGAAATCGGCAGGATTACGTAGCCCTCTTAAAATAAATTTCGCATTAATTTCTTTACAAAAATCTACGGTAAGTCCAGTGTAGGTAACCACACTAATGTTTTTTTTATCGGAAAAAGCTTTTTTAATAAAGTCAACCCGTTCTTCTAATGAAAACATGTATTTTTTTGAAGCATTAATTCCGATGGCAACTACTAATTCATCAAATAGTTCGGCACCACGAGATATAATATCGTAATGTCCTAAAGTAAGTGGGTCAAATGAACCAGGAAATATAGCTTTGCGCATTTTTTGTATTTTTTAAATCTTAAGTAATGCATACAAAGTACAAAGTTTTAGTTATACTTTGAATGCTAATAAGTTTTTTTTATGCTGATTAAGGCAATATTACTAAAGCAAACAAATTATAAGTTGTAAACCATATGGGGAAATTTTTTCTAAAAAAAAGCAATAAAGATATAGGGTAAGTCATTGGCTTTATGTCAACTGTCAACTGTCAACTGTCAACTGTCAACTGTCAACTGTCAACTGTCAACTGTCAACTGTCAACTGTCAACTAACCAAGACATTCTTCAACTTCATTAGCAAATAATTCTGCCAATGAAATTCCTTTTTTTACGGCTTGTTGAGGTAAAATACTGGCTTCGCTTAATCCGGGATTAGTGTTAATTTCTAAAAAGTAAGGTTTTCCGTTATTAAAAATAAAATCGGTACGAGAAAAGCCTTTCATGTTTAAAGCTTTATATACTTTTAAGGTGAGAGCTTCAACCTCTTTATTTTGTTCTGGTGTAAGTCGGGCAGGAGTAATTTCTTCAGACTTTCCTAGGTATTTTGCTTCATAATCAAAAAAGTCATTTTCAGTAACAATTTCTGTAATTCCTAAAACGGTAGGTGTTCCTTTTAATGAAGCTACACCTACAGAAATTTCTGTGCCACTTAAAAAAGATTCGATAATAACCTCATTGTCTACTAAAAAGGCTTCGTTTAAAGCAGGGAGAATATCTTCTTTTTTATGAGCTTTTAATACGCCAAAACTACTGCCAGATCTGTTTGCTTTTATAAAACAAGGTAAGCCCACTTGGTCAACAATCTCGTTGATATTAATAGTGTCATTTTTATTAATAAAATAATTTGTTGCTGCAGGAATACCGTATGCCTTTAAAATGCTAATACAATCTCTTTTGTTAAAAGTTATAGCCGCGGTGTAATGATCGCAACTAGTTTGTGGAATATTTAATAGCTCAAAATAGGCTTGTAATAAACCATCTTCGCCAGGAGTGCCATGTATGGTGTTAAAAGCTGCGTCAAATTCAATAACTTTATTATTGATATTTACAGTAAAATTTGAACGATCTACTGGTGTTTTTTCTTCAGAATCATTTAAATAATACCATTCATTTTTATCGATAATAATACGGTATGTATTGTAGGTTTCTTTTGAAAGATGCGCGTATACAATATGACCACTTTTTATCGAAATTTCGTGTTCACTAGAATACCCCCCCATTAAAATGGCAATATTTTTTTTCATAAAATAAAGTTTAAATCAATTTTACAATACAAATGCAAAAATATACGAATACTTTAAAATAATAGATCATTGGTTGTTGTTTTTAACCGAGGTAGCTTTTAGTATATTTGTTCAAAATTAAGATATGAGTTTTTTTCGCTTTTTATTTAGCAAAGCTTTTTTGTACCAATTGTTGTTTGCGTTGCTGGCAGTTGGATTAATATGTTTCTTAGGTTTACAATGGTTGGATTTTAAAACAAATCATGATCAGCGTATAGCTGTTCCTAATTTAGAAAAATTAACATTGGAAAAAGCCGCCGATTTATTGGCTACTTCTAATTTAACGGCTAAAGTGCAAGATTCGGCTAATTTTAATCCATCTTATCCACCATCTTCTGTTATTGAGCAAACGCCAAAAGCAGGGAGTTTTGTAAAAGAAAATAGAAAGATTTACTTAGTGCTAAATCCTTCTAATTACAGAAAAATAATGGTGCCAAATGTAATTCAAAAAACCCGAAGGCAAGCAGAACCCACTTTAAAAGCCTTAGGTTTTAAAGTAGGAAAAATTATTTATAGACCAAACATTGCTCGCGATATGGTGTTAGAGTTACAACATAAAGGAGAAGTAGTGAAGCCAGAAGGCTTTTTAAGAAAAACATCAGTAATCGATTTGGTCGTAGGTGATGGAACACAATAATAAAGCAAAATGAGTATTGAAGAAATAGTTGGTCCAGAAGAAAGAGATGATTTGCATGAGCATTTTCGTTTTGAAGCAGGTAGCGGACAAGTGCCTTTACGTGTTGATAAATTTTTAATGAATTTTGTAGAAAATGCCACACGCAATAAAATTCAGCAAGCGGCAAAAGATGGAAGTGTATGGGTAAATGAAGTGCCGGTAAAGTCGAACTATAAGGTAAAGCCTAATGATGTGGTACGCGTTATGTTTAGTCATCCACCATATGAGCAATTATTAACACCTCAAAATATACCTATTGACGTAATTTATGAAGATGATGATTTGCTAGTCGTAAACAAAGAAGCAGGAATGGTAGTGCATCCTGGTCATGGGAATTATGAAGGGACACTGATTAATGCGTTAATTTATCATTTCGAAAATTTACCTAATAATAGTAGTGATCGCCCTGGATTAGTACATCGTATTGACAAAGATACCTCTGGATTGTTGGTGGTAGCCAAAACAGAAATAGCGATGACCCATTTAGCCAAGCAGTTTTTTGATAAAACAAGTAAGCGAGAATATGTGGCATTGGTTTGGGGGAATATTGAAGAAGATTCGGGAACTATTGAAGGAAATATAGGGCGCCACCCTAAAAATAGATTGCAAAATACTGTTTGGGAAGGGGAGCAAGAGGATAAAGGAAAGCCAGCTGTAACACATTTTGAAGTGATAGAACGTTTAGGGTATGTTACTTTAGTGAAATGTAGGTTAGAAACGGGTCGAACACATCAAATACGTGTACATATGAAACATATTGGGCACACCTTATTTAATGATGAGCGTTATGGAGGCGATAAAATATTGAAAGGAACCACGTTTACCAAATACAAGCAGTTTGTTGATAATTGTTTTAAAACCTTACCAAGGCAGGCACTCCATGCACGAACTTTAGGTTTTATACATCCATCAACAGGCAAAGAAATGTTTTTTGAAGCACCAATACCAAACGATATTAATGATTGCGTGGAGCGTTGGCGTAAGTATGGAAACTCACATAAAGATTAAAAAAAGCTATCGGCTAATAGTAAAGCTATCTTATGAAAATAGTAATATCACCAGCGAAGTCATTAGACTTGACTACAGCACTACCAATAGAAAAAAACACGCAATCTTTGTTTTTAGAGCAATCAACAACTTTGAACAAAGAGATAAAAACAAAAAAGCCTAACGATTTGGCTAGTTTAATGCATATTAGCGAAAAATTAGCGGACTTAAATTGGCAGCGAAATCAAGATTGGCAATTGCCTTTTACTACAGAAAATGCACGCCCTGCTGTATTTATGTTTAATGGAGATGTGTATAATGGACTAAATGCATATCAATTATCGGAAGCTAATATTGATAAAATGCAAGATAAGCTTCGTATTTTATCGGGTTTGTATGGTTTGTTAAAACCTTTAGATTTAATTCAACCTTATCGTTTAGAAATGGGAACTAAGTTTGGAGCAAATGGGGCTAAAAATTTATACGAATTCTGGAAACAAACGATAACAGAACACTTAAATAAAGAATTACAAAACAATGAGCTTTTTGTGAATTTGGCAAGTAATGAATATTTTAAAGCAGTAGATAAAAAAACATTGAAAGTACCTGTAATTACTCCTGTTTTTAAAGATTGGAAAAATGATAAACTAAAAATTATAAGTTTTTATGCTAAAAAAGCACGTGGTACAATGAGTCGTTATTTAATTGAAAATGATGTGGAAAACATGGATCATTTAAAAGCTTTTAATTTGGATGGTTATGCTTTTAGTGAAGAGTATACTATTAAGGATAGTGAACCTGTTTTTGTGAGATAGTATTTTTTAGTTAGCAGTTGGCAGTTGACAGTTGACAGTCGATAGTTGACAGTTGACAGTTGACAGTTGTGAGAATAAAATAAATTTGAAGTTAAAAGTTTTAGATGAAAAGAAATCTGCTTTTTGCCGTTTTGTTACTGTATAATTTAGCTTTTTCGGCTTCAAAAATTAGCGTTTATCATGAAGAAGTTTTTGATGGAACCAATATTTATGTAGACAATCCTTTTTTTTGTGAAGTAAGTGTGCAATTAAATCTTGATCTTCAAAATATGAAATCCCGAAGTACTTCAAATTTGTATTTAGTGCCATCAAAGGCAAATAGATACCTTATTACAAAATTGACTCCAATAAATAGGGGGCAACCATCTCAGTTTAATTATGTTTATAAAAGTAGCTTAGGGAATCATGCTTTAAAAGATTATGATGTTCATTATGTTTATCATTTGCCTTTTGAAAATAATAATAAATTCTATTTATCTCAAGGATATAATGGACGCTATTCTCATCAAAAAGAAAACTCATTAGATTTTGTAATGCCGATTGGAACACCAATATTGGCAGTAAAAAAGGGCATCGTTATAGATATTATGGATTTGTATAAAAAAGGTTGTTTAGAAAAGATGTGTGAAGATTTTGCAAATTTTATATTGATAAGACATGATGATGGTACTTTTGCGCAATATGTACACTTAAAGTATAAAGGGGTTGTTGTAAAAGAAGGTGCTAAAGTGAACGAGGGTCAAAAAATAGGCTACAGTGGTAACACAGGATGGAGTTCTGAGCCACATTTACATCTGACCATTTTTTTGCAAAGGTTAAATAAGAGAGAGACTTTAAAGACAAGATTTTTATTAAATAAAAGTGGAGCTAATGGTTTTTTGAAAGAAGGGAATTATTACAATAAAAATTATTGAAAATTAAAACTGGTATTCCGATTATTTTTCGGACAATTTTTTAAAAAGTTCCCATAATTTATATTTGAACATAGATCTGTAGACCCCATAATATTAATTAGACTGAAAGTAAAAAGAGTCGTATGATGGGAGACTGTCACGTACGATTCTGTGAGAGATTTAGGGGTGAGATTCCCCTTTACTTACTCGACTGTAGCACGTTCATTTATTCAGTTGCTTTTTTATTTTATCTCTATTATATTCTAGAATCCATTCATCAAATCGGTTATATAATTCATTTTGGAATATCTAGTTTTGATGTTATAATTTTCTATAGCTTTTTTAACATTGCTTTTGAGTTATTTAAAACCCTTAGCTTTCCAATAATCTAAATGTTCTCCTTGACTAAAAAAAGCATTTAATCGTTTTTTTTCTGCATTTAATCTATTTTTAAGCATATTTAAAATATGTTAAAGTAAGTAGTAGCTTTAAGTTTAATTACTTTAGGTAAAAAGTATAAATGAATAGCATAATTAAAAACTCTTTGCTAATTGATGATGATAAGGCTATTAATTTCTTTAATAGTTATGTAATAGCAAAACATGAATTTTTTAATAAGATTGAAATGGTGTCTAGTGGAAAAGCAGCATTAGAATATTTAAAAGAATCCCTAAATGATTCATCAAAAAAACCAGAAATTATTTTTTTGGATATTAATATGCCAGCTATGAATGGTTGGGAGTTTTTAGTTGAATATGAAAAATTAGACAAAAGAATAACTTCGGGGATAAGAGTATTTATTTTATCTACTTCTGAAAACCCAAATGATTTAAAAAAATCAAAAGAATCTGACTTAGTAAGTGGTTTTGTAAACAAGCCGCTTACAATAAGTGTTTTAGATAAGATTTTTGAAGAGCATTTTTCTTTAAGTCATGTTGCTCAATAAAAAATAAAATATGAAAAAAGTAGATTTTTTAATAGTAGATGATAGTAAAGCAGCAATTTTTTTTAATAAAACGTATATTAAAAGATGTTTTGCTGATGCAATAATTGAAGAGGCAGAAAATGGAGAAGAAGCATTAAAATTGCTAAATACAGAGATTATGCCTAGTGTTATATTATTGGATCTAAATATGCCTATTATGGACGGGTGGGAATTTATAGAAGAATTTAAAAAGTTTGATGTCAATTATAGAAAGGAAGTAAATATTGTTTTGACTTCAGAGATGAGGTTAGGTGAAAGGGAAAAAGAATTTATAAGTAACACACCAGAAATAAAAAGACACTTTGGAAAAATGCTAAGTAAAGATGACGTGAATAGTTTAGTTGTTGATTTTATAGTTGGATCACAAAAACTATGTGTAAATCAGTAGCATATTAGCTTTGTATACTGGTAATACATGAGTAGTTTTAAAAATGTGGAATAGTAAAATAAAAGGTAGTTCCTTTGTTTACTTCAGAACTAATCCAAATAGTACCTCCATGCGATTCTACAATTTTTTTGCAATGGGCCAGTCCAATACCAGTTCCTTCATACTTTTCTTTAGAATGTAAGCGTTGAAAAATATGAAATATTCTTTTCTCATGTTTTTTTGGTATGCCAATTCCATTATCATTTACAGAAAACTCCCAAATCTTTTCGGCAACATTATTTGTACTTGTAATTAATTTACTGTCAATAAATATTTTCGGACTCACATTAGGTTTACTAAATTTAATACCATTACTTATTAAGTTTTGAAAAAGTAAGCGTAGTTCGGTATTCGTACCTTTAATTTTGGGTAAATTATTGAATGTTATTTGTGCATTTTTTTTATCAATTACAGTTTTTAAATCAGCTTTTATTTCAAGTATTATTTTTTTTGTATTTACAATAGTGTAGTTTTTTGTTCTTCCTAATCTAGAATAATCAAGAATAGAATCAATTAACTTTTTCATACGGCTACTGGCATCGACAATGTAGTTCATGCTTTCCATAGCAATTTCATTAAAATGCTTTTCATGATCTTCTTTTATTAAGCCTATAAAACTTGTAATTGTGTTTAAAGGTTCTTGTAAATCGTGGCTAGCTATGTAAGCAAATTGTTCTAATTCATTATTTTTTGCTTCTAGTGTTTTTGATTGTTTATGAATTGCGGCATTTTTTTCTTCTAATTTTTTATTAAGCTTATTTTTGGTCAAATAGCCTTGATAAATGAATAAAAGACTTAAAAAAAGTAGTATTGATAAGCTTAATAGTATTAAGTTGGTTTTTTTCTGAGAATGTATTCTTTTTATTTGGTTATCAAGTATTACTTTTTGAGCTAAAACTTGTTTTTTTTGATCGTTTAAATAAATTTGTTGTAGCTCAATTTCATCAGCACTAAGTTTAATTTTTTCTTTTTGAGAGTTAATTAATTCAAGATTTTTTGTTATCGTTTGTTCTAATTTTTTTTCTAAAATTAATTTTTCTTCATATTTCTTTTCTTTAAGAGAGTTTTCAATAGATAATTTTTCAATAACCCTTTTATTTAAATTTATTTTCTCTTTATCATATTCAATTTCTTTAATTTTATTTTTAATGATTTCTTTTTGCTGCTTGTTTTCAATAACAACTTTAGTCAAAGATTTTTTAGTTTCATAAAGGTCTCTCCAAACTTCAGAGGAGTTAATTGAAGATTTTTTTAATGAAGGCGAATAAGTGAATTTTTCTTTTTCTAAAAGCTCAGTGTTTATTTCATATTGAAATTGATTGTCTGAAAGTGTAATGTTGATCATTGATGATTGATAATCATAATTTTCAGTTATTAATAGAATGTGTTTATTTCTTATTTTATCTAAAATTTCATTTATATTAAAATTGAATTTTTTATTGACATAAAGTAATTGGATATCATCTAAATTTTCAATGGAATTAAATTGAATAATTTTTGTGTTTTTTCCTTTGAGCTTTCTTTTTTTTGCGAGTAATTTTATTTTGCTAATAAGCTGTTTGTTATTGCCTAAAACACCTATTTTGAATTGTTTATTGTTTTGTTCATGCCAGGTTACTTGTTGGGCTAGGTTAAAAATAATAATGGCTCTTTGCGCGTCTTGTATTTGGTAATTAGGTTTTGTGTCGGCGCGTAAGAGTGGCGTTATTAGTAAATAAATAAATAAAATAAGTTTGATTTTCATATGTTTTTTTGACTTCGAGCATAGTTGGGGATAAAGAGAGAGTGACAACTATTTAAAAATCAGATTTAAGCTATTGTGTTATTTCGAGTACTCCTAAGGTAGTATTTTAAAATGTATTAAAATAATTGAATAAGTGCTTTGGATGTTAAAAAAAAGATTTTTTTGTTAAAATCATAAAAAAACAATTCATTTTTGATTAATAGTTTATTGTTAAATTAATTTTGGTGTGAGTAAAAAAGTAGTGCTTATGCTACTTAGCGATATTGTTTTTTTATTTTTAGTATATCTTTTTTAATAAAAGGATTAAAAACATAAATTAGTTTTTAGTAATTATAGATAAACAATTGATGAAACACCTAGTTGTACTAACAGGAGCAGGAATGAGTGCCGAGAGCGGGATTAATACTTTTAGAGACGCTGGTGGTCTGTGGGAAGGGCATGATGTTATGGAAGTGGCAAGTCCACAGGGTTTTGCGAAGAATCCAGATTTAGTGTATGATTTTTACAATCAACGCAGAAAACAACTTTTTGAGGTGCAACCTAACAAGGGGCATTATACATTGGCAGCAATGGAAAAAGATTTTCAAGTTTCAATAATTACCCAAAATGTAGATGATTTGCATGAAAGAGCAGGAAGTGCACATATTATTCATTTGCATGGCGAATTACGTAAAGCACGTAGTTTAAAAAATGAGAACTACATTGTGGACTGGGATGCTGATTTAACAGAAAAGGACACCGATCCTGAGGGGTATTCACTGCGACCACACATTGTGTGGTTTGGTGAGGCAGTGCCAATGTTGGATAAGGCAGTAACTATGGTGTCAAAAGCAGATATCGTGTTAATTATAGGAACGTCATTACAGGTGTACCCTGCGGCAAGTTTGTTCGAATATGCGCCTACTTCGGCAAAGATTTATTATATTGACCCTAATCCTGCTGCAAATATTCCTTCGCACGTAAGTGTTATAAAACAAGGAGCAAGTAAAGGATTACAAGAGTTTAAAGAAGGGGTAAAAAGTGGTTTAATTTAATTAACTTTGCCTTCCAATTTTCATGAATAATGATCGATAAATTAAATATAGTAAAACAACGTTTTGATGAAATCAGTGACCTGATTATTCAACCCGATATTATTTCGGATCAAAAGCGTTATATTAAAATAAATAAGGAATATAAGGATTTGAGAGCCATTATGGATGAGCGCGAAACTTATATAACCCTAACTAATAATATTACCGAGGCAGAAGAAATTATTGCCGATGGTAGCGACGCCGAAATGGTAGAAATGGCAAAAATGGAATTGGATGAAGCTAAAGAAGCCTTGCCTGCTTTAGAAGAAAAAATCCGTTTTATGTTAGTGCCAAAGGATCCTGAAGATGCAAAAAATTGTGTGCTAGAAATTAGAGCAGGAACAGGTGGAGATGAGGCTAGTATTTTTGCAGGGGATTTATATCGTATGTATAATAAGTATTGCGAAAGTAAAGGTTGGTCTGTGAGTGTCATGGATACAAGTCATGGAACTAGTGGAGGTTTTAAAGAAATCATTGTAGAGGTGAATGGTGAGGATGTTTATGGAACGATGAAGTTTGAAGCTGGAGTACATCGTGTGCAACGTGTACCGCAGACAGAAACTCAGGGACGTGTGCATACTAGTGCTGCTACAGTTATGGTGCTGCCCGAAGCAGAGGAGTTTGATGTAGAGTTAGATATGACCGAAGTGCGTATTGAGCGAACAACATCAACTGGTCCAGGAGGGCAATCGGTGAATACAACATACTCAGCAATTAAACTACATCACGAACCTACAGGAATGATTGTAAGTTGTCAGGATCAGAAATCATCGCATAAAAATTTAGAAAAAGCTTTAAAAGTATTACGTTCGCGTTTATACGAATTAGAGCTGGCAAAAAAACAAGCGGCAGATTCTGAAAAGCGAAAAAGTATGGTATCTAGTGGTGACCGTTCTGCAAAAATTAGAACTTATAACTATCCTCAAGGTCGTGTAACAGATCACAGAATTGGATTAACATTATATGATTTGCAAAATATAATTAATGGCGATATTCAAAAAATTATTGATGAATTAATGCTTGTAGAAAATACAGAGAAGCTTAAGGAATCAAATGATGTTTTTTAAATAAAATTAATTAAATATCGGGATGTAGCTTAGTCCGGTTAAAGTGCACGTCTGGGGGGCGTGAGATCGCTGGTTCGAATCCAGTCTTCCCGACTTTCGTAAAAAACCTTCTGTACAAACACAGAAGGTTTTTTGCTTTTGCATTATCAATTACTTAAATAAAACACATAATTATTGTCATAATCTTTGTTTTTTGGAGGTTATGGTTAGGTTTTTTGTTTTTTTTCGACATAAAAGGAACGAGTAAAGTCTAAAATATAAGCTGTTTTAGTCTAGTAGTAACCCTAAAAAAAGAAGACTATGAATTTTTCAATCAAATTGTTTAGAAGAAAATCACATGGAGGAATACTAAAAGTATCAGAAAATAATTGTCCAAATTGCTGGGGAGACCAAGAGTATGATGGGATGATTCGTGAAAAATATAGAGATCCGCAAATTAGTGTGAATAACCACTTAAGGAACTATACCTTTATAAAGAAATTTGTAGTAACTTACCTTAACGGAATTAAGTTAAAAAACAGTATCTACAATCCAGGATATTTAACATGTATAACACCAAAAGAAGTATAATGTTTCCTATAAAATTGCATTTTTTATATAAGCGAGCTTGGTTAAAAGCATCGCTTTTTTTATGTGTTTGCATGAGTTTTTATTCAATTGAAGCTCAAATTCTAACTTCAACGATTTTAGATGAGGCTACGGGTAAGCCAATATATGGAGCAACTATTTTAGCAGCCAATCAGTATGGGGTTTCGGCTGATCAAAATGGAGCCTTTAAATTAGAAATTAATAGAGGGTATACAGTTACAGATTCATTACGTATATCGTCCATAGGTTATGAGGAGTTGACATTGCCTTTAATAGAAAAATTAGATTCAGTCCTCTATCTAACACCTAAGGTAGAAGATTTAAATGCCGTATTTATTTCTAATAAAAAATTAAGTATAGAAGAAGTACTACTTGAGGTAAAAAATAGGTTGAATGTAAATTATAACAAAGATTTTACAAAAAAGGAACTATTTTTTAGGCAATCAGATAATAACCATACAGATAATTTTCAAATAGATTTTAAAAAATCATCATTTAAAGAAATTGACGAAGCTTTTGTGAAAAATGAATTATCAAAAGTGCCTAAACGCTCCGTATTTCATACAGAAGTTTTAGGAGATTTTTATAGTGATTTTGATGATCATAAGTTGGACATAAAGAAAGCTAATAAATTATATGATATATATGGTGAAGATTATTTGGCTGATTTTTATGCCACTCTAGAAAACATTTTAAATAAAAACGTTAAAAAAGATTCTTATTTCAAAATAAAATCAGGTTTATTTAGCTTTAAAGCAGGCGCAGATCAAAGTTTTATTGAAAATGAAGAGTTGATTGATATGCGAAATGAAATGGGAAAAAATGAAGAGGCGAATGCTAATTTTTTTCTGAATTTGAATAGAAAAGCTATGGGCAAAATTTTTAAAAATTTGATTTATAATGAAGATTCGAAATTGAATTTTATTTTTAAGCCAGGTAGATATGATTTTGAAATGTTAGATTTTATTGAAATTGGTAATGATTTGGCCTATCAAATTAAGTTTGATCCTAATGGGAACGAAGATTTTAAAGGCATCGTTTATATTAATATGGATGACTTTGCGGTACTGAGAGTGGATTATCAAAATATAAAACCTTTACGTAGTATAAAGTTATTGGGTTTTAGTTACAGGGAGCAAGGTTACAAAGGAACAATGATTTTTCAAAAAGGAGCAAATCAAAAATATACAGTAAAGTATATTGAAAATACTCAAACAAAAGTATATGGAATTGATAGGCCATTAAAAATTATTGAAAAAAATAAAAATACAAAAGGAAGAAGAAAACAAAATGAATTAGCAGCTGATGTTAATTTTGGATCTACAGTGGTTACAGATTATAAGGTTTTGGTGTATAAAACAAGTCAAATCACCGAGGATAAATTTGACCAAATAATTGAGAATAAAAATGAACAACCAAAAAACTGGAAAAAATATAATCCTGATTTTTGGAAAACCTACTCCAAGTCATTAAATTTTGATGAAGAGATACGTCGATTGAAGAGTAATTTATATTAAAATCTCTAAAATGTTTAATTTTATTTTTTCTACATGTACTTATTTTAATCTGCTTAAGTACAATAAAATCGTTTAAATGTTTTTGGTATAATAATACATTTTTTTAAAACCGATATTTATAATTTTTTGATTTTTGTTTTTTTTGATGTTTTGATTTAATTCATTTCACATGAGTATAATCGATTAATATTGAATTACATCGAGTTTATGGTGTAAAACCCATAGAAGTTGTGGTTTGCTTTTGATTGAATCGTTAACTATGCCCTACAAAATTCGTATTAATGAGAATACGCTAAGTTTTAAAACGGGAAATAAGGTATTGGATTTCTATTGTAAAATAGATTTTACATAATGTAAGTTTTTTCTTTCATAAAAAGATGACAAATGTTAATGAAAGATTAACATGATCTGATTATTAATGTATTAACTTAGTGTGTGTTAGGATTATTATTTTGATAGCAGTAATTTTTAAAAACGAATACATGCAGAGCTTAATCAGTTTTTTAACAAATCAAAGTGTACTCATTGCTGTAATATCTTTTACAGCTCTTTTTCTTTCAATTAAAGTTTTTCCAATAATAATATGTTTAACAAGGGAAAAAAACTTGATGGCTGCTCCATGTAATCGAAGTTCACATTCAGAAGAAACTCCAAATTTAGGAGGAGTTGGTATTTTTATAGTTTTTTCTTTATGTTTAATGTTTTCAGGGGTAGTTTTTGACTACTCGCAAATGGAAATGAAACAACTTCTAGCTATATTGTCGGGCGTAACAATTTTATTTTTCATTGGAGTCAAAGATGATTTAATAGGAGTGGCTCCATTAAAAAAATTATTCGGTCAAATTGCGGTAGCTTTTATTGTGGTATTAATGACAAATTTACGGATTGACACTATATTGGGTGTGTTGGGTGTAGATACTCTGGATTATATTCCTTCGGTATTATTTACAGTTATTATGTATGTATTTTTTATAAATGCCTACAATTTAATTGATGGTATTGATGGATTAGCAGGTAGTATAGCTATAATAGCAAGTATGTTTTTTGGGGTCTATTTTGTTTCAAATGAGCTTTATTTTGCTTCGATGGTATCATTTGTTTTAGTAAGTTGTTTGGTTGGTTTTTTAGTTTTTAATTTTTCTAAACAAAGGAAATTGTTTATGGGGGATTCAGGTTCCATGTTTATAGGGGTATTGCTAATGTTTCAAGCTTTAATTTTTTTGAAAATGGATGTAATTACTCAAAATAATATTTTTGTGCCAAATAAAATAGCTTTAGTTACAGCAACATTTTGTTTTCCTATTATAGATACAATTCGTGTTTTTGCAATACGAATATTAAGAGGAACGAGTCCAATGTCGGCAGATAGAAATCATGTGCATCATAAAATTTTAGATGCAGGTTTTTCGCATGTACAAGCAACTTTATTTATAGCGATCAGTAATTTAGTTGTTATTTCAATGGTGTACTTTATTGGTGATTATAATATAAATATCCAGTTGTTTATAGTTTTTTCTTCGCTGCTATTAATTGTTTATCTATTTTTGAAGCTTAATTATAAGTCAAAAAAAACGGTAGTTACGTTTTCTAATAAAATATTAACCAGAAAGTCTTTTAAATAAAATAATCCTGATTGTAAATTTATTTGCTTTTCTGTGTTTACTTAAAAGTTAATTTCTTTTTTTTGAAAATTTTATTTAATACATTGAATGAATTTTAGTTTAAAAAAGAGTAAAGAATTTCCGAAATTATTTAGCGTTTTATCAGATCAATTTTTCATGAGTATTACTACCTTGTTAATAAGTGTAGTACTTGCTAGGGTTTTAGATAAAACGGATTATGCGGATTTAGTATTATTATTTTCGGTTACACTGTTTGTACTTGGTTTTCAAAGCGCACTTATTTCAAGGCCATATGCAATTAATTTGAATGATGTAAATGACCTTGAGCAAAATTCGTTTTATAATTCAAATGTTCTTTTTAAGTTGTTTTTTACCCTAGCGGTAATACTATTATTTCCGGTTATTTATTTATTGTTTTTTAGAGAGGATAATAATATTTTGAAATTAATATTCTTTTTAATTTACATTGTCTCTCATACTACATTTTATTTTATAAGAGAAACGATGTTGAGTGAAAGAAAGACTAAGCAAAATTTATATTATGGTTTAACATGTTCGTTAAGTTTGCTTGTTGTGCTTGCCATTATATTCTTTTTGAAAATAAAAGAAGTTGAATTCTTTTTAATTTCATTTTCTTCGATTTATATTTTTATAAGTACTATTTATTTTTTTCTAAATTCAAAAAGACTAGCTTTAAAAATAAATCGATTGCTAAATGATTTCAAAAAAAATTGGAGTGTTGGTAAGTGGTTAGTTGGAGCAAATGTTTTATTTCATTTTAGTTCAGAAATATATCCTTGGCTACTATTGTATTTATCAACTAAAGATAATATTGCTGTTTTAGGAGTGTTACTTAGTGTGGCCAATATAATTAATCCATTACTAACAGCTATAAGTTCATACTTGTTACCTCTTTTTGTAAAGAATAATAAGAATTATGAAAGTTTATCTAAGGCAGTTAAAAAGTGGTCGTTGTTATTTAGCGTGATGTCTATTTTATTAATAATCATTGGTTATTTTTTTGGACAACCAATAATAACAATGTTATTTGGTGAAAAATATAATAATTTAGGTATTTTGATAGTTTTTCCTTTTGTGGTACAAGCAATAAATATTTTTTTCCAGCCTTATAAAATAGCTTTAAATGCAATTAAGCGGACAGATGTTAACTTTTGGATTTTAATACCAAGGAGTATATTGGCTGTTAGTATAGGGTATATTTTTATTACAAAATTTGGGTTGATTGGAGTTTTTTATACTAAAATTATAGAAAACCTACTTTATCAACTAGTGTACTATATACTTTATGTTAAAATAGTAAAAAAGGATAAAAAAGTAATTGACGTATGTTAACTGAAAAAAAGTTACACAAAACTTTGCTTTTTTTATTCATTACGTTTTTGGTAATGAATGCGATTACTTATAATATTTTAATACATATTACGGGTAAGTTTGGAAAGTTACTTGTAGCTGTTATTGGTATTGCATTATTGCAACGATCATTTAATCAATTGATGGATTTTTTAGAAGAAAATAAGCCCTTGTTATTTTTTTGGGGATTATGTGTTTGTTTTACAGTATTGTGGGTTTTTAATAACGGAATGAATATTCCAGTTATACAAAACAATTTGCTTTTTTTACTGTTTATTTATTTTTTTTATTTGTTATCCGAAGCTTTTAAATTAAAATCGCAGAGACCTTATTTTGCCTTTTTTAAGGTATTTGCTAACACCTTAAATTACAATTTGTTTTTCTGGACAATTTTGGCCATTGTATTGCCATTTAAAATATGGCATACCTTAGAAGATAGGACCGGTTTAGGATTGTTTTATGAAAACTATATACAACTAGGTATTTTTGGATGTGCAGGCACAATAGCAAATTTTTCTGTTTTTCGTGATAAAACAAAAAACAAAAATTTTTATTTAATACTATCAATAGTATTTGCTTTTTTAACATTATTATCAAATTCAAGAAACCCTCAATTGGTATTGATTGTTTATTTTATATTTAATGCATTTCCTTACATAAAAAGAAATGTTATAAAATATATGTATATCATTGTATTTATAATTGTTTTTTTGAGTTCACTTTACTTATCTGTAGATATACTAAAATCAGGTACTGTTAGTAGTTTTACAACCGGGCGAAGCAAAATATGGTATCATATTATTGATCATTATGGGAATCATTCTATTTTTGGAGGTTATGGAATTTTTGGTCTAAATGATATTATTTTAAAAGCACATGTCGATGGGAACTATTATTTTCAACGTTTAGAATTTTTATACTTTCATTCCTCTTACATGGAGGTATTTGCAGCTTCTGGAATTATTGGTTTTCTGTTTTTTTTATTTTTTATAGCAAAAGAATTGTATAAAAAAAAGAATTTATATATATCAATTATTCTTATCGGAATTTTATTAGGGGGCTTTTTTGAAAGCTTTATTATACAACCAACAGTTTTAATTTCATTTCTTTTTTGGTACTTAATTATAAGTAAACCTTCTAAAAGAAAATTAATACTAAAAAAAGAGTTTCAAACAGTATGAACACCTTAGCACCAATAGTATTATTTGTTTATAATCGATTGAATGAAACTAAAAAAACCATTGAAGCACTTCAGTCAAATTATTTAGCTAGTCAAAGTGAATTGTTTATTTTTTCAGATGGGCCAAAGTCAGTAGCAGGCAAGACAAAAATAGATGACGTACGTGCTTATTTAAGCACAGTAAAAGGATTTAAATCAGTTTCGGTGGTCGAAGCCACAAAGAATAAAGGCTTGGCTAAATCAATAATAGAAGGAGTTACAGAAATAGTAAACAAGCATAAAAAAATAATAGTTGTTGAGGATGATTTAATTACATCACGTAATTTTTTAGATTATATGAATCAAGCTTTGAGTTTTTATGAAAATAGTCCTGAAGTCATTACAATATCTGGGTATACTTTAAGTTTGCCTAATTTGAAGAACTATGAAAAAGATTATTATTTAGGATACAGAGCATCATCATGGGGTTGGGGGATATGGAAAGATAAATGGAATAATGTGGATTGGACTGTGAGTAATTATTCTGATTTCATAACAGATAAAAAAAAGATGAATGCCTTTGCCGCTATTGGAAGTGATATGCCTAAAATGCTGAGATATCAAATGGAAGGAAAAATAGATTCTTGGGCTATTCGATTGTGTTATTATCAATTTGAACATCAAATGTTTTGTGTTTTCCCTTCGGTTTCAAAATTAAAAAGTATAGGCTTTTCAAAGGAAGCAACACATACATCGGGCTCTACTAGGTTTGATACTGTATTGGATAAAGGAGAACAAAGAGTTTTTGAATTTGATAAAGAAATGAGTATAAACAAAAAAATCATAAAGGATTTTAGAAATAAGTTTTCAGTAAAATCAAGGATTATCGACAAAGTAAAACAACTTATAAATAAGTAGATCGTATGCTGTTTAATTCATGGGAGTTTGTTTTTCTTTTAGTGTTAACCATGCTCTTTTATTTTAACGTACCAAACAAATTAAAAACATTAGTGCTTTTTGTTAGTTCTTATGTTTTTTATGCCTTTTGGAGGTTGGATTTTGCCTTGTTAATGGCGGGAGTAAGTGTAGTAAATTATTTTTCGGCTTTAAAAATTTTTAAAACAAAATCTGTCAGTCAAAAAAAAATATGGTTATCGACTTCAGTTTTAATTTCATTGTTACCTCTGTTGTACTTTAAGTATGGTAATTTTTTTATTTCAAATGTAAACTCTGTACTATCTATAATAGATTATACGGAAGAGTTGAATTATTTAAAAGTGATTCTTCCTGTAGGTATTTCATTCTTCACTTTTCAAGCATTGAGTTATACGTTAGATGTATATTTTGAGAGAACAGAAGTAGAAACTGATTTAGTACGATTTTGCACTTTTGTTGCTTTTTTTCCACAGTTAGTAGCGGGACCAATAGAGCGTTCAACTAATTTGTTAGCTCAATTAAAAAAATCTCATCAATTTAATCGCATTCATTTCATTGAAGGAGCTAAATTATTTATTTGGGGATTATTTAAAAAAGTAGTCATTGCAGATCGATTGGCTTTATATGTAAATAAAGTATATGAAAACCCCGAGCTTTTTGATGCGCCTACTTTGGTTTTAGCTACACTTTTTTTTGCATTTCAAATTTATTGCGATTTTAGTGGATATTCGGATATGGCCATTGCAACTGCAAGAATGATGGGGTTCAAATTAATGCAGAATTTTAACTTGCCTTATTTTTCAAATTCTATTTCAGAATTTTGGAAAAGTTGGCATATATCTTTATCAACTTGGTTTGGTGATTATTTATATAAACCTTTGGGAGGTAGTAGAGTTAGCTATATAAAATGGGTGCGTAATATTTTTATTGTTTTTTTAGTAAGTGGATTATGGCATGGAGCCAATTGGACATTCATTCTTTGGGGAGCAATTCATGCGTTGTTTTATCTTTTTGAAAATTGGGGAGATAAACTATTGAATAAACTTAATTTGACAAAAATAAAGAACCATGCGTTTTATAATATATTTAAAATGTTAGTGGTTTTTATTGGAGTAAGTTATGCATGGATTTATTTTAGAGCACAGTCAATCAGTGATGCTCTATTAATATCTAAGAAAATTTTTAGTAACTGGAGTCAGCCGCTTTATTTAGGAGCTTCAACAATTACTTTTGCGCTATCCTGTCTTTTGATTTTTGTATTGCTAGGGGTACAGCTTCTTCAATATACTAAAATAAGCTCTTTATATTTTTCAACTTCAAAAGTTCCTCCTTTATTAAGTGCATTAGGTTATCTATTGTTGCTTGTAGGTGTTTCTTTATTAGGAATGTCGTCACAATCATTTATTTATTTTCAGTTTTAATTTAATTAATATGTACAAAGTGACTTCAAAAAAATTCATAGCTATATTAATAGGATTTATACTCGCCTTTTTTTTGATAGACTATATCGTAAGTATAGTATTGTCTAAAGGGCTTGAAAAATATTATGGACTAAGCTCTAATTCAGAGCTAGCCATTATAGGTCATTCGCATCTTATGTTAGGACTAGATAAAGGAAATATGGAATCAAGTTTAGGTGTTGAAATATCCAAATATACTCGGGAGGGAGTCAATTTAGCAGAGCGAAAAATAATGATAGAGCAGTTACTGGAAACAAATAAAAATATAAAAACGGTTATTTTAGGAGTTGATGCATGGTCTTTTACAGACGAAGGCTTGAGTAATAATTCTTATAAATTATTTTTCCCTTTTATGGATAATGAAAGCATTAATAGGTATTTACTTACAGAAAGTGACCAACTCGAATTTTTTTCAAAAAAAATAATAAGAACATCGCGTTTTAATGAATTGTTAATTGGCGGAGCTTTAAGGGGGTATATGGGAAATTGGAATAATTTAAAGCAAGGAAAAATAGATGTAGTTAAATTACAAGAGCAGATAAAAAGTGGTGTTTATCGAAAAATAGATAGTAAAAAAAAGAGTATTTCTATTTTAGAGCAAATGTTAACTACATTTGAAAAAAAAGAAATTGAAGTAATATTATTGAATGTCCCAACAATTGATATTATGATAAAGGCTCAAGAAAATAAAGCAAAGCAAGTTTATAACAAAATAAGTGATTTAGCAAATAAATACAAAAACGTACGTTTTTTAAATATGCAAGAGCCTTGGTCTCATAAATATCACTTGTTCTATGATGCTATACATTTAAATCCAATGGGGCAAAAAGAGATTACCGAAGAAGTTATTCAGTATTTGAATGATACTAATAAGTAGTATTCAGTACAATCAATAAGATCCTTAAATCTATATGAAAAAGGTATTATTTATTTTGCATTTACCCCCACCTGTTCATGGCTCTGCCATGGTTGGTAAGTTTATTAAGGATAGTAACTTAATAAATACTAGTTTCAATACTAGCTATATTAATCTGGGGACTTCAAAATCTATAGATGAAATAGGCAAGTCGCCATTAAAAAAAATTGGTATCTACTTAAAAATTATTTTTCAAGTGGCTTATCAATTAATTTTCAATAGACCGAATATAGCTTATTTAGCTATTACAGCTAAAGGAATAGGTTTTTACAAGGATTTTTTACTGGTACTGCTAATAAAACTTTTGGGAGTAAAGCTAGTATTACACCATCATAATAAAGGAGTGAGTGATTATCAGCATAGGTTTCTTGATAATTTACTTTATAATATAACTTATTGGAAAACAAAGGTAATACTGATATCTAAATATTTATACTATGATGTTAGTAAATATGTTAAAAGTGAGCAAATAAGTTATTGTGCTAATGGAATACCAAAAATGCAATTTAATTCAATTCCGAAGAACACTAAAAATGAAATAGTACAGCTTTTGTTTTTATCTAATTTAATAGAATCAAAAGGAGTGTATGTTTTGTTAAATGCCTTAAAAAAACTGAAGGAAAAAAAAGTGAGTTTTTTTTGCACATTCATTGGTGGGGAAGGGGATATTACAGCTAATGAATTCAATGAAAAAATAAAAGAATTAGGAATCGAGGATTTTGTTGCTTATAAAGGGAAACAGTATGGGAAGGAAAAAGAAATGGCTTTTAAAAACTCTGACATATTCATTTTTCCAACTTTTAATGATGTTTTTGGGCTTGTAAATTTAGAAGCTATGCAATTTTCATTACCAGTAGTTTCTACTATTGAAGGAGGTATACCAGATATTGTTGAAGATGGAGTTACAGGTTTTTTGGTAAAGCCACAAGATGTAGATGAATTAGTAAATAAAGTTGAAATTTTAATAAAAGATAGCGACTTAAGAAATAAAATGGGTAAAGAAGGTAGAGCCCGTTATGAAGAGAAATTTACCTTAAAAAAATTCGAACACACATTTGAATATACACTTAAAAAAATTGCGTTATGAATTTATTGGGCTATGAAATATCCGAAGGTTACCCCGAGTTTCCTTTCACAAAAAAAACAATGATTAATACGATTAATCCGCATAGTTATTGCGTATCTAAAGAGGATAAAGAATTTGCAAAAGCACTTAAAGAGTCGGATGTATTATTGCCTGATGGTATTGGTATTGTATTGGCGGCTAAAATTTTAAGAAGAAAGAAAATTACCAGAATTACAGGCTATGATATTTTCTTGCATTCTATGAAATACTTAAATGAAACAAATGGGTCTTGTTTTTTTTTAGGAGCATCCGAAAATACATTAAGTTTGATACAACAACGAATAAAGAAAGATTATCCTAATGTAATAGTTAATTCATATTCGCCACCATTTAAGGCGTTTTTTTCAGATGAAGATAATATGCTAATGTGTGAAAAAGTAAATGAATATAAACCAGATATTCTTTTTTTAGGGATGACAGCTCCAAAGCAAGAAAAATGGGCGTCAGAAAATTTAGATAAATTAGAGGTCAATACAGTATGCTCAATAGGAGCTGTATTTGATTTTTATGCAGGCACTGTTGAACGCCCTAATAAAATATGGCTAAACTTTGGACTAGAGTGGTTAGGTCGATTTATAAAAGAGCCTAAACGTCTAGCTCATAGAAATTTAATTTCTGCGCCTAAATTTGTTGTTGATGTATTAACTAAAAAGTTGATTCAAAAATAAATTAGAAAAGTATGATAAATGATTTTTTTACTAATAATTGTTCTGTAAAATACAGTTTTCAAATTATAATAGTTTCATTATTATTTTTACTACAATCTTGTGCTTCTAAAAAAAATATCATTTATTTTCAAAATGCGAAGTATTCAAATTTAGATGCAGTAATTTATGAAGGTATTAAGATACAGCCAAATGATATTTTAAATATTTCGGTATCTGCTTTAGTGCCAGAAACAGCTATTCCATATAATAAGCAAGTTATAAATAGTGGAGCTATTACAAATATTGAATTATTAAAACTTCAAGGTTATTTGGTTAGTCATTCTGGAGCAATAGTTTTTCCAGTATTAGGCGGGATAAATGTGGCGGGAAAAACCATGGAGTATGTTGAAAAAGAAATAGAATCAAAGTTGGAAAAAGGAGGGCATCTAATTAAGCCCATTGTAAGTATCAGATTGTTAAATGCCAAAGTGACTGTTTTGGGAGAAGTCAATAGACCTGGGACATTTACTTTTTCTGAGCAAAATATGACATTAACGCAAGCATTAGGATTAGCCGGTGATTTAACGATAAATGGAAAAAGAAAAGATGTTACTTTGGTAAGAGAAATTGATGGAGAACGAATAGTAAAAGTGTTAGACTTAACTAACCCTAAAGTATTTAATAGTCCCTATTATAATATAAGACCTAATGATACAATTATAGTTAGCCCTAATACAGCAAAGGTTAAAAGTGCAGGGCTTATCGGAAATGCAGGAACAGTTCTTACTTTTATTTCCCTTATATTGACATCTATAGTTTTAATTACAAATAATTAGTATTAATTAATGACGAATTCAGAATATATTCTTGATACTGAAGAGCAACAAAAAAAAATTAATTTTAAAGAAATATTAGCTAAATACTTAAAATATTGGCCATGGTTTTTATTGACCTTTATATTGTTTTTTTTATGTAGTTACTTGTATACACGCTATGCAACAGTAACTTATAGTACTTCGGCTAAAATTAGAATATTAGATGAATCAAAAGAATTAGATATTAATCTTGACCCAAGCTCTTTACTCGAAGGAACACCTAAATTGAATATTGACAACGAAGTTGAAATTTTAAAATCGTATAGAATTTTACATCAAGTTGTTGCAGAGTTAAATTTAGATGTAGAAATATTTCAAGTTGGAAAAATTAAAAAGACGGAAACTTGGGGGTCCCCTTTTAATATAACAAATAATTTAGTGCAAGATAGCATTAAACAAAGCCAAACATATATTACCGAGGTTAGAAACAATGAATTAAAAATATATGACAAAAAAGGGCGTCAAATACTTAATTCAAAGATAGAAAATGGTAAGCTTAAAGAAGCAGATGTTAAAATTGAATTAAATGGACCTTATAATGCTCAAAAATATTTGAGTAACGATTTTGAAATAGTTATTAGATCTAAAAAAGAAGCAGTACTTAGACTTATTAATGATTTGAAAATAAAAACTACAAACAAAAAAAGTGAAATTATTGAGCTTAGTTTGTTAGGAGAAAACACAAAGAAAAACGAAGCAATATTAAATACTATAATTGATAAGTTTAATCAAGATGGCGTATTGGATAGGCAGTTGGTTTCAAAAAGAACACTTGATTTTATAGATAAACGCTTCTTGTATCTTTCTAATGAGTTAGATTCAATTGAGGGAAATAAAAAGTCATACAAACAATCAAACAACCTTAGTTATATTGAATCAGATGCAAGTACGGCTTTAAAACAAAAGTCATTAACCGATGATGAGGTGTTTTCTCTTGAAAACCAATTGTCATTGTCTAAATTATTAAGACAAACATTAAAATCAGAAAAAGAGTTTACATTATTGCCAGCAGACATTGGTTTAGCGAGTAACAGTATAAATATTTTAGTGTCTGATTACAATAAAATTGTTTTAGAAAGAGAAAAAATAGCAGAAAGTGCTGGCGAAAACAACCCATTACTCCAATCATTAACTGGTCAATTAAGAGGTTTAAGCCGAAATATAAATCAAACGGTAAAAGTTTACCAAAAACAATTAGAAATTTCATTAGCTCAACTAAGGAATAAACAAAGAATATCTGCAGGAAAGTTTTCTAAATTACCCGAAAAAGAAAAAATACTCCGAGCTATAGAACGTCAGCAAAATATTAAAGAAAATTTATTTATTCTATTATTACAGAAAAGAGAAGAAGCGGCAATAAGTTTGGCTGTTACATCGCCTACAATTAAAGTAGTAGATTATGCTTTAACAAGTATTAAACCAGTTGCCCCAAGTAGGAAGAAAATATTTGGCTTAGCATTTTTGTTAAGTATAATTGTGCCTTTGACTATACTTTCTTTATTATTTATGTTTGACAATAAGATAAGGAATCGTAAAGAAATAGAAGCATTAAACCCTAAAATTCCTATAGTTGCTGAGTTTCCTAGCTTTGAAGGAGATAAACTTTTCTCTTTGAAGAAACGATCTATGCTTGTAGAGTCATATAGACTCTTATGTACAAACATAAGTTACTTAATACCTGTAAATAAAAAAGATAAAGGAATTACAATTTTGGTTACTTCGGCCATTACTGGAGAAGGAAAAACCTTAACGTCAATTAATTTAGCTTTAGCTTACGCAAGTGTAAAAAAGAAAGTTCTTCTAATAGGTACTGATTTAAGAAATCCACAATTGCATAATTACTTTGGTATAAATAAAGCAACAAAAGGTTTGTCAAGTTTTTTACACGATTCAAAAGTTACTTGGAAGGATTGTGTTACTACTGGAGTTAGTGGTGATAATAATATGGATATTTGTTTTAGTGGAATGATTCCTCCGAATCCTCCAGAGTTATTATCAAGTACTATTTTCAATTCATTTATTGCCGATGTAAGACAGGTATATGACTATATTATTATTGATACGGCGCCAACTTTACCAGTATCAGATACATTTAACATATCTAAATATGCCGACGTTACTTTATTTGTGGTTAGGGCAAACAGAACCGATAAAGATTTATTAGCTTTTTCAAAGGAACTAAAAGAAAAAGGCAAGTTAAATAATATGGCATACGTAGTAAATGATGTTGCCCTTGAAAATTTAGATTATGGAGGAAAGTACAGTTATGTTTACGGTGAAGATGTTAAAGGTTTGAATAAAGGAATGATTTCAAAATTAATTGCTTCTGTGAAAAAAATAAAAAAATCCTAAAATAAATAGAGATGAATTATTTTAAGAAAATGCAGATGTGGAATTGTTACTTAATGCTGTTCTTTTTAATGCTAAATGTAAGTGCCCAAAATAGTAATGAAAGCCCTTGGATTATTGGTGCAGGTGTTAATACAATCAATGATTCTGGACTTAGTAATGAAGGCTTATTTAACCTTAAAAGGAATTACAGTTTTTCAAGACCTTTTAAATTTTCGGTTGAAAAAAAAATTAACTTAAAAAATGGAATTGAATTAAAAGCTTTACTTAATAGATTTAAAACAAATAAAAAGTTTAACAACGGTTTTCCAACTGAAGATATTGATTTTTTTGGTTTAGATTTAATGTATAAGTATTATTTTTTATATAATGATCAGCCCTATAGTTTACATAGAACTAAAAAATTGTCAATGTATGGAACTATTGGTCCAGGAGTTAGTTTTTTTAGTGATCTTACAAATATAACTATAAATCTTGGGGTAGGAGTTAATTATCCAATTGCCAAACAATTTGAGTTAAATTTGCAATTTACACCTAAAATATCGGCCACAAACAGTGCTTTTAGTAATAATTATTACCAGTTTGAGTTTGGAGTACTCTATTATTTAAAAAACTAATTTTTTCTGAATAGTTTTTTTTCCAATCAGAAGTGAAACAGTGCTATATGATTGAATAGATGATGGTAGTTTTACTTTTTTAGCATTAATGCCTTTAGTAATATCAAAGGTTTCTTTTTTTAAAGTATTTCCAACAAAGTCTAAAATTTCAATAGTAGCAACTTTATGATGATGTGGATTATCAAAATTTAAAGTAATAGCTTGGTTGTTTCTTAATGGATTAGGATAAATTAGTAAATCATTCAAAATTTGCTGTTTTGTTTTTTTATTCAGAACAATTTGACTGATTGATTCTATAGCTGGTATGCCGTAAACTTGAAATTCAATAAGATGTACAGCTGTATTAGCAGAATTGTAAGTCATGTTAATTTTTACATATCTTGCTTGTGTTAATTCTGAAAGTTGATAAGAATCCCCGCTTTTAATGGCGCTATTATTGTTGAATTTTTGGACTACCCTTCTCCAATGAACTCCGTCTTTTGATGTTTCTATATTGTAATGGTAATATCTTTTTCCGTCATAATAAGGCATTACTATAATTTTATTTACAGAGTGTATCCGCTTCAAGTCTACTTGAAACCATTGAGGGGAGGTATATGGATTTGCTCCCCACCATCTATTTTTTTCAAAATTACCATCAACAGCAAATGAACTAGGGTGATTTTTGTCTATACTAGAGGATACCGATGGTTTTTTTAATGCAATATTTCGTAAAGGATGAGGGTATGTAAATGATGAATATTTAGGTTTTTTTGATATAAAATAATCTTTGTTTTCCCTAATAGATAAATTACAATTATTAACAACTCCATTAGTCGTATATCCTAGTTTATCATGGTTTTTATTATTCCAAATGTGAAGTGACTTGGTTTGGTACCTTGTGGAGAGTTTGCCACAAATAAAACCTTCGTTCCAAAGCTCAATAGTTCTAAATATAGTATTTGAGCATAAATTATTAAAAATAACACCATCTCCACCTCTAATTCCAATAGCAGTTCTTGCTTTAGTGGTCAAGTTTCTTGTAGTACCAAAACTGTTATTATAAATTTCAAAACTTCTAGAACCTGATGCCCAGCCAGATTTTCCATGAACATCAATCATGCTAAAGTTTTTTGTAGCATTAGTGTGTTCAACTTTATTGTATCTAAAAACAAATTTTGAGTTATTATTCGAAGTTACATGGTGTCGGTTTCCTATAAAAAAATTATCCTCAATAAAAACTGAATTTTCACTTCCTAGTTCTAAATTAGACCATGAGCCTCCACCATATATGGCAACTCCATATCCAAAATTTAAAATTGAAGGATAATAATTATTAATAAATTCATTTTTAAAAATGACTCCTTTTTGAATATTTGAGTTTCCAATACATAATGCACAGTTTGCAAATCCAGTAAATTTACAACCAGAGACTTTAAAATTGATACAACCATATAAAAAACCAACACCCATACTATAGATATTATCATTATTATATGTGCCTTCAAAAGCGATATTGTGTAATTCATTTGGTAATCCATTAGATCCATTAAAAACGATAAGATGTCTGCTTTGTGATTTTGTTCTTTTGATAATCGTATTGTTTGCTCCATTACCTATTATGTTAATGCCGCCTTGAACATATAAAGAGTTCGTACCCCAGTCGCTTTCACCCGACGGTAAAAAAACAGTATCCCCTACAGTAGCTAAATTAATAACTGCTTTAACATCATTATAAGAGGTGCTTTTGGCAAAAAAATCTTTTGAATTTGCTGTTAATAAACTAAAAATAGCCAAAAGACCAAAAAAAAGTTTGTCTTTATATTTGAGCTTCATGATAATTTTTTTGTAGGAATTTTATATTATTTTAATTAATGTTGATTTTGTTGTTAAATGAATGGGTAATTATGTAAATTTACTAAAACTTTAACTTAAAATATTGATTATTAACATTTTAATATAATTTAGTTTATTCATTTCATGTATTTTTTAGTTTTTGAAAATACATTTAATCTTAATTTTTTGTCACTTAATCCTGTTTTTTAAAATAGATTTATAAGTATGATTTGTAGGATTAAGATTTCACATGAAAGAAGTGTCTAATTTTTTTGATTTTAAAAGTTGTATGCGAATTGATATTACTACACCTTATGATTAATAAACTATAAGGTATCATTTCTTCTTTATAGTCCTTTTTTATTGTATTCTATTTATTGTATGTTAGTATAACGAATGATATTAAGGTAGATATATAAAAACATGCAAAAATTAAGAATATTAGCTACGATCTTATTCCTGTCAAGTTTAACTTTGATAGGGCAACAAAAAAATGATTGGGAAAACCCAGCAGTAATAGGAATTAACAAATTACCACCAAGAGCTACGATGTATTCTTATACTACCGAAGAGAAGGCGTTGATTGGTAATAAAAGTAAAAGTGATCGTGTAACGTCATTAAATGGAAATTGGCAGTTTCATTTTTCAGAAAGTATTGAAGCTACGCCCACTAATTTTTTAGAAGCTAATTTTAATGATTGGGACATTGTAAAAGTACCAATGAATTGGGAAATGCAAGGTTATGGAGAGCGTATTTATACCAATCAAAGGCATTCATGGGGGCATTTAGATTGGCCAAAAATAGCTCCAACAGCAAACCCTGTTGGGATTTATAAAAAGGAATTCGAAGTATCCGAAAATTGGAAGAATATGAATGTACGTATTCATTTTGCAGGCGTAACTTCGGCTTTTTATGTATGGGTTAATGGGGGAAAAGTTGGCTATAGTCAAGGGAGTCGTACACCCGCAGAATTTGATATTACTTCATATTTAAAAAAAGGAACAAATACAGTGGTTTCAAAAGTGTTTCGTTGGAGCGATGGGTCGTATGTGGAAGCTCAAGATCATTGGGATTTGTCAGGAATTCATAGAGATGTACTGCTTTTAGCAGAACCAAAAGCAAGTATTTCAGATTTTAAAATAGAAACAAAATTAGATGAAACTTATACAAATGCGGTATTAAAAATAAGCCCGAAAGTTTCTTTTCCTAAATCAGTTAAGGCAAATGATTATACTGTGGTAGCTACCTTATTTGATAAAAATACTAAGGTGGTTTCTAAAACTGAAAATGCAGATAAAATTGCTAATATTTTTTATGGTCAGCGTTGGAATCCTAAATATGATGTGTTTAATATTCCAGTACAGCAACCTAAAAAATGGTCTGCTGAAAATCCATATTTATACACTTTAGTTTTAAGTTTAAAAGATGCTAAAGGAAATATAATCGAAAGTAAGTCTGCCAAAGTTGGTTTTCGAAAATACGAGACTAAAAAAGGCGTGTTTTTAGTAAATGGAAAACCCGTAAAACTATATGGTGTAAACAGACATGACCATAATGCCGAAACAGGTAAAACGGTAAGTTTTGAAAACATGAAAAAGGATATCATGTTACTTAAAGCTTATAATTTTAATGCAGTACGTTGTAGTCATTATCCCAATAATGTAGAGTTTTATGATTTATGTGATCAGTATGGAATTTATGTAATGGACGAGGCCAATGTAGAATCGCATGGTACTAGAGGTTCTGGCGGAGAGTTAGCAAGCCATCCAGAGTGGACAGCAACCTTTGTGGATCGAGCAATGCGTATGTACCAGCGCGATAAAAATCATCCCTGTATTTTTTCTTGGTCGTTGGGGAATGAGTCTGGAGCGGGTGCCAATCACTCAGCTATGGCGGGGTATTTAAAATGGAATGACCCAGAACGTTTAATTCATTATGAAGGTTCGGAGTCTTATGGCGGAATATTATCACCTCAATCTCGAAACACTCCTAAAGATCCCTACGATTTTACCGATATGATTTCGAGGATGTACCCTTCAATCGAAGAGTTTGCAGAAATGGATGAATCGCAACCAGGAGATAAAATGGTGATTACTTGCGAATATTCGCATGCCATGGGAAATTCAAACGGAGGTTTAAAATTGTTTTGGGATGTGGCGCGATCTCACCCTCGTATTGCAGGAGCTTTTATTTGGGACTGGATGGATCAAGGAATAGCAGTAAAAACAAAAGAGGGTTGTGAGCAATTTGCTTATGGGGGGTACTTTGGAGATGCGGATAACGATGGTAATTTCTGTTTAAACGGAATCATCAATGCCGATCAAACTGTAAAACCAGTAATGTACGAGTGTAAATACGTATTTCAACCTTTTGAATTTGGAAGTTTTAATGCCGATAAAAATACGTTCACTTTAAAAAACAGAACAGCCTTTACCAATAGCGCTGTATATGATTTTACATATGAATTGATCGAAAATGGAAAAGCAACTAAAAATGGAGTATTAACGATTGATGATATAGCTCCTTTAGGTACTAGTACGATTAGTTTACCTTCTTTTAAAAGAAAAGAAGAGAATACCTATTATGTAAATCTATATGCAAAACAAAAAAATAATACCGCTTGGGCGGAAAAAGGTTATGTGGTTGCTTCAGAACAATTTAAAATTCCATTTAAAAAAGAAACTATAGAGAAACCTATAGTAGCAGGAAGTGAACTAAACATAACTGAAACGACTAACACATTACAAGTAAGTGGTGATAATTTTAAGGTAGAATTTGATATTGCTACGGGGTATGTAGCCGATTTTAAAGTGGATAATAAAAGTTTATTGTCAGCTCCAATAAGGCCAAATTTTTGGCGAGCAGTAACCGATAATGATAGGGCGGTAATACAACGAATACCAGCTATTAATTTTTGGAAACAAGCCACTCAAAATCAGCAACTACTTTCTTTTAAAAAGAAGCATAATGGGAAAACTGTTGAAGTAATTAGTAAGTATCAATTAGGAGGTAAAAAGGTGTTTTTTACTAGTATTTATACGATTTATCCGTCAGGTGAGGTGCAAATGCATAATACATTTTCTTGTAATGAAGCATTAGCGAATTTACCACGTATAGGAATACAAACGGAGTTAAAAGACATATTTAAAGCGGTGACATGGTATGGTAAAGGACCACATGAAAATTATATAGATCGAAATGATGGTGCTTTTGTTGGTGTTTATGAGAAAGTATTAAATGATTTTAGTGCACCTTATGTATTTCCGCAAGCCTATGGAAATAGAACCGAAGTAAAGTATGCTAATTTTAAAATAGAGAAAAGTACATTAAATGTTGCATCAAATAATGATTTTGAATTTAGCATTTACCCATATACAACCGAGGATTTAGATAAAGCAACTTACCAATGTGAACTAACTAAATTAAAAGGACATACATTAAATTTAGACTATAAACAACAAGGAGTATCTGGGTACAATTCATGGAGTTTAAAAGCGGCTCCAAGACCAGAACATAGTATTCCAGCAAAGGATTATGAGTTTGATTTTAAGTTTTCTTTGAAGTAACAAAGAGAGGAAATTAGACACCAGATGTTGATAAAATAAAATGTGATAGTTCGAGTGGAATTCTGTCAAGAATTTTATATCGAGAACCACATTTTATTTTATCAATCATGGTATCAAAACTAGTTATTTATTACCTGTAGGTGTAAATTTCTGTATCTACCTCACTCAATCTAAAATATCCCAGAGGTCTGTTTTTTGGATTGGTAATATTTATACAATTACCATTAGCAGCTGCTGGGGCTAAAGAAAAAGGACCAGTACTTGGTTCGGCTTGTTCAACTAAAATATTAAAATAGTCGTGAAATTCTCTTGAAATTCCAAATAGTTTAAGCTCAATAACATCGCCACTAGTAAATTCTCTTATCCCTTCATCGCTATCGGGAATGATATATTCACTAGAAAGTAAAATTTCTATTTCATTACCATCTTGAAATTCGTCGCGGCCAAATCCAAAACTTTTCTTTTCTTGAAAATCGGGTAAATAGTTGACTAAATAAAAGTTTTTAATAGTTTCTGGGTCATCGAAATAGAAAGCAATTACTGGAATTTCTTCGTCTGCAATATCTTCAATACGTTGATCCACTCTTTTAATGGGAGCTACCGGAATCATTTTTTCTACAGCAGTATACTCTTCATCTTTATAGGTGATAGCTAAGGTGTAGGTAGCTCCAATCTCGGGAATAAATTCTGTAGTATTATATTCTCCAGGATTACTTTCTGCAAAATTAAAAACACTTCCATTTTCATGAGTAACACTTACAGTTGCTCCAGTAGCGTTTATTATTTCTTCTTTAAAAAAAGAGGTAGATTCCCTTAAAAAAATAGTTTGTTCATTACCTGTTGTATCTTTTTCCCAATTGATAAGAGCCTCAATTACTAACTTAGGCGGGTTATCATTTAAGTCTATGTTTACTACATCTTCACAAGATGTGAATACCAATAGGAATAAGCTGAAATATATGGATATCTTTTTCATGTGTTAAAATTTAAAGTTGTAGGTAATAGCAGGAATGGCAGCTCCAAATATGGATGTTCTTCGTGCTTCATTTAAACCGGTTTCTTCATTTTCAAAAAAGTTTATTGATGAGGCGTTTCTTCTAAAATAAAGGTTATAAACACCAAACACCCATTCACTTTTCCATTTTCGTTTTCTTTTTTGTTTTGGAGTGAGTGTTGCCGATATATCTAAACGATGATAAGCTGGTAGTCTTTCATCATATCTAGAGGTGAAATTTGGTACAGTGATATCATCAAAAAGATACTGCCCAGAGGGGTATGTTGTTGGACGACCTGTTTGGTATACGAAATTGGTTCCAAAGTTCCACTTTTTAGATAAAGTATATATGGCTGTTATTGATAAATCGTGTGTACGGTCATAAGGGGTGTTGTACCAATCACCGTTATTAATTCCGGTTTCGGAGGCGGTTCTGCCAGGGGTGCGTTGTTCTGATTTTGAAAGTGTATAGGCAAACCAGCCTGTAAGTTTACCTGTATTCTTTTTTAGTAAAAACTCAAAACCATAAGCTCTGGTTTCACCATTTAAAATATCAGTTTCAATTTCATTGTTAGCAATAATATCAGCCCCGTCTATATAGTCAATTCTATTGTCGGTGGTTTTGTAATATAATTCGGTTTCTAGAGAATATGTGTTGTCGGCTAAATTTTTAAAATAACCTACAGCAAATTGATCCGAAATTTGAGGTTTTATAAATTTCCCACTTGGTGCCCAAACATCTAAAGGCGTAGGGGCATTTGTGTTTGAAATTAAATGGATGTATTGATTCATGCGTTGGTAACTTGCCTTAAAAGAGGTGTTGTCATTTAATTGAAATGAAGCGGCAAATCGAGGTTCTAGACCATCAAAGGATGCAATTACATCACTTTTGGCAAAGTTTTCGGTTCCAATGGGATCAGCACTACTATACACATTAGTAGTTGGATTATAGTTTACAGGTTGATTGTTTTCGTAAATGTTAAGTGGTTGACCTCCTAATCTATAAAATAGACTATAGCGTAAGCCCAATGTCATTAAGTTAAGCTTTTTCTATATTGCATCCCTTTGATTTTTAGTTACTTTTAATTTGGTTGTAGTTCTGC
>CANLCT010000038.1 GCA_947489195.1 uncultured Aquimarina sp. | reverse complement strand
CCATGGAAAGGCTTATCATTGCTGGTGTCAATCATCGATGGAATGAACTTTAGGTGTGATTAAGGATAAGCATATAAAACTAAAATAATAAAAAACAAAACCAGAATAAGAAACTGGCATTTTAAATGAATTCGCATCAATTAAATGAGTCATTTCAAAAAGTATGGCTCCTATAATTCCTAAGTACACAAAACCTAATAAGGGGCCAAAAATAAATTTTATATTCACCTCCTTTATACTTGATAATTGTTTGACTAGTAAAACACAAAAATTAACAAACATAAAAAAGGAGCTTACTAACCTACTCCATTTAATTAATGCTGAATTTGAGTAGGAAAACTCTATCCAAATAGAAAACAACACCATAACACCCAATATCCAAGTAATCAATTTTGATCGAGCACTATCAATTAACAACCCCCCTGTAAGGATTAAAATAGTGTAATTTATTACTATAATTAAATTGGGTTTTAACGGAATCAATACAATATGAATAGGCGTTAACAAAAAATTAAAAACACCTAACAAGGCAAATAAATATTTGTAATAAACTAAAAATTCAAAATGTTTCTTAAGCATTTGCTTCTATTTTTTTTAAACTATTTTGAAATTGATCTTGCCTAATTGTAACTGCCTTAAATGAATATACAATAAGTAATAATAATGCCAAAAGCACTACTACAATACCTGCAATAGCTATATAAATGCTAATCTCATTTTTAAAATTAATACGATTTCCTATACCACCTATTAATCCAGATGTTACCAAACAAGCAACAGCAATATACAAAAATACCATAGCTGAATTTAACCGTTTTAACTGATTTAATTTTCGTGTAATAATAGCATCGCTTTCTATAGTTTCTTTAATCAACAAATTAATTTCGTTACTCAAAGTTAACATCAAATTTGAAGTAGATAAAATTAAAAGTCCAATTCCTGGCACCAATGTTATTGGTAAATACCAATTTTCCATTTTATTTATTTTTGATTATCCCTCTTTTAGTAGTAAAAAATAGGCGAGTCTTACCAAACAAAGTTACTTCCGATATACGCCACTTATGTAAGTATAGCAAATAGATTCTAAAATAAAAACATTCTCAAAAAAACCATTTCCCAAAACTTACTTTATACGACAAATTGAGTAAATACACTTGTTGGAAATCCACAAAACTTACGACTGATATAAAAATAAACAACTGTTAATTCAACCATCTAAAAATTATGAGTGACCTCTCCTCCAAAAAAATTGAAAATCAATACTTAATGGAAGAATTAAATATTAATAAAGAAAAACTAAAAAGGCTCAAAAAAAAATTATCAAAAATTGAACCTAGGTCCGAAAAAGGAGTCGAAACATTATTTAGATTACTTTCTAAAAATCAATATACTTTAAATTCAATGATTGATAGGAAGTCCAATATTTTAATTTCAATAAATGCTCTTATTTTATCCATTATTTTAGGAACTGTACTGAATCAATTGGACAAGGATCCTCATTTAATATACCCTGCCGTACTCATTCTATTTACAAATCTAGCTTCTATAGCATTTGCCGTTATTGCAACCAGACCAGAGTTAACGCATGGAAATAAAGAGACTGGAAATTTAATGTTTTATGGCAACTTTCATGAAATGGAAGAAAAAGAATATATCAATAGTATAACGAATTTAATGAATGAAGGAGATGAACTATATAAAACTATTGCCAAGGATACCTTTTATTTAGGAAAAACCATGAATAAGAAATTTAATCTACTCAGAGTTTCCTTTAATGTATTCTTGATAGGAATTATTCTATCGGTCATCGCTTTTTTATTATGTCATATAATTTATGGTGGGCATATGTTCTAACCTCCAATACCTCAGCTTAACAAGAACTAACATATTCACACAACAACAAATAAACAAAATGAAAAAAATTCTATTTTTCAATATTATACTATTTTTAATACTAAGTTGCGCTACAAAAAAAATCCAAATAGACAAACACCTCTCCGTTGCGACAACTAAAAAACAAATCGCCCATTCATTTTACCTTATTGGAGACTCTGGAGAAAACAAACCCTTATTGGAACTGTTTTCAAAACAGTTACACACTTCTAACAAAAACACAACCACTATATTTTTAGGAAATAATGCCTATTCAAACAAACAAGTTTTAAAAAGAGAAGCGCTATTCAACAATCAACTATCTGCTTTAAAAACCTATAATGGCAAAGCTATTTTTCTTCCCGGAAGTTATGAATGGGACAAAGGCCTAACGAAGCTAAAAAAACATCAAAAAAATGTTGAAAAACAATTAAATAAACATGCTTTTGAACCTAGAAACGGATGTCCAATTTCGGATATTGAAATTGATGAAAATACTGTAATTATTGCTGTTGATAGTGAATGGTATTTTGAAGACTGGGATGGCCACACAACAATTAATGATAAATGCGAAATTAAAAACAGAGAAGCTTTTTTTGATGAATTTGAAGGCTTAATCAAAAAAAACATAGGAAAAACTACTATTATAGCTATACATAGACCTATGTTTAGTGATGGTATTTATGGTGGAAAATCAACCTTTTCGCAACAGTTATACCCCTTTCCTGTTTTAGGACATGCTATTCGTAAAACTGGAGGCGTTTTTAGTTCCGATTTGCAAAATAAACGTTATTTAGCTTTTAAACATCGTATGGTTACTTTAGCACAATTTAACCCTAAAGTAATATTTGTATCTGGTCATGAACAATCATTACAATACCTTGAGGAAGATAATTTAGCACAAATTATTAGTGGATCTGGGGGACTTAAAAGTACGGCTACAAAAAACCAAAAAGCTTTATTTACTAATGGAAACAACGGTTTTGCTAAACTAGATATACATACTGACGGTTCTTCAATTGTTCACTTTTATGAAATAAAAAACAATAAAACCCTCAAAATTTTTTCTCATGAAATATTTACAGCCGACACAATAATTAAAGACAGCACCCCTTATCCTAACAATTTTCCTAAAGAAAAAACTACTCAGATTTACACAGATCAAGAAGTTAAAACAAATAATGTACACCGCTTTTTATGGGGAGACCGTTACCGTAAATATTATGGTTATAAAGTCACCGTTCCTACCGTAAAACTAGATACACTTCTAGGTGGCTTAACCCCCATGCGTCGAGGGGGCGGTAATCAATCCAAATCATTACGTTTAAAAACTAAAGATGGAAAACAATTTGTTATGCGTGCTTTGCGTAAAAGTGGTACAAAATACATTCAGGCCACTGCTTTTAAAGACCAATATGTAAAAGGGGAATATGATAAAACAGGATTAGAAAGGTTAATTCTTGATGTATTTACTGGTGCGCATCCTTATGCCCCTTTTACAATAGGCACCTTATCTGATGCTGTTGGTATTTATCATACGAATCCAAAACTATACTATATCCCTAAACAAAGTAGCCTAGGAGAGTTCAATAGTGATTTTGGAAATGAATTATATATGATAGAAGAGCGGGCATCATCTGGTCATGGAATAGCTAGCTTTGGAAATGCCAACAAAGTTATTAGTACCGATGATTTATATAAAGAACTTAGAAAAAATTCAAAGACTTACTTAGATCAAAAAGCATACATAAAAGCACGTTTGTTTGATATGCTTATAGGTGATTGGGATCGACATAGCGATCAATGGCGTTGGGCTGAATTTAAAGATGATAATGGAGTTAAATTCTATCGCCCAATTCCTAGAGATCGAGATCAAGCTTTTTCTATAATGGATGATGGCTTTTTATTGGGAACAGCCACCAAATTAGAACCAACAGTACGTTTATTACGATCCTATAAAGATGATTTGAAAAAGCCTAAATGGATGAACGCCGAACCTTATCCTTTGGATGTAACCTTAACGGCTAAATCTAATGAAGAAGCTTGGATAGAGCAAGCTACTTATATCCAACAAAACTTAACCGATAATGATATTGATAAGGCTTTTTCTTTTTTTCCTAATGAAGTTTCCGATCAAACTATTAAAGAAATAAAAAGAAAACTACAAGGCCGTCGTAAAAATCTAAAAACCATTGCAAAAAGCTATTACAAACACTTAAGTAAATACGCAATTGTAACTGGTGCCGATGATAAAGATATTTTTGAAGTAGAAAGGCTTCCTAATGGAGAAACAAAAATAAAAGCTTACCATTCAAAAAACAATAAAAAAGGAGCCCTGATTTTTCAAAAAATTTATCACAGAAAACAGACTCGTGAAATATGGGTTTATGGTTTAGATGATCAAGATATTTTTCATGTATATGGAAAAGGAAAAAAGTGTATTCCTATCAGAATAATGGGAGGTCAAGGTAAAGACACTTATGCTATTGAAAACGGAAAAAAAATTGCGATTTATGATTTTAAATCTAAAAAAAGTGATTTTAAAACAAAAAAAGGGATCATAAAGCTAAGAGATAATTATGAAACTAATATTTTTGATCGTAGTAAAATAGAAAATAATACCAATGCTCTTACTCCAACTATAGGTTTCAATCCCGATGATGGTTTAAAAATTGGCTTATCAGAAACCTATACTATAAATGGTTTTGAAAGAAACCCATTTACGCAAAGGCATCGTATCTCTGGAGCTTACTTTTTTGCTACTAAAGGTTATGAAGCTGCCTATAATGGGGAAATAGCAAATATTCTAGGAAAATTTAATTTAGGGCTAGATATTTCATTCCAAAGTCCAAACTATGCTATTAACTTTTTCGGATTTGGTAATGGTACCGAAAATCCTGAACCAAATAATGATGCACTAGACCTAGATTTTAACAGGGTAAAAATTGAGCAATTCAAATTTAAGCCTTCATTAATTTACAAAGGTAAATTAGGTTCAACATTACAGTTTAGTGCTTCATACGAAATCAACGAAACTGAAAAAACAGCAGATCGATTTATTGCTACATCAAATCAATTAGCTGCTAGCACATTTGATGATCAAAGCTTTTTAGGTACCGAAGTGGAATATCATTTTAAAAACAAAGACCATAAAGCATTTACAACCTTAGGATTAGAAAGCTCACTTATCGCTGGCTATAAAACAAATATAAATGAATCCGATCGTTCATATGGCTATATTATTCCTGCATTAAGTTTTAATTATAAAATTGACACACAGGGAAAAATAGTTTTAGCTACAAAACTTAAAGGACACATTAATTTTGGTGATAATTTTGAGTTTTATCAAGCAGCATCTATTGGTGGTGATGATGGATTAAGAGGTTTTCGTAACCAACGTTTTACCGGAAAAGAATCTTTTTATCAAAATACCGACTTACGATGTAATCTAAAAAAAATCAGAACTAATGTAGTACCCATTAAAATAGGAGTTTTTGGAGGCTTTGATTATGGACGCGTATGGAGTGATTTCGATATTTCAAATGATTGGAACACCTCGTATGGTGGTGGTTTTTGGTTTGATGGAGCTGATTTATTTACTGCTCGTTTCGGACTATTTAATTCCGATGACAGTTCTCGTTTCTCTTTTGGTCTTGGTTTTGGGTTTTAACCTCTCTGTTAGAGTTTAACTCACCCTAAAACTAGCGCTTACTATAATAAAGGCGCCCCCTTACCCAAAAAGGAAGGCGCTTTTATAACATAATTAACTCCCTTTTACTCTAAAAAACACAATAACAAACAAATACTCAAAATCATGAATTTTTTAAAAAAAACATACGAAAAACTAGTTAACGTTTTTAAACAAGGACTTACTCCAAAACAGCTGGCACTATCAATAAGCGTGAGTATAGTTATTTCTCTTTTTCCCATTTTTGGAATTACTACCGTTATACTTACCCTAATAGCCTTACGTTTTAAATTGAACTTACCTATAATGATTATTTTAAGTTATGTTGTTGAACCTGTAAAACTTCTTTTACTTATTCCTTTTATAAAAACTGGAGGATATATTTTTGGTGCCAAGCATAGCCTTTTAGATCTTGCTTCTATAAAAGAAAGTTTTAAAGAAAATAGTATCCTAGAAACCCTAGGTTCGCTTTCATTTGAATTAATTTGTGGACTTACAGGCTGGGCATTAATGGTTATTCCGCTTTCCATCCCTTTTTATTTTTTATTGAAATTTATACTCACTCTTGTTATGACTAAAAAAGAGATTATTCAAGCTTAATACAATAGTTATATACAATAGAAGATCACAGACGGAATAGGTTTTTTAATGCTTAAAGCGGGTTTACGCTTATTTTATTCATTGTATAGCAATATTTTATATCTGTTTCCCTAACTTAATCCTTACCTAAAATAAAATTTAAGTATTGCCATGAAAAAAACTGCTTTAACCCGTTGCGAGCATTTTAATGCTGCACACAGGCTCCATAATCCTAATTGGGATGACAAAAAAAACAAACAGGTATTTGGAAAATGTAACAACAAAAACTACCATGGACACAACTATAATTTAGAAGTAAAAGTAATTGGATATTGTGATCCCGAAACGGGTTATTTAATAGATGCCAAATTATTATCCGATTTAATTAAAGAATTGATTTTAGATCGATTTGATCATAAAAATTTGAATTTAGATACCCAAGAATTTAAACATCTAAACCCCACAGTCGAAAATATAGCAAGGGTTATTTATGAATTACTACGCCCTAAGTTAAAGGAACAATTAGCGCTTAAAATAACACTATATGAAACTGAAAGGAATTATGTAGAATATCCTTATTAACCTGCTTTGACAAGCAACTATTTACAAACAAAGAACACACCATTATTTAAAGAATTTTTTATAAAAAATAGCATCTACCCAACGAGCAGGCAGGTATTTAATAAAAAAAATAGTGGTCAGTTTATTTTTAGTCACTACAAATGACAATTTTGTTTTTTTTGTAAGAATTTTTAAAATCAATTTTGAAATTACCTCAGCTGGCAAGGCATTTTCAGCTGCTTTTTCCATAATTCGATTGGAGCGTTGCATTAATTGCTTATATGCCGTATTTTCATACAGCTCATATTTATTTACATTCTTTTCCCATAATTTAGATTTTATGGGACCTGGCTGTATCGATACCACATCAATATCATACATTATTAATTCTCTGCGGTAAATTTCTGCTAAACTTTCCATAGCATGTTTTGACACACAATATGCTCCATTAAAAGGAGTATTAAACACTCCCGAAATACTACTAATCATAATAAGTTTACCTCCTTTTAATCCTTCTCTTTTATTTCCTTTAAGCAAAGGCAAAAAAGTATTGGTTACATTACGAACAGCAAATAAATTAACTTCCATCTGATACCTAAACTTTTCATCGTCAATTAATTCAATAGGTCCACCAATAGCTAAGCCGGCATTATTAACCAACCCACTTAACTTATTTCTTTTAAGTATTTTTTCAACTTTAGCATAAGCTAATTGTATTTCGCCTGGTTGGGTTACATCAAATTGTAAACATGTAAAATCAGTAGTGTATTGCTTTTTTAAACGAGATGCATCATCACTTTTACGCACACTTCCAAACACATGATAGCCATTTTTTATCAAATAGCCAACAGCATCATTACCTATACCTGTAGACACTCCTGTAATTAAAACATACTTTTTCTCAGTCATCTTTAAAGGGTTCTTTTAACTGTTCCGATAAATGATGATTCTAGTGTATTTATAATAGCCTGATATTCTTTTTGATTGATCCAATCTAAGATAACAGCTTCCGATTTTGCTTCAAAAAGGAGAACTCCATCCATAATACATGGAATTTCTTTTTCTTTTTTATTTTCTTGCTGACTATACAATCCCGCTGCCATTTTTCCAGCGTATTTAACCTGTACACCTGAACTTAATAAGTCTTCAAACTTTTGATAAATACTACTATCTGTAGTTTTAAAGTGATGCACCACATAAAAAAGTTTATCACGTAAATTACTTCGACTTTCGATAAGCTGGTGCGTAAATCCAAAAGTAAAATCTTTAACCGAAAACAGCCTAAAAACACTAATAATTTTAAAGTACGTGTTTTCTAACAACATTTTAAAACTACTTCCATTAGGATATCGTACAATTAAAATCAGATCTCTTATACTGTTATTCTCATCCAAAATCGTTCGCATTATTTCTCCTTTAAAAAAAGCCTTACCCCCTATTTTTTTTAAGCTTTTACTTGCCAAAAAATTATACAAATTGTACATCCAGGCTCTTTTGGTCGAAAACCAATTGACCGCATATAAAGGTTGATTAAGATCAATATTATCTCCCTTTGCTTTTATAAGCACTTGGGTTGATTGCGTTACTTTACATATTATTTTGTTCATTTGATTTCATTTAAAATTTAAATAGCTGCTGCTATTTGAACCACTTGCCCCGAAAAAGCGGCATTACCCGTTACAGGGTCTATTCGATTATGATCGGTAATATCATTTACCGATACTCCAGCATTTTCAGGTTTTGAAGCAATCGTCAATTGTGTTCCTTTTTTAGTATGCCCAAAGCCATGGGGTATACTTACCACTCCTGGCATTAAGTTAGGTGTAATTTCAAGAGGAATACTAATTTTTCCTGTTTTAGAAGTTACTATTACTTTTTGGCCTTCATTCAACTGATGACTTTCTGCATCTGCAGGATGCATCATAATAGTGCATTTATTTTTTCCCTTTACCAAATTTTCAACATTATGCATCCATGAGTTATTGGTACGCAAATTTCTTCGCCCTACAAGTAAAAAATCACTTTTAGATAGTTTTGCATAGGGATGCCCCTCTAGTTCTGCCGTTACCTTTTCGAGTCCTTTTAAAAACACCTCATCTGCTATATTTATTTTGCCATCGGTTGTTAGTAGCACTTCAGGAATTCGCGGTTGTAATGCACCTAATGCAATTCCGTGCTTTGAATTAATTACCTTTTTTAAACTCAGTCCCGAAAACCATTTTGAAGAACTACTTAGCTTACCATAAGGGCCTGTTAGCAAACCTAAATTAAGAAGTTGCCGTGGAGTAAGCCATTGAAATAATCTACTAGGCTTTTTTGTGGAAACTTTAGCAAAACGCTTGGTGAGCTCCTTAGCAATTTGCCAATCATATAACTGTCCTTTTTTAGGCTTAAAAAGTGCCTTGGAAAACTTGACATTATTACTTACCGAAATAAGGTTAAATATCAAATCATAATGATCAACTTCTAAATGCGAAGGCGGTGGTAAAATTATATCGGCATGCTTAGTAGTTTCATTTAAAAAAATATCAATCGATACCATAAAATCAAGCTTTGGTAAAGCTTGATCCAAACGCTTTGCATTTGGTGTTGATAATACAGGGTTTCCTGCATGCGTAATTAGTGCCTTTATTTGTCCTTTTCCAGGCGTTTCTATTTCTTCTGCCATTACAGATACGGGTAATTCACCTTCAAATTCTGGCACCCCCCTTACACGACTATGCCAACGACCATGTGCTTTTTTAAAAGTTTTAGCTCGTTTTATATCAAAGGCAGGTTTTGTAAACATT
Source organism: uncultured Aquimarina sp. (assembly GCA_947489195.1). Classification (GTDB taxonomy): domain Bacteria; phylum Bacteroidota; class Bacteroidia; order Flavobacteriales; family Flavobacteriaceae; genus Aquimarina. The sequence goes on along the minus strand of CANLCT010000038.1, from coordinate 34,232 downwards.
ACTCCTCCCTTACGATCAAAATGCCCTGTTAAAATATTAATAACACCCGATAGCCAATGACATAAGCCTCCATGTTCTTGAGTTGACATTCCCATACGCCCATACAACACCGCTTTATCCTGCGCCACATATTCTTTTGTGATGCGCATACTATCTTTTGCCGAAACACCCGTAATTTTAGCAACTTTTTCGGGTGTAAAAGAAGTGGCTATTCCATTTAACTTTTCTAAACCAGTAATATGATTGTCAACATGATGTAATTTAATCCAATTATTTTTTTGAATTAAATGCAACATGCCTAGTAAAAAATAAATATCGGTATTGGGCTTTATAAAATAATGCTCATCTACTAATTTACTTGTTTCATTTTTTCGGGGGTCAAACTGAATAATCTTACCTCCTCTTTTTTGGATAGCCGTTAACCTTTTATGAATACCAGGAGCCGACATTAAACTTCCGTTAGAAGCTATAGGATTCGCTCCAAAAATGATCATATAATTAGTATGATCAATGTCTGGTATCGGAATATTTAACGGATGTCCATACATATAATACCCCATAAAATGATGAGGCAACTGATCCATTGAAGATGCCGAAAAAGAGTTTTTAGTACGCAACATACGTTTTAACTCTCCAATCATAAGCATTATACCAAAATTATGTACTGTTGGATTTCCTAAATAAATCCCCACGGCATCATCGCCATATTTTAAACGGATTTCATTTATTTTTTCTCCTACACTATCTAAAGCTGTTTTCCAATCAATACTTTCCCACTCCCCATTAGCTTTTTTTCGCAATGGTGTTTTTAATCGATCTGGATCGGTATGTATTTTATCAATTAATGCCCCTTTTGGACAAATACTTCCTTTACTTAATGGATCTTTTTTATCTCCTCTAATATTTTTTACTGCTGTCCCATCATGTGTAATTTCCAACCCGCACATGGCTTCACATAGGTTACAAACTCTATAATGCTTTTGAAATTTAGTATCCATTAAGTTTGTTTTAAATTGAAAGGTATTTAGTTAGTATTAAAGTTAGGCAAAAGGCAAATGAAATGTAGCACATTGGAATTCCAGAAGTGGTTTTAGGACAAATTGTTTTGCCTTTTAATTCTGTAATACTCCCCACAAAAGCTATTATTGCAGGTATTGCCACAAAAACAAAATAGACTTTACAGCTCACCAGTGTAGTAAAAATATGACTAAAAGTTGCGATAACGAAGCATAAAAACACGATATAACAAGCTGGGACTCCTCCTATTTTTGGACATACATTTTTCTGTTTCCAATCGGTAAAAGACAAATTGCCTGCACTGTAACTAACAAATAATGTAATAATTAACGTAATCCAATAAAACATATAGCCCCAATTATTTAACCTGTGTTAATTCATGTTTTTTTACTATAAATAAGTCTCCTTTTAAAACTTATAATTACACAAAAAACAACATTTAAATACCCTCCTTTAATTTAAAACCAAAAGAACCTAAAGCACTACAATACAGTACTTTATTATTATTTTTCTTTTTTTTATTTAAAAAAAAATCCGATCTTAGATTGTCAAATTTGTAGGGATTATCTATTTAATTCGACCTATTATGTGTAATAAATACAGAAAACGCTAACAAAAGCGCCGTATGAAAAAGTGGTCAAAAAAAATAACACAAAAGATTAATGTAATCCTAAACCAAGGACTAACGCCATATCAGTTAGCCTTAAGTTTAGTACTTTCATTAGTGATCTCACTTTTTCCGGTTATAGGCTTGACCACCTTGGTCGTTACTTTTGTGGCCGCATACTTAAAGCTTAATTTTCCCATAATGATTACCCTGGCATATATTATGGAACCTATTAAACTTTTATTAATTATTCCATTTATTAAATTAGGAGCCAAAATTTTTAATGTACAACATACTTTATTGAGTTTTACAGCTATTAAAAGTAGTTTTGAAACCAGTGCTTTGGCTACTATTGAAGAACTAGGCTATGAACTTATTTGTGGTTTTATGGGTTGGACCATTACGGTAATCCCTTTGGGTTTTGTCTTGTTTTTTACTTTAAAACGCCTATTTACCAATTATCAAAATTTACGCGAAAAACGCGTTTTTGTCCATTAAAAAAGCTTTAGTAGCATTACTATTTACATAGTTTAAATCAAGCATATACAACAATAAGTTATTAAAAACCCCCATAAAGTTAACTTTACAGGGGCACTTAAAACAAAATAATTTTATGCATAACGGAGCAACAAATGCATATAATAACTGTAAAAATCAGCTCCGTTTATTTTAATAAAAAACTTGGGTTTGTTTAAAAACCGTATAAACCACGCAAGGCAGCAACGTCTTCTCCTGAAAGGTTAAAGTTTCCAATATAACAAGTGGTCATAATTGAATTCATAAAATTACCATCAAATGCCGTACCTGGTATGTGCCAGCTTGGACTTCCAAAATTTTCTTGATCAGCTCTGCCTGCACTTCCCTGTGGACAACTATTCCCTGTTCTAAAATCAGAATGAACAAGTCCTAAGGTATGTAAAATTTCGTGCATCATTATACCTCTAAGTGCATTATTATCTACATTTGAAGGCACATTAATATTCGCTCTAGGTCTAATACCTCCATTAAGCGGAAGCGGTGCACTACCCTGAATATTGACATTACTTCGATCCGATGCAGTTATGGTAATTGAGTTCACATCAAAAAAACCAGGGTCAGTAAACGTAGTTTGTGGTCTAGTTACAAATCTCAGCCTTAAATTCAATGAATTCAGCGTATTTATAACACCTTCTAAAACTCTTCTTTGATTATCATTAAAATCTCGAGATGAATAATATGTTAAGGTACGTGTTTGTCTAGGCGCAACAAAAATAATCCCTGGGCGTCTAAAGGCTTTGGCTATCCCACTATTTTCATCAAAAGTAGGTAAGTCTTGCTCCAAATGCTCGTCGGTAATAATAATATCACCATCAATCCAACCTTTGGTTACATTGCCTTCGGCATCTTTTTCTTCAAAACGCTCCACGTTATTTACATTTAAGCCCCACTCCACTAATTTTGCCGTGGTGGCTGCATCGGGTCTGTTTAATGCCTGCTCTGTTGGAGCGGCTGTATTAGGGGTTTCGATATCATCTTTTTGACAAGAAAATAAAGTAGCCGAGGCTATTAAACCCGTCGCTACTAATTTTATAGTTTTCATTGTTATTTTTTTAAGTTAATTTTTATGTGTAAAACAGTTTGATTTAGCACAGCAAAAAACAGTTTATAAAACGTAACCGTAGCATTCGGTTATGCTAAAGTTTTAATCCATCTTTTTTACTGTTACCTTACCAAACATACTAGCTAGTAACAACATGTTGTTGCTAGTATAACGCAACAAATTGGCTTTACCCTACCCCCCTTAAAAAGGCTATTTTTTTATTAACTTTTTTATTGTAGTCTTTTTTTAATTCTAAAATTGCTGTGTAGGGCAACTTATTGAGCTTGCAAAAAATGGTGATTTATGGCAATTAGCTGATTACTCAAAAAAAAAAATTAGGCGTTGCTCCCTCCTGTTTCAATTTAACTTAAGTTGATTTGCAGATTATTAAGTTTTGTTTAACCCATAAGGCTGTTTTTGTAATTTTAAGAAACTTACTTTTTGAGTTCTAAATGCTTATTTGTGCTTAGAGTAATTCATCTATAAAATTTACACTATTTGTACATGCAGGCTTAATATTGAGCATAGTCATTTTCTTACCAAAAAAAATGACGTATAGCATTAGTTTTTCCTGTTTTACCCACCTTGTTTAAGGTTTAAACGAGGTTTATGTGTTTAAAAATATAGCAAGTAACTCAATTAGCTACCCCAATAACTATCAATTTAGCGTTCCATAAAACGAAGTTCTTGTATATTAATTTGAGTAATACATTTATTCAGCTCAGAAAGAACTTTATTTACTTAAATTTGCTGCATAATTTCAATTCTTATGTACAGAAGTAATACTTGTGGCAACCTTAGTAGTGCCGATATAAATAAAACCGTTACCCTTGCTGGGTGGGTACAAAAAACCAGAGATAAAGGTTTCATGATTTGGGTCGATTTAAGGGATCGTTATGGAATTACTCAATTGATTTTTGATACCGAACGTACTGACCCATCAGTTATTGAATTAGCAAAAACACTGGGACGCGAATTTGTAATTCAAGTTACGGGAACAGTTATTGAGCGCGAATCAAAAAATCCCAACATCCCAACAGGAGATATTGAAATTTTAGTAAGCGATTTAAAATTATTAAATGCCTCAAAATTACCTCCTTTTACTATTGAAAATGACACCGATGGTGGTGAGGATATTCGAATGAAATACCGCTACCTTGATATTCGTCGAAACCCGGTTAAAAATAGCTTGATTTTTAGAAGTAAAGTGGCTAATGAAGTACGTAATTATTTAGCGGAGCAAGAATTTATAGAGGTAGAAACCCCTTATTTAATCAAATCAACACCCGAAGGGGCTCGTGATTTTGTGGTACCATCGCGTATGAATGAAGGCGAGTTTTATGCCCTACCCCAATCGCCTCAAACTTTTAAGCAATTGCTTATGGTGGGTGGTATGGATAAGTACTTTCAAATTGTAAAATGTTTTCGCGACGAGGATTTACGTGCCGATCGCCAGCCCGAATTTACACAAATTGACTGCGAAATGGCTTTTGTGGAGCAAGAAGATATTTTGAATGTTTTTGAAGGCTTGACAAAACATTTACTTAAAAAATTACATAATTTCGAGATTGAAAATTTTCCGCGCATGACTTTTGACCATGCCATGAAAACTTATGGAAATGACAAACCCGATATTCGTTTTGGAATGGAATTTGGCGAATTAAACGCCGTAGCCCAGCACAAAGATTTCAAGGTATTTAACGCTGCCGAATTAGTAGTGGGTATTGCCGTACCTGGTGGCGCTAGTTATACTCGTAAAGAAATTGATAAATTAATTGACTGGGTAAAGCGCCCTCAAGTGGGTGCTTTAGGAATGGTCTACGTAAAATGCAATGAAGATGGTTCGTTTAAATCATCGGTAGATAAATTTTATGATCAAAATGATTTGGCTAAATGGGCCGAAGCTACAGAGGCAAAACCTGGCGATTTGATTTGTGTACTTTCGGGTAACACCAACAAAGTACGTGCGCAGTTAAGTGCTTTACGAATGGAATTGGCCGAACGCTTGGGCTTACGTAAACCCAATGAATTTGCCCCTTTGTGGGTTATCGATTTCCCATTATTGGAATTGGACGAAGAAACTGGACATTACCATGCCATGCACCATCCGTTTACATCACCAAAACCTGGGCAACTTGAATTATTAGACACTGACCCAGGTGCGGTAAAAGCCAATGCTTATGATTTGGTGTTGAATGGAAACGAAATTGGCGGTGGTTCTATCCGTATACACGACAAGGAAACACAAGCCATTATGTTTAAACATTTAGGCTTTACGCCAGAAGAAGCAGAAGCGCAATTTGGCTTTTTAATGGACGCTTTTCAATACGGCGCGCCTCCACATGGTGGTTTAGCCTTTGGATTGGACAGGTTAGTGGCTATTTTAGGCGGACAAGAAACTATTCGCGATTTTATTGCTTTCCCAAAAAATAATAGCGGACGCGATGTAATGATTGATGCGCCTGCTGCTTTAGATAATGAACAATTAAACGAGCTGAATATTGCTTTAAATATTCAAGAAAAAATGTAATCTAACAAAAATGGAAAAGCTAGTCTTTATCTTTCTTTTTCTTATTTCCTCAATTGGGTTGGCTCAATTTAATAGTGATATCCTTTATTTTAATGATGGAGACTCTATTGAGGGATTTGTTGAAATTAAAAAGAATAAGATAAAATTTAGCTTAACTAAAGAAGCTGCACCCGAAACCTGGGATTATTTGAGTGTTGAAAAAGTTAAAATCTGTGATTTTAACCACTGTAATACCTTTGAATATGTCCAATTAAAAAAGGGAGCTAAACCTATTTTACTAGAATTAAAAGAAAAAATTGGAGGTATTTCATATTACCAGAGAGAAAAACGTATTTTGAAACCAATTGACGCAGAATCTAATTCGGATTTTGTAAATATTGCCGACTTAGCTAATGTGGATATTAAAATAATTGAGTATTTAAAAAAAGAAGGACAACTTTACCCTACTTGTGTTGACTGTGGTGTTCTTAAAAATTGGAAACGCTTTATGCTTAAGTATTTTTCGGATTGCGAGTTCATTCAAAACAAAATTAAAACCAATAATTTAAAGGAACATCAAATTATTGAAATTCTTGATTTTTATAGTGATCCAGATTTTTGTCCTTGATAGGATTACAAGCTGATGAGAGTTACAGCAAATTTTAGGTCAAAAAAGAGGATTCTCGATACAAAATTCCTACCGAATTTCACTCGAATTACTATCTTTTTAGATGCAACTCACATATATGACAAAGCTCCTTTTAAATCAAATTTAAAAGGAGCTTTTTATAAAATTACTTTTTACAACCTATTCTTCCTTAGCAATTGCATTTTCTGCTTTACCAAACCTTTGCGGATATAAGCCCGAATTAATTTCTTTGGCTTTTTTAATCATTGGAGGGTAAGGAATATCAGTTGAGGATACAAAACCTACGTTGTAGTTTTCGCCATCATGCGCTCTTCCTGTTAAAGGAGAATCCAAGTACTGAAACCAGTGACAACCTACTAAATACGGATTATCAATAACCGAGTTGGCATAGTCTTCCCACATTTCTGCTCTGTCATTCTGATCCTTTGCATGTATTAAACCAGAGTGTAACAATCCAGAATCTGGCGCGCCCATATGGTACTCACCTATTAAAGTAGGCATATCTACTTCTTCTAAAAATTCCCAATACTTTTTGTTTATCCCTTCTTTATAATAGTTGTAACTAAATACATCGACAAACTTAGCGGCTGATTTACGTACCTCTGGTGTTACTCCCCAAACAGCAAAACGACAACCTAAATACATATGGTTTGGCATTTTCTTTTCTAAAGCATCGTGTACCACTTGGAAATACTTGGTAGCAAAGGCTTCTAATAGTACCGAAAAGTCTTCGATCATTTTTTTGCCAAACTTTTTCCCTTTCTTGTAATCCACCCCTTTTTCAAGTGCATCCCACGAGGCAATATTGGTTTCCCAAGCGGTATTTAAATTGGCAATTGTTGTATGTTTTTTACGTAAAATTTTCATAAACTCTCGCTTTAGATAACTATTCTTATCTTTTGATAAACCATCCAAAACTAAACCATAATGTGTGCGGTAAGAATTTGGTGATCCCCAACTACGCTCATTATCGATAAATACGCCAATACACCATGGGTTATTTTTAACTTCTTTTGACACTACGTCAATCGATTTTTTTGCTCTACGTTCAAATTCTGGATCAAATGGATCGGGCATTGGCCCCCAATAATCCACTCCAGAATATACCTTTTGAAAATCGCCAATAATCCATCCATTGGCAAAATACGGCAGGTTATTTCGGTCATAAAAAGCGGGATCAATCCAGTTTCCAAATGAAGTGAATCCCCAATTACGAAATCTATTTTCGGTAACTTCTAACCATTTATCATTAAATGAATTTGGATATTCCTCCCCATACCTACGCTCTAAATTAGCTCGGTAAAAACTAAAGGTTTCTCCATGTTCTACTGGGCCAAAATGAGATTCTCTTCGGTAGCTGTAATGATTAGCTAAAGGATCATCGTATGATGGTAAACCTATAAACATATCATTACGTAGTTTGTTGGATACAAATGCTGTTTTTCTGATTTCGTTAGGAATTGCCACAATTCCTTTAGAATCTTCGGGAGTTACATCCTCGGGATCGCGATGCTTTATACTATCGTCTGTATAATCAATACCCGTAAATGAAGTGGAATTTGCCATACGTACATTAGCAATACCTATAGAAAAAAACAGATTCCCTTCGGGATCTACTAATGCCCATTTTCCGTTGTATTTTTCTGTTCTAAAAAAACCAGTAGCTTTTAACTTTGGTCCATCTTTCCAACCTCCATACTTGCTACGGTCATCCATTAAGGTATATTCTGCTAAAGATTTTAACTCTTCATCAGCAATTTTTTTCAACTCGGCATCTGAAGATACTTTTATTGGAAAATCTATTTTAGCATTTTGCCCATACTTATCCACTATTCCTTTTAAAAAGTTAGGGTCGCGCTCTGGGTTTTCAACAATACGAATATTATCTATTAAAATGGTTTTATCGTTTAAACCTTGTTTTTTTATAAAACTTATTGAGGCTAATTTTGAATAATCGGTTTGATACAACAAACCATTTATTTTCATTTGTACTGCATCTGTTTTCCAAGCTTTAGGCGTATCTCTTAAACCACTATCTACATCTTCTTTTTGAACAGAAATATCAAAATAGTACGATTTAAATTCATCAGGATGGATACTTGCTATTTTTTGCATAGCATTTCCTGCTGTGTTTTTTATAACTACAGAAATAAATGTAGACCTACTTCCAACACTTTTGGCATCAAAAACGATACTGTATTTTTTGGTCGCATCTAAAGTTACTTCTGGTTTAACTTCAATTCCAGTAATTTTTTCATCTTTTTTAAAATTAACTTTTAAAGCCTTGCCTACTTTACCCGATACAATGCTGTAATCGGCATCTATCTTTTTAATGGTATTGGTAATGGAATCTGACTCAAAATTGTGGAGCATTATTTCTGAATTTGATTCCCAAACTTTAGCTACCTCAGCAGTAGCAGGCTTTACTGGTTCTTGCTTATTACCACAATTAGTGAACAAACCTGTGACAATTAATGCGATGGAACAGCCTAACAAGCTGTTGCTGTTTCTTAATTTAGTTGTTTTCATGATTTTATAAAAAACTTAGACAATTACAATTGCAACCAAAAATAACCTTGGCTACAACTACGATAACGTGATAGCTAATTTAATAGGAATTACATGACTATGCTTATTTATTTTCTTAATTCTTTTACAAATCATAAAAAATCATAAAATTTTTATATCTAATCTTTATAAAAAACAATATTGTCATACATATATCATGGTTATGGGATGTTCATTTCAAATGGCTACAAAAAAAGCCTCTCAAATACGAATATTTGAGAGGCTTGCTTATTAGCTAAAAATGACAACTAATTAGAAACAAATACTTGGGTTACCTCCGTATACTCTTCTTAATGCTACTTCATCATTTCCACTTAGTCTTCGGAATCTAACATTAACAATATCTGCTATAGATGAGCCTTGATTCATCAATGATTGACTATCCGTAAATGGTGTTCCTGGAACTTGAGATCTACCGCCTTCATTTCGATTAGGGTGTCTAAATCCAATACAATGTCCTAGCTCATGACTAATTACGTACCTAAGCGTACTATTTACCTGTGCACCTGATACTCTTCTTCTCCACTCATCAGGATCTATAGTAATTACAGCTCCTGCTCTTCCGTTAAATGGAAATGTAGCTCGACCAAGTTCTCCAAAACTAAAATTGATATTAATATCAGCATTACCACCATTAACCACTCTAAATCTTAAAAAGCTTCCATTTACTCTATTCCAATCATCCATAGCGTCCCTAACATGTCTATCAATTCCTCCGACATTAATTTTTACTTTAACATCTCTAGCTCTAAAACAACGCAGAATTTCAACATGTCTAAACTGTTTTTCAATACTTTCTCCTTCTTCTAATGGCCCTTCTATTTCTTGCTCTAGAGAAGCTAAAGGCAAAAGAATATCTCCTTCAACTACATAACCTTCTTCTTCTTTTGTGATAGGTTGACTTATATCAAAACCTAAAGCTTTTATTTTCAATAAATCCTCTTCAGGAATCAATGAATTTTCGGCTTCTATAATTGTAGGAGCATCATTATTTAATTCTTTCCCAATATCATCCTTTTGACAGGAAAACAAACTCAATACAATCAATAAATTCAAACTAATTACTTTAGTTAATTTCATTTTAAAAAATTTAAGTTAAATATTAATTTATTTTTTTTAAACCTCCTTATTAGAATTCACACCTTTAATCATTAGTATTTCTAAAATTTAACCGTAGCACTCGGTTATGCTAAAAACTTTAGAAAATCAAAAAACCAATATGTGTTTTTAAACAAACAGCTTTAAAAATTAGTTGTATACCACTATTGATAAAACGCTTGAAACGCTTTTATCCCTACCCCCTTTGTCACTTCAAAATTTAAACAAATGCTTGGTTTTGTAGTATTTAAAAAAAAAAATAAAAATCTATTGTAGGAAATAAAAAAAATGAAAATGAAAAATTTGGAAATGAAAAATAAGACATCATGTAGTAAACAATAACAAAACCTAATACCCTTAAGCTCTTTTAAATAAGTATTTAACAAAATACTCGCTAAAAAAATCATAAACTACTAAACATAAACTATAAGCAATACAAAAATTAGCTATGAGTTTTATCGAAAATACCACAACTATAGCTTGGCTTATAAAAAATGCTATAGGTATAATTCTATTTTTTAAAAATCAGTATTTCACCTCTACTAATCATTTTTCTAATCACAAAATTATAAGTGAATTAGACAAAATAGATTTCAAATCAATGTTATATTCTATTTTTTTAAATACAACAAAAAAGAGATGAAAAAGATATGCCCTGCGTACTAATAAGTTTAAGGATACAGAATACCTAAAAAAGAACAAAACGTAAAAAATTTAGAAGACGGGTGGCAATTGATCCAGTAATTGATCATTTAAAACTGGTCATCGTATGTCACAAAACTATCTAAGCGGCAAAAACCCACTTCAAATCAATGCTCTTTTTGCAGCAGCCATATGGAATTTGAAAAAGATGATATATAAACTGAAATAAGAAATTATTTTTCTATTTTCAATTGTTATCAACTATTTTAAAATAACCTTTTATATCACAAAAAAAGCCTCTCAAATACGAATATTTGAGAGGCCATACTATTTTGAGGGTATATTTACAATCTTAACTAAATCATAAATTATCTTCTACCATATACACCAATGTAACCATTGATATCTTCTTGCGTGTAAAATTGAGGTCCTGCACTAAGATCTCCATTTAAAGTAAATCCAGAAACCATTATTGAATTTGTAGTTGTTCCTGTAAAATCTGTTCCAGGTGCATGTCTAGCTCCAGGTGCTCCACCAGTTGAATCTGGCTCACCTATTGCTCTAAAATCACTATGTCTAAATCCAAATTGGTGCCCCATTTCGTGCAATAATAACGTACGTAATCCTCCTCTATTTGCTATACCAGCTCTTACTGGGTCTCTAGGATCAATACTCAAGAATCTACCGGGTCTATTATTGCTTGGAAATTCAGCTGTTGCCCCACCGATAGGACTTCTTTGATAAAATACAAAAATATCAGCTTGAGTAGAACCAAATTGAGACCCATTAATAAATACTTGACTTAATTGTACTGTACTACCTAACCTGTTAAACAAAAACACTAAATCCCCTGCTGCCTGGCGTTGGAAAGGTGCGTTAAAATCTACAAAGGCCACTCTGTAGGTTCTGTTCCCCGCAGCTCTAGCTGTAGATGTAAACAGCTTGGCTTGCTCATACTCAGCTAATTTATTTTCTACATTATCTAAACTGTTTATAGCACTCACTGGAAATCTCATATCTTCAAACTGATAGTACTTTTCTATGGTTCCATCGGGCAATTCAAAATCAACAATTTGTGTCTTTTGTGGAATAAAACCTAACTTGGCTAAGTTGGTAACTTCTGCATTGGATAGTACACTACTTTCTGCTACAGGTTGCTCATTAGTTTGTGTATCAGATTCATCCTTTGAGCAAGAAAATAAAATGGATGCCATGACCGTAGTTGTTGCCAATAATTTAATTAATTTCATTGTATAAGTTTTTAGTTAAAAAAATTTATGCAATACGCTTTTATATTTTTAACAAAATATAGTTTTATGTAAAGTTTAAAGCGTATTACTATTTATCTTATAGTAATACGCTTTAAACTTTATTCACCCTACCCCCTTAATACCTTTCAATTTGTATCTAAAAAAAAATAAGAACGGGTGTTATTAAATGACACCTCTGTATATGACCAAAAAACAAGTTAAATATTAATTTTTAATAGAAAAGCAATAAAATTATCCTACAACATGCATACTTTTTTTTCAATTTATACTACATAAAAAAATTAACATTTTTTTGTATTTTCTAATCTTAAATTAATTTGGTTTGTTTTTGCTTTAATTCATTCTTAAAAAATACAACGGAAAATCTTTAGTTTTAATTTCTTTAAACACTTCAAAGCCGAAACGTTTGTACATACGTAAATTTTCGTTGGTTGTGGTTTCAATAATTACGGGTAATTCATTATCGGAATAATACTCAATTAACTGTTTAATTAATCGTACCCCTATTCCAAAACCACGTACTTCATTTTTAGCTCCCATGATTACTGGATGAATATAAGGATCCTTTATATGATGCTTTTTTAAAGTAGCTTGTCGTTTTAACACCTTATGTACGCCTCCTAAACCAATACACTTAAAAGCCAATTTTACTTGCCATACCATATGCTTAAAAGTAAGCTTTTGCATGTGGGGATATTTCATTAAAATACAGGCATTTCTATTATCCGATAATAGTACTTCGCCAAAAGCCATACAGTCATCAAATAAATATTCCATAAGCACTCTTATCCTTTGGCTTCGCTTGTGATCTTGTTTTACTATAAAATTAATAGAATTGGGTTCATATATGGGTTCAAACGCAGAATGCAAAATATCGACTATATATTTTTTATCTGAGTATGTTGCCTTTATCATTCGTAAAAACCTTATTAAAAATTGATTTCTATACTTCTGTTGAAACCCCAATATTACACTTTTATTCTAAAAAAAGCACCAAAGAATCAAGAGATACAATTTAATCTAATATTTTTCTGTACGAAAACATCTCTAGGTAATAACAAATAAACTTAACAGTGATTAATTACACTTAAACATACACTCCTCTATAAAAAATCTAACCAAAACAACTAACAGGTTAAAAAAACCTTCCTAAAACTTTCTTAAAAAAACACTAAAAACCTAAACAACAGCATTATACATTTTGTTTTTTTTGCACTTTATATTTTACTGCTAGAAATAATAAAATAAATTTATTTTTTACTGATCCCTTACAAAGAGATCAGTAAAAAATAAAACAAACTACAAAAGTTATCTTAATTTTTTTTATCTATTATACTGAAAATAAGATATATACAATTAATAACGTTTACTAATTATATAATGTGCACTTATAATTACTATTAGATATATTGATTTTTACATTACACTACCATTTGCTGAATTTTTAGTATAGCCATATACTATGGCTTAATTTGATAAGATGAGTACTCAGGTAAAAAAAGATATATCAAAAACTTAAATTAAAAATCAATCTAAAAAAATTTTAAATGAAAAAATTAAAATTAATTACGGTAGGTATGTTTGCTATGACTGCTTTATTCTCTTGCCAAAACGAAGACACTGATGATTTATCAACAGAAAATAGCCCTACCGAAACCGTAGCTGAAATTATAAACTCATCAATCCCGGCGGATATAATCCAAAGACTGAAGGAAATGGACTTTGACACTGATCAAGAAATTAAAGAAGTTGAAAATGGTTATGTTGTAGAAGGTGATATGATTGTTACTCATGAAGCACTGACAGATACCCAACAAGTAGGTCCCGAAGTTGATGGTATCGAAAAACAATTTAGGCACATTGAAATTGTAAGATGTAGCAGAGCTCGAAATATTCGTGTAAGAAATAATTTAAGTGGTGTCAATGCTCAAGTTAGAAATGCAATTAATGACTGGAATAGAGTAAATGGAAGTTTTTTAAGGTTCAACCTTGTAACTGGAGGAAATGCTGACATAAACATAAACTTTGTTTCTGGTGATTCAGGAATTTCAACTGCACCATTTAATGGTAGAGCAGGCGCTACTATTGAAATTGACCCAGGTGTATGGAGAAATGCTACTAGACCCAACGAATTCGGAAGAGCATTTAGATACGTTATACGCCATGAATTAGGACATTGTGTTGGGTTTAGACATTCAAACAGAAATGAAGGTGGCCGAGTTCGAATTCCTGGTGTTCCAGCTCAAGACAATCAATCAATAATGAATCAAGCTTCTAGTCTGGCTGAAATTGTAAGACTTAGAAATCGTAACTTGAGTGGAAATGACCAAACAGCATTACGAAGAGTTTATGGAGGAAGTGCTCAAGACAATATTTGTTTTTAATGTAGCGCTAACCTAAAAACTAATTAATAAAAAACTAAACTATTAAAATATCGAGGATGAATCATCCTCGATATTTTTTTTATCTCTTTATTTAAACATTTCACACTAATTTTGTAGGCTTTCTCTTCAAAAACACATCCTCTTTTGCTAAAACCACCTACAATTCAATTAAATTTGTGTCATTCTTTTACATCGAATGTAATCTATGGCAAAAAAAAAGCACATCACCCAATTTCTTAAATGGAGGTATCGCCATATATCAGATAAAAATTTAATCTTTATTTTAAGTATTTTAGTTGGCTTTTTAGCTGGCTTAGTTTCTGTTTTTTTAAAAAACTTTACGCACTTTATTCATTCGTTTGTAGAGCGCGATGATTTGTTTTTAGGACAATCGGTCTACTTTATTTTACCCATTGTAGGTTTACTCATTGTTTTTATGCTAAATAAATATGTGTTTGATCGTTTTCCTAGACATTCAGTACCTACTATTTTACATGCGCTTTCGCGAAGAAATGGCATTATAAAACGGGTAAAAATATGGTATCCTCTTGTTATTGCTCCTATTACCGTAGGTTTTGGGGGATCAGTAGGTCTTTTAGGTCCCGCTATTTTATCTGGTGCCACTATAAGTTCTAATTTAAGCACCTTATTCCATATTAATAGTAAAACACGCACCTTACTTTTTGGTTGTGCCGCTACTGCTGCCATTGCCGCTGTGTTTAATTCGCCTATAGCAGGAATTATTTTTGCCGTTGAAGTATTGAGTTTAGATTTAACACTCACCTCGTTACTTCCACTTTTACTGGCTTCACTTTCGGGCGTACTTACCTCCTATTTGTTTTTAGGCGATCAAGTATTATTTCGATTTAATGTTGTTGAAAATTTTAAAATAGTCGATCTACCGTTTTACCTAATTTTAGGAGTGGGCACCGCTTTTGCTTCTGTTTACTTTACAAAAATGTATTTCGGAATTTTTAAATTATTTAATAAGTTAAAGTCCAAATTTTACCGTTTTATTATTAGTGTTACCACTATTGGTGTCCTACTTTTTCTAATACCACCTTTGTATGGTGAAGGCTTTAGTTTTATTAATAATTTGCTAACCAATAATCACCTTGCCGCACTTGGCAAAACGCCTTTTGACAATCATATTAACAGTGTTTGGGTAGTAATTGCCTTACTTTTTGGCATTACAGTTTTTAAAGCCATAGCCATGACCTCAACATTAGCTGCTGGTGGTGCTGGCGGAATTATAATTCCCACCTTGGTTATGGGTAGTGCCTTAGGTACTATTGTAGCTAAAATTATCAATCATTTAGGAATTGGCTTTCATGTTTCCGAAAGTAATTTTACACTAGTAGGCATGGCGGGCCTTATTGCTGGAGTACTCCATGCACCGTTAACAGCCATTTTCCTTATTGCAGAAATTAGCGGAGGTTATGAACTATTTATTCCTTTAATGATTACTGTTGCCATATCCTTTATAATTACCAAACGCTTTATAGAACATTCTATTTACACTCAAGAACTTGCCGAAAAAGGACAACTCATCACGCACAATAAAGATGAAATGGTATTGCTACTAATGAAATTAGATCCTATTATTGAAACTAATTTTATACAAATTAAACCCGACGAAACCTTAGGTGATTTAGTCCATAATGCTGTAGCCAAATCAACACGTAATATTTTTCCGGTAGTTGATAATGACAATAAATTATTAGGTATAGTACTCTTAGATGACATCAGGAACATTATGTTTGACCAAAGCTATTACAGTAACACTACAGTGCAAATGCTTATGAAACAAGTGCCAGAAATTATTACCTACGAAACCGACACTATGAAATCTGTAATGAAAAAATTTCAGGATACTGGTGCCTGGAATTTACCCGTAATTAAAAATGGGATGTACTACGGTTTTATCTCAAAGTCCAAATTATTAACCGCTTATCGCCGAAAGTTGATTAATTTTACAAGGTAATAATCTAAAATAAATGAAATACATAGTTCGCATATTAGTTACCGCTGAAATCGTTGGATTAATTATTGGGTCTTATTTACTTAATACAGGAAACGAATTACTTGGCAATAAAGTTATTGGATTTAGTGCTTTAGGCTTGGCTTTTATTGTAATGCCTGCTTTTATTATTTACCGATTTAGCAAAAGTGACAAAAGTAAATCTATTTTTTCGCCTACCGAAAAAAATGAAGAGTTAGAAGAAATTATTAAAGGAAATAAAACTATTGATTGAGTTTTATTTCCTTTAATAATTTCTTATTCCAAAACACCGCAACACTTTAAGGGTTTAATTAATTGATTTTAAGGTTTTTAATAATTATATTTATACTAATTATTTACAAATCAAAAACTTAAAATCAATGAAAAATTTTAAAATTACCTCGATATTAATTTGCTTTATTCTTGCTTATTGTCAACCCTTATTTGCTGAAAATTGCACTAATTTATCAATAGAAAATTGTCCTGAAGTAACAAGCACAATAGACATTGAAGAAGCTTATCTCAACACATCATTTGCTGCTGCTAATCAATTAAGCTATGTAATAGTTAGTGGTGACGGTCGTGGTGGCGCTATTATTACTTTTAATAGTACTAAAGCCAGTAGTGGTGGTATTCTTATTAGTGAAAGATATACGGGAAGATGGGTGTATTTTCGTAGTCCATTGAGTGTGAAAAAAGGAAAAAATACCATCCGCACTAACGATATTTCATCTCAAACTTCATTAAATCAAAGAGTGTATGTTGCTCACGTATCTGTAGGTGGACAAACCATTAAAAAAACTTTTAGCTTAAGATAAATTACAATTACATTCTTTAAAAAAGCATCATAGTAACAAACTACTATGATGCTTTTGTATTTGGAAAGTTTAGCTAAGCTAAAACATCTATATCATTCATTAAACCCACATTATTTAATAGAAATCCTATTTAATCTATGATCTACTATATTTACTATAGTAAACTGTATTTTTTAATTTAACCATAACAATGCTCTAATTCATAAAACAGGTTAAACAGATGTCATAATTCATATCAATCATTGACAAAAAATCAATAATTTATTTCTTTCAACACATTATTCTTTTCTATTTATCGATTAAATTCCCGTTTTGTAGAATTTAAACCCTATTTATTGACAAAGTTATATTTAAACACTGGCCTTTGAATTAGATTGTACATCTAACTCAAAAAAAGCATTTCATGAATCGGAAAAAATACTATTTGGTTTTAATTCTATTAACAATAATCTGTGGGGCTTTTTTAAATTGGAAATTTTGCTGTAATGTCAACACAAAAACAACTCCTTCTATTGTTCAAAAAGAAACTCCGATTGTAAAACCCGTTAAAAGTAAATTTGATGGTATTTCTATTATTGATAAAAACGGAAACTTCAAATTTAAACACCCCGATAATTTTAATTTTCTTGTATCAAGTTATCAGATTGAAAAACCAATCTCAACAAAAATTGACTTAGGCCTTGAAAACCTTAAAAATTATTTGATACAAAATCCAAATAAAAATATTTCAATTACGGGCCATTACAAAACCATTGAAAAATATAATGGCGCACTCCCCAATTTAGGATATGCTAGAGCTACTTCTATCAAAAATTATATGGTAGAAAAAAAGATCCCTTCTAAACAAATTAACCTTTATTCAAAACTAGATGATGCATTAATTATTAATGACAAAACTTTTAAAGGACCCATATCTTTTAATTTCACTTCAACCAACAATAATTTCGAAGAAGAATTAAAAATTTTAAAAAATAAAATTCAAAAAAAACCTCTTGTTCTATATTTCAAAACTGGAGAAAGCAATATTTCTTTATCTGCCATTCAAAAACAAAAAATTGCTGATATTTCTAAGTATCTAGACAAAACAAATAATAATTCTGTAATAATTACTGGACATACTGATAATATTGGTAATGCTCAAAAAAATACCATTCTTGGACAAAAAAGAGCCGAATTTGCCAAAAACTATTTAATACAAAACGGAATACCTAGAAATAAAATAATCACTAATTCAAAAGGCCCTTTAAACCCTATTGCTGATAACAGCACCTCTGAAGGGAGATCAAAAAATAGAAGAACTGTAATTACTATAAACTAAAAACAAATAAAATATGTGCTTTTTATATCCGATTTTAACTGGAATTGTTTGCGCCTTATTAGGCTATTTAATTGGACGGTTATTTTCAACAAGTAAAATATCCTTTTGGGAAACAAAATACTTTGATATTGAAAAAAAATATGAATCGATAAAAGTTGCTCTTGATGAATCTGTAAATTCATGGAAAGACAAATACCAAAATATTCAAAATCAACTGGCTGAAACCAAAGAAAAAATCACTACTCTTGTGCCTCGTAACGAAAAAGAACAGTGGATTATAAAACATGATCAACTTGACAAAAATCTGGCTATTGCTAACCAAAAAATAGCGAGTATGGTACCGGTTAATCAGGTTCAAGAATGGAAAGACAAACACCAAAACATTCAAAATCAACTGGCTGAAACCAAAGAAAAAATCGCTACTCTTGTGCCTCGTAACGAAAAAGAACAGTGGATTATAAAACATGATCAACTTGACAAAAATCTGGCTATTGCTAACCAAAAAATAGCGAGTATGGTGCCGGTTAATCAAGTCCAAGAATGGAAAGACAAATACCAAAACATTCAAAATCAACTGGCTGAAACCAAAGAAAAAATCGCTACTCTTGTGCCTCGTAACGAAAAAGAACAATGGATTATAAAACATGATCAACTTGACAAAAATCTGGCTATTGCTAACCAAAAAATAGCGAATATGGTACCGGTTAATCAAGTCCAAGAATGGAAAGATAAATACCAAAACACTCAAAATCAACTGGCTGAAACTAAAGAAAAAATCGCTACTCTTGTGCCTCGTAACGAAAAAGAACAGTGGATTATAAAACATGATCAACTTGATAAAAATCTGGCTATTGCTAACCAAAAAATAGCGAGTATGGTACCGGTTAATCAAGTCCAAGAATGGAAAGATAAATACCAAAACATTCAAAATCAACTGGCTGAAACCAAAGAAAAAATCGCTACTCTTGTGCCTCGTAACGAAAAAGAACAGTGGATTATAAAACATGATCAACTTGACAAAAATCTGGCTATTGCTAACCAAAAAATAGCGAGTATGGTACCGGTTAATCAAGTCCAAGAATGGAAAGACAAATACCAAAACATTCAAAATCAACTGGCTGAAACCAAAGAAAAAATCGCTACTCTTGTGCCCAGAGAAGAAAAAGAACTTTGGAAAGAAAGATATGCTGAGCTAAAAACTAAAATAGAAGCCCAACCAAAAGTAACTTTTGATGCAAAGTCAGTTAAAGAAGCTTATGGTAAAAGAATAAAATTAGATGACTTGAAAATTGTAGAAGGGATTGGTCCTAAAATTGAACAACTGTTTCACAATTTCAATATTAAAACTTGGAAATCTCTTTCCGAATGTAGCATAGAAAAATGCCAAGAAGTACTTAATAGTGGAGGAGAGCGCTACAGATTACATAAACCAGGAACATGGCCTAAGCAAGCCAGTTACGCTGTTGAGGGTAAATGGGAAGAATTAAAAGAATGGCAAGATAATTTAAAAGGTGGTAAAGAATAAATTACCTTATTAACACCCTTCTAAACTATTAAATAAAAGAGACTATTCGAAAATTAATTTTCGAATAGTCTCTTTTATTTACTCAAAATTATGGGTTGTACTTTGCAATAAAACTTAAGTTTTATATCCCTAATTCGTATCTCCCTTAATCAAACTAAATACTTTTTTAGAAGACTCCCCTTCTATCTCAATACTAACTATATAAAAACCACTACTTAAAGATATTATTGAAATAGGTTCTTTCCCTTTGATTTGTTGAGATAACAGCTTTACTCCACTTAAACTACTTATAGTTACTACACAATTTAAATTTTCAATTCCTGTAAAGGAAATATATGCAGAAGCTGGATTAGGAAACATGGTAACCTCCTCATTAGTCAAATCAAGATCATTAACCGATAAAGTCTGATCTACGATGTTTATAGGAGATGTAGAAACAGTTTCTGTTTCTCCTCTACTATTAGTAAACTGTGCTAGTAAAAAATAAAACTCGTCATTTGTTAAACTCGCACTAGGCGTTAAGCCGTTTAAAGGAATAGCCACTGATGATATCCCAGATTCGGTACCAATAACACTCTGATCATCAATTACTATATCACTTATTACATTAAAATCTTTATCTAAATGACGTAGAAAAAAGCGTATTCCTTGATTTGGTGTAGCCACTATGGTATTGCCCGTACCAGCATGGTAATTTACAGACACATCAACATTTCCATTTACACTATAAGCGGTATTCGTATATATGTTTCGATCATCAAATGTGATACTTGCTGCTGTAAATCTAGCTACATTAATTGTTACTTCATCTTTAATCGATGGATCTGCTGTTAATGCCACTGTTACCGTAGACGTTCCATCGGCTATTGCACTTACCACTCCATTTGTATTTACGGTTGCTACGGCTTCATCACTACTTGTCCAAGTCAATGCTTTGTCATCGGCATCAACAGGTAATACTGTTGCATTTAATAGCCTAGTATTTCCTTCGACAATAGTTACAGTTTCTACATCCAATGTTACCGAAGTAGCATTAATTGGAACAAAAGCCACTACATTTACTGTGGCCGAACCAACGATACTATTATCGTTCATACTCCTTGCATTAATAGTCGTAGTTCCACCTTCCAAAACTCCAGTTACTACTCCATTTTGATCTACTGTTGCTATTGTTTCATCATCAGATGACCATATCACATCTCTATTTGCAAATATAGGAGTAACGGTTAAATCGGTTATGCTTGTTGCTCCTGCCCTTACCTCAATTACATTTGGCGTAACTTCGATACTAGTCGGACTTATCTCATCGGTATTAAAAATTTGGTTTACAGTTTCATTCGTAAATTCAGCTTCTTCTCCATTTCGCCAGCGTACATTAATACGATCAATTACACTCGCATCACCCAACCCAAAATGCACTATATTTAGTAAACTTTGCGAAAAAACAGCCCCGCCAGAAGCTACTCTTTTGTATTGTGTTCCATTGGTTGTTGTAACGGTAACCTCAGCCGAAATAGGATCTATATTTGATACTGGAGAATACCCTACCTTAACTGTAGCAAAATTTCCACTATTAGTATTTTCATTTCGATACAAATACCAGCTTCCAAATTCATCATCTCCATTTAAAATATCCACATCTCCATCATTATCAAAATCAAAAGCTTGCCCCATATCGCCATGAGAAATTGTACCTCTGCTATTTGCATCATGATCTGTAGACACTTCAAAACCGTTTCCGGTATTCAACAAAAGATAATCTGATCTTCTACTTCTTATATAGGCATATCTATGTACCAATAAGTCTTGTAAACCATCATTATTAAAATCACCTGTAATGGCTCCTGTATGTGTTCCCCCTTTAGGAATATTCCAAGCTTCAGAAACATCTACTAATCCACCTCCGGTTGAAATATCATTTCTAAGTAATACATCTTGTATATTCCTGTTCCCTAGCGCTGGCGAAGTACTCACTAATTCGCTAACTCCTTCTAATGAAAAGGTAAGATTAAAAAAGATATCTCCATTTCTTACGGTTTCAAATTTCCAATTATCATTTCCTAAATAACCAATATAGATACCATTTTCGGTACGATCCACATCATCTGGAAACCCAGCAGCATTTGATTGACTAATTACTAACTGCCTTCCTGGGTCATCTGCTGCTAAAACATCATTTTCAATGGTTTCAACAGTATTTCTAGCTTTAGCACTTCCTAAAAAAATCGGGTACTCTCCCGCAAATCCACCTTTACGTAATACATCAAAATCATAAAAACGTAAATCTCCATCTGCTTTAAAGTCTATGGTTAATGTACCATCACTCCCCGAAGTTCTGGCATCTAAAATGGTAGTTTCTGGTTCAAAATCTAAAGAATTTCGATCGGCAATAGCAAATACGCCTAAACCTCCGGCAATATATAAATCAAGATCGCCATCATTATCGATATCTAAATGTGTTGCTGCAAGGTTATTAAATCTATTGCGTATTTGACCTACAAATGGACTTGATGCCGGCAACCAGTCTGCAGACATATCCGTAAAAGAATAATCACCATTTCCTTTCCAAACTGTTAAAGGCCCAGTCATTAATACATCGTCAATATGATCATTGTTCAAATCGGTAATCAACACTCTTTCTGCTGTAGCATCTTCCAAACCTGGTACAGCTATAGGTGTAAATCTTGGTGTTGCCTCGTCTCCATTATTTACATAAAATACATGACGAGTCGTATTAGGGTCTAAAGGAGTAGCATTAAAAAAAGCCAAATCCAAGTCCCCATCTAAATCAAAATCTACCCACCTAGGTGAACGTCCTCTGCCTAGTAAAGTAACCCCAATTTCCTCCGCTGAACTTTCTGTATAACTACCATTGTTATTTGTATAAATAATTGGCGGAGTTGGATTGGCTCCATTTCCTCCTCCATTAGCTATAGCGATATCTAAATCTCCATCATTATCATAATCTGCCGCTGCAGATCCGTGTAAATCATGTAATATAAACTGAGATAACTCTTGACTTCTTGTTACCGTTCCATCGCCATTATTTAAATACAAAACATTAGGAGCAAACTCATGAGCATTATGATTATTTAATATAAAATCATAATCCCCATCATTATCAATATCCGCTATTGATGGCCCACCATATTTAATACTATCTGGCTCATTCAAATCTGCATCTGTATTAGCATTAACAAACGTTGGAAAATCAATTGCTGCTGTATCTTCAATAGTAATACTGTTTAAGGTGATATCATTACTTCTTACAAAAATATTTATTGAAGTATTTCCACTAGCAGGAAAGTTGACAATGAAATTGAGACTTTGCGGAATTCCCGAAGTGATATCAACATGATCAATTAAAATGCTATTACCAACGGACATTCCAAAATTAGCATAAGGGCCATCGGCATCTGCTTCAATAGTTACTTTTTTTAACAAACTCCCCGAAACAGTGTAATCCAATGTAAAAGGAGACATTATTCCTATTGCTACTGGAGCATTTAATAATCCAGAATCTCCTCCTGAACTTCCGTCTGTATCTGGATCATCCACCAAAAAATCAGACTGAATCTGACTAAGTGTTACTGCGGGTGTCTCATCTGTGGTTAATTGTGTAAACCAAGTAGCTGTTTCTTCATCTGTAAGCACACCTCCTCCAAAAAATCCCCAACCCAATTCTGTAATATTGAATACCATTGTCTCGGCTGTAGCCGTAAAAGGATTTCTTGCAAAACCAGCAAACTGGACATTGGTTGAATTTCTTAACTGATTAAATAATCTGTAATTTTCACCAATAACTAACCCACTTAATGTTACCATAAAATCAGCATCAGTGATTAGTTGTGTTGGAGGCATCGTTGTTCCTATAGCATCTGAATCTACAGTAGTTGGCACTGAAGTATGCATTGCTACTTGAGCCGCACTTACCATACAGGTGAGTGTGGTCAATAATAAAATAACTTTTTTCATATACATGTTTAGTTTTGGGTAAAAGTAGGCCACTAAATCGTTTTCGCATTCTACAAAATACTTTATTTGTAATACAAATGTTTAGTATTTTACTATTGCTATTTTAACAAAACGAAAGCAACTTTCTGATTATAAGAATAATACTACTTTAAAACAAGGAAAATTCAAAAAAAAATTAATTTCATCTATATTTTATAGCTTAACATCAAATAATTAACGATTTAAACCCCTTAGTTAAATTATAAAGAGCATAAAAAAAAGTCATCAATTTGTAAATTGATGACTTTTTTATAGTTATTGTTTTTTCTAAATCAATTACAATACATAAAGTACTCCTAATAAACCAACACCCCCTAAAACAAGAGTATAGGGTAATGCCATTTTAACCATTTTTCCATAAGATAATCCTATTAAAGGGGCTATAGCAGAAGTTAATAAAAACAAGAATGCTGCTTGGCCATTTGGTGTGGCTACGCTTGGTAGATTAGTCCCTGTATTAATGGCAATTGCTAATTTTTCAAATTGCTCCCTACCAATAACTCCATTATCAAAAGCTTGCTTTACTTCGCCTATATACACTGTTGCTACAAATACATTATCACTAATCATCGATAATATTCCATTAGCTAAATAAAACATAGAAGGTTGTTGCGAAGGTTCTAACGTTAATGCCCAGTCAATAATTGGTTTAAATAAATGCTGATCGTGAATCATGGCAACTACTACAAAAAACACTACCAATAAACCTGTAAATGGAAGCGCCTCTTCAAAGGCTTTCCCCAATTGGTGTTCTTCAATAATTCCGGTAAAGGCCGTTTGAAAAATAATTAAAGCCAACCCAATAAACCCAACAGGAGCTACATGCGTAGCCAAACCAATAATTAACAAAATGGCTGCCAAAGCTTGTACTTTTAACGCATATTTTTCGTTAGGTGTTCTCTTTTCATCTTCTTCAATCGTGTAATTCTCAATAATTTTTCGAGCTACATCGGGTAATTGATCTCCAAAACCAAAGCTTTTTGTAGCTTCTAAAATGATAGTTGTTATAATACCGCAAAATAATACAGGTATAGTTATTGGCGCCATTCTTAAAAAGAATTCAATAAAATCCCAGCCCATTTTTTCACCAATCAATAAGTTTTGAGGCTCGCCTACTAAAGTACATACACCTCCAAGTGCTGTACCAACAACTCCATGCATTATCAAGCTTCGTAAAAAACCCCTAAATTGTTCTAAAGTTGCACCACTTAATTCTTTACGATCAACCACTCCATCATCATCATAATCCGAATTTGCTTTTGAGTGTATTTTATGGTAAACGCCATAAAAACCGACAGCTACACTAATTAATACCGCCGTAACAGTTAAGGCATCTAAAAATGCCGAAAGTACTGCTGATAAAAACACAAATAATACAGACAATACAATTTTAGAACGTATTTTAGTAAACACTTTACTAAAAATATACATGAGTAAGGGTTTCATAAAATAAATACCCGCTACCATAAATACAAGTAACAGCACCACCTCTAAGTTTTGTGCCACTTCATGATAGGCATTATGTGGCGTGGTTAAATTCAATACCAAAATCTGTATAGCTAATAGTCCACCAGACTGTAATGGGTAACAATTTAATGCCATGGCTAGCGTAAAAATAAACTCACCAATAAAAAGCCAGGATACTATAACGTGAGCAGTATGCACATCCATAAACATCGGAAGTGCGAAATATAATAGCATATTAAGTACTAAAAAGCCAAGCATGGTATACTTAAACCACTTTGGGCTATTACCTAGGAAATTTTGTAACATCAGTTTTTAATTAAGTTAGATCACAAATATATGGAGGCTGTTACTATAAAAAAATAGCTTATGTATATTTATCATTTTTATAATATAAATTTAGCTCTTTTGGATATACTTCAAATACTTGATTTAGATTCAAAAATTTTTCCCGAAGAATGATCCCTTTTTGCTCCAGTCACACTGGCTAACACATTTACTTTTCCTTTTAGCTTTAATACGCCTAGTAAACCAAAAATTAAAGCTTCTTTATATTCTATTAATTTTGAATTTGGCAGTATAATACTAGCTGTTGTATATTTTTTAATTTCATTTACTAAAAATGTATTATACACACCTCCACCTGTTATTAATACTTTTATATCACTTCCGTTAGAAGGTGTTTCGAGTGATTTTCCAACACATTGAGCAATATGCGCTGTAAAAGTTCGCAATACATCTTGTGGCGATAATTTGTACGATTCAATCAACGGAAAAACTACTGCATTTACCCATTCAATACCTAATGATTTTGGAGGAAGCATTTTATAAAAGCTTAATTCATTTAAAGCCTTCAATAATGCTTCATGTATTTTTCCTGTTTTTGCAAAACTGCCTTCGGCATCATAAGCCTTTCCTAATTTTAAGGCATAGGCGTTAAGCACTACGTTAACAGGACAAATATCATAAGCGATCATTTTTCCTGTTTTCTCAAAAGAAATATTTGCAAAACCACCAAAATTGATACAATAGTTATAGTTAGCAAACAATAATTGATCTCCTATAGGCACTAATGGAGCACCTTGCCCTCCATGAGCCACATCAGCTACTCTAAAATCACAAACTACTTTTTTTTGTAACAAAATGGCTAATTCTGGCAAGTTTCCTATCTGTAACGTAAATCCATTATGGGGTTGATGCAAAATGGTATGACCATGGCTACACACTGCATCTATTTCTGTGATGTGATTCTCAATAATAAACTCATTAATCACCGATGCCAAATACACGGTATACGCTTTATTCAGTTCTTCCAATTCCTTAGAAGATAAGCTAGGCGCACTTCTTAATCGATCTTCCCAGAATTGGGAATACCCATAAGTTTTACAAACTCCTAACTCAAAATGCCAATTTTTAGTAGCTGAAAAAGTAATTTCGGCCACATCAATACCATCCAATGAGGTTCCCGACATTACTCCTATAACATGCATTGTTTTCATTTTTTAAAAATACATTTTTGAAACAACTTTTCCGTAACTTTAGAATTATTCATATATTATGCGTGCATAACAAAAAAAATAGAGCTTCCTATGAATTTCGAATTAACAGAAGAACATATAATGATCCGTGATGCTGCCAGAGATTTTGCACAACAAGAACTTGAGGCAGGTGTTATAGAAAGAGATACACAACAAATTTTCCCGACTGAACAAGTTAAAAAAATGGGCGATTTAGGATTTATGGGTATGATGAATGATCCCGAATATGGCGGTGGCGGAATGGATACGCTATCCTATGTTATTGCCTTAGAAGAACTCTCTAAAATTGATGCTTCTGCTTCGGTAATTATGTCTGTTAACAATTCATTAGTCTGCTGGGGCTTGGATGAATATGGATCTCATGAACAAAAGAAAAAATACTTAATTCCATTAGTTACTGGTAAAAAACTAGGCGCTTTTGCACTTTCGGAACCCGAAGCTGGTAGCGATGCCACTTCACAAAAAACAACGGCTATTGAAAAAGAGGATCATTACCTTTTAAATGGTACCAAAAACTGGATTACCAATGGAGGTAGTGCCGATTATTATTTAGTTATAGCGCAAACACATCCCGATTTAAAACACAAAGGCATTAATGTATTTATTGTTGAAAAAGGCTGGGAAGGTTTTGAAATTGGTCCAAAAGAAGACAAACTAGGCATTCGAAGTAGCGATACACATTCACTAATTTTTAATGATGTTAAAGTACCTAAAGAAAACCGCATTGCCGAAGATGGTTTTGGATTTAAATTTGCTATGAAAACCCTTTCGGGTGGAAGAATAGGAATTGCTGCGCAAGCATTAGGAATTGCCCAAGGTGCTTATGAAAAATCGCTTGCTTATTCTAAAATTAGAAAGGCGTTTGGTACCGAAATATGCAACCACCAAGCCATCGCTTTTAAACTAGCCGATATGTATACGCAAATTGAAGGCGCACGCATGTTAGTGTATAAATCTGCCATAGATAAAGATAATGGGTTAGATTATGATTTATCGAGTGCTGTTGCCAAATTAGTAGCCTCGCAAGCGGCTATGGATGTTACCATTGAAGCTGTTCAAATACATGGTGGTAATGGTTATGTAAAAGAGTACCATGTAGAGCGTTTAATGCGTGATGCTAAAATTACACAGATTTATGAAGGAACTAGCGAAATACAAAAAATTGTAATTTCAAGAAAAATTCTTAAAGATTAATCATTCAATTCGAACAAAAAGCTATTTTTAAGGTAAATATCAATTATGACTTCAGACGAATTACACTCACTCAAATTCCCTGTGGGAGAATTTACCGCTCCAGCTTATATCCCTTCAAGTTTAATAGCTACTTGGGTGGATATAATTGAAGAATTTCCAACTGCTATTAAAGAAGCAACAACAAATTTAAGTAGCACTCAAAAAAACTGGAAGTACAGACCCCATGGCTGGAGCTTAAAGCAAGTAGTTCATCATTGCGCCGATAGCCATATGAATGCTTTTATTCGTTTTAAATTAAGTCTTACAGAAGAAACACCAACTATTCGCCCATATTTTGAAGATAAATGGGCACTGCTCTCCGACTCACAAGATGATCATTTAGAAAATTCCATCTTACTCCTCACGGGACTTCATAATAAATGGGTACAATTACTTAAAAGCTTACAACATTCCGATTATGAAAAACAATTTATGCACCCCGAGCATGGCACTCATTTTAGATTAGATGAAACCATAGGCACTTACGCTTGGCATTGTCAACATCATTTGGCGCATATAAAATTGGCTTTAGAAGCGGAAGGGAAATATGAGTAACATACTACAACGGCACTGCCGTTGTATGCTTAATTTCGCCCATGACAAAGGTACTGTGAGCACTTCCCACATTTTTAACCGAACCCAAACCATTCAACACAAAATCCTGGTAATGCTTCATATCCTTCACTAAAATTTTTAGTAAAAAATCATAGTCTCCCGAAATATTATAACATTCCGTTACCTCATCAATTGCTTTTATATCATGTACAAAAGCATTCCCGATTTCTTTGGTATGTTGCGAGAGTTTAATGTTACAAAACACCGTTAAACCTTTATCCAATTTATCGGCATCCAAAATAGCTACATATTGCTTAATATACCCCGATTGTTCTAATCTTTTTACTCTTTCAAAAACGGGTGTCGATGATAAGTTCACCTTATTTGCTAACTCTTTAGTCGTCAAATTCGAGTTACGCTGTAGTAGTTTTAACAATTTCACATCAATTGCATCAATCTCTTTGGCAGAATATTTTTCTTTCATCACTAAGCTTTGTTATTTAAAAAAGATATTATAACCTTAAAAATAATCATTAATAGTTATTTAATCCATAATTTATTATAAAAATAGATAATATGATTTTCATCCTCAACTTTGCAAGGAATAAATTACCTCGAAGCAAGCCCGCGAGGCATATGAATAAAACTGAATTTTAATTTCAAGGCAAATCCCGGAGCATTATACCCTTTGGCAATGCCAATAAAATCTAGCAACATGAAAACAAACATCTTAGGATTTCCTCGAATTGGAGGACACAGAGAATTAAAAAAATCCCTTGAAAAATACTGGAAAAAAAACAGTTCCTTTAATGATTTACAACAAGTAGCCAAACAAATAAGAGAGGAAAACTGGAAGTTTCAACAAGAATTGGGGCTTGATTTAATTCCATCTAATGATTTTTCATTTTACGACCAAGTTTTAGACACCTCTTTAACCTATGGGTGTATTCCTGAGCGTTATACCAACTTAAAAAATAATGCCGCTCCTTCAGATTTGTATTTTGCCATGGCTCGTGGAATCCAAACCGCCGAATATGACATTACCGCTATGGAAATGACAAAATGGTTTGACACTAACTATCATTATATTGTTCCCGAATTTTCAAAAGATCAAAGTTTTGAATTATTCTCTAACAAAGCCGTTGATGAATTTAAAGAAGCTAAAGCACTAGGGATTATCACAAAACCAGTATTAATTTCGCCTGTTACTTACCTTTTATTAGGAAAAGAAAAAGAAGCAGGGTTTGACCGTATTGATCTGCTAGATAAATTACTTCCTGTATTTTTTCAACAATTAGTGCAATTATCAATAGCTGGCGCTCAATATATACAATTAGACGAACCTTGTTTGTCACTTGATCTTACTACTAAAGAAAAAGCTGCGATTACAAAGACTTACGAAAAAATAGCTACTGAATTTCCTAATCTAAAAATTATAGCTACCAATTATTTTGGCTGTTATGGCGCTAATTTGGCTACTGCCCTACAACTGCCTGTTCATGCATTGCATATTGATTTATCTCGTTGTCCTGAGCAATTAGATACTATTTTAAATTCAGAATTTTATACTCAACAGCAAATCCTTTCGTTAGGAATTGTTGACGGACGTAATATTTGGAAAAATGACTTTGAAGCTTCTTTAATTCAATTAAGAAAAGCCTTAAAAAAAATTCCTAAAGAAAACATTTGGATTGCTACTTCATGTTCATTACTGCATAGTCCTATCGATTTAACAATAGAAACTAACAAAAAAACACTACCTAATGAGGTCAAACAATGGTTAGCTTTCGCGAAACAAAAAGTAGAAGAAGTATGCCTTTTAAAAAAGCTGTTAAATGGTGATGTAACAGATGTTCTTTTAGAAAAATTGGCGGCCAACAAATTGGCTAACCAGAACAGAAAGACATCAACACTTATACATCATAAAGTCACCAAAAAAAGAGTAGCAAAACTAACAAAAAATGATAGCCAACGAAGTGCTGTCTTTGCCTCGCGACAAATACTACAGCAACAAGCCCTTAACTTGCCTTTGTTTCCTACTACTACCATAGGCTCGTTTCCGCAAACAAAGGAAGTACGTAAATGGCGTTCGCAGCTTAAAAAGAATGAAATTTCGCAGGCTGTATATGATCAATATATTGCCGATGAAACCGAAGAAACCATTCGCTTTCAAGAAGACACAGGAATTGATGTTTTAGTCCACGGAGAATTTGAACGTAATGATATGGTGGAGTACTTTGGTGAAAAACTAGAAGGTTTTGCATTTTCAAGCTATGGTTGGGTACAAAGTTATGGTAGCCGATGTGTTAAACCACCTATTATTTATGGCGATGTATATCGTTCGGCACCAATGACGGTAAAATGGTCCACTTATGCTCAATCACTTACTAAAAAACCAGTAAAAGGAATGTTAACAGGTCCTGTTACTATTTTACAATGGTCATTTGTACGCAACGATCAACCACGTTCCACTACATGCCAACAAATTGCATTTGCTATTAGGGATGAAGTCGTAGACCTAGAAAAAGCAGGCTTACAGGTTATACAAATTGACGAACCTGCTATTAGAGAAGGTTTACCACTTAGAAAAGAAGCTTGGGAAAGCTACTTAAACTGGGCCATCGAAAGTTTTAGAATTTCGGCTAGTGGTGTTAAAAACGAAACACAAATACACACACATATGTGCTATTCTGAATTCAATGATATCATTGAACATATTGCCGCTATGGATGCCGATGTAATTACCATTGAAACTTCGAGATCTGAAATGGAATTACTTAATGCTTTTGTTAACTTTAAGTACCCTAATGAAATTGGTCCTGGAGTATATGATATTCACTCTCCAAGAGTGCCCGGAATTGATGAAATAGAACACTTATTAATTAAAGCAAATGATTTATTACCAACGCGTAATATTTGGGTAAACCCAGATTGTGGTTTAAAAACACGTGAGTGGCCCGAAACAAAATCGGCATTGATCAACTTAGTGGATGCTGCAAAAAAGATGAGAGCTAAAGTTAGTGTTGAAGCTTAACTTTTTTTAGTTGACAGTTCTAAGTTGTGAGTTGTCAGATTAAATTATGACTATTACATATAATTGCACAAAAAAACCTGAAAACTTTCGTTTTCAGGTTTTTTCATATACTAATAAAATCTATTTACTAAAACTTAGCAAACATTTTTCCCATTTTTTCTCCTTCTTCAGTAGCTAATTCTAAATCAACTAGAATACGTCCACTATGCTCATCTGTAATGATTTTTCTGCGCGAAGCAATTTCTGCTTGTACTTGTGGCGGAATAGTAAAATATGATCCTCCCGATGCACCTCTTTCAACAGGTACTACAGCTAAACCATTTTTTACATTAGTACGAATACGCTTGTAAGCAGATACTAATCGATCTTCGATTTTCTTTTCAAAATCTTCAGACTTTTTCAATAAGGCTTGTTCCTCTTTTTGAGTTTCAGCCATAATATCATCTAATTCTGATTTTTTATGCTCTAAATGCGTTTTACGATCAGAAATACGTTGCTCAGTTTGAGCAATTACTTCTTTCTTTTGAACGATCTGTGCTTTAAATTCTTTGATATGCTTTTCAGACAATTCAATTTCCAATTCTTGAAACTCGATTTCTTTTGTCAAAGAGTTAAATTCACGATTGTTACGTACATTTTTTTGTTGCTCTTGATATTTAGTAATCAATTGTTTTGATTCATCAATGGCAATCTTTTTTGCTTTAATAGAATCATCAACTGTACTTAGATCGCTTTTCAACTTATCCAATCTAGTTTGCAAACCTGCTACTTCATCCTGAAGATCTTCTACTTCCAAAGGAAGTTCTCCACGGATAGCCGTAATTTCATCAATTCTTGAATCAATAAGTTGCAAGTCGTATAATGCTCTTAGCTTTTCTTCAACAGTAACTTCTTTCTTAGCCATATATTAAAAATACTTAATAGGATTGGTGTTTGTATCCGATAATATGATATTGCCTGAATTATAGGCAGGTGCAAAATTACTGATTTTTTTCGTAAGTATCGATACAATTAAGTTTTTTGTGTACTGTTCCGATTCATAATGTCCAATATCGGCTACAACCAACTTATTTTCGGCCTGATAAAACTCGTGATACTTAATATCTGCCGTAATAAACAGATCAGCACCAGCCGATTTGGCATTGCCAATAGCAAAGGCACCACTACCACCTAGCACCGCAATTTTTTTTATTGGTTTCCCTAAAAAAGCACTGTATCTAATTCCTTTCGCATTAAAACGCTCTTTTATCAACTGCAAAGCGGCTGTTTCCGAAAGTGCTTCGGGCAATTCGCCTAGCATACCCATACCTATTTTTCTATTTACATTTTCCAACGTTGTAATTTCATAAGCCACCTCTTCGTATGGGTGCGAGTTTAACATCGCGTTTATAACTTGGCCTTGCAAATGTGCCCCAAAAGTGACTTGTAATTGCACCTCTTCCGCTTCACAAAATTCCCCTTTAGCTCCTACGGTTGGGTTGGCATCTACCCCTGCTTTATAACTTCCTGTTCCTGCTACACAAAAACCACACTCATCATAATTTCCAATACTTCCTGCTCCAGCAGTAAACAAAGATGCTCTAACCGCTTCAAAATTTGCTTTTGGCACATATACGTTTAGCTTTTTTATGGTTTCTTTTTTAGGAATTAAAATACGCTGATTTACTAAGTCCAACTTATCACAAATCATTCGATTTACGCCTTGCCAATGATTATCCAAAGCCGTATGCATAGCATAAATAGCAATATTATGCTGTATGGCTTTGATCACCACGCGCTCCACGTAATCCTTGCCTGTAATTTTTTTTAACCCCTTAAATACAATAGGATGAAAACTAACAATCAAATTACATTTTTTGGCTATAGCCTCGTCAACTACACTTTCTAAAGTATCTAAGGTTACGAGCACATTAGTTATTTTTTGTTGCGCATCACCTACCAAAAGCCCTACATTATCAAAGCCTTCCGCATAATGCAATGGTACTTCCTGCTCAAATACTTGTATCAATTGTTTTACTGTCATTTCTATTGCTGTTACTTGCTTACATCAAATTTCCACTAAATCCATTTCAAAAGCAAAAATCAGCTGCTATTTAAGCAATTTTTCCAATTCCTTAGGTTCTCTTTTATTATTCCAAAAAGTAACTAAAGTAATAAATTTGAACTGTAATTTACAGTGTATATAATTGATGTTTGTTTAGATAAAACAAATACTCTAAGTTCAGTATTATATAGTCTCTTACCTAATTTTGAATTTAATACTACTAATTGTTCAAATTCTAGTACCTTTTTTACAAGTTTACCTGCTTGTTTTGCATCATGCTTTAAAATTATATGCTTATCCTTAATCACACCTAAAGTTCATTCCATCGATGATTGACACCAGCAATGATAAGCCTTTCCATGG
>CANLCT010000037.1 GCA_947489195.1 uncultured Aquimarina sp. | reverse complement strand
AATCACTAAAAACAGATATCTAAAAAAATTCTTCATTTATTTTATCTATTTATAACCTATGCTGGCGTGAGCGTTTCATTCATGATCCTATTCTTTCCAATAATTAAATAAACCGAGATTCTCTGGAACGTCGGTTTTATTTAACTATTTTATATCCTGTATAGGTACTGGTTACATTATATATTACTTTTACATTAGATATGGCAACCTCTTGTTTTGGTTAAAAACTACTGTAAGCTATATTCTAAATATAACCATACTACTATCTTACTTATATTACGCATCATAAAATATCCTTAAGAGAATTTGTTCAAATTTTTTAGGACGAGATGGGGAATATCTTCATAACATCAGTCTTCATTATCAATTTTTCTTATCTGGACTTCATAAAAAAAATGACTATTAATATTTAATATAATTATTTTTTCCTTATTGAGGAATTCTGTGTCTAGAATAACATTGATAGGAGTATTATCCTTTACACTGATAATAATTTCTTCATTTACTTTTAATATGTATTCTTCAGACAAAGGCTCTATTATTAGTTTTACTTTTGTGTCTGATCTATTTGAATATTTATATGACATCTAGAATAAATTTAAAATTTCTTGTAAAAGCTCTAGTCTAGCAAAGGCACTTAATACCACAGCTGATTTCTTAATGAATGGAGGTAATGCACAACAACTATCAGATAAAGAACTCTTACAACAATTCAAGGAAGTAGAGCTATTACCTAATGAGGACAAACATCTGATCAAAACCTTTATTGATGCCTTCCTAACCAAACGTAAAATCCAAAAACTAGCACAATAGACATGATTGATCCTTCTATTTTTAAAACAGTAATAAAATATATTCTTGCTCTTGGTGGATTTCTTGCTATTTTTTGGACAGGAAAAACATACAAAACACAGCAATTATCCGAAAAACTATCTGATGTAGAGCAAAAAAATACAATACTTCAAGACTCTATTACATGGTATAAAAAACAATTATCTATTATTGATAATAATAACCTAATTGTCTATAACAATTCGCAAAAAGAAAGAACTTTTCACTACTTTAATATTGTTGAAGGTCATGGGACAGGGATGCCTATAAAACCTTATAAATTCAAGCAATTTGAGCTTAAAAAAGGCGCTTACAGGTGGTATTACAATGATAGAGACGATAGCAAAACTCGTACCGACACTCTAGAAAAAGGAAACTTTGTTTATCAAAAATACAATCGTAGAAAAGTAGTTGTAATGAACTAAAAAACAACAGCCAAAACATAAAACATATCGCAACTTATAATTATTGACCAATAGAAAACCACCCCTAAACTAATAGAAGTGGTTGTAATTTATTCTTGTTACTTATAAAAACTAACTCTTTTTAAGACATCGTTTTTGTGATTTCTTATATCGTTTTTGGATTAATGACTCATTTAAAGGGCCTGAATAATCAAAATCATAAGTGTATTTTTTCTCTTTAGATATTGGATAATAAATCTTATCATATCGCTTTTTAGAGGTATTAAATATTTTTAAAATTAAATATTCATGCTCTAACAAATAGGGTTTAAACTCTATTTCATAATTATAATCTTTATGATCTTGACCACAATATTCTCGATATTTCAAAAGTATATATATATATTTAACATTTTCAGAATTCATTAAATTCAAGTCTTTTGATTTTAATATTAATCCACCTTGATGAAAACTGAAGTCATCCAAAGAAGTATAATCTCCAGTCTTTTTAACTATTCTAATTGTTTCTATTTCCAAAAAATTTGTTGGCACTTTTTCATCAATGGAAATAATTAAATCTATTTCTTCAACCTGCGCATAAAGAATGGAATTAAATAATATTAATAAATAAAAAAATATCTTCATGTCTACTTTAAAATACGTTGAACAGTTTTCTTTGTTAATTTAACGGCTGGAGTTGTACTACTTCCATTAAAAATAACCACTCCTAGCTTTTGATTTTTAATACTTGTTGTGGTAGATCCATCTGAATTTTTTACACTTGTCCCAGAAGCATTACCTAATCTTCCCACTATAATATTAGTTCCAAATCTTCCAAAAGTCCTCGTGTCAGAACCCACTGTAGGACTAAGTGCACTACTGCTAAATACCTTACCATCTACTACTTCTGAAGCTGTTGGGTGAGAATGAATACTAGTTTCAACATCGGCATCTGTTTTACCCTTAGGAACTGAAGCTAACCTAGCTTCTGCATGAGTATCCTTTCCAAATTGTATTTCTTCTCCTTGTTCTCCTTTAGAAATAGATCCATCATTTAATACTAATGAGCTTTCTTCTTTTTTACCTCCGTTATTAGTAGTTCTATCTAAAACATTTATAGACTCCTTTAGAGCAGCATCACTTGGTAATACTTTTGCAGAACTTACATCTGACAATTGTGTAGTGCCTCCTTTTTTATCTGTTTTCTTTACTGATTTAGCTTCACTTTTTTGTGTTACTACTGCTTTTCTTCCATCATTAACTCCATCAGTTCCGATTTTATTTCCATTTAAGTCAAAGAAATCTAAGGCTGGACCATTCGACCCCAAAGGAAACATCCCATCTGGATCAATAAAAAATATTGGATTATTAAAAGCATAATTATAAGGTGAGTGCCTACGCATCAATTCAGCAAGCGGATCAATATTCATCCAACGCCCTAAAGCAGGGTCGTAGTTTCTAGCAGAGAAGTCTAACCATTCAAGACCAAGCTCGTCGTTTTCTTCTTTCCCACCAAACCCATAGTTATGTTTTCTACCACGGATGGTGTTGTTATAGCCTTTATGAGTGAGTCCAAAGGGGTAATAATTCTTCTCCTCACGAATCTCACTCTTATCAACCTTACCATCTGCATTTGCATCCGCGTACGAGAGCCTTATATTGCCTAAATGATCCTTGTATTGGTAAATATAATTAAATCCTTTGGATAAATCATTTTGTATTTTGGGCTCTATATAACCTTCGGGTTGATTGATGAATTTTAAGAACTCTCCTGCTCTAGGTACAATCTCATAAACATAGTTCCCCGCGTAATAGGTAATTCTACTTCCACTAGGCCTTTTTTCTAACTTATTTCCATTGGCATCATATATATATTTAATAGAGTTACTGTAATTTATCTTTATCTCTGTAGGTAAATTTAAATGATTATACTTTATTTCTTGAATTTTTTTATTCTCATCCACAATCATATTACCATTGGCATCGTAAGCATAATCGTTTCCTGTAGTATTACCATCTTTGAAACCTTGAAGATTATCTCCTGCATCACTAACTGAAGCTAGCCTATTTGTGCCAGA
Source organism: uncultured Aquimarina sp. (assembly GCA_947489195.1). Lineage (GTDB taxonomy): Bacteria > Bacteroidota > Bacteroidia > Flavobacteriales > Flavobacteriaceae > Aquimarina. The sequence continues at coordinate 41,811 of CANLCT010000037.1, read as the reverse complement.
AAAATAAGTGTAACTTAAATCATCTATTCTTGATTGAGGATTGTCGGTAGTAATTCCTAATCGAATTAATTGAGTAATATTACCCATTTTATCGTACTCAATATTTTGAACATTATACCTTGGATTATTAAAATCTGCCCTATTTATCCTATTCAATGCGTCATAATAAAATCTATAAGTTTTTTTTCCTCCACCATTTGCTGTATTCCAATGAATTTCACTAATATTTCCATTATACAATGCTTTAGCACTTTGATGATAAGGATAAATGGAATTATCACTTGTATTATAATTTATTTTAAAAGCAAATAAGTCATTTCCTAAACTTGATAATGGATCATTAATTTCCTTTAGCCAACCACGCACATTGTACTTGTAATCTACTGTTTGTAAGGGTTTAGTTTTGTTGTTTCCTACTTTTTTAGTTTTTAACTGTCCTAAATCATCGTAGGTATTACTTGCTATTAATTCAGTATTTCCATTATTTATTTTTTGATGCTGCGTTAGCAAACGCCCTTGATGGTCATAGGTAAAGGTATCAAGCGTGGTTATCGTGGGATTTGATTTGTATTTGTGCTTTTGTTCTGTTTTTAATACTCTGCCCACAAAATCATACTGAATTCGAGTGATATCGGTGCTTTGTAAATATTCATTTTTACTAAACGTGTAAATAGGACGTCCTTTTTTATCGTAATAAGTTATGGTGCTAATCCATTTATCGGTCCCCAATACACGGACTTTATTCCCTGTTGCCAAACTTTTGGTTTCAATTCCCTTAGCTACACTTTGTCCAAAAACTGTTGTGGGTACCGTGTGCGCTGGTTTGTCAAAGGTGTAATCATCGTAATAATTAACCGTAAATACTTCTTTAAGAATAGAATTATTAGGATAAATATTATTAGTATAATGAAGTGTTGCTTTTCCAAAAGTACTTGCTGTCGGAGTACGAACTTCGTATGATTTATTATTTGAATTTACTAAATCTTGTATTAGTGATCTTGGTAGTATAAAACTTGGTCCACTATATTCTAAAATTCCTGTATAAACACCCCTCCCAAACGCATCATATTTTGTAAAAAGCCATTGATTTCTAACACGTTGAGCAGCATATTGTACTCCAACTGGCTGATCTAATTTATTATATACAATGTACTCACGTCCTTTCCCTGGGATTTGTTTTTCTACCAGTCGATTGCGTTGATCATACTGGTATTGATAACACAGATCTTTTAATATACTTGCTGTTACGGGTTTTGACGCATCTACTTTCGGCGGAAGTACATAAGTCAAATTTCCAAAATCATCGTATACGTAATAAGTGTCGTGTGCTATTGCTTTATTATACGTACGCTTTAATACTACCTGACCTTGTAAATTGGTAAACTCTTCGGTGGTATGGTTTTTTCCATCTGCAGCTTTCCAATTTTCGTCCTTGGTGATATTCTTAAACAAAGTATTGGCTTTGTAATTTCCATTCTTTTTTAATGAAGGTACCCCACTAGCGGTTAATGACACATCAAAACGTACTACCTCGGTAGCAGAATTACTGGAGTACTCAAACTTAATACTATGGTCTGTATTCCCAGATACTTTCCAATCTTTTCCGGGTGCTCCTGTTTTTAATACTCTATTGAGTGGCGAAGCCTCGTAAATACGTTTGCTGTATGCATTAATACTTGGTAGGCTTACCCCTTCAAAATCTTCGGCATAATTGGTTTTATAATACTCTTGGGTAGCGGTATGCATATTACCCGTTCTAAAACTTCCCAAAGTACCTGTTGATTTTATAGGTAAATAGTCCTTGTCCTGCCTACCAAATCCATCATACGCAATATGGGTAATGATATCTTTTTTATCGGACGATGCTTTAATGGCTATTTGCTGTTTTGGGCGCCCCAAACCATCAAAATAAGATACTTGTTCTATGACATGTACACTTTCGGAAGCAGAGGCTCCTGCTTTTTGATAGGTTTTAGTGTGTATGTAATTTTCGGTATCACTTAATGATATCGCTTGTGCGTTTAAGGTAGTTACAACTACAAAAAATGCACCTAGTGTTGAAAATAATGATTTCATAAGTTCTAGTTGTTTTTATAGTTGTACTTGTTTTTGGATACTAAATTACCGTCAGCATCCTTAACTTCTTTTAAACGATTATGAGAATCATATGTAAATGAAGTTTTATAATCACGTGCATCTTTAATTGATAATAAACCTACATAAGGCTTATGCACATAATTTGTTATAAATGAATTTTTAAAAAAAGAATCATTTCTTAGCCTATTAAATGTAAACGAATCATGATAGCTACTTGGAAATGGACCGTTTTCAATATTGTGAAACACTGAATTTACGTTTGCTGGAATACTCCCTTGAGGAAAGTTTTCAATTTTTGCCATTAAATATCTCCCAGACTTATCCCATATATATTTAGTTGAAATTCCATCTTTTCTAGTTATTTGAATTGGGTTTCCATAATTATTATAACTATCATAACTAATAGCTTCGTAAAAACCATCTTTTTCCCAATTATAAATTTTATTCACAATTGGCCAACCAAGTCCCTCACTTTTGTAAGTAGTTATTTTAGCATTTAATAATTCAGAAATACCATAATCTACTAATTTTACTTCTTCTTCTATTACAGGTAAAAAGTTCCTACTAATCATAGTATTCAATACGGTAGATTTATCTGTCCAAATTGAATTGATTTCTGAATTAAAATTATTTGAAAAAGGATATTTATACTCTTTTTGAATTTGTCTTACCACTCCTTTACTCGTATAAAAATTTTCTTTAGTTAATTTATTATAGTCTTTATTGTAGTTATATACATTTGAAGTTCTTACTATATCAGGATCACTATCCTCATCATTATAGTAATAGTTTAAATCTGAAATTTGTCCTAAATGATTGTTATAATAATATCGTTTTACATAACTCCTCCTATATGTTTGTGACAAAAAACCTTCCACACTATAATCCTGAAGTCTAGTTGGTATAGTGTTATATTTATATTCCTTTTTATTAACAATTTTATTATCTGACGAGTAAGAAGTATAATTTTTTAATTTACCTCTTTCAATTTTCCTACTATTCACATAATTTCCACCTAAAAGATATCCAATTCTTGGTGGGTTTATACTAAATTCATCTTTCTCATAAATCTTAGCAACTGTATCTGGGTTAGATTCATAAGTAGTAAAATTAGAAATATTATAATCTCCACCGCTATTTATTTCAACAACATTTGCATAAGTGATATGCGAATCATCTATAATTGTTGGATTATATGAAGCCAAAGCTCTGGCATTTGCTGTTAAAAGTTGTTTATCGCTACCTATACGTTGGGTATATGAGAAACTATACCTTGGCCACTGCAATAAAACACCACTTGAAGAAGTATTATTCTTATTAGGGGAATATTTAAATTCTTTTGATAAAACTTGAACATTGTTAGTGTCATAGTTCTTTATACTCCTTATTCTTGCTCCCCCTGCTAAACCGTTAACATTATATAATTTTGGTCTAAAAAAATTAGCTGATTTAAATTCTATTCTTTTTGAATAACGATGTGCTTCATATTCAAATAAACTATAACCTTTAGTTGGGTAAGTTATTTTACTTATTAATCCATAACTTGCCGCTATAAAATTAGGATTCCTGTTAGTACTTGAAAACCCTGTTACATCTCCACTTGAATTTACTCTTTCTCTCGGCGCTAAATCTTCTAAACGATTACTGTTTTTTAAATTCCAAAAACCCCAATGATCTAAGCCAAAGGTATCTGGAGCTGGAGCATTTCGTTTATTAACATCTAACCCATTATATTGCATTTGGTATTTTTTTGCATCACCAAGGCTACTATTAGTTCCATATTTATAAACTGATCTTAAAAACATTCTTTTATAATTACCTCCAGAATAGTCATAATTAAAAACCACACGTTCTAATCTAGACCCATTACCTCTTACTGTAATTTCATCAAGCTTATAAGCTTTAACATTGTATGTTGCTCCAAAATGTGATTGTGCATTACTTCGGGCATAATCAGTATTTTTATAAAATTTATGCGCTTTTACACTGTAATCAAAATCAATAACTAAATCCTTAGAAACCTTTATCTTTTTTAGATAAACTGTTTTAACTGCTGTTAAGGCCGCGTCTTCGCTTGATACATCTCCCAATTTTCCATTTGGTTGCCAAGCTGAACCGTGTAAAAATGAATTACCTTTCAAAAACTTATGTTGTTTGTGTACAATAATTGGAAAAGGAGCTTTTTCATTATCATTATTATAGGAATCTCTGTCGTATCTTTTCGGAAAGTTATCCATATACTCATATTCCATGGTGTCCCCATTAGGAGCAACAACCTTTGATAAATGCCAAGAATTTATTGAAGGAGTATAAGTTGGGTGTAAGGGTATTTCATTATAAAAACCGATAAAAAATGAATATTCTAATGCCGATATATCACCTCCAAAATAATATTTAATTCCATCATCGGTAGTTAAAACAATTTGAGAATTTGACATAGTGCCTGGCCCTTTCGAATTTTGAAGACTCAACCACTTATATGATCCAAAATTATTAAGATCAACTTTAATGTGAACTGGTTGATTACAAACTACTCTTACTTTTCCTTCATTATCCATAAAAAATTTACCCGATAGTCCGTTAAAATTAAAGAAAAATTCATCAGAATTTGATTCGTAATGTTCCGCTGTAAAACCATTCGCTGGTCCAACATCATCTGTATGTGGAGAACCATTTATAGATAGAGTTTTTCCAGAGGAAATATCACCGTTATTAAATATAAGCGACTTACTGTGTTTTCTTTTCTTTATCCCATAAAAATAGCCATGTATTGCAGGACCAAAAGTTCTTTCTCCATTCGAATACAACCTATCTTGAACCTCATCAGGGATATGATTTACTTTTCTTGTAATTACTCCACCAGTATTTAAAAACCAATTTAAACCGATAGCACTTGATTGTTTAGATGGTATAAACCCTGAAGAATTATACCGCATATTTAAATCAACATTAAAATATTTTGTTTGCGTGCTAAATAAAGGAATGCTTAAATCCAATTGACCTGTATATTTACTAACAGGAATATTACCATATCTAATAAAGTCACTAGTCTGTGGAACACTAACATCTAAGCTAGAATCAAATTGACTGAATAATTTTATTGACAGTAAAAAAAAGAAGCAAAATTTTAATTTCATATGTAAATTATAGTTGGTTAATAATTTTCGTTAAAACTATTAATAAAAACTTTATTTAATTTTCAATAAATGAAAAACGGAAATTTAATTTTTCTAAAAATCGACATATGACATTTTTAGACTACAAACTACATGTAGCAACAACAAAACAGCCTACTAACCAAAAGGTTAGAATTATTGATAATCAAATGATAATATGAAAAAGTTAATTTGTTGTTAATTTATTTTTAATTGCAAAAGTAGGAGTATTCCTAATTAATCTACTTAACTACAGATATTTACGAGGTTTTACACCTATTACATCATCGTTTTGTTTAAAAAATAAATTCTATTTTCAAATTTTATTAGACCTTAACAAATAACACTATACAGAAGGTTAACTATTTTCATGAAAAGCCACAAAAAAAGAGCACTAAAAAATGCTCTTTTATTCTCAACTACTCTTTACAAATTTTAAGGCGCAGGATTAGGGTATTTTTTATGTACTGTATTAATATCTTTGATCACTTCTTCCGAAAGGATCAAATCGATACTGCTTATGTTCTCTTTTAATTGCGCTACCGATGTGGCTCCAATGATATTACTAGTCACAAAGCTTTGCTGATTAATAAAGGCTAAGGACATGTCGGTTAAACTTAATCCATGTTTTTTAGCTACCTCTCGGTAAGCACGCGTAGCTTCAAATGATTGTTCGTTATGGTAACGGCTAAATTGAGGGTATTTGGTTACTCGTCCATTAGCAGGAGTTCCATCTAAATATTTACCCGTTAATTGCCCAAAACCAAGTGGCGAATAGGCTAAATAACCCACTTTTTCTCGGTGTAATACTTCAGTTAGACCAATTTCATCTTTACGGTTAAGTAAACTGTAAGGGTTTTGCACCGTACTTATTTTTTTAGCGCCATTTCGGGCTTCTTCTACATAACGCATCAGTCCATATGGAGATTCGTTAGACACGCCAATATGCCTTATTTTTCCTTGTTTCACATAACCTTCTAATCTGTGAAGCACTTCTTTAAAATTATCCGACCAAGCTTCATCTTCTTGATGCTTATAGTCTAAAATTCCAAAAAAATTGGTGTTTCGTTCTGGCCAATGCAATTGGTATAAATCAATATAATCGGTTTGTAATCGGGTTAATGATTTGTGAATGGCATCATCTAACGAGGCTTTGCTAAAATCAATGGTATTTCTAATCTCTTTAACAAAAGCCCGAGGCCCTACAATTTTACTGGCCACCACAACTTTATCTCTGTTGTTATTCTTTTTTAACCAAGTCCCAATAATACGCTCGGTATCTCCTTGTTTTTTAATGTCAAATGGAGTGGGATACAACTCAGCCGCATCAAAAAAGTTGACTCCGTTTTCGGTGGCAAAATCCATTTGCGCATGTCCTTCGGCTTCGGTGTTTTGAATACCCCATGTCATGGTTCCTAAACATAATTTACTTACTTGAATATCAGTTCCAGGTAGGTTTGTGTACTTCATTTATTGAAATTTAATAGCATTATTTTTTCAATACGAAAGTTACTTTTTTATTCCAACATAGCAATTACTACAAATCGATTAACACAGCATTAACTAATAACACATATTGTATTGAAATTGATAGCCTTAAGCCCATTTTATTGTTGTATTCGCAAAAATTACCCTAAGTATATTTTAAATATTATAAAGTGTTGTTTTTTAGTAAATTAGTTTTAATTAAAAATAAAAAACATGAAACGTTTAGCGGTAAGCCTTGTAGTTCAAGTATTTCTAATGCACAGTTCGCTTTCGCAGAAAGTAAACACAGACCAATTAGGTTATGCATGTGATATTGAAACTGACACATGCGGCCCCACTGAAACTTTAACATTAAAAAACACAAACCATAAAATAATGATTGAAAAAAAGAAAGCCAAACTAGTATATTATTACGATGCCCTTTGCGGATGGTGTTTTGGATTTAGTCCAGTAATTGCTGAAGTTAAAAAAGCCTACAAAGAAGATTTAACCATTGAAGTAATTAGTGGAGGCTTATTTTTAGGCAATAGAGCGGGTTATGTAAATGACGTAGCCCCACATATTAAATCTGGAGCTTATAAAAGTGTCGAAGCAATGACAGGCGCTAAATTTGGCGAAGCCTTTTTACAGGATGTTTTTGGCGAGGGCAAAATGACTTTAGATTCCACCTGGGCATCCATTGCCCTTTGTGTGGTAAAGGATAAACAGCCCGAAAGTCAAGTCGCTTTTGCTAAAATATTATTAGACGCTTTTTATGCCGATGGTATGGATACCATTGATGTTGATGGTATTGCCGATTGTGCCGCCAAAATTGGGTTTAATGCCGAAGCCTTTAAAGTATCTATGAGCGATCCTGTGTATAAAGAAATGTCCGAAAAAGAATTTGAAAACTACAAGCAAAATGGCATTCGAGGCATGCCATCATTAGTGTTAGAAACCGAAGACAGAAAAGTGTTACTATCCAATGGATATATTAACTACAAGCAATTAGCGGAACGTTTGGATAATTATTTGAATTAAAATAGCTTTTTTGAAAGCCTTTAATCTATTAGACGGAAAATTTAAATCACTATTTTTATTAGATTATTTTTTATTTTAATACCAATGATATGAAACTAGGAGCGTTTTCAATAAGTTTAAGTGTGAAGAATATTACTGCATCAAAAAAGTTTTATGAAACTTTAGGCTTTAAGGTGTTTGCAGGTCAAATAGAAAAAAAATACCTTATCATGAAAAATGAGGGTGCCCTAGTTGGGTTATTCGAAGGCATGTTTGAAAATAACATACTTACATTTAACCCTGGCTGGGATACAAACGCAGCTACCTTAGATGATTTTGATGATGTTAGAGAAATTCAGCAAAAATTAAAAAATAAAGGAATTAAATTAGAAAATGAAGTTGCCAAAAACACATCGGGCCCTGCTAGTTTTACCGTAATAGATCCAGATGGAAATTCGATTCTTATTGATCAACATGTGTAATTTGTAAAAAATGACAAAAAAAATTGCATTACTAAGAGGCATTAATGTCGGTGGAAAGCGTAAAGTGTTAATGAAAGATTTAAAAGCCCTTTTTGAAAAATTAGGCTATACTGATGTGGTGACATACATACAGAGTGGGAATGTAATTTTTGATTCAAATAGTTCATTGGGTACTATTCAAATCGCTTCCAAAATCGAGAAGGCTATTTTTAAAACCTATAATTTTGAAGTTCCTGTAGTGGTTATTACAGCAAATGATATTAAACAAGCCGTAGAATCGAATCCCTTTTTAAATAATGAGGCGGTAAGCAATAATCAATTGCATTTGACATTTTTACAAGGTATTCCGAATTCAGAATACCTTGTAAAAATAGCTTCATACCCCACAGGCTCAGATCAATTTATTATAAAAAATCGGGTAATTTACCTTTGTTGTCAAGACAAATACCATAAATCTAAACTGAGTAATAATTTTTTTGAAACCAAATTAAAAGTTTCAGCAACTACCCGAAATTGGAAAACAGTATTAAAATTGCTAGAACTAAGCCGTTAGCTCCACCACAATAGGGCAATGATCACTATGCTTAGCTTCGGGTAAAATTACGGCACGTGTTAACTTCTCCCGTAAGGGTTCGGTAGCCATATTATAATCAATACGCCATCCCTTATTGTTTCCTCTAGCATTGGCACGGTAACTCCACCAGCTGTATTGATGTGGTTCACTATTAAATTCGCGAAAAGTATCTACAAAACCACTTGCTATAAATTTACTTAACCATTCGCGCTCCTCGGGTAAAAACCCAGAAACATTTTTTAAACGTACCGGGTCATGGATATCAATGGGTTCGTGACAAATATTGTAATCCCCACAAACTATTAAATTCGGAATGCTTTTTCGTAATTCGGTTAAATATTCCAAAATATCATCCATGTACTTGAATTTATGCTCCAATCGCGCGCTGTTAGTACCACTTGGCAAATACATGCTCATTACCGAAACTCCATCAAAATCTGCACGAATATTGCGTCCTTCAAAATCCATGTGCTCAATACCTGTTCCGTATTCGATATGATTAGGTTCGGTTTTGGATAAAATTGCTACGCCGCTATAGCCTTTTTTTTGTGCACTATACCAATAACAATACTTATAACCCGCATTATGAAAAATAGACAAATCCAATTGATCTTCTTGTGCTTTTATTTCTTGCAAACAAACAACATCTGGATCAGCACTAGTAAGCCAATCAATAAAGCCTTTTTTTAATGCCGCGCGTATGCCATTTACGTTATATGATATGATTTTCATTTTTTATATTTATATTTCATTTACACTCAATAAAAGTGTAAGATCATTTTGTTGTTAAGTTTAAAAATAAAACACTAGGATCTGAAAGTACCATAGTTTCGGCTATGACTGAAAGTCACCATCTTTTTAAACATCCATTTTGCTCTTAACTATTGGCCATTAGTACTTTGATAAATATATAAAAAGCTAACTGCCAATAGCTCTTTGTACTATTTTTAGAAACTAAAAACGAAATGCACTAAAGTACATAGTTTTAACTACTCTTGATACCAATAAAGCCTTTTTAACTTTTTAAAATTAAACGAATAACAGACAACCCAAAACTAACAACTAATTAAAAACTAATTCTCTTCTCCATTTGAATACACTTCATATTCCTCGGGGTACAAAAAGTTATTGTAAGGAAAACGTGTTACGTGAATATCCCTAACCTCTTGATAAGTACGTTTTCTAAAACTCTCCATGTTCTCTTTTTCAATAGCAGAAATAAACAAAGCTTTGTCGCCTATTTTACTCATCCAAGTTTGTTGCCAATCATTAAGCGTATAATGTGCTTTGGTAGGTTCGGTACTTAAATCATCTTCCTCAATGGTTTCGTGGGTATAGGCATCAATTTTATTAAACACCATAATAGTACGTTTATCTTTGCAGTCGATTTCGTTTAAAATGGTATTTACCGATTCAATATGATCTTCAAATTGCGGATGTGAAATATCCACCACATGGAGTAAAAGATCTGCTTCTCTTACTTCATCAAGTGTACTTTTAAAACTTTCGACAAGTTGTGTGGGTAGTTTTCTAATAAATCCAACGGTATCACTAAGTAAAAAAGGCAAATTACCAATAACCACTTTACGTACGGTAGTGTCAAGGGTGGCAAAAAGTTTATTTTCGGCAAATACATTACTTTTTGAAATCACATTCATTAATGTTGATTTCCCAACATTGGTATACCCAACCAAAGCTACTCGGACTAATTTACCACGGTTACCACGTTGGGTTGCCATTTGACGGTCAATGGTTTTTAGTTTGTTTTTTAGTAGCGAAATCCGGTCACGAACAATACGTCTATCTGTTTCAATTTCAGTTTCTCCAGGACCACGCATTCCGATTCCTCCTTTTTGACGTTCCAAGTGTGTCCACATACCCGCTAAACGAGGCAATAAATATTGGTATTGCGCCAATTCAACTTGCGTACGTGCGTAACTTGTTTGTGCACGTTGTGCAAAAATATCTAAGATCAAATTGGTACGATCAATAATTTTAGCCTTTAAAATTTTTTCAATATTTTTTTGTTGCGAAGGGGTGAGTTCATCATCAAATACCACCGTCCCAATATCATGTTGTTCCACATAAGCTTGAACTTCCTCCATTTTTCCCGTACCAATAAAGGTTTTGGAGTTAGGCATCTGCATTTTTTGCGTAAAACGCTTAACCACCTCACCACCAGCAGTAAAGGTCAAAAACTCCAATTCATCTAAAAATTCTTTAAGCTTATCTTCGTTTTGATTTTGTGTAACAATTCCAATTAAAATGGCTTTTTCGTAAACTACTTCCTTTTTTTCTAACATGCACTTTTAATTATAACACAAAGATACAACAAAGGAGTGTCTTGTATTTTTGTATTTTGCATGCTTTAATTCAATTTATGATATTTTAATACATCGTTTGCGACCTATTTAAAAGCAAACAATACACTATTCATGAGATACCAAAACTATAAAACCAAAACAACCACCGATTTTTTTACGGTGGCTTTCTATAATATCGAAAATTTATTTGATACTAAAAATGATCCAAATACATTGGATGATGATTTTTTACCAGAATCTGAAAAAGAATGGACACTAAAACGCTATAAAAAGAAAGTCTTTAAAATTGGTACCGCTATTTCAAATATTGGCTTTGCACAAACTGGAAAGGCCCCAACAATTATAGGTTTGGCCGAGGTAGAAAATTTACAAGTAGTACAAGATTTAGCCAATTCAAAGCACTTAATAAACAAAGATTACGGAATAGTGCATTTTGATTCGCCAGATGAACGTGGTATTGATGTGGCATTAATGTATCAAAAAAAGCATTTTGAAGTGACTCATAAAGAAGCGGTTTCACTTTACGTAGAAGGTTATGAAGGAGAGGTAGATTACACCCGCGATATTTTATGGGTGAGTGGTTTCCTTAACGGAGAAAAAATACACGTGCTAGTAAATCACTGGCCTTCGCGAAGAGATGGCGCCGACTTAACCGAATATAAACGTGTCGCTGCTGCCGAAAGAAACCGAGAAATTATAGAAAAAATCAAGTCCGAAGAAGGCGATGAAGCTAAAATTATTATCATGGGCGACTTTAATGATGATCCTATTGATAATAGTGTAAAAAAGCACTTAGTTCAAGCAGATTTTTACAACCCAATGGAAAAATTATTAACCCGCTCAAGTGGAAGTTTATCCTACCGAGGTGCTTGGAATTTATTTGATCAAGTCATTTTTAGTAATAGTTTTCATAAGTACGAAGCCGGAAAGCATTCCTTTGCCAATGCCAAAATATTTGATGACGATTTTTTGAAAATTTATCGCGGTCGCTACAAAGGCACTCCATTCCGAACTTATGTAGGCAGGCGTTATAAAGGTGGTTATAGTGATCATTTTCCTGTATTTATTCAGTTAAAATTGAATAAATAATACCCTAAATTAGTATTCATCAATACTTAAAACGTGAGTTCGAATTGAATTCTTTTTATTATATCGAACTCACGTTTAAACAAATCGCAGAATTTATAAAAATCAGTAAATTCGCAACATGAATATAAAAATCCCCAAAGGAAAAAAAGTATATTTTTCATCGGATAATCATTTAGGTGCCCCAACCACCGAAATTAGCAAATTAAAAGAAGCTAAATTTTTGCGTTGGCTAAATGAAGTAAAAACCGATGCTGCTGCTATTTTTTTACTTGGTGATTTATTTGATTTTTGGTTTGAATACAAAACCGTTGTACCCAAAGGATTTGTACGCGTATTGGGAAAACTAGCCGAAATTAGCGATGCGGGTATTCCAATATACTTTTTTGTAGGTAACCACGATTTATGGATGAATGGGTATTTTGAAGAAGAATTAAACATTCCTGTATACCACCAACCTAAAGAATTCATTTTAGGTGACAGGTCTTTTTTTATAGGTCATGGAGATGGCCTTGGTCCAGGCGACAAAGGCTTTAAACGCATGAAAAAAGTATTTACCAACCCTATTGCAAAATGGTTTTTTGGATGGTTACACCCCGATATTGGTGTGCGATTAGCCTCTAGTCTTTCTCGCGGCAACAAACTCATTTCGGGTGATGATGATGTTCAATTTTTAGGCGAAGAAAACGAGTGGTTGGTACAATATTGTAAACGCAAACTTACTCAAAAACACCGCGATCATTTTGTGTTTGGCCACCGACATTTACCCATGCAAATTAAGCTTCCCGATAATTCATTGTATACCAATTTAGGTGACTGGTGTGATCATTTTACTTATGCTACTTTTGATGGGCTACAAATGAAATTAGTCCATTTTAAATAGGCTTTCTATTTTTTAATACGTTATTAATTTTATTACACCCAAAGAAGGATACTGAAATAGAAAAACACTTCCTAATTAATAATTTTATCAAAAATAGCTCTTGATAATTAAAAAATCACCACTCCTCCCTAAGCAGAATGAGAATCTGAGTTTAAAAAAGTAAACAAAATTCGGGTTAAACTAAAGGAACAGCTAAATCATAAAAAATAAGTCAATTTTTTACAAAAAAATAGATACTTAAACTTTTCTTAAAAAACGCAACTTGTGTGTAATTGTCTGATTAAATAACGACTAAGTGTCAATAATTTGAGCTTTTATTGAGCAAATGCTACGATATTTATACTAAATAGTTTAAAACTTTACTGCTTAGATCTTATTTTTTTGAATTTTATAGCATCGTAAACTCAACTCGATTAATACTATTTAACAACTGGTATTAAGAGTTTTCAATAAAATTTTTATGCTCAAATTAAAATTAGTTTAACTCATAAACTAAACACACACAACTCTTTATTAACTTTTTATCAATTTAAATTATGAAATCAAATTTCAAACCAATTAGCAGACTTCTCTTGTCTCTATCAATCTTTTCGTGTTTACACTTACACGCTAAAAATGAAAAAACTATTTTAGAAGCAGCTATTGACAATGCTACTTTTGCGCAAGCTGCTACCCCTGGAACCTGCGACCTTCCTTTCGAAATTTCATGTGGAGACACTATTAATGGCGATCTGGCTGGAGCTGAAAATAATATTACAAATTATGGAAGGTTTTTTGAAACACTTGACGGTGTTGAAGAAATTTACAAAATACAATTAACCGAAGCTTCTGATGTTACATTTGTACTTTCAAATTTAACAGCAGATTTAGAACTGGTACTCTTTTCAAGCTGTTCTACACCTGAAGGCTCAGTACTAACTGGTCGTTTTACAATTGGACTAAGTGATGAAGTTTTAGACTTAAAACTTGATGCAGAAAACACATATTACTTAGCAGTTGAAGGGCATGATAACGAAATTGGATCTTATACCCTATCAATGGATTGCACCCCTTTATGTGCTAGTTCTTCTGGAATCGTAGAAACTTTTGAAAATGGTGTGCCTTCAGATTGGACTTTTAATGTTTCGGGAACAGGTAGCCCAGATTTTAGAAGATGGCGTTTTGATGAAACCACTTTTGCTGTAGGGGTTAATAATCCAGGAAGTGGAAATTGGGCAAGTTTTGAAGACTTTTCTTTTACCCAAAATGAAATAAACAACATAGCTACAGCAATTACTCCAACAGTTGATCTTTCAAATCATGAAAATGTTAGATTAGCTTTTGATTTTGCTTTCGGTTTATTTAATACAGCAGCATTTACCAGAATTATTATTAGTGATAGTGTAAGAACGTTTTACTATAGCCGCGACCTCCAAAATTGGACAACAACACCTACAAATTGGTTACAATTTGGCAATTCTCAATTTATTAATGATACTGATAACACTTTTGACCAACCTATACCAGATGGATTGGATATTAGCAACTTAACAGTAACACTTTTATACAACGATGGAAACCTTATTAATGATAGTGGCCTTGGCTTTGGGTTTGACAACTTTTCATTATGCGGAGATGCCACTAGTACTCCACCCACAAACACAAATCCTGTAGTTAGCTTTACAACACCTATTGATGGGGCTAGTTTAAGTAATGGAAGTGATTTACCTATTGTAGTTAATGCAACTGATAACGGAAGTATTTCCAATGTTAGGTTATTTTTAAACGGTACATTTGTTAGACAAGAAAACTTTTTTCCATATGAGTGGGCAGCACCTAATCAGCAAGATAATGTGCTAAGAAATTTAATTCCTGGAAATTATACTTTAAGAGTTGTTGCAACTGATAATGAAGGAAACACTTCCGAAGACACCATTAATGTTACTGTAACAAATACTGGAAGTAAAATTTTAAATCTAAATTCAGAGCAATCAATTACAATTACTACAAGCCCTGATCTAGTAAGTGATCAATTGTTTATAGAAAATTTGCCTACAGGAACATACAATGCCTCAATTTTTTCTTTAGAAGGATCAAAAATGGTATCCAAAAGCATAGCAACCGAAAGTGGTAATTATCAATTTGACTTGCCTTTTTTAAGTACTGGGATATACATTTTACGTTTGGATAATTCCGAATTCTCATTTAGTAAAAAAATCGTAGTACGTAACTAATAATAAAAAATGAAAATTTAGATTATTGAAAATAATACCTCAGGTATATTAATACATTTAATTTTTTATTCTAAAAAGCGTTTGGTAGTTGGTTACCAAACGCTTTTTTAATGCCATTATAACATCTCCTTTTAGGCTTATTCACAAAAATATAATTATCCCTAAAATATTATAAATAACATAGTGCACCATCTAATTTTAATAAATTTTCTTTCTTATTTATTGCATTTTTTTCTTACATCAATAATAAATAAGTTGTTTCCCGTTTTATTTTTAAATTTATACAAAATACCAACATGAATAAATTAGTACTGTTTTCTATTTTAATAGCTTTTAGCCTTTTAAGTTGTAAAGCCTATCAAGTGGAAACTAAACCCAATGATATGTCTTATTCCGAATTTACGAATACCCAAAAAAAATGGCAATCCCCCGATGGCACTATAGCTTATATTGACAAAGGACAAGGACAACCTTTATTACTATTACATGGAATCCCTACATCGAGTTGGTTGTATCGAAAAATGATTGATCCATTAGTAGCTCAAGGTTATAGAGTAATAGCCCCAGATATGTTAGGTTTTGGAAATAGTGACCACCCAAAGGGTTATGATATTTATGACAAAACCCAACACGCCAAACGTATTTTAGGCTTAATGGAACATTTAAATATTACTACCTGGTCGCATGTAATGCATGATGCTGGCGGGCTTTGGACATGGGAATTACTAAAAATTGCTCCTAACAAAGTATCACATTTAACAATTTTAAATACTATTATATATACCCAAGGTTTTTGCCCTCCCTTACAAATTAAAAAAGGCCTTATTGGTAAAGTTGTGATGTGGGGATATCGAACCAAAACAAATATGATGATTAAAAAACTATTTGAAAACGGTACTAATGATCACCCTATGAGCAAAGCTGAAATAGAAGGCTTTACCAAACCATTAAGAAAAGGAAAAACTGATGCGCTTTATAAATTTTTTACTACAAACACTAAATCCATTCCCGATTATCGCCCTGTTTTAAAAAGCTTAAGTATTCCCACTCAAGTGATTTGGGGAATGGATGATGAAATTTTGCTATGGGATAAACAAAACAAGGAAGTTATAAAAGATCTGAATATTAAAGAAATAGACATTCATATACTTAAAAAAAATCACTTTTTACAAGAAGAAGCTACGGATGACTTAATTAATTTCATTGGCAAATTCAGTAAATAACACCTTATAAATCAACTAAACAATATTATTGAACTAATTTTTTTTTAGTAATTTGTGATCGCCCATTAAAATAAGGCACAGTATTTGAACGTTTAAGAAAAAATCTAATTCTAAATTTAACCTCATATTATGAAAAAATTTATCATTGCCTCATTACTACTATTCGCTACGCAAGGGATTTTTGCCCAACTTGACTGGAGTCAATTAAGCGAAGATTATTCAAAAACATTTTTATTAGCTGAACGCGTTGCTGAGCAAACAGAAAAAGTTTCTGCTGATGAAAAAGGTATCGGAATTGTTATAAAAGGAGGTGTAGTTACACTAGAGCGTTCTATTGATTCTAGATCTACTACTCAAGAAGATCACCGCTTTAAATTAATTAAAAGTGATGGAAACAAAATTCCTTTAGACAAAATTAGCACTGAAAAAGTATTAGAAAAGTACAAATTAGCACTAGAACAAATCGACGAAAAACTTAAGGCTGATAGAAAAGCTCAAGTTGAAGATATTCTTAACAGCCTTTTCAACTAATAAACTGTTAGTTATAAAAACGAAAAAAGACGGCGATATCGCCGTCTTTTTTCGTTTTTATAAAATTCCCAATTATTTCAACTCAATAGGGTAAATGTTCTTATCATAAGTTTTTCCATCGCTTGCTACAAAAGATACATTTAATAAATAAAAATTACCTTTAGCTAGCTCAGACGATAACTTCAATTCTTTTAACGAAAGTGTTCCCGATACTTTTCCACTTACAGTGTTTAATGGCATTGCCGCTACAGTAGTAACGTCTTTAATAAACTTCCAATCGGCTGTAAACTCACGAAACCAAAATTTAACACCACCATGATCTCCCTTGATTATTTTTCGCCTTGAACCCGCATGGTAATCTACTTCAACTTTCAACAACTTTTCTTTTGAAACACTTTTATAATTATCTTCATTATCATAAACAATATGTGGTTCTACATAAGAAGCCACCTTTAATTCAAATGAGTTTGTTACCGCCTTATTCTCTTCTGCAGTAGCAGTTATGATCACTTTACCTTGCTTTAAAGCTGTTATTACTCCGTTTTTTACACTTGCAACACTAGGGTCACTACTACTCCAATTTATTTTTTTGTTATCTGTGTATTTAGGTGTAATTATTGTTTCCATCGTAAATGTTTCTCCAGCTACAAGTAGCTCTGGAAGCACATTAAACTTTATAGATTTTATACTTATTGGAAAAAACTCAACAGTTTTCAATACAGCTTTCCCGGTTATTTTATTTGCACTACTTGTTGCCGTAATAGTCACTTTTTTACCTGATTTATGTGCAGACACAATTCCATTGGAATCTACACTTGCAACTGACGAATCACTTGAAGACCAAACCACTTCTGGATTCTCATTTTTTGCAGCAACAGCTACAGCTAATGGAATACTGGTGTTTATTCGAATTTTCTCTTTAGAAGGCTTTACTGTAATTGCACTTGGATCAATACGATCTGTGTTATACAACTGATTGGCTTTTTTATTTTTAAACACAACCATTTCGCCATTTCGCCAAGTAACTTTGATACTTTTAACAACCGCTTCCTTACCTAAACCAAAGTGCACGGTATTTAATAAACTTTGAGAAAACACTTCACCCACAGAACCTACGCGTTTTTTATATGATTTAGAAGCTGTTTTAACCTCTACTACTGCAGCCATGGCATCTATATTTGATTTTGGTGAGTAGTTAACACGTACCGAAACAAAGTTGTTGGTTGTAGCCGTTTTGTTTTCATACAAATACCACATTCCCTCATCGTCACTTCCATTAAGCATATCAATATCGCCATCTAAATCAAAATCAAAGGCCTGCCCCATATCGCCATGTCCTTCATCATGTATATCATTAGCATTATGATTTGTAGATAAAATAAATTCATTTTTGCCATTATTTAAAAGTAAATAATCTGATGGTCGCGACTTTAAATCTCCCCAACGATACACAAATAAATCCTGAAACCCATCATTATTAAAATCGCTAGTAGTTACACCTTGGTGGTTGCCTCCTTTTTGAATTTTCCAATCAGAAGCAACGTTTTTAAATGTTCCGTTATCATTTAACAATAAAAGATCGTCTATATTTCTATTTTGAAGTTCGAAATTAGGCGAAACACTCGAAAGCCCTTCTAAACTAAATCCAAAATTCCAAAAGATATAATCATTTCTAACCAAAGCTATTTTCCATTGGTTTCCATTAGTGTTTCCTATATAAATCCCATTAGCACTCATCTCTTCGGGAAACCCCTGAGCTACTAATTTTTCTATTTTAAATTCAGATTTATCTTTTACAATATGCTTTTCTTTATTTTTTCCTAAATAAACAGGGTAGGGATCGTTAAATTTTCTTCGTGCCAAACGAAGGTCACTAAACATAATATCATTTTCAGCAGCAAAATCCATTTTAGTCACGCCCTTATGCCCCTGTAATTTAATATCCATTTTGCTTTTTTGAGGGTCAAAATCCAGCGAAGGTTTTGCACCCACTCCAAAAACTAAACCACGAGTTAAGTACAAATCAAAATCACCATCATTATCAATATCAATATCAGTGGCGCCAGTTATATTTTTAGTATTGGCAATATTTTTATCCAATTGAGAAGTAATATTGGTAAAGCTAAAATCCCCATTCCCTTGCCATATGGACAAGCCTGTGTATGAAGCATACAGCACCACATCGTCTATTTGATCGCCATTTAAATCTGTGACCAATACGCGCTCAGCATTAAAATTCTCTATTTCCTCTATTCTAACATCTTCAAAAGTCCCGTTACCTTTATTACTATAAAATAAATGCTGGGGTAATTCATCTTTATTAATACTACGTGCATTAACAAGTATTAAATCTAAATCCCCATCTTTATCTAAATCACTCCAACGAATAGCCCTACCACGAGCTCCTTTTGTTATTTCTAGATCTTTGGTTGCTAACACCAATGTTCCATTATCATTTCGATAAAATGTGGGTAATGATGGTGAAGTTCCATTACCTCCACCTTGTGATAACAAAATATCCAAATCGCCATC
This sequence comes from uncultured Aquimarina sp., assembly GCA_947489195.1. GTDB lineage: Bacteria > Bacteroidota > Bacteroidia > Flavobacteriales > Flavobacteriaceae > Aquimarina. The sequence continues at coordinate 22,224 of CANLCT010000037.1, read as the reverse complement.
ATTATCAAAATCTGCGGCACTTGACCCATGTAAGTCATGACGGTACCATTTAGATAGTTTTTTTTCGTCTTTGGTTACCGTTCCATCTCCATTATTCCAATAAAGCTTATTGGTTTCTTCGTTATGGTTATTAACTATAAAGTCATAATAACCATCATTATTTATATCTGCAATAGTAGGACCGCCATATTTAATAGAGTTTACCCTATCCAAACCTGCTTTTTCTGAAATATCACTAAAAGTAGGTACACTTAAATTTTGAGTTACATTAATATTCAACGACTCTAAAATAACATCACCTCCTGTTACCCTAAACTCTAATTCTTTTTCTCCCGTACTATTAAATTTAGCCACAATATTAAATTGATGCTTACCCTTACTTGGAATATCTAAATGATCAATTAAAATTTGATCTTGACTAGTTAATGTCAAATTAGCATAAGCAGCCTGTGTTGAAACTACTATATCAAATGCCGTAGTTAACTCTTCCGACACCTTATATGTAAATTGTAATGGCTTGCCAATTTGAATTGACTTCTTATTTACATCTGTTTGAGCAAACAAAAAGTGTGTCACACACAAAGCTAGAAACAAAAGTACTGTGTTATTTTTTTTCATAAATTTTTGCGGCTAATACAGCCTAAATAAAGTGTTATTTTGACATTTTAAATTGTATCAATAATAAAGAACAAAACTATAGAAATGATACTACTTTGCCTGAAACAATTGGCTATAAAAATATACTATATGATGATTCTACTCCAAGACTAAAATTAAATATAAGACAAAAAAAGCCACCTTGTTTAGGTAGCTTATATATCTTTTTAAAACAAGTACTGGACTAATACCCAAAGTCTTGCTTAATCCTTTCTGCTTTTTCAAGCATAATATCTTTGGTTAAAAAAGAAATTTCTTCTAACAAAAATCCATTTTGATAAGTTCTCATTGCTTTTTTAGGTTCGCCAATATTCTCATAAGCTGTACCCAAATAATAATTACCTAACATGTGAGCTGGATAAACTTTTCTGGCTAGGTTACCTAATTTTTCTAATTCATCCCAATCTTCTTTTTTTTCTAAAGCCGTTGATATGGCAATAAAATCATTTACTCTAATACGTTTTTCAACACCAAATAAAGATTTGATAACATCGTATTTTTCAATTAAATAATCATAAGGTGAAGTTTCTAAATTTACAATCTCTTCTTTGTACTCTTTTTTACTTATTGGTCTGTAAATTGAAAATATATACTCTAAAGCTCTAGGTATTCCTAATGCAACTAATGAATAATGAGAAGCATCTTCAAAATCATCAAATTTATAGCGTACATTTTCATTTTCAACTTTCGATAATTGATCATTAACTAAAATAACATCTTCGCGTATTCCCTTTACATCATTGGAACCTGTAGCTAAGTAATACCATGTTTTTTGTTCCGTTGCCGCAAGTATATCTATCGCTCGGTCTGCCATTGTTGGGGCATATTCCGGACTCAAATTTATATAAGCCTGAAAAGGTGATTTTTCTGTTCGCATAAAATAATTAATAAAATTACCCGTATAATCATGTCCCACGATAATTTTAAATTTTGCTAATCGATAATTACTCTCTAAATAAGGTAGCAATTCTTTTGAAATAAAGTCATAAAACTTTTTACCTTCATACTCGGGTAAATAGGTATTTGAATCATATTTACAATCTTCTTTTCGAGTTTGTAATTGCTTTACACCTACCACAATTGCTTCGGGCATATCTTCCCAATATGAAAAGTATTTCACATTTCCTACAATGGGATCAAATAAGTAATCTCCATCAAGGGTTAATATTAAAAGATATTCTTTATTGGGCTCTTTTTTGTAACTTTTAGGCAAACGCACCTTAACCTCTCTCGAAGTATCTAAATGTAATGACTTAATGTTTTTTGTTACCGTTTGTGCATAGACAGCGCTAGCAAAAACAAAAAAAGCAAGTGTTGTTAAAATTGATTTCATAGTATAAATGGGCCTTAAAAAACGATGAGACAAGGTATGAAATTATTTCTTTTTTGAAAATATAGGAAGCAAAATGAATGACAAACCTCCAACAACAATATTCATTAAAGTTTGTGACCCCCAGATTATCCACCCATAGGCCTCTCCAACCGTTTTTTCAACACCAAAAAGCAATAATGCCAAACCCACAAAAAGTGGATAAGCTCCAAAACCACCATTTGAAGTCATCATAGCTAATGAACCTGCTACAAACACCATTAAAATTGCCGAAAAGGACAAGTCATAAATTTCTGGTACACTAAATTTAACCACATAAAGCATAAGTACATAGGCTATCCATATAAGAATTGTATGCACAATAAAGTGTCCTTTATTTTTCATTTCAAACACACTCAGCATTCCTTCATAAATACCTAATACAAATTGACGTAATTTTTCAATAAATGGAATTTTTAATTTTTTTATAACTAAAAACCCTATTCCCATTAAAAAAACTCCCCCCAGTAAAACATAAACTATTTTTAAGGGGTTAATATTTTGATCTAAGAAATAAGTACTTAAGGTTTGTGTGTTAAAAACAAAAGCCAAAAACACAATTATAAGCAGCATCACTAGATCAATAATTCGTTCTGTGATAATTGTTCCTAAACTTTTTTGAAAAGGAATAGACTCATAATTACTTAAAGTTGCTGCCCTAAAAAATTCGCCAGAACGCGGAATCCCTAAATTGGACAAATAACCAACCATTACAGCCATAAAACTTGTGCTCAACCTACTCGAATACCCCAAAGGAGTAGCCAAATAACGCCAACGATAAGCACGAGATACATGCGAAAGCAAACCGATAACCACCGACAAGCCCACCCAAAATGGATCGGCACTGGTAATGAGTATCCATAAATCCTTTAATTCTTGAGAGGTCGCCGAACTTAAAGAATACCAAACTAAAATAGCACCAATACCCAAAGGGATTATAATTTTAAGTGCTTTGGTTATATTCTTTTTCAATAGTGAAAGGAAACTTATTTTAGAAGGTTATTCTCTTCATTTGGAAATACTAGCGCAGGAGAAAACTTTTTGGCTTCTTCCATTTCCATCATTGCATAAGTAATTAATATAAGTACATCGCCTTTAGCTACCTTTCTGGCAGCAGCTCCATTCAAGGTTATCTCTCCACTATTTCTTGGCCCCGGAATGGCATAAGTTTCTAAGCGTTCGCCGTTGTTATTATTTACAATTTGAACTTTTTCGCCACTAATAATATTAGCAGCATCCATTAAGTCTTCATCAATGGTAATACTACCAATGTAATTTAACTCAGCTCCGGTAACTTTTACGCGATGGATTTTAGATTTTACTACGTGTACTAACATGGTACAAAATTAATTAATTTAAAGCGATATTATCTATTAAACGGACTTTATCGGCAAAAACAGCAATAAAAGCTCGATACTTTTTACTTGCATCTATATCCCTTGCTGTTTTCAAATTTTCAACATTCGCAATTTCAAAATATTCTAACTCAAATAATTTATGATTTTCAAAAACTTGACTTACCATTTCATTTAATGTAGCTACATTTTTTATGCCAAATTTATTCTTAACCTTTAAAAGGGTTTCAAATATTATTTTAGCCTCGCTTCGCTGTAGTTTTGTCAGTCGCTCATTTCTTGAGCTATATGCCAAACCATCTGATTCTCTATAAATTTCACAACCTACAATTTCAATCGGAAATTTTTCAATTTCAACTAATTTTTTCACAATCTGTAATTGCTGAAAATCTTTTTCACCTAAATAAGCTCGATTTGGCATAACGGCTTCAAATAAAAATTTTAGCACCGTTCCTACTCCGTTAAAATGACCAAGTCTGTATTTTCCTTCCATTTCATTTTCCAAGCCATTAAAGTCATATTTAATCGATTTTGGGGCTCCATTATATAAATTTTTGGCTGATGGAGCGAAAACAATTATGTTTTTAGAAGTTTTTTTAAGTAATTCAACATCACGCTCTAACGTCCTAGGATAATTATCTAAATCATCAGAATTATTAAACTGTGTTGGGTTAACAAAAATACTAACAATTGCTAAATCATTATCTTTTAAACATTTGTCAACCAGCGATATATGACCTAAATGCAATGCTCCCATTGTAGGAACAAAACCTATTTTAAATGAAAATTCCCGCTTACTTTGAACGTAGTTTTTTAAATCTTTAACAGTAGTAAAAACACGCATATTTAGAATTTTAAGTGCCCGCAAAATTAGTGTATAAATGGCATTCTGCCTAAATTTTCGTAATTTTGCAAAACTTTACTCCCAAGTAAGTTAAAAGTAAGATTTATGAAAGACAAGAGGATACTATACGTAGCATCAGAATTAATGCCATATTTACCCGAAACAGAAGTTTCATCTATGGCATTTGAATCGCCAAAAATGGTCAATGGAAAAGGAGGACAAACACGTATATTTATGCCCCGCTTTGGGAATATAAATGAAAGAAGACATCAATTACATGAAGTAATTCGTTTATCAGGAATGAACCTTGTTGTTAATGATTTTGACATGCCTTTAATTATTAAAGTTGCTTCGATACCTAAAGAGCGTATGCAAGTATACTTTATTGATAACGAAGAATATTTTAAACGTAAGGCTACGGTAACTGACAAAGATGGAAAGTTATTTAAAGATAATGACGAACGCGCTATCTTTTTTGCTAAAGGAGTTATTGAAACCGTAAAAAAACTAAATTGGTCACCAGATATCATACACGTTCACGGGTGGATGGCCTCATTACTTCCATTATATTTAAAAAATTACTACAGCAACGAACCTTTATTTAAAGAAACTAAAATCATCACATCTGTTTATGGTAATGGTTTTGAAGGTGCTTTAAATAGTGATATTAAGAAAAAAGTGCTTTTTGATGAAATAGCTGAAGAAAAATTGAGTCTTTTAGATGATGCAAATTTTGATAATTTGATAAAACTATCTGTTGAAAACTCTGACGCAGTTATTATGGGAACACCAAATGTTTCTTCAGAAATTGAAAAATTCATTGATGCAAAAAAAGTACCTATTTTAGAGTACAAGTATCCTGAAGAATTCTCATCTGCATATGAAGATTTTTATTTGAACGAAGTTTTATCATAAATAAAACACTCTAAACGTATTTATGAATACACCTTTTTTTACACGCCTAATCATTGGGCTATTATGTAGTTTATTTTTAACATCATGCGATGATGATATTAGCGATGTTGGTTCTGCAATTTTAACCGGAACTAACATTGATGTTCAAACCGAAGAATTAACCCCATCACTTACTGATGTTTCACTAAAAAAAGTACAGACAAATAACTTAAACACACAGTATTTAGGAACAAATACAGACAGCCTACTTGGAAATAAATCTACTTATGCTATTTTAGCTAGAGTTAATGGAGCCACTCCAAGTATTGCTAACGCTGATCCTATTACTAAAATAGAAATAACGAGCAAAAAATTAATCTTGCCTTTTCCTTATGATGCAGGTGCATTAAATAATGAAGGCATACGCACTTATGCACTTGACTCTCTTTTTATTAATTCAGAAAATTTAAAATTAGAGGTTTTCAATGCTAATTTTACTTTAAGAGACCAAAGCCTAGTATCTAATGAAGCTCAAGCTTATTTTGCCGATGCTTCCGATGGACCAAATAATTTTCTAGAAGCTATACAAAACGAAAACAAAAAAGTTGTTGATACAGCCATTGATATTGTCGCACCACCAACTGTTGTTATGATTGACAATCGCAAAAACGAAAGTCCAAATGCAATTGAAATCGACTTAAACAAGCTAGATTTAACGGCACTTACCAACAAAAATGATTTTAGTGTATTTCAAGGTGACGATTCTGAATTCATAAACACTATAAGAAGTATATATATTAAACCCACAGCTGACAACAAAGGCTTATACAGTATCCCAAGAACAGCAATTGACTCAATAGCACCTAAAATTCAACTTGATTTTAAAATTACCACTCAAAAAGAAGGAACTGAAGAAACAAATGAGACCTCAATAAGCGCAGACTATAACTTAAGCGGTCAATTTTTCAATATTATAAATACTGAAGATCAAACAATTGAGGCAACAACATCAACTTTGGTAAAAGCAGGTGCTGGCTCAATTGGCGAAATATCATTATTTGACAGTAGTAAACTAAAAGAGTTAATTGAAAAAGACATTATCATTAATGATGCAGAACTTATTTTTACTGTAAACAAAACTTTTTCTGAAAACACCATTACATTGGACGAGCTACCTTTATTAGAGCTTTTCAATACCGAAACAACCATTTCAACCGACGGCAGACAATCTAATCAAATTAGCGCTATTAATCCCATAGAAAATAATAACAAAGAATTTACATATAATTTTAATATAACTAATTTAATTAGATCAATTTTACAATCCCCCAGTTTGTCTGATGCCGAAGAATTGAATATCACCCTAGGTCTTGGCATTATTTTTGATAATTTTAATCAATCTTCGTTAATATTTAATAATGAAGCAAGAAGATTTGCTAATAGTGGAACAATTTTAAGTTTAAAAGGAGTTCCCTTGTTTAATGAAAACAATAGCAACAATCAACCTAAATTGATATTAAAATACACCGCTACCAACAAATAGCAAAATAAAAATAAAAACTCAAACTTATACTATATGTGTGGAATTGTAGGATATATTGGCAACAGAGAAGCCTATCCAATTGTTTTAAAAGGATTACAACGATTAGAATACAGAGGCTATGACTCAGCAGGAATTGCGCTTTATGATGGCAACAATCTTAGCATAACAAAAACAAAAGGAAAAGTTGCTGATCTAGAAAATGAATTTTCAAAAACAAATAATACAAAAGGATCTATTGGAATTGGCCACACACGATGGGCAACACACGGAGAGCCTAATGATGTAAATTCACACCCCCATTATTCTAATTCAGAAAATCTTGCAATTATCCATAATGGTATTATTGAGAATTACGAGCCTTTAAAAAAAGAACTTATAAAAAGAGGCTACATATTTCATTCAGATACTGATACTGAAGTATTAGTTAATCTAATTGAAGATGTTCAAATAAACGAAAAAGTTAACTTAGCTAAAGCCACACAAATAGCATTAAATCAAGCTATTGGCGCTTATGCTGTTGCTGTTTTTGACAAACGTAAACCCGATGAAGTTGTTGTAGCTCGTTTAGGAAGCCCATTGGCTATTGGTGTTGGCGAAGATGATTTTTTTATCGCATCAGATGCATCACCTTTTATAGAATACACCAACAATGCTATCTATTTAGAAGATGGCGAAATGGCACTTATTAATTTAAATGAAGGTGTCCAAATATCAAAAATTAACGATGGTGCTATTGTAGATCCTTATGTTCATGAATTAAAAATTAATCTTGAACAGATAGAAAAAGGAGGATTTGATCACTTTATGATCAAAGAAATATACGAACAACCACATGCTATTACCGACACCTACAGAGGAAGACTACTTGCCTCTGAGGGCATTATAAAAATGGCTGGAGTTGATGATAATATTGACAAATTTTTAAATGCTAAAAGAATTATTATTGTTGCTTGCGGAACCTCATGGCATGCAGGTCTGGTTGCTGAATATATTTTTGAAGAATTAGCACGTATTTCTGTTGAAGTAGAATATGCTTCAGAATTTAGATACAGAAACCCAATTATTAATAAAGATGACATTGTAATTGCAATTTCACAAAGTGGTGAAACAGCCGATACTATGGCTGCTATTAAATTAGCTAAAGAAAAAGGCGCTTTTGTTTTTGGAGTTTGTAATGTAGTTGGCTCATCTATTTCTCGCGAAACACACGCAGGAGCTTATACACATGCAGGACCTGAAATTGGTGTAGCCTCAACTAAAGCATTTACTACTCAAATTACAGTACTTTCGTTAATTGCTTTACGCCTTGCTAAACAAAAAGGATCCTTAAACAACAAGGATTTTCACTACTTGCTACATGAAATGGAACAAATTCCAAGCAAAGTAGCAAAAGCGCTTGAAGAAAACGAACACATTAAAAGTGTTGCCGAAATATATAAGGACGCTAAAAATTTCCTTTATTTAGGAAGAGGATTTAATTTCCCTGTCGCCCTAGAAGGTGCTTTAAAACTAAAAGAAATTTCATACATACACGCAGAAGGTTATCCTGCTGCCGAAATGAAACACGGACCTATTGCGCTTATTGATGAACAAATGCCTGTAGTTGTTATTGCTACACGTAAAGGTCATTACGAAAAAGTAGTAAGTAATGTGCAAGAAATCAAATCAAGAAAAGGAAAAATTATAGGAATTGTTACCGAAGGAGATGTTACCGTAAGGGGACTTGCCGATCATGTTATTGAAATTCCGGAAACCTTAGAAGCTTTTACACCGCTTTTAACTACTATTTCATTACAACTCTTATCTTACCATATCGCAGTAATGCTCGATAAAAATGTAGATCAACCACGTAACTTAGCCAAATCAGTTACTGTAGAATAATTAATGAAAAGCCCTTTTCTTAAGGGCTTTTTTAATATAATTCATCCAAACATAGATTAAGCAATAAATTCGAAAATAAAGATTGTTTTTTTTGAATTTAATAAACTATCTTTGCGGCTTGAAAAACGCTGTTAATTTGTAGTTAAATACAACTTACAGCACAATGTTTACAAATATTAAACAAAAAATACTTTTATAATGGCTCAAGTTTCGGGTAAAGTATCACAAATTGTAGGACCAGTTATTGATGTTGAATTTGCAGCAGGTTCAGAACTTCCAAAAATTTACGATTCGTTAGAAATTAAAAAAAATGACGGAAGTAAATTAATTCTTGAAGTGCAATCTCATACAGGTGAAAATACTGTACGTACTATTGCAATGGATTCTTCTGATGGTTTACAAAGAGGTGCTGAAGCAATTGCTTCTGGTAGTCCAATTCAAATGCCTATTGGTGGCGATGTTTACGGACGTTTATTTAATGTAATCGGAGATGCAATTGATGGTTTAGGTGATTTACCTAAAACTGGCGATTCTGGTATGTCTATACATAGAAGCGCTCCTAAATTTGAAGATTTGTCTGTTTCTACAGAAGTACTTTTTACAGGTATTAAAGTAATTGATCTTATTGAACCTTATGCTAAAGGAGGGAAAATTGGATTATTCGGTGGTGCCGGAGTTGGAAAAACAGTATTGATTCAGGAATTAATTAACAACATAGCAAAAGGTCACGGAGGACTTTCTGTATTTGCAGGAGTTGGTGAAAGAACACGTGAAGGAAATGACCTTTTAAGAGAAATGCTAGAGTCTGGTATTATCAAATACGGTGACGACTTTATGCATTCTATGGAAGAAGGCGGATGGGATTTATCTAAAGTGGACAAAAAAGCCATGAAAGGCTCTAAAGCCACTTTCGTTTTCGGACAAATGAACGAACCACCTGGAGCACGTGCTCGTGTAGCACTTTCTGGTTTAACTATAGCCGAATATTTCCGTGATGGGGCTGGAGATGGACAAGGAAAAGATGTACTTTTCTTTGTGGATAATATTTTCCGTTTTACACAAGCTGGTTCTGAGGTATCTGCCCTTTTAGGTCGTATGCCATCAGCCGTAGGTTATCAACCTACATTAGCCACAGAAATGGGAGCTATGCAAGAGCGTATTACATCGACTAAAAAAGGATCTATTACATCGGTACAAGCAGTATATGTACCTGCCGATGACCTTACCGATCCTGCACCGGCTACAACATTTGCCCACTTAGATGCCACAACCGTATTATCACGTAAAATTGCTGAGCTTGGTATATACCCTGCAGTAGATCCATTAGATTCTACATCACGTATTTTATCTGCCGCTATTTTAGGTGATGCGCACTACAACTGTGCTCAAAGAGTAAAAGAGTTACTACAACGCTATAAAGAATTACAAGATATTATTGCTATACTTGGTATGGAAGAATTATCTGAAGAAGATAAATTAGCCGTATCACGTGCTCGTCGTGTGCAACGTTTCTTATCACAGCCTTTCCATGTAGCTGAACAATTTACAGGTATACCTGGTGTGTTAGTTGATATTAAAGAAACTATCAAAGGATTCAATATGATTATGGATGGTGAATTAGATCACTTACCAGAAGCTGCATTCAACCTTAAGGGATCAATTGAAGAAGCTATTGAAGCAGGAGAAAAGATGTTAGCAGAAGCTTAAATAGCTATAGTTTACATTTCCGTGAAGGCGGAAATCTCAACAAAAGAGATTTTGTAATTAAAGTTTTCCACCTTCGTGGAAATTAAAAAAAGTAATTATGTTTTTAGAAATTGTAACACCTGAACAAATTGTTTTTAGTGCTGAAGTAAATTCAGTAGCTGTTCCTGGTATCAATGGCGAATTTCAAATGCTAAACAGTCATGCGCCTGTAATATCATTACTTACTAAAGGTAAAGTTAAAATTGATGCCCAATTAGATCAAGAATCGAGCAGTTCACTTTCAAAAAACACTGAAGATAGTCGCTGGATATTTGATATCAAAGGTGGCGTTATTGAAGTAAATAACAATAAAGTTATTGTACTAGCAGACTAATTCTTTATAAGAAATAAACCAAAAAAAGAGATTATATTTAAGTATAATCTCTTTTTTTTGCCCTTTTTTTGACATATTCTATCACCAAATCTTATTTTTTTTAAATTTTAACATTTTTTATTTCACAAAGAATTTGTAGGAAGAAATAAAATTATTCTTAAAATAACAAAACAATAACAAATTGACAGTCAAAATTATACATCAATTCAACACACAAAAAAAACAGTAAGCTTATTCTTTCCTTTTTTTTAAAACATCATTATATAGAACACTACAACGATATAAACTGCCTACTGTAACGTTTTAGATGAATGTTTTTTCATATTTTAGCAGCCTTGTAATTAATAAACACAACTAAACATATATGAAAAAGGTCTACATAATTGCACTATTTCTTATTAGCCAGTCTTTTTTTGCTCAAAGAGATGACAAAGGTTTAAACTTTAACAATCGACCATTACCTACAAATTTACAAGGCATAGCCTCTTGGGAATTAATTAAAGATTTATCTGACGATTTTAATTATTCAAGTAAACAGAATGCAAAATTTGGAAACACTTGGGAAGAAAAATACAATCCTGATCCAGGTTTTGTTGGTCCAGGTCAAACACGTTGGAATGTTACTAACAGTCCCAACTTTAGCAATGACTACGTAAAATTAAATAACGGCAAACTTGAAATAAGAGCATTACCAGGTGCTGCCAACCCAGGTGGAAGAAGAAATTTTACTGACCGTTTTGTAAATTGTGGTATAATCACATCTAAAAGAACAATTAGCTATCCTGTATATATGGAGGCACGCATACAGATTTCAAATCTTGAAAATTCTTCTAATTTTTGGATGCTTAATGCCTGTGATAACGAAGAAATCGATGTTTTAGAAGGTTATGGAGGTGCAAAATTAAGAGATGCTAATGGAAATGTTACTGGTGGCGATAACACCTTTTACACTACACAGATATCAACCAACCAACATATCTGGCACAGACAAGGTGTTCAAGACCATGGAGGAGAAACAGACAATTGTGGAGGAAGAGATTTAACTGATTTTACTTATCAAGTTTTCTTTACAACTGACCCTACAGGTACAGGAGTTGCCAGAAATTGGAGAGATGATTTCCATACGTTTGGTGTATATTGGGGTAGCCCAACCGAAGTTACTTATTATATAGATGGTGTTCCTAGATTTAATGGAAGCCACTATGTACCTAATAGAATAGCTAATGGATTAACAGGTAGTTTGGCTGATGCTAAATTACAATGTCCTAATTCAGATATTTTACGTTGCGAAACGGATGCTTTACTAAAAGATGTTCAAGGAAGAAGTTCTGGTGGTTCTCAATATCCAAACAGAGAATTTAACGACCCTACATTTATTGTTTTAGATACAGAATCACATTCTGGAAGACCACTTGAAAGCGTTACTAACTTAGGAAATAATAATCTAAATGTTATGAAAGTGGACTGGGTACGTGTATACAGACCAAGTTTCAACGGAAGTACTCCTACACCAACACCTCCAGTTGTAGTAACACCTCCGCCAGCACCGCAACCAAATCCGACTCCAGCTCCGGCTCCAGCTCCAACAAACGGAAGCGCGACTAACCTAGCTTTAAACAAAGCAGCTACGCAATCAAGTACTTTAAGAACTATTAATGCTAGTTTTGCAAATGATGGAAACAGAAATAACTTTTCGCATACAGAAAATAACGGCGCTGCATGGTGGGAAGTTGATTTAGGAAGCGTTAATAACATTAGCCATATTAATGTATGGAACAGAGAAGATTGTTGTCAAAATAGACTACAAGCCTATCAAATATTTGTATCAGATGTTCCTTTTGTTTCTAAGGACATAGTGGAAACTGCTAATCAAAGTGGTAATGGTGTTTATTTTCAAGAAGGTACAGCTCAAAGACCTACAAGACAAAACATTGGAAGAACCGGCCGTTATGTACGTATACAACTATCTGGAGCTAACTTTTTAAACATTGCCGAAGTTGAAGTTTTTGGAACACCTGCAAATGCAGCACCTGCTCCGCCAACTAACAACTCCAATCAAATAGTAGCTAACGGTTTATATCAAATTTCAAATCCATTTACAAATCAAAGTTTATTAGCCAGAGCATTAGAAAATCATGGAGCTAGAATGGTTGATACTGGAAATTATGCAGATCAAAGATGGAACATTGAGCATTTAGGAAACAATGTATATACGGTAAGAAACCAAGGTACTGGTAGGTATTTAGAAGTTTCATCGGCAAGGTGTACCAATGGTGCATTAGTACAAACATGGACGAATTCAAATGGCGATCACAAAAAATGGAGAATAGAACGTAACGGTGCTAATTACACATTAAAACCTACACATTGCTTATCTAGAGCTTTAGATGTAGCTGCTGGTGCACGTGATGCTAAAGTACATATTTGGACAGCAAATAGAAACAACAACAATCAAAAGTGGACTATTGAAAGAATTTTTAATAGTAACTCAAACGCTGCAAAAATTATTTCTAACAATGAAGCTACCACTAACAAAGTAGTAGCCTTCCCTAATCCAGCTATTTTAGGAAATGATTTCACTTTAGAAGGTCTAACAGCAGGAAACCAAATAAACATATTAGATAGCACTGGTAAATTGGTAAAGCAATTATACGCTGATCAATCAACACTAATTGTAAGCACTTCTAACCTTAATTCTGGTTTATACTTTATAAGTATTGATTATGGAAATGATACTTTAAAGTTAATTGTTGAGTAAAAAAAAACTTTTTTCTTAAAACAAAATCGACAAAAGCCCCCTAAAATCAATTTTAGGGGGCTTTTTATCTTACAAATTAAAAAAAAAAAATTAATTATTCATTTTTCATTATTGCACCTAAAAAAAGAAAAATAATGATGAATCCAAAAAAATGCTTTTAGATAAAGTAGCAACTCTTTCCAAAATAAAAATCACACAACACTCTAAAAACAAATTGTTTACAAAATAAAATGCAAGCTAATATAATGGGTTAAAATTCTCTGATTTAGAAGAAAGAACAAAACACAAAACCTTACAAAAAAACACCATAAAATTTTCTTATATAGGTATATATTTTTTCTTATCAACTCTATTGTTATAGTTAACATTTTAAGTATATATTTATTAAAAAAATAATTGTTAACGTTTAATTTTAAACAATATGAAAAATATACACTATTTTATTACATTATTAATAATTTCAACTTCTGTATTTGCTCAACGAGATGATAGAGGATTCAATTTTGGCAATAGACCACTACCTACTAATTTACAAAATATAGCTTCGTGGGAATTGATTGAATCTGTGTCAGATGATTTCAATTATGCAAGTAAACAGAATGCAAAATTTACAAGTACCTGGGACGAAAGGTACAACCCCGATCCAGGATTTACAGGTCCAGGACAAACGCGGTGGAATGTGACTAATTCTAATAATTTTAGAAATGATGTTATTAGCCTTAATAATGGTAATCTTGAAATTAAAGCACTACCAGGCGGAGATAACCCAGGTGGTAGACAAAATTTTACAGATCGTTTTGTTACTTGTGGTATTGTTACCACCAAAAACACCATAAAGTACCCTGTTTACATGGAAGCACGTATACAAATATCCAATTTAGAAAATTCTTCTAATTTTTGGATGCTAAATGCTTGTGATAACGAAGAGATAGACGTATTAGAATGTTATGGTGGTGCAAAACTGAGAGATAACAATGGAAATGTTACAGGTGGTGACGAAACTTTTTACACTACACAAATGTCAACCAACCAACATATATGGCATCGACAAGGCGTTCAAGATCATGGAGGTGAAACAGATAATTGTGGTGGTCGAGATTTAACAGACTTTACCTATCAAGTATTTTTTAACACCAGTCCAACAAACTCAAATGCTCCAATTGAAAACTGGAGAAACGATTTTCATACATTCGGTGTATTTTGGGCTAGTCCAACAGAAGTTTTCTATTACATTGATGGTGTACCACGATTTAATGGAAATCATTATGTGCCTAATAGAGTAGCCAATGGCCTTACCGGTAGTCTTGCAGATGCGAACTTACAATGTCCTAATTCAGATATTTTACGTTGCGAAACAAACGAGTTATTAAGAGATGTACAAGGACTTGCTTCAGGCGGCTCTGCTTTCCCAAATAGAGAATTTAATGACCCTACTTTTATTATATTAGATACGGAATCACATTCGGGCAGACCACTTGAAAGTGTTCAAAATTTATTAAACAACAATTTAAATACCATGAAAGTGGATTGGGTTAGAGTTTACCGACCTACTTTTAACGGCGCTACTCCTGCCCCTGAGCCAACCCCACAACCAGTAGTGGTAACACCTCCAGCACCACAACCGAACCCAACTCCTACTCCAAGTAATGGTAATGCTACAAATCTAGCTTTAAACAGACCTGCTTCGCAATCAAGTGATTTTAGCGGCATTATAGCTAGCTTTGCTAACGATGGAAATACTTCTAATTTTTCACATACTGAAAGCAACGGTGCTGCATGGTGGGAAGTTGATTTAGGAAGTATTAATAATATTAGTCATATTAATGTATGGAATAGAGAAGATTGTTGTGCCAACAGATTAGAAGCCTATCAAATATTTGTTTCTGACGTACCATTTGTATCAAAGGATATTGTTGAAACTGCGAGTCAAAATGGTAATGGTGTTTATTTTCAAGAAGCTATAGCACAAAGACCTACAAGACAAAATATTGGCCGTACCGGAAGATATGTTCGCATTCAATTATCGGGTACCAATTTTTTACATTTGGCCGAAGTAGAAGTTTTTGGAACACCTAGCTCTACTACAACTAGTACTCCACCAGCGCCTGTAAATAACTCAAATCAATTGTTGGCTAATGGCGTTTACCAAATTACAAACCCTAATACTAATCAAAGTCTATTGGCTAGAGCATTAGAAAACCATGAAGCTCGTGTGGTAAACACAGGAAATTTTTCTGATCAACGCTGGGTACTAGAGCACCAAGGCAATAATGTATACACGGTAAGGAACCAAGGCACCAATAGGTATTTAGAAGTACCCGCTTCCAGATGTGTTAATGGAGCATTGATACAAACAACAACAAGTGCTAATGGCGCTAACAGAAGATGGCAAATTGAAAGAAATGGTGCAGATTATGCATTAAAACCAACACACTGTTTATCTAGAGCATTAGATGTTGCAGGAGGAGCCAGAAATGCTGATGTACACTTATGGTTTTTTAATAGTAACAATAATAACCAAAAATGGCAAATCGAAAGAATATTTAATGCCAATTCAAATGGCGCTAAAATTATTTCTAATACGGATGTTGAGACAAGTAAATTAATCGCTTATCCGAATCCAGCAATTTTGGGTGAAAATTTTACTTTAGAAGGCTTAACATTAGGAAATCAAATTAATGTAATGGATAGCACCGGTAAATTGGTTAAGCAACTTTATGCAGAAAGTACAACCGAAACCATAAGCACCTCTAACCTTACTTCTGGATTGTATTTTATAAGTATCGATTACGGAAATGAGATTGTAAAATTAGTAGTAAACTAGTCAGAAAATTCCATATAAATTAAAAGTCAACTAGAGGTTAATTCTAGTTGACTTTTTTTTACAAGAATATTTGTAAATTAGTTACCTAAGATGTTTATTATTAATACAACAATTATGAGCCATCAAACGAATCTATTTAATTTTGAAGAACCACCCATTAAAGAAGAGCTATCAATTGTTGTAAAAAATAAATCAAAGCAAAGTGCAATTAACGAGATTAATAAAAAGATCCAAAAAATTGAAAAGCTTAAAACTAAGTTTGAAAAAGAAAAAACGCAATTAGCAAAAATTAAAAAAGCATACGACAAGGACATTTTACCTTTCGAAAAAGAATTTTTTGATATTAAAAAACGCGTTATTGACCAACTTTACAAACACTATACTAGTAAAGGTTTTGCAAAATGGCAAACAGCGCTATTAGAAGATTTTTTAATGGAAGCATGTGAATTTTTATTCGACTCTGGGATGGGTACTTCTGAATTAATTGAAATTTATGAAGCCGTTAAAAAAAATATTTCAGAAAAAATGGATCCCATAGAGAAAGATTTTGTTAATGAAATGGCCAAAGATATTCTAAGTGATTTTGGTTTTGATGTAGAAGATGATGATGAAGATTTTGACTTTGAAGACTTTATAAATGACAAAGATTTTGCTAAAAAACACCACGAACAACAGCATGAATATCAAAAGATCCATGAGGAATCTTTAAAAAAAGAAAAGGTATTAAATACAAACAAAAAATTTCAAAAACTTTACAAATCGCTGGTTAAAAAAGCACACCCCGATTTAGTCACCTCAACTAAAGAAAAAGAGCAAAGGGAAGTACTGATGAAAAAATTATCTGAAGCCTGGCAAAATAGAGATTACTATCAATTGCTGTTATTAAAAAACAAAATTGAAAAAGATAATGATACCACTACCATAGAAATTGATGATGAGCAATCTAAATCCTTATTAAAGCAATTGGACGCCGAAATTGAACAATTAGATTTTACTATTTTTCAATTTAAAGAAGACGAGGAACATCAATTTTATTTTAAAAATTTTAAACACACTAACCAAAACGGTTTAAAACAAAAAATTTTTAAGTACAATGAATTTTTGAAGCTTCAAAAAAAGGAAACACTTTTAGAACTAGAACGTTTAAAAACGAAAGCAGCTACCAAACAATACTTAAAAGATAAAAGGGATGAGTTTGATAACTATGACGAGGATTTCTTTTTCCCCCTTAGCTTTAAATAGTATAGCACACTTTAACAACTCCATAGTTTAGCTAAAATAGTAAGTTATAGTAACTGTCAAAAATGTATCTTTGTGGGCTGAATAGTCCTTGACACCAAAACTTATATTAAAATCTGTTATAAATGTGTTTATATATGATTTACAAAAAAGTTCGGGCAGGGATAGCAGTGGAAATCCCACAGCCTGAGTGGAACGAAGTGCGAGGAATTGAAACGGATAGCCCGGTTTAGCCCGCCAAAAAGTGAAGACAAAGAATTTATGAAGCATATTCGAAATTTTTGCATTATTGCACATATTGATCATGGAAAAAGTACGTTAGCCGATCGTTTATTAGACGAAACCGCTACAGTAACTAAGCGCGAAGCACAGGCGCAGTTATTAGACAGTATGGATTTGGAACGTGAGCGTGGAATTACTATTAAAAGTCATGCCATTCAAATGGAATATACCCATGAAGGGCAAGAGTATATTTTAAACCTTATTGACACTCCTGGTCATGTTGACTTTTCTTATGAAGTTTCGCGATCAATTGCGGCTTGCGAAGGGGCTTTACTCATTGTGGATGCCGCTCAAAGTATACAAGCGCAAACTATTTCTAATTTATATTTAGCCTTAGAGAATGATTTAGAAATTATTCCTGTACTTAATAAAATCGATTTACCAAGTGCTAACCCAGAAGAAGTAACTGATGATATTGTTGATCTTTTAGGTTGCGACCCCGAAGAGGTGATTCCTGCTAGTGCCAAAACTGGTATTGGTATTAAAGAAATTTTAACCGCTATTATCGAGCGTGTTCCTGCGCCTAAAGGAAATCCAGATGCGCCACTTAGAGCCTTAATCTTTGATTCGGTTTACAACCCTTTTAGAGGGGTAGAGACTTATTTTAGAGTCATGGATGGGGTAATTAAAAAAGGACAACACATTAAGTTTGTTGCCACCGAAGGCTTACATTACGCCGACGAAATTGGAACTCTTAAACTACAACAAGTAGTTAAAAAAGAAATAAAAACTGGCGATGTTGGTTACCTAATAACGGGTATAAAAGACGCTCGTGAGGTTAAAGTAGGTGATACTATTACCGACGCTAAAGAGACGACTACCGAAATTATTGGTGGTTTTGAAGATGTAAAGCCTATGGTATTTGCTGGTATTTACCCTGTGGATACTGAAGATTACGAAGATTTACGCTCTTCAATGGAAAAACTTCAGCTTAATGATGCCTCATTAGTATTTACTCCTGAAAGTTCTGCGGCATTAGGTTTTGGTTTTCGTTGTGGGTTTTTAGGAATGCTACACTTAGAAATTATTCAGGAACGTTTGGAACGTGAATTTGATATGACCGTAATTACTACGGTTCCTAACGTATCCTATAACGCGTATACAAATAAGCACCCAGATGAAGTTATTTTAGTAAATAACCCAACAGACTTGCCCGATCCTTCTACTTTAAACCGTGTGGAGGAACCTTTTATTAAAGCTACCATTATTACCAAATCTGATTTTGTAGGTAATGTGATGTCTTTATGTATTGAAAAACGTGGTGAAATTACCAATCAAACTTACTTAACTACCGAACGTGTCGAATTAACTTTTGACATGCCTTTGGCCGAAATTGTATTTGACTTTTACGATCGTCTAAAAACAGTTTCTAAAGGTTATGCTTCGTTTGATTATACGCCTATTGGATTACGCGAGTCTAAATTGGTTAAAGTAGATGTTTTATTAAACGGAAGTAATGTTGATGCACTATCTGCTCTTTTGCACAAGGATAACGCCTATGATATTGGTAAAAAAATGTGCGAAAAATTAAAGGAACTAATTCCGCGTCAGCAATTTGATATTCCGATACAAGCAGCTATTGGAGCAAAAATCATTTCGCGTGAAACAGTAAAAGCTTTACGTAAGGATGTTACCGCTAAATGTTATGGTGGTGATATTTCGCGTAAACGAAAATTACTTGAAAAGCAGAAAAAAGGTAAAAAACGTATGCGCCAAGTAGGTAATGTTGAAATACCTCAAGAAGCATTTATGGCGGTATTGAAATTGAATGATTAGTATCCATTTGGTTCTCTTTTACCAAGCAGACACGGAAACTCTTCGGATTATAGATATGGATTTGGTGGTCACGAAAATGATAATGAGTTAAAAGGTGAAGGAAATCATTTATCTTTTGGTAATTATGGTTATGACCCAAGAATAGGTAGGAGATTTGGGTTAGACCCTGTTGAAATAGTAGGGATTTCTCCTTATTCAGCTTTTAATAATAATCCTAATATTTACAAAGACCCTGATGGAAGAAGTCCTATTTCCATTTTTGCGAAATTAATAGCTAAGGCTGGATTAAAAAGGGCTACTAAAGGTTTTGTTAAAAATCAAATAAAGAAGCGTTTAAAGAATTATTTAGGTAAAGGCTCACGTAAATGGGCGACTCAATTAGGAGATGATGCTTTAACTTTTATTGATCACGCGACAAAAACAGCTTGGTGGGAATGGGTTGTTGAAGCTATACCTATTGCAGGAGATGCTTATGGGGCTGCTCAACTTGGAAAGCAAGGTTATACTGTTTGGAAAGCTTTAGAAAAGTTTGATAAAGTTGCTGAGTTAGGCGCACAAGCAGCTAAAAGAGCTTGGAAAAAAGTAGGAGATAATGTTAACCTAAAAGGTAAAGGTTCTGATAAACTGAAGGATTTTATTAATGATGTTAATAAAAATGTAGGAGAGAAATTAAATGATAATACAATCGCAGGAGCTATAAAAGAAAAGTTTGGTTTAAATAGTGGTTTTAAGCCTGATGGACGTGCTTATAAACACTTAAATTCGGCAAAAGATAGACTTCAAGGTTTACAGAATAGAATTAGTGACTTAGGAAATTTAATTAAATCTGGGGCTTTTGACGGTGATGCTTTGAAAGGTGCTAGATCAGTAATTAAGGATCTTAAAAAACAGCATAGAGAAATATCTGATGTTTTGAAAAGTGCAGATAAAGCAGTAGAAAAATTAGGAAAGATAAAATGATTTTAAAGAGTAAAAAAAATATTAGTGACTTAGAAGGGTGGTCTTGGACAGGAGAAGTACCAGATAAAAATAATTCGTCTTATGAAGAATTCAATTTTTATAACCTACATAGAAAACCTCTGAACTTATATACAGTAGAAGATGTTTATTTTATGATAGGTCAAGAAAGCGGACTAAAGTACTTTGTGCCATCAGCAATAAAGGTTTTAGCTAATGATTTATTGATTAAAGCAGACGATTATAATGGAGACTTATTATGTCGTTTATTAAAATTAGAATCAAGTTATTGGGTCACAGATAAGGATAGCAGAAAAGCTTTAGAAAAAATATTAAAATCAATTAGAAATATTGATGATTTAGAATTGAGTAAAAATGTTAGAATTCACCTTAAAGAGTGTATTACATCTTTTGCTTGATGAAAAAAAGCTACTGGAAACAGTAGCTTTTTTTATGAATATGCTTTTTTAGTTCTATAATCACGAATAAGCGCATCAATAACAGAGTAGATTTTATCTTTTTCTTTAAAAGGTAGTGTTTGAATCTCTTTGATGCGTTTTACAGCATCATTATCCAATACTTCTTCTTGGTCGCTGTCATTTACCAAATAATCTAAAGAAACCCCGAACGACCTTGATTTGATAGCGCAGATTTGCAATCTGTGCCTACAAAGAGTATAAAACAAATATTATAAAGCAAAAGCTATTTCTTAATTGAGGTAGCTTTTGTTGTTTTACAACGGACTTAGAAAAACTCGAGAACTAATAGGACATCGATTTATATCATCTATAGAAGCGTTCAAGCAAATGATTTAGAGGACTTGCACGATATTGTAAATTTTATCTGTTGATGTAGACTACCTACTTATGGTAATAAATTGAGTTATATTAGTGTAATACATTATAAAAAAACTAAGATGATGAATTTTTTATTTGGGAATTTTGTTAAAACCCTATTGACATGCTTTTCTGTTTTGGTACTATTTTTATGTAATTATTATAGACCACCATATTTTAATATTCAGGAGACTTGTGGTACAGTCGTAGAAAAAATCAGGTCGGGAAAAGGTGGGTTATCTAGTATTTTAGAATTTAATGTTGGAAATAAAGTCTATCGTACATCTGTTTCGAAATGGGAATCGATTGGAAATAAATATTTAATAAAATATGAGAAATATATGCCTTTTATACATAGAATATCCGATGACAAATTCTCTTGTGATAGGTTAAAAGACTAAATCTAAATTATGAAAATTGTATTTTTTTATTGTTTTTTCAAATAATGTTATACAGTGCCCCTGATGGCGCTCGAATGACTGACCGCTAGCGACCGTTTATAACGGGTGCCAACACAGTAAATCAAACAAAGTTATTCTATAAAAAGAGTACCCGTTAGTGTAGACTACCTACTTATTGTTGAGCTCATTAATATCAAGAGCAATTTTTTCGATAGTATCATAAAGAGAAGTATTGCCGATTAAATTGATGTAATGATTTCCTTCTTCTGGATCATTGATTACAATACTTTTTTTTATAACGGAATTAAGTTTTGAAAACTCAAACATTCTGTTAAATAAGACGTGTCTATATTCTTGATTTGAAAGGTTTTGATTTTTCCTACTTTTGACTATGGGAGCTTTATCACAATAATAGTAGATAATAACATTTTTGAATCGAGATAAATAATCTTTTATGCTTATCCTTAATCACACCTAAAGTTCATTCCATCGATGATTGACACCAGCAATGATAAGCCTTTCCATGGT
>CANLCT010000036.1 GCA_947489195.1 uncultured Aquimarina sp. | reverse complement strand
GATATCGTATTAACGGTAACAGGCGAAGGCGAGTGGACGTACGATACGTTGACAGGAGATTTAACTTTTAGTCCAGAGCCAGGATTTGAAGGCGATCCAGCGGTAATCGAATACAACATTACAGATATAGATAGCGGATCGGTAAGTGCTACCCCAGCAACAGTAACAGTAACGTACCAAGATCGTCCAGTAGCGGTAGATGATGAGAGTTTAAATAATGCGTCAGGAGATACGGTAAGTTTAGATATTGTAGGCAATGATACCGATGGAGATGGGAACTTAGATCCAACAACGGTAAGTTTAAGCGCACCAATAGGAGCAACCAATACGGTAACTTCAACAGATGGTGATATTATAGGCTTTGAAGTAGATAGCGAAGGAGTTTGGAGTTACGACGAAACCACAGGAGAGATTAGATTTGATCCAATAGATGGTTTTACAGGTAACCCAACGGATATAGAGTATACCATATTTGATACGGATGGAAACGAGAGTACAGACCCAGCAAATATCAATATAGAATATTTAGACACCCCACCAGTAGCAGTTGATAATTCAAGTAATGACAATCCAATAGGAAGTGCTGTCACACAAGATTTATTAGCAAACGATACTTTAAGTGATGGTACTAAACCTACTCCAAGTGATGTTATATTGGCTTTAATTCCGCCAACAAATGCTACAAATATTATAGTAGGTACTAATGGGAATACTATTGGATTTACAGTTCCTGGTGAAGGAGATTGGTTATATGATGAAACTACAGGAGAAATTGTATTTATTCCAATAGCTGGATTCCAAGGTAATCCAACCGATATTGAATATACAATTACGGATGTTGACAATGGAGCTACTGCTCAAGCTAATATTGCTGTAGATTATCAAGATATTCCAGTAGCAGACGATGAGTCAAGTATTGGAAATACACCAGGAACTATTGTTTCGCAAGATATCCTGGTAGGAGATACAGATGCAGATGGGAATATTGATCCTACTAGTGTAGATTTAGTCGTACCTGTTAATGCTACTGATGTAATTACAGATTTAGATGGTGATGTGATTGGTTTCACTATTCCTGGCGAAGGAGCTTGGATATATGATGATAATACAGGAAGTTTAAGTTTTGATCCAGAAGAGGGGTACACAGGTGATCCAACACCAGTACAATATACAGTTGATGATAATGATGGAAATACTACAAATATTGCTACAGTAACAGTTGAGTATGATGATGTGTCACCAGTGGCTAATAATAACGAGAGTTTAGGTAAAGATACAGGAAATCCAGTTACTTTAAATGTTTTAGATAATGATACACTAGCAGATGGAAGTACACCAAGTCCTGAAGATATATTGTTTGATTTTGTGGTACCAGGGGGGTCAACAAATCCTATTGTTGGCCCTAATGGTAATACCATTGGATTTACAGTACCAGGTGAGGGAGTATGGATTTATGACGAAACGACTGGAGAGGTTACTTTTACACCTGATTCAGATTTCACAGATGATCCAACACCAGTAGCATACAATTTAACAGACGTGGATACGGGTACGGTAACAACAAGTCCAGGGACTATTACTATTGATTATGCTATTGAATTTCCTGTAACAGCTAATGATGAAAGTTTAAACAATCCAACGGGAAGCACAGCAAGTATTGATATACTCGGAAATGACGAAGACCCTGATGGAAGTTTAGATCCAAACAGTGTAAACTTAGCCCCACCAGCAACAGCAACTAATATAGTTACAGATGCTGATGGTAATGTAATTGGATTTGATGTGCCAGGAGAAGGAGTTTGGGTATATGATCCTAACACAGGTATTTTAGAATTTACTCCTGAAGATGGATTTGTGTTAGACCCAACACCAATAACATACACGGTTGATGATAATGATGGAAATCCATCTAATCCTTCTACAGTTACTGTAGATTATGTAGATGTGGCAGATTTATCATTAACAAAAATTGTGGTTGATAATGATAGTACACCATTAGTAGATACCGAAATTACTTTTGAAATAAGAGTATTTAATGATGGTCCTCAAAATGCGACAGGAGTAGATGTTACAGATATTTTGCCTTCAGGTTATGATTTTGTCTTGTATAGTTCTTCTGCGGGTACTTATAATGAGAATACTGGTATATGGAACATTGGAGATATTCCATCAGGAGGTTCAGAAAATTTATTAATAGATGTATTAGTAAATGCACCTACGAATACTCCAAATGAATATTTCAATATTGCAGAAGTAACTAGTTCAGATGTATTTGATATTGATTCTACACCAAATAATAATGTAGATGAAAGTGAAGATGATGAAGACAGTGCTTTTGTTACTCCTATAGTTCCTGTAGCAGATTTATCAGTGACTAAAGTTGTTGTTGATGGGGATACAACACCTCTAGTAGGACAAGAAATAACTTTCAGAATTGAAGTAAGAAATGACGGTCCACAAGATGCAACAGGAATAGAAGTAACTGATCTATTACCATCAGGGTATGATTTCCAAACATTTAGTTCTTCAACAGGAACTTACAATGAAGTTTCAGGAATTTGGACTGTTGGTAGTCTTGGCAATGGAGCTATAGAAACTTTATTGATTGATGTGGTTGTTAATTCTAATGGGAATTATTTAAATACTACAGAGATTACAGTATCTAACATTTTAGATACTGATTCTACTCCAAATAATGGAGATACCACTGAGGATGATTATGCTGAAGTAGCTACTATACCAGTTATTCCAATGGTAGATTTAGAATTAGAAAAAGTAGTGGTTGATAATGATGTTACTCCATTAGTTGGTTCTGAGGTTACATTTAGAATAACGGTTCGAAATAATGGACCAGAAACAGCTACAGGAGTAGAAGTAACGGATCTATTACCATCAGGATATGACTTTTTAACGTTTAGTTCTTCAACAGGAACTTATAATGAAGTTTCAGGAATTTGGACTGTTGGTAATCTTGATAATGGAGAAATACAAAGCCTGTTAATTGATGCTCAAGTGAGACCAAATGGAGATTACTTAAATACTTCAGAGGTGACAGCTTCTAATATTGGAGATATAGATTCTACTCCAAATAATGGTGATGTTACAGAAGATGATTATGCAGAAGTGATTACGAATCCAATTCAAAGTGTTGCTGATTTGTCGATCAGTAAGACAACGGTGAGTGGTCGTACTATTGCTTTGCCAGGGGATGAATTACGCTTCCAAATAACACTAGAGAATGATGGTCCAGAAACAGCTACCAATGTTTTAGCTCAAGATTTATTGCCTATTGGTTTTGAATATGTACAGCATAGTGCCACTTCGGGAACTTATGATCCTGTTACAGGTATCTGGGATGCAGAAGATTTACCAACAAATGGATCACAAACGATCTTTATAGATGTTGTAGTAAAGGAGCCTACAGATACTCCAGGAGAATTTATCAATAGTGCAGAAATCCTATCTCTTGATCAAATTGATCCTGACACAAGTAGTAATGGGGTTAGTTTTCCTGTAAAAGTGCCTATTTCAGATATTAGTTTATCTAAATCGGTAAGCAATGAAATGCCAAACGTAGGTGAAATAGTAACCTTTACTATTAGAGTAGAAAATGAAGGTCCAGATGAAGCTACTGGGATCGATATTGTGGATATATTACCTATAGGGTTTAGTAATCCGGGTAATTTTACAGGTCCAGCAGGTTTAGCAATAGGTAGTGTAAATGGAAATCAGATTGAATGGGGGAATTTACAAATTCCCATAGGTGGTATTGCACTTACTTATGAAGTAATGGTAAAAGGGCCTACACTAGAAGCTGATGAATATAAGAATATTGTACAAGTAACTGCAGCAACCATTTTTGATCCAGATGCAACACCGAACAACGATGATGGAGACCAAAGTGAGGATGACGAAGCTAGATTTACAATTCAAACACCAGGTACAGATGTTGAAGTGTTAAAAAGTGTAGATATAGTGGAACCATCTATTGGTCAAGAAATCACGTTTACAATCACGGCTCGAAATCTAGGTAGTTTAGATGCTACTAACCTAGAAATAATAGATAATCTAAAATCAGGTTACCGTTTTGTAAGTAGTACAGCAACTAACGGAACTTTTGATAATGATAGAGGGATATGGGAACTCCCAATGGTAGCCACAAATACTTCAGAAATTTTACAAATTGTGGTTGAAGTCTTAGATGTAGACGATTATGGTAATACAGCAGAGTTAGTGTTCTTAGATCAATTGGATATAAACCCTAATAATGATACAGCATCGGTTGATGATGTAACATCTATTTGCGGAATCGTATACAATGAATTCTCACCTAATGGTGATGGAATGAATGATGTGTTCTATATCGATTGTATTGATCGATTCCCAAATAATAAATTAACCATTTATAACCGTTGGGGAAACATCGTTTACGAAAAAGAAGGTTACAATAATACGTTTGATGGAACATCTAACGGTAGGGTTACGCTTTATCCTACTGACAAACTTCCAGTAGGAACCTATTATTATGTTCTCGATTTAGGAGAGGGAAGCACTCCAAAGGCAGGGTGGTTATATATTAATAGGTAATTCAATAAAACGATAAAAGTAAAAAGATTCAATATGAAGAATTTTAAAAAATATGTAGCGGTATCACTTGGTTTTATTGGATACGCAGCGATAGCACAACAAGACCCTCAATTTACTCAATATACATTAAATCCTTTGGCGGTAAATTCGGCATACGCAGGTACCCGTGGACATACTACTATTACGGGTTTACACAGAACACAGTGGCTTGGTATCGATGGGGCACCTCGTACACAAACCTTAAGTATTGATACTCCCATAGGAAATAGAGTAGGATTGGGATTTTCGGCAATAAATGATGAAATTGGACCCTCTGAAGAAACCTATTTAGATCTTAATTTTTCTTATACCGTACCCTTGGATGAAAATTATAAATTATCCTTTGGTTTAAAAGGAGGACTACGTCTTTTTAATTTGGATTTTAACAAGGGAAGAATCCAAAATGAAGGAGATAGGGTGTTTCAACAGGGGGTTGATAATAAAATATTTCCAACTATAGGTGCAGGTCTTTTTTTACATAGTAAAAGAAAATATATAGGTTTAGCTGCTCCAAATTTTTTAAAAGTAGACCATTTTGATGATTCTATAAATAGTTTTGGAGAAGTAGCTGTAGAGCGTTTGCATCTTTTTTTAATAGGAGGCTGGGTATTTCCAGTAAGTGAAAAAACCTTGTTTAAGCCAGCTTTTTTAGTAAAACATGTTAATGGAGCTCCTTTATCAGTAGATATATCAGCAAATTTTCTGTTTTTTGAAAAATTAAGATTAGGAGCATCTTACCGTTGGGATGATTCAATAAGTGGCTTGGTTGGTTTTCAAATAAGCCCTAATCTTTTAGTATCCTATGCGTATGATTATACAACTACAGAATTACAAAGATTTAATTCTGGAACTCATGAACTCACTCTTCGTTTTGAAATATTTAAAAATAGAATTTTAAAATCACCAAGATTCTTTTAAAACTAACTTAACTATGATATCATTAATTACTAATAAATTTTTAAAGCATTTGTTTTGTAGTGTTATAGCTTCTTTAGTTTATACATTTGCTTGCGGACAAGACCAAAAAATAAAGTATGCCGAAAAGCTATTTCAGTCTCTGAAATATAAAGAGGCAGCAGAAGCTTATAAAAAAGCCTACGATAAAGGAGTAGAAGATCAATTGCTTTTTGAACACTTAGGCGATAGTTATTATTATAATACAGATATGAGGCAGGCGAATCAATGGTATGAACTGCTTTTTGAAAGATTTAATGACAGTATACATCCCGAATACTATTTTAGATATGCGCATACATTACAAGGAATTGGTAAAAATAATGAAGCAAAAAAATGGATGAAACGTTTTTCTAAGCATACAGATCATGATGATCTTAGAAAAAAAAATTACACCAAAGCATCGAATCAATTAGATGAAATTTTGAAAATTGATTCTAATTATAAAATTAGTAATGTTTCTACCAATACTCCTTATTCTGATTTTGGTGTTGGTTACTATGGTAGTGAAGTCGTTTTTGCATCGGCCAACACAGTAAATAAAAATGCCGAAAAATATTATTGGAATAAACAACCTTATTTAAATTTATACAAAGGTTTTACTACTGAAAATTTTTCAGATATAGAAGGTGCCACCCTTTTTTCGAAAGATTTAAACACTAAATATCATGAATCAAATGCTGTTTTTACTAAAGATTTGAGCAAAGTATTTTTTACTAGAAATAATTTTAAAAAGCGATTAGGAGATGATGGCAATGGAATAAATCACTTAAAATTGTATAGTGCAGATTTGAATAAAAGTTCAAAAGGAACAAAATGGATTAATATTAAAGAACTACCTTTTAATAGCAACACTTATTCAGTAGGGCATCCCACATTAAATGAAAATGACACCAAGTTATATTTTACTTCGGATATGCCCGGGTCAATAGGTGCTACAGATATATTTGTGGTAGATATTCTTGGTGATAATGAATATTCAGCTCCCAAAAATTTAGGAAATAAAATAAACACATCAGGCAGAGAAATGTTTCCTTTTATTATGAATGGTAAATTGTTTTTTGCTTCCGATGGGCATTTAGGCTTTGGAGGTTTAGATATATTTAAATCAAATAATATAAATGATGCCTTTCAATTTCCTGTAAATTTAGGAAAGCCCGTAAATAGTAATAAAGATGACTTTGCATTTGTGTTTAATGAAAAGGAAAAAGGAGGCTTTTTATCTTCAAACAGAAAAGGAGGAAAAGGAGATGATGATATCTATGCGGTTATTCCAGTTAAAAAACAAGTATGTAATCAAGCTATAAATGGAGTGGTGACTAATTTGCAAACTAATGAAAGAATAGCAAATGTACAATTGCAATTATTTGACGAGGTTGGTAGTAAATTATCAGAAACCACATCAAATGAATTAGGAAAATACAGTTTTGATAAAGTGCTTGATTGTAATTCTAGATATGAAGTTAAAGTCATCAAAAAAGGCTATACATCAATTGTTAAGCCTTCATTAACAGAAGCTGTAACAGGATCTACATATTTGCCTTTGAGTATGGAAACATTAGATGAATTAATTGTAGAAGAAAAAGGAATTTTAAAACTAAAAATTGGGATTATTTATTTTGATTTGGACAAAAGTTATATCCGTAATGATGCTGCAATTGAATTGAATAAAATTGTATTAGTAATGTCTCAATATCCGAAAATGCATATAAAAATTGAGTCGCATACAGATTCGCGTATGCCAAATGAATATAACAGAAGTTTGTCGGACAGAAGAGCAAAAAGCACCCGTGAATATTTGATTTCTCAAGGAATTAAAGTCGAGCGTTTAGAGAGTGCTATAGGTTATGGCGAATCTCAATTAATAAATAGATGTGTCGATGGTGTTTCTTGTTCAGAAGCAGAGCATCAATTAAACAGAAGGTCAGAATTTATTATCACTAAAATTTGATATTAGACAAGTTAGTTTGGAATAAATCGGGTTTAAATTACAGGCAAAATGGCGATCTGTAAATTGTACTATTAATTAACATGAATTGGCATCTTTTTCTTTTATCCAACTCAAGTTAATTATGGCAATTCAACAATAATCAAACCTTTGCTTCGGTCTGCAATAGCAAGGTGATTTTCATTTGCGGCTATACCCGTCGGTGTTTCTAAAATATTTTCTCCCGAAAGGGTTATTTGTTTTACAGCACTGGTAACAGGATTAATCATAGCTACTGTAGTATTACTGCCGCCAACAACAAATAACGAAGTGCCATTTGTGGTAATATTAGTCGGTTCAAAATTTACATTGATTTTGGCGTTAAGCGTGTTGTTGTTTAAGTCAATAACTTCAATTCCGTTAGCAGCAAAATGAGCAACATATAATTTGTTCTCTAAAAATTCAGCTTCAACAGGGAAATTAGATGGAGAAGCCGAGTTACGCGAGTTGCTATTCGAAAAAGGCGCATTAGTTATGGGGATAACCGAAGGAATATTACGAATACTACCATCGGTATTAAAATCAACTATTTGAATTCCCCAAGTACGCACGCCTCCTAAATCTTGCGAATAAAAAGCTCGGGTTCCATTTGTGCTATTACTAAGGTGTACATCAGGTGCCCCCGTTCTTTGATCAACAATTTCGATACCATTTTGAATTAAGCTTAAGTTTGTAAGTGTATAGCTATATATTAATGTGTTTCTGGTACCTCCCGAAACAACCAATATGCCATTTGCAGCATCGGTACCAACAAACGCACCAAACTCAAAAGGTAGTGTGCTAACTAACAATGGAGTAAATGGATTGGTATTTAAGTCGAACATTCGAAGCTCATTTCTTGATTGTACAAATAGTAGTCCCAAATCTTCATCTAATGCAACGTCATTACTAGTTATAGTAAGCCTATTTTGTTGATCGGTAGTTAATGCTTTAATAAGTAGTTCGGCGCCACAAGCTGCATAAGCAATATTATTATAAATAACTACATTTTGACAATCGGCATTGTCAAAAGTGACTGTTTCATTCGCTTCAATAGTTATTGTTTCAAAATCATTTTCGGTACTTTCAGAAGAATCGCAAGAAAAACAAATTACTGATATACCAATACACAGCATAATTTTTTTTATAAGGGTTTCCATACTATTATTTTTTTAATTGTAGCATCAGGTGATTCCTTTTTTAGTATTTCATTAAATTATAAACAAATAGAATCTATATATTTAGTGGTAATTTAAATTAAAACTTAACATTAGATAAGTTAAAATGTGATCCTGCTACATTTTAGCACATAAGTGATATTCGAATTATTGGTACTAGAGTACATTTAACTCGCTTTATATGCTTAGGAAATTACTTTTATTAAATAAAAATTTTAAATAGCAGATAAAGGGCAAAAGGATGTAGTTCGAATAAAAATAATAATCTATGCTTTTTAGATGTATACAATTCATTTTTCTTTTTCTTTTTTGTTCTTCAAATTTATTTGGGAAAGAATACAATGTATTGGATTATGGAGCCATCGGAAACGGGATTCAGAAAGATACTGAAGCTGTGCAGAAAGCAATCGATTTGGCTACAGCAAACGGCGGTGGTAAAGTAGTTATTCCTTCAGGAAAAAAAGTGTTGATAGGAACAATTTTTTTAAAAGATAAGGTGACATTGTATTTGGAAAACGGTGCCGTGCTTTTAGGCAGTCCTGCCATTGAAGATTATGCAATAAACACACACAAAAACATGTATAAAAACGAACCACACATGGATCGTTGTTTAATTTTTGCCAACAAAGCAAGTTCTATTGCAATTGAAGGTTACGGTACTATTGACGGTAATGGTTTTCCTGAAAATTTTACACAAAAAACAGGAAGACCTATGCTTATTCGCTTTTTGAATTGTACTGATATTCATATCAACAATGTAAAGTTGATAAACCCAGCTGCGTGGACTTCGGCTTTTTTGTATTGTACGAATATTAGTGTAAGCGGAATTTCAATTAAAAGTAGAGTCAATTATAATGGCGATGGACTTGACTTTGATGGGTGTCAAAATGTAAGTGTTACCAATAGTATTTTTAATACCAGCGATGATTCTATTTGCTTACAAGCTTCCTTGCCTAATAAGCCATGTAAAAATATAAGTGTTTCCAATTGTACTTTTGAAAGTAAATGGGCAGGAATGCGCATAGGATTATTATCTCGTGGAAATTTTGAATCGGTAACGGTATCCAATTGTACCTTTAAAAATATTGATGATTCGGGCTTAAAAATTCAGATGAATGAAGGCGGTAAAATGAAAAACATGACTTTTTCAAACTTGGTCATGAAAAATGTACCGCGCCCCATATTTATAACATTAGCACAACAGAAAGCATGTGTCGATGCGCCTGAAGAAATGTACCCTGTGGGAAGTATACAAAATTTTATTTTTGAGAATATTATAGTAGATAATGAAGATATAGATAAAAATTCGGCAATTTTTATAACAGGAATAAAAGGGCATTACATTAAAAATATGGTGCTTAGGAATATTCAACTTCATTTTTCTGGTGGCGGAACATTGGTAGATGCCAAAAAAACAAAGGTTAAAGAATATACGTTGGATGTGCTAAAAGATTGGTGGCCCGAATTTCATTTAGTAGGCACTCTACCAGCTTATGGAGTTTATGCACGCCATGTTAAAGGTTTATACCTTGATAATGTGCATATATACACCAAAAACGAAGACAAGCGTTCGCCAATAATTTTGGATGATGTTGCCCAAGATCATATAAGTAATACCTTTTCAAATTACAATTTGCTCACCAAAACTCAATTAATACGTTTATAATAATGCGATTAAAAAAAATATTTTTAAAGGTTTCAATATTATTCTTATGTTTTTCGTGTACAAAGAAAAAAGAAACATTTGATATACGCGATTTTGGTGCAAAAGCGGATACACTTACTATAAATACTTTTGCCATTCAAAAAGCCATTAATGCATGTCATAAACAAGGAGGAGGTAAGGTAATTATTAGTAACGGGGTATATACTACAGGTACGGTATTGTTAAAAAACAATGTGCATTTGGTTGTAGAAGCTAATGCGACATTACTAGGGAGTAGTAATCCTTTGGATTACCAAAGTATTGATACATTTACCGATGCAACAGGACAAGAGCGTGGAAACTGTTTAATAGGTGCTGTAAATGCTAAAAACATTGGAGTTAGCGGTAGTGGTGTTATAGATGGTAATGGGGAAGCTTTTTTACATAAAAATTTAGTTAAAAAAAGAGCGGAGCTTTATATCCCAGAGACTAATAAAACATTCGGTAAAAATCGTCCTTTTTTATTGCGTTTTGTAGGTTCATCAAATATTAAGATAAAAGGAGTAACGTTAAAACAACCTGCAGCTTGGACCTGTCATTTTTATCAATCAACTAATATTAAAATCGAGGAAGTGTCTATTTACAGTCATGCCAATTTTAACAATGATGGTATTGATTTAGATTCAAGCTCGCAGGTAGTAATTAAAAATTGCACCATTGATACCGGTGATGATGCCATTTGCTTTAAAACCACAAGTCCCAAACCAACACATGACATTAAAGTAACGGGCTGTATACTTAAAAGCGAGTGGGGTGCTATTAAGTTTGGTACGGAATCTATGGGCGATTTTTATAATATTTCGGTATCGGATTGTGTTATAAATGATACTCGTGGTGGAGGAATAAAAATTTTAAGTGTTGATGGAGCAAACATAAGTAATGTAAGTATTGAAAATATAGAAATGAATGCTGTAGATATGCCCATTTTTGTACGTTTAGGAGAACGCTTACGTACGTATCGCAATGCGCCAAAACAAAAAGTGGGTAGTATAAATAAGCTTTTGATAAAAAATATAAGAGCAACTACTCGAAGTACCGAAAAATCAAGAATAAAACCTCCATCGGGTATATTACTAACTGGAACACCAGGCCACAGTATTGGAGGTGTTAGTTTAGTAAATGTTAGTATTTCCCTGCCGGGAGAAGGGAAGAAAGCAGCTATAAAACCAGTAGAAGAGCAAGTTGAAAAATATCCCGAGTTTAGCTTTTTTGGAGTATTACCGGCATATGGAATATATGCACGACATATAGATAACCTAAGTTTATCTAATGTTGATTTTAAGGTAACTAGTTCTGATGAAAGAGAGCCAATGGTTTTTGAGGATATAAAAACGAAATCAATACATTAAAAAAAAGTTAATGAAACTTAGCAAACATAGTTGTTTAATAATAGCAATAGTAATTGCCTGTGTGAAAATTAAAGCACAGTCTGTAAATGATAAGCCAAATGTGCTAGTCATTTATACAGATGATCATAGATATTCCGGAGTACATGCCCTTGGCGGAATGGAAGTAAAAACCCCAAATATTGATGCATTAGCAGCAAATGGGGTGGCTTTTACAAAAGCCTATTTAATGGGGGCTTTTTCTGGAGCTACTTGTGTGCCTAGCCGTGCCATGTTACTTTCAGGGCGTAATGTGTTTCAATTGCAAGGTAAAGGTTTTGTGATTCCGCAACAGCATGCTACCATTGGCGAAACTTTTAAAAAATCGGGCTATTATACCCATATTGTAGGGAAATGGCATCAGGATAAAGGATCATTACATCGTTCCTTTAATTCTGGAGATAAAATTATGGGTTTAGGGGTGTATTTACAGGATCATTTTCGAATGCCCTTTTGGGATTGGGATACCAAGGGGGTGTTTAAAAAAGAGGATGCTTATTTAATTTCTTTTGATCATAAAGGAAAAAGAAAGCAACGTGTAATTAATAAAGAAGATAAAAAAGGACCTTTTGGCACTGAGAAAGAGGGACCGCATACTTCAGAGGTTTTTGCAGAGAGTGCTTCTGAATTCATAAAAAAATACCGTAAAAAAGAACCTTTTATGATGTATTTGGCATTCCATGCACCTCATGATCCTAGGCAAGCCCCCGAAAAGTTTAAAAAAGCCTATCCTGAGGGGGCAATAAACTTATCTCCATCATACATGGAACAACATCCTTTTGATAATGGGCATATGTATCTTCGAGATGAAGCTTTAGCTCCTTGGCCCAGAACAAAGCAAGTAGCTCAAAAACACTTAAGTGATTATTATGCTGCTATTACACATTTAGATACGCAAATAGGGAAAGTAATACAAAGTTTGAAGAATAATGGAAAGTATGAAAACACACTAATTGTTTTTGCAGGCGATAGTGGTTTGGCCGTTGGGAATCATGGTTTAATGGGCAAACAAAATATTTATGATGAAGATGGTGTTCATGTACCTTTAATTCTATCTGGTGGAGTTATTAAGAATAAAGGAGAAAGGATTGAAAATTTCACCTACATTCATGATATTTTTCCAACCATTTGCGAGTTGGCAGGCGTTACTATTCCTTCTTCTGTAAAGGGAAAAAGCTTAGTGCCTTTATTGCAAAAACAAACCCTAGATCATAGAAAAAGTACGTACCATGCGTATAAACAATTTCAACGCGCTTATCGCGAAGGGGATTTTAAGTTAATTGAATATGTTAGGGCAAAAAATTATTCTAAAGAAAAAGGAGAGTATTTTACCGGGTCCAGAGTAACTCAGCTTTTTAATGTAAAAGTGGACCCTTGGGAAACGCAAGATTTATCTTTTTTTCCAGAATATCAAGTCACTGTAATGCAAATGCAAGAAGCCATGAAAAAGCGAGCTATTGAGTTGGGCGATAAAAAGGAAAATATTGCAGGTGAAAAGTATGATTTTTGGGAGTACTATTAAAAGAATATACTATCGTAATTTGTATTAAGGATTGAGAAAATAGCATATAAAAAAGGTTCAGAATTAAATTTTTTCTGAACCTTTTCTAATATCTAATATCGTCTTTATGGTTTTGAAATCATAAATTTTTCAACAAAAGAGGATTGATTATTTGTGGTGTTGATACGTATGAAGTAAATGCCGCTACTTAGATTATTAACATTTATATTTTTGGTGCTACTACCATCATTAATAAAATCACCTTGTAGTAAAGTTTGTCCTAATACTGATGTAATAGTATAACTAATAGGCTGATGATTATCATTAAAATTAAGGCTAAGATTATCAATAGCTGGATTAGGATATAATTGTATTCCCATATCGCTTAGCTTATCTAATTTTTTTTGACCAGAAACAGGAATGAGTTCAAATTTTTGATTGTTGTTATTTTGATTGAATGCCCATAAATGTACGTTTTGATCTTTACCTCCACGTTTATCAAGGGCTTTGCTTGAACAATGTTTAGGAAGTAAATAAATAGCATTATTTTTTTGGTTTAAAATCCATTTTTGATGATCAGAGTTAGCATTAGTCCATGTAGCTACATTACTGCCGTTATCACATTTGCCAAAGGGTATTTCTAAATATCTGTTTGTTCCTAGGTTTTTTATAGTATGTACTCCGTTACCTATATGTTTGAACTCCCATTTTTGATCATTAAAAGTACGAGCATTAAACATACGGGTGTTATAATCATCCCATTTAGGCGCAATTACATTTTGACCATTAGATTTATTTCGAATATAAAACACTCCGTTTCTTTGGAGTTTGTCGTTATCAACATTGCTAGGCGGAGTAGGTGTCGGATTTACAGTTACTGGTGGAGTAGCTGTGTTTTTTTCAATTACAGGATAAAATGTACCGTGTTTTGGGGTTTTGTTTGATTTGTCAAAAGGAAATTCAGGTATTCTGCTACGTTCTTCTTTTCTACGAGGACCTAAGTAGACAATGTTTTTATCAGAAAAGCTTCTTCTATTATTGTTATTTCTTTCTATACAAGTGTTTTTGTAAATGTAATTGTCTCTGTCAGAAACTCTGTGAAAGCTAGCCCAAGGCCCCATAACGGCATGGTATTGAAAATCAAAACCAGATTGAATGGTAATATTGTTTTGTTCAATTAAGTTATTTCCTGCATCAGCATTATGAAAATTCACATCTTGCGTAATATTATTTTTATAGACTACGTTGTAATAAGCACCTTCTCGCTGAATAGCAAAATGTCTCAAATTTTTAATAGTACAATTATATACTAAAGCATAACCACTTTGTATAGCAAAATAGCCACTTCCGCCACCGCCTTTATTCCATACACCGTCTACGTACATATCTCTAAAGGTTAGGTGGTCTGTTTTCCATGTGTTAACAGGGGATCCACCCGTATTTAAAATAGTTACTTTGTCTACCCAACAGTTTTTGGCACCACTTCCAAATACCACACCTTTAATATCGTAATTTGGTTTTACTAGGGCCAATTTAAAAGGATCAGGTTTTCCTGCTTGATTTCCTTTAATGGTTAAACGCTCAAGACTGCCTCGTTTAGTTCCACGAAAATAAATGGCTTGAGAATCTTTACCAGTCATGGTAATGGTTAATACGACCCCATCCCTACTCTGACCCACAATACGAACATTATTTTTAGGAAAAATAGTTTTATTAATAGTGTAATTTCCATTGCGAAGTCTTAGTTGGCCTCCGCCGTTTTTTGAAACTTCTTCGATAGCTTTATTAATGCCATCGCTATTGGTTGCACTAATTGTTTTTTTGATTTTGCTTTTTGAAAGTAAGGGAATGCCACCTTGTACACCTGCTTTTATCCATTCTCTCATTTGAGGATAAGCAGGATCGATTTTAGAGTTGTCAAAGCGTATTCCTTCATCTCCTATTCTTTGAGCAAATGAAGTAAAATGAAAAAGAAAATTAAGCAGTAAAGCAATTTGTGTATATCGAATATATTTCGACCTAGTTAATTTTTGTTTAGTTGTCATAATACTATAGATTATTGGTGAGCATAACAAAGAAACGACAAAAAGAATAGAACTAGAATTTTAGGTATTGGTTTTCAGAATTATCTGATATATAAAATTGGGAATTAAGTTAAAAGCCTATGTTAATCAGATTAATATAATTGTTTTTAATTGATTAGCAGAGGCTTTTAGAACGATTTTAATATTATAAATCTATTTTTTTCTAAAGTAAACACTAATTGGCACACCGTTAAAATCAAATTCTTTACGTAATTGGTTTTCCACAAAGCGCTTGTATGGATCACGTACGTATTGAGGTAAATTGCAGAAAAACACAAATTGAGGTTGTGATGTAGGTAACTGCATGCAGTATTTTATTTTTACATATTTTCCTTTGTATGCAGGAGGCGAATTATGTTCCACAATAGGTAGCATAATTTCATTCATTACACTTGTTTTTATTTTTTTGCTTCGGTTCTTGTAAACCTCAACAGCCGTTTCCATGGCTTTAAAAATACGTTGCTTGGTCAATGCCGAAATAAAAACAATAGGAACATCGGTAAATGGAGCAATTTGTTTGCGAATATGTGCTTCAAATTCCTTAGGAGTATTATTTTCCTTATTTTCAATTAAATCCCATTTATTCACTAAAATAACAACTCCTTTTCGATTGCGTTCTGCTAGCCAAAAAATGTTTTGTACTTGTGCATCAAATCCACGGGTAGCGTCAACAACTAATAAACAAACATCGGCATGTTCAATAGCACGAACGGAACGCATTACAGAGTAAAACTCTAAGTCTTCTTTAACTTTCGCTTTTCTTCGAATACCTGCGGTATCAACTAAGTTAAATTCGAATCCAAAACGGTTGTATTTGGTGTCAATGGCATCACGGGTTGTACCGGCAACATCGGTAACAATATTTCTTTCTTCTCCAATAAGGGAGTTGATAAATGAAGATTTACCAGCATTTGGGCGTCCAACTACTGCAAAACGAGGCAATTCATCATCGCGGTTATCTTCTTCCTTTTCAGGAAGTATTTTTACTAATTCATCAAGTAATTCACCTGTTCCACTACCGTTAATACTGGCAATTGAAAAGTAATCACCCAATCCAAGATTGTAAAATTCCATAGCGTCATTAACACGCATAGCATTATCAACTTTGTTTACCGCTAATAATACTGGTTTTTTTACTTTACGAAGCAGGTTAGCCACATCTTCATCCATACTGGTAATACCAGCCTCTACATCTACCATGAAAATAATAGCATCGGACTCGTCAATAGCAAGTTCTACTTGTTTATCAATTTCACTTTCAAAAACATCATCGCTACCAAGTACGTAACCTCCAGTATCAATTACCGAAAATTCACGACCATTCCATTCAGATTTACCGTAGTGACGGTCACGGGTAACTCCGCTTACAGAATCTACAATAGCGTCACGACGCTGAACTAATCGATTAAAAAAAGTAGATTTTCCAACGTTTGGACGACCTACAATAGCAACTATTGTACTCATACTGAGGATTTCAAATTTTGTGCAAAAGTACGCCTTATTTTAGTATTTAATACAAAGTATAAAGTATTAAGTTGTAAACTATTTAAATTAAGGTTTTGCAAGTGTGTATTTATGGCTAATAAAAAGAGAGTAAAGTGTTACTGGTACTTACTTTTTTTGGTATCCAAATCGTTTTAATTGGTTTTGATTGCTACGCCAATTTTTATTCACTTTAACAAAAAGTTCAATATGAATTTGCTTGCCAAAGAATTTTTCTAAATCCTGTCGTGCTTCTTGTCCAACACGTTTTATAGCGCTTCCTTTATGACCAATAATTATTCCTTTTTGGGTTTCGCGCTCTACCATAATAACGGCATTAATACGAATAATTTTTTCATCTTCTTCAAAAGACTCAGTAACAACTTCAACAGCATACGGAATTTCTTTTTTGTAATGTAAAAGTATTTTTTCGCGAATAGCTTCGTTTACAAAAAAGCGTTCAGGTTTATCAGTTAGCTGATCTTTAGGGTAAAAAGCAGGTGAAACAGGCAGTAAATCAATAATGCGATCAAAAACAGTTTGAATGTTGAATTTTTCTAAAGCAGAAATAGGTAAAATTTCGGCATTAGGTACTTTTTCTGTCCAATAAGCGACTTGTGTTTCTAATACCTCTTGATTGGATTTGTCAATTTTGTTAAGTAATAGTAATACAGGAATTTTTGAATGGTTGATGCGTTTAAAAAATTGCTCATCTTTTAATTCTTTTTCACCAATTTCAACCATATAAATAAGTACATCGGCATCTTCAAAAGCCGACTTTACAAAATCCATCATGGATTCCTGTAATTCATATGCAGGTTTAATAATACCAGGTGTATCTGAAAAAATTACTTGAAAATTATCACTGTTTACAATACCTAAAATACGATGACGTGTAGTTTGCGCTTTTGAGGTAATAATGGATAGTTTTTCGCCAATTAACGCATTCATTAATGTTGATTTACCAACATTTGGGTTGCCGATAATATTAACAAATCCAGCTTTATGATTTTCCATGATAAGTAATTTGAGCTACAAAGGTAGGGGTTTTGAGTTTATTTATACGAATTAGGATGGAGGCGAATTTGATGTTCGGTTAAACATGTAATTATAGTTTTTTATTTAATATGAAGTTATTCGGCAACTAATAAAAACCTATTGTCGAAATTGTTGAAATAATTAAGGAAAAAGCTTACAAATGAGGGATTTCAAACAAAATGAAGAAAATGCTTTTTCTATTTTTACTCAAATTACACAACTATTTACATAATTATGATTTGTTTTGCTCAACTTAATTTTAGATTCTATTTTACAGTTATCTTTTTATGTTATTTCTTTTTTGGAACAGCTAAAGATATATATGTTTCCAAAACAGGAAATGATACCAATCAAGGTACAGCAAGCTCACCTTACTTAACGATTTCTAAAGCTGCTGAGGTAGCTGAAGCAGGTGACGTAGTAATTATTGGAGCAGGAACTTATTTAGAAACTATTCGACCTAAAAATTCGGGAACAGCAGGGAATCCAATAATTTTTAAAGCAAACGAAGGTGAAAAAGTAATCATTTCGGCCATGCAATCTTTGTCTAATTGGGAGTTGGATTCAGGATCTATTTACAAAACTAAAGTCGATTGGGATCTGAAAGACTATAATATGTTTATGAACAATGCTGTTGTTATGGACCTAGCACGTTGGCCTAATAATATTGATCAAGATCCATTTTCATTAAATTCGGTACGTAGTGGAGGAGGATCCAATTCCTCAAATTTGCAAAATGCATTTTTATTGAATGATAATATACCCAATATAGATTGGACAGACGGAAACATTATGTTTTATGGAGATAGAAGTGGCTCTGGTTGGACAACATGGCGAGAATTTATTACAGGGGGAACATCTGGTAGGGTTAATTTTAAAGTAAACAAAAGGGATGCTTGGATCATTGCTGCGCATCCGCCATCTGATGGAGGAGACTTTTTTTTAGAAGGAGTAAAAGGAGCATTAGATTATAAAAACGAATGGTGGTTTGATAGTAATACTAAAACGGTGTATATACATACAGGAGGAGGACAACCAACAAATAATCAAATAAGTATGCGTCGTAGGCAGTTAACGATTGATTTAAATAAAAGAAATTTTATAGAGGTGCATGGTTTAGCTATACTTGGCGGTAGAATTGAAATTGATGGTACCGGAAATAGAATATATAAGGTAAGTAGTTTTCATGGAGATTATTACCGTGGAGTTGCTCAATCTTTTATAGCCGATTGTAGAAGTGTATTTATAAAATGGGGAGCAAAAAACAATACTATTGAACAATGTGAAATTGCTTTTGGTGCGGGTTCTGGGATTTATGATACCGGGAATGGGACCAAAATTGTTAACAATTATATTCATGATTTTGATTATTTAGGAGATTATAATGCTCCTGTGTTATCTCGTGGGGTTTCAAATTGTTTGATTAGCAAAAATGTAATTAAAAATGGAGGAAGGGATGCCATTCAAATAATTACTAAAAACTCAACTGTTGAATTTAATGATGTATCTAAAAGTAATTTAATAGCTGATGATTGTGCGTTGCTTTATACTATTGGATCAGATTTAAATATGGAAATTCATCATAATTGGTTTCATGATGCCGAATCTAGAGGGAGACTTAATAAAGCTGCAGGAATTTATTTAGATAATGACGCAGGTAATGTAAATGTGTATCGAAATGTAGTTTGGAATACC
This sequence comes from uncultured Aquimarina sp., assembly GCA_947489195.1. Classification (GTDB taxonomy): domain Bacteria; phylum Bacteroidota; class Bacteroidia; order Flavobacteriales; family Flavobacteriaceae; genus Aquimarina. The sequence goes on along the minus strand of CANLCT010000036.1, from coordinate 26,428 downwards.
GAATGGACAAGTGTGCAAATCAATTGGAATGGTACAAATATAAATGTTTACAATAATTCGTTTGCTAAAAATATAGCTACTATGGGGGCTTGGCATAAAGCAGGTACGAAGTTTACTAATGTTAATGTTTGGAATAATATTACAGATAAAGAAGGCACAAGTGCTGGTGGACAGGAAGAAGAAGCTACATGGGAGCCTCAATCGGATAAACAAAATAATTTGGTAGACAGAGATTCATATATAAATTGGGGAGCTAATGATTATCGTTTAAAACCAAACGCCAAAGCTGTTGATTTTGGTAGGGTTATTACAGGGATTACCGATGGTTTTAAAGGAGCAAACCCAGATGTAGGAGCTTATGAATTAGGTGATACTTGGGTAGCTGGAATTGATTGGGACATTCAAAAAGGCCCATCGGGCAATGGGTGTTACAATTTACCAGGCGAAGTTTGTGAGATACAGCATCAACAAATACCTGGTGTAATTGAAGCAGAAAGTTTTTCTACTCAAAGTGGCGTACAAACAGAACCAACTAATGATGTTGGAGGGGGATTAAATGTTGGTTTTATAAATGCTAATGATTTTGTAGAATATGTGGTTAATGTAACTAAGTCTGATGAATATTCATTTGGTTTTAGAGTGGCTTCGGATACTGAGGGCGGTACTATTCGTATTATGAGTAATAACAGATTGCTTGAGAGTGTTCGTGTAGAAAATACGGGGGGATGGCAACAATGGATTACAGTAAATAAAGAGATAAGCTTAACAGCAGGAGAGCAAAATTTAAAATTTGTATTTGAAGGAGAATCAGAGTTTTTATTTAATTTGAATAAAATAGATATTGCTTTATCAAGCTCATTATCTGTTCCAGATTTTCAATTAACGAGTGCGGAATTATATCCCAACCCAGTATCGGACTTTTTAACCATAAGTTTAAAAAAGAAAGAGTTAAAATTAGCTATTTATGATTTATCGGGGAAATTGCTATTAACTGCTTTTTTGCAGAATGAAACGAATCAATTAGATATAGCAGATTTGCCAACGGGAATGTATTTGGTAAGTGATATGGAATCGGGAGCTTCCTTCAAGTTGATTAAATTGTAAATTCTTTTAGTTGAAGGTTGACACTTGGTTGAAATTTAGGTTAATATTGTTTGAAATATTAGAATTCGTATTCATAATATTTAGATAAAAAGATGTAAAAAAGCACCGAGTAAAGTTTAGGTTTTGTTCATTCTAACCTCTAACCTCTAACCTCTAACCTCTAACCTCTAACCTAAGACCTAGCTTTAGCAATGCCTCTGTCATACATAATGATACTTCCTGCAACAGCAACATTAAGGCTTAGTGTTGATTTAAACTTGATTAAAAAATGAGATTTTTCAATAGCTTTTTTAGAAAGACCATGATCTTCGGCCCCAAGTAAATAAGCACATCTTCTGGGGTGTTCAAAAGTTTCTAAATCCAGAGCAGAATCGTCAAGTTCAACTCCAACTAAACGCACCCCTTTTGGTAAGTTTTTAAAAAAATCATCAAAAGTATCATAATGATAATAAGGCATAGATTTTACGGCATTGTGTGTGTCGCAAGCTTGTTTAGCATAGCGATTTCCAATAGTAAAAATAAAACTAGCTCCCATATTTTGAGCACTCCGCCAAAGTACTCCTAAATTTTCTGGAGTTTTGCCATTTTGTATGCCAATACCAAAAAATTCATTTTCTAAGTTGTTTGTACTCATATTATACTTTTTGCAAAAATAGTTTTAAATAGGGGAATTTTATAAAAAGCTGTAATGTTTATAATTCTGAGAAGACAATTCTTTTGACTTTTATATATATTAGTATTATGAACCCCCTGAAAACAAAACAACATATTTTAGAAGTTTCGTCTGAACTGTTTTATAAAAATGGTTATTCAGGAACTTGCCTAAATCAAATAATTGAAAAATCAAAAATTTCTGCCGAAGAATTGCATGAAAATTTTGAGTCTAAAGAGGCTATTTGCATTGCTTTTTTAAAACAAAAAAATAAAAAATTTTTATTGGATATTGAAGCCTTTTTAAATGAAAAACCTTTCGGGAATAAAAGAATTATCAGTGTTTTTGATTTTTTAGAGTCCTTATATGATTCACATGAATTTGGTGGGTGTTTACGTATTAAAACAATACAAGATATTCCAGAAGAGAATTATATGTTATTGTCATCAATAAAAGAGCATAAAGGGAATTTTTTAAAATTTATAGAAGCATTAATTACTGTTAATAAACCAGAGTTGTCCGATAAAGACTATAAAGTACTTTCTAAACAACTTTATATAATGTATGAAGGAGCAATATCGCAAAGTTTTTTGCATAAGGAAAAATGGCCTATTGCAACAGCTAAAGCATTGTTTGAAAGGGTGATTAAATAGGTATTATAAGAATTATGTGTTAAAATTGATAGGCTTATTTTTTTGGTTTTCGGTTAAAATTAAAATCGCGATGTAAATTAAATCCAAAAAAGAAATCACCATCGCTCCAGTCACCAGTAGCATTAGCTAAAAAAGCATTTTCAAACATGCCTTGCGCATTAGAAAAATGAAGTTGAAAAACATGACCACCTGTTTCAATTTCGACACCAATGGATAAAGGATCTCTAAAACCTGAATTATCAGCTCTATTTAAATGGGCGCCATAATCCATAATAATACCAAAACGGTTTGTTAGTTGATATTTTCCTCCAATTCCTATAGCAAATTGAGCATTTTCTTGCTCTGGACTCCGCACAAGACCATCATAAAAAAAAGTGGGAATAACTTCTAGCGAAAGCTTAGAGCTAAATTTACGCGATACAATAAGCTGATTGGCATATCGTAAACGATTTTCAAAGTTTAGTTTTGGTAAAACAGAGAGTTCTCTGTCTAATTCAGTATCAACAGCAATTAGGTTATAGCCTACTATACTAAGTGGAAAACCATTTTTTTCTTGTGCTTTAAGGCGGTATTTAGCAGCAAGATCATAAGTTCTTCCAAATTTACTTCGCGAAAAGCTAAGATTTATTGTGTTGGTTAATCCATAAATAAATAATATTCTTGTCGATGCTTGATCTAAACCAAACAAATCGTCAATTCCATTTTTAACGGTACCAAAACGATGAGCAATAATAAAGTCTAAATGTTTTTTAGGAACAAGTTTTGTAGTTTCAAAATTTATAAGTTTGTAACTTTTAAAAGTTGAAGAAATTGAAGTATTTTTAGAAATGTTAGCATCAGATTCTAATGCTTGTAAAAGATCATCTTGTGAATAAGCTTGTGTACCGACGATAATGCTTAATATAAATACAATAAATTTCATAGCAGCTAGTTTGTAAGGATAGGTCGTTATGATTGACTAAAACTTAACATTTTAATACAAATTACCATGAAACTACTGAGTTATACAATTATAAGTGCTTTTTTATTAATAAGTTGTAGTGGTGATAGTGAAAATGATTTGCAAGATGTGCCATCTGGTACAGATAATAACCCTGTTTCGGAAGTAAAACTTACTTTTGAAAAAGATATATCAGCTTTGATCGAAGGAAGATGTTCAAAATGCCATGGCACAACGCCTAGATTTGGTGCACCGGCTAGTGCTGTTTTTGTTACTTTTGATCAGGTAAATGCAAATGCAGATAAAATGTTTGCTAGAATGAGTAATGGAACAATGCCTCCATCATCCGAAGGACCATTGTCGGCATCATTTGTAACTACCTTTGAACAATGGATAAATGATGGCAAATTGGAAAAATAATAGAAAACAGATTCTTCTTGTTTTTTTATTGATTAATATAGGTAGTTACAGACTTTTTAGTCAAGAAATATACAGAACAAATTCGGGCGAAATAACATTTGATGCTGCAAAAACAGCCTTAGAGCCGATACATGCAAAAAATAAAAAAGTAAAAACTATTTTAAGAATAAATGATGGAGCCCTAGTCGCTTTATTACATATTAAAGATTTTATTTTTCCAAATTCATTAATGCAAGAACATTTTAATGAAAATTATATGGAAAGTGATCAATATCCCTCCGCAAGTTTAAAAGCTAAAATTGATAATCTGGATTTTGATACCAGTAAAATATTTGATATACAGGGGGTTTTTGCAATACACGGAGTAGAAAAAGAGCTTCCTATTTCAATTAAATTAGAAAAAATAGAGATGAATTATAAGCTTACCTCACGTTTTAAATTGCTTTTGCAAGATTTTAATATTAAAATACCTTCGTTAATGTTTTATAAAATCGCAGAAGAAGTTGAAGTTATTGTTGAAGCCGAATTAATAAAGTAACTTTATTCTGTAAGCACAAAAAAATAAAAGAAATCAAATATTATTGACGCTAATTTTCGTTGTCCATTTTAATTATTTGTTTATAAATGGTTAATTTTTAGTTGATAATATAAATCATTTGTTTTGTTTATGTGTTTTTGTTTAATTTTTATAAATAATTTTATTTATAATGTTTTCGCTATATGCAAGCATTTAGTTTGTGTTATTCTTCCTTTTTTGTAAGATTTTTCTGTTTACAACAAATGTTTAAAAAAAAGCCTTTTAAATAAGGAATATTGATAGTTGATGTTTTAAACATTTGGAGTGTCTATATAAACATCTGTTAGTCATTAGTTTGTTAGTGTTTTTTAATTTTAAAAAAATGTTAAAAGCTAAACAAGCCAATGATTAAAAATCTATTTAGTATAAAGGAATCTCGATTTTTAGTGTTGCTATTTCTATTGTTGAGTTATGGTATTGTCCAAGCACAATCAATAACAATTCAAGGAGTAGTTTCTAGTGATGATATTCCTTTGCCAGGTGTTTCAATTATAATTAAAGGAACAAATAAAGGAGTAGTAACAGATTTTGATGGACAATATCTTATTAATGCGAATCAAGGTGATATTTTAAAGTTTTCATATGTAGGTTACGAGAACCTAGAGGTAAAAGTGAAAGAAAAACAAAATATAAATGTCAATTTAATTGAAGATGTAAATCAATTAGATGAGGTAATTGTAATTGGTTATGGTACCTCTAAAAAAGAAGAATTGACTGGAGCTGTGGTGTCTCTAAAAGCTGAAGATATTGATAAAGTACAAGCTGTTTCATTTGAACAGACGTTACAGGCAAAAGCGCCTGGAGTGCAAGTAATTTCTTCTGAAGGTGGACCAGGAGCAGGTTTAAAGGTTAGGGTAAGAGGAACAACATCACTTTTAGCTAACGCAGATCCTTTATATGTTATAGATGGTCAGCCTATTATTACAGAGGGAGGTGGTAATTCTGTTGGTGCCAGTGTTGGTTTAGGAAATAGTTTTTCGAGTCCCTTGGCCGATTTAGATCCTTCTACTATTGAGTCAATTACGATATTAAAAGATGCTTCGGCAACAGCTGTATATGGAACACGTGGAGCAAATGGAGTTGTATTAATTACTACAAAATCGGGTACAAAGGATAAACCTAAACTGAGTTTTGAATCTGTAGTAGGTATACAACGTATAGGAAGGCATGTTGATTTTTTGAGTCCGCAGGAATATATAAATTTTTATAATGATGCTAATCCATATGTGCTAAATGATAGAGGTAATTTTAATGCTACTGCATTAATTTATAGAGACAATGCTGGTAATACACTTAGGTTTGATGATCCTAGGTTGGTGGTAAATGATTGGAGAGATCAAATTTTTAGAGATGCACAGTTAAGAAAGTATTCTTTAAACGTGCAAGGAGGTACTGATAAGTTTACTTATGCAGGTAACTACAGTTATACTAATCAAGAAGGGGTAATTAAACAATCCGATTTTGAAAGACATGCTGTAAATCTAAGAAGCTCGAGCAAAGTAAACGACAAATTAAAATTTGATATTGATTTAAACGCAGCATTTGTAAAGCGAAATGGAGTAGTTACTGCCGCTAGCGAGGGTAGTACAGGTACCCAACGTAGTGGTATTATTACAAATTTGGCAATAGCCCAACCCGTACAAGGTAGAACAGATATCAGATTTAGAGATCAAGATGAGGGTGAAGATATTAATATAGTAATTAATGAAGCATCTGGATTAATTGAAGAAATTGATGGTAGAATTGTGGCTAATCCAAATCGATTGATTTCGGATAACACAAACGTACAAACAGCTACAAGCGGTAGGTTTAATACGCGTTTAACGTATGAAATTTTACCTAAATTAAAATTAACGACTAGTTTAGGTGGGCGTTTTTTTATTAATAGTGGTAAAGCTTTTTTTAATAGGGATTTTGGTTTTGGAAGGTTTTTTAACGGGATTGCTTTTACAAGTAATAATCAAGGATTTACATTAGTAAATGAAAATAAACTGCAATACGATTTTAAGATGGGGCAACACAATTTTACTACAGAATTAGGTGCTAACCAATGGTTTAATGCTTTTGAGTTTAGAGGATCTAGAACTATTGAGTTTAGTACAAATTCAGTGAATGTGGATAATTTAGGTGAGGGTACTCCAGATCAAACTTCAAGTGGAATTAATAATAGTACATTAAAATCAGGTTTTTTTAGAGCAAGATATAATTATAAATGGAAGTACTTTTTAAACTCAACGGTAAGAGTAGACAAATCATCACGATTTTTACCAGGGAGTCAAACAGGATATTTTTATGCTTTTGGAGGAAAATGGATAGCGTCTAAAGAAAAAATATTTAAATCATTAGCACCAGTAATTGGTAATTTAGAATTTAAAGCTAGTTATGGTATTACAGGTAATGACAGGATTCCTTTTGGAATAGCACGAGAGGCCGTAAGTATTAATCCTGTAAATGGAGCTGTGGTTACTCGATTAAGTAACAGAGAACTTACTTGGGAAACTACAGAATCTATTGATCTAGGAACTCAAATAGGCTTGTTTAATAACAGAGTAAATATTGAAGCAAGTTATTTTGAAAAAGCAACACGTGATTTGTTGTATTTTCTTCCAACGTCATCCGATTTAGGGTTGTTTATTAATGTTTCGGGGCAACGTGTTTCTGGATTTTTCACCAATTTAGGCGAAATTCGAAACAAAGGATTGGAGCTTTCTCTAAATGCTACGGTGCTAAAAGCAAAAGATTTTTCATGGAATACAAACTTTAATATCACATTTAGTAAAAATAAAATCGAAAACTTAGGCAGTAATAATGATCAATTTATATTAAATGCTCCATTTGAACAACGTGTAAATCAAGACGTATTAATTAGACCAGGAGAAGAAATAGGGACCTATTTTGGGTATCAGTCCGATGGTATATATCGTTACAGTGATTTTGTTGAATTTGATGGCTTAAGCGATGCCGAAGCAGCAAGTTTATACCTGCAAGGTGGTACCGCTAATGCAAATTCTGATGCGGATATTGCCAGTGTGCGTAACGCAGCACGTGTACAAAATGGAGATACAAGTTCCTCTTCATTCACATTAAAGCCAGGTGTTGCCCGCATTAGTGGAGTAACTAGTTACAGACCAGGTTTGCGTAAATATAAAGATCAAGATGGTGATGGAGTAGTGGATAATGAAAATGACCGTACAATTATAGCGCGCACCCAAGCAGATCATTTTGGAGGAGTAACTAATACGTTTAATTATAAAAGCTTCGATTTTTCTTTTGTAATGAATTGGTCTTACGGAAATGATATTTACAACAAAAATAGATTTTTAGGAACGCGTAGTCACTTACCTAATAACAATAAGTTATCCATAATAAATGATCGTTTTTCCCCTTCAAATACAGATACAAATGTGCCTAGTATTAACGGATTAATCGATGTTCAAGGGTCTAATAATATTGTGTCAGATGATACTTATGTGGAAGATGGTTCTTATTTGCGGTTAGCAAACATATCATTAGGATATAGTTTGAGTCCTAAAGTGGTAAAATCCTTATCATTAAGCCAGTTAAGAATATACGGAGCAATAGATAATATTTATGTATGGAGTAACTATTCGGGCTATGATCCAGATGTAAGTGTGGGGAATAATGCATTGGCTCCAGGAATAGATTTTGACGCCTATCCCAGAGCACGTTCATTTAGGTTTGGAGTTAAGGCAACTTTTTAAAAAAATAGAAAATGTATACTAAAAATATGAACACATTAAAAACGATTGCAATAGGGTGTTTTTTACTTTTGTTTGCCTTATTCGGATGTGGAGATTTAGAAGAGAAAAATTCATCGGTAAATAATACTAGTGATTTAACTTCAGAATTAATATTAAGAGGAGCTTATAGCACTTTACGATCACAATTCGTATTTGATGCTTCGGGTTATCCTTTTATTTGGGGCGATGTAGGGGTAGATGTTTTTTCCATACCAAGGTTTAATCCTTCTTCAATTCGTATTAATAATATCAGACCCGAAAATATTGATTATTTAAGGATGTGGCGCGCTCATTATGAAGGTATAGTTACTGTAAATAGAAGTGTTGGTTTATTAAATCAGAAGTTTGATTCTGGTGAATTAGAAGCGGATGAGTTTTTATCTTCCATATCGCAAGCACGTTTTTTAAGGGCGGTATTGTATTTCAATTTAGTAAAAGCCTTTGAGCGTCCAGTATTATTATTAGAAACTGATTTTATAAGTGATATTAATGATGTTGACTTAAGCCTTAAAACCAATGCTACTCCAACCGAGGTGTATAAAGCTATTGAAGAAGACCTTCTTTTTGGAATCGAAAATTTACCCGACCCTATGCTAGGAAGGGCATCAGTGGCTTCAAATTTAGCAGCAAAAGCGCTTTTAGGTAAGGTGTACCTTCAAATTGCTGGATTCATTAAAAACGATATCATAAAAGAAGGTTTTAACTTTCCTAAGCAAATAGGCTTAACTAATTTATCAGAAGCTAGTGAAAATTATACGTCAAAAGAATTGTATACAAAGGCATCTGGATTGTTTTCAGAGGTAATTGTTAGTGGACAATATTCATTAATGAAAAATTATAAAGACATATTTCAGCCAGCAAGCGAAAGTAGTAATACCGAAATGATTTTTAGTGTAGGTTTTGTTAGCAATGGAGCAGGAGATGGAAGTAGTTTAGGGGATACTTTTGGGGTGTTTACGGGTCCTCCAAATGGATCTTTTTTTACACGATCAACACAATATGAATTTGTTCTAAGCTATTTTGATGGTTTTGATGTAGATAATACAACCAATTTTGCTCAGGTTTTCGGTATTAAATACCCATTACCGGTAAACGATCAACGTTTTTTAGTTAACGTATCCAATTTTAATGTTAGGGATGTAAATAGAACCAATGATATTAATGATATTGGAAAAAATGAACGCATAGGTGCTTGGTCAACCTATAAATATATTAGGGATTTGCCAGCAAATGCAAATAACATTGGCGATCGTGATTTTGATTTCCCTTACTTAAGGTATGCTGATGTATTATTAATGCAAGCAGAAGCTATTGTAGGTATGGAAGGTGATTTGGCAGAGGCTATGGAATTTGTAAACATAGTACGTAGGCGCGCATTTGCCTTAGATGATTTTAATGAAAGAGGAGGTATTACACCTGGCGATATTAGTCGTATGAATATAAATCCTGATGTACACAGAATTGTAACGGACGAAGAATTAAGGATGACCTTAAATGCAAATAATAAAGATAGAGCTGATCCAACAATTAGGGTAACAGCAGGTTTAGCAGTAGATGTTGACATGACAAATATAGTGTCGGAAAGAGATGCCATTGCAGCTATTTTGAGGGAGCGTAGAAAAGAACTTTGTTATGAAGGGCATAGGCGTGATGATTTAGTAAGAAATGGAGTGCTGGAAGAGGTGGTAACAAATATAGCTTTGGCGCCTCCTTCAATTTTTGGAGCTCGAACTGGGCAGTTTCCAGATGGTTTGATTTTTAATGTTGTCGGAAATGCTACTAACCCCGAAATACCAGGACTTAATTTTCAACCTCATATGTACCGTTTGCCAATTCCGCAACAAGAAAGAGATTTAAATTCAAGATTAAAACAAAACTCTGGGTATGCCGGAGCAGAAAATTAAAAGCTTATGATAACAAAATTTATAAATAAACTAGTGTTTTTGTGCTTATTGGTTTGTGTTTTTGCTTGCGATGAAACCTTAGATACTTCTGTTGTTATTCCTGAAGAAATTAACTTAACAGTGGAGCTACCTCCCGAAGTGCAGGCAATACAACGTAGAGATAGAGAGGGTAATGTGTTATTAAACTCCGGTCGCTTTGGCTTAAGAGTTAATGATTTGGCTTTGCTTAGGTGGAATAACGAAAATGTAGTAAAAAGTACTTGGACTTTTGATAACACACCTAATGTTGCCGACGGAAGTAAATATGTCATTTTTACTGATGAAGCAGGAGTTAGTTTAGAAACCAATGTAGTAGAAAATGAAAGAAGTGTTTTTGTAAAAGCAATACTTAGAACACTATTGTGTGAAGAAATTGATGACTGTCCAATAGAGATGGAAGCTATAAGTCAAGAAGATGGTTTTAGTGTGTTGTTAAAATTAACACTTGAATTTGAAAGTGGCATTTTAGATGAAAGATTAATAACCGTTGGTGTAATTAGATAATTAAGAAGCTTAGATGATGAAAAAAATAATTTTATATGGGCTAGTGTCTTTTCTTGCAATTTTTTTATTTAGTTGTACTGAAGATGATAGCTTAAAAGGAGTAGATCAAAAACCAATAACAGCATTTGAATTTTTTAAAAGTAGCGAAAAATATGCAGGCTTTTTTGCTGCTGCAGAAGCATCAATTATAACAGATGAACTAGCAAAATCTTTTGGGTTCGAAACTTTAGGAGCTGATGAAGGTGGGTATGCGATAAAAAAACAGGCATCAGAAAATGAAGAAAGAACCTATTTTAGTGTTGCCGATATTTTAGATCAAAATAGACAAGAGTTGACCATTTTTGTTCCTCAACCTCAAAATGAATTTGAAGTTGATATGACAAATATTGAATCAAGGGCTAGTTTAGGGAATTTATTATTATACCATATAGTTGCAGGGAAAAAGAAAGTTGATGAATTAGATAAAAGTTTAAACCCATTATCTTCAGGAGGTAATGATGAGATCAATACTCTTAGGTCTGTAGAAATGGATGCCGAACTTTTAAGGGAAATAGTAAGAATAAATTTTAATGGAACAGCTATTGAAATTGATAATTTATCTCGAAATTTGGAAACAAAGCAGAATGCAATTATACATGAAATTAGTGAGGTCTTAACCCCTAAAGTATTTACTCCAATACCAGTAATTACAGGCGATATTGTCCAACAAGAAGATGGAGGTATTGTAATCCAATTTTCAAGAGATTTAGCCGAACCTTCAAGCTCTATAGCAACACAGTTTAGTTTAAATGTTGAGGGAGAAGCGTTTTCAGTAACAGCGGTTACATTAAATCCCGATAATTTAACGCAATTGGTATTGTCAACGGATGCAGAAATTCCTGAAAGGGCATTAGCAACTTTAAGTTTTATGGCAGGAGGTTTACAGTCTGATGTAAATGGCGAGGTTGCTTCCTTTTCTAACATAAGTGTAGTTCCTTTTTCAAAAAATTTATTTACAGAAAACTCAGGTTTTGAACGAGGTAATTTAACAGGTTTTGTGCCTTTTGAGGAAAGTGAAGTATTTGCCATTAGTGAAGAGGTTGTACATACGGGTAAGTATAGTTTAAAGTTTGTTACAAACGAAACAACTGGCGATACAAAATTAACTACAGATAAATTATTTGAAGTAGAAGCAGGTAAAAATTACCGTGTTTCTTATTGGATATATATTAGTCAAAAAGCTCCTAGCATTGAGGGAGTAAAACCACAAATCAATACACGAATTTATTCCGATGGTCGATTTAATGATGTGGCCAGAAAGTTTTTTAGTTTAGTTTTTAGTCCCGAAAATGAATGGATAAAAGTAGAAAAAGAATTTATGGGTGTAGGCTTAGCCGGAAACCCATTACGATTGCATTTTGATTTGTTTCCAATAAGGCAAAATGCCATTTTTTATGTAGACGATTTTAGTCTAATTGAAATTGAATAAGATAGTTTAGTTTTTTATATTTTTTTAATTATTTAAACCGCTTGAAAAAGCGGTTTTTTTGTTTCAGGTATAGTTATCAATATGATAAAAACAAAAAAATGGCTAAGTCTCAGTATTTACACATGTTAAAAGCTGAAATGGATTTTTTGACCTATTAAAGTGGGTTGAATTATGATTTTTAAATTTATAAACAAGTTTAGAAATAAATGATCAAACCGTTATTTCTGTAAAAAGAACGTATATTTGCAAAAAATTACTTCCACTTTTTATGAGTAAACTACTTATTGTAGGAACGGTGGCTTTCGATGCAATCGAAACCCCGTTTGGAAAGACCGATAAGATTTTAGGTGGCGCTGCTACTTATATTGGCTTATCTGCGTCTAACTTTAGAGTTCCAATGGCAATAGTATCCGTTGTTGGCGACGATTTTCCAGAAAATAACATCCAAATCCTTAAAGATCGAAATATTGATGTTTCGTCTCTAGAGGTAGTTTCGGGTGGAAAAACTTTCTTTTGGAGCGGTCGTTACCATAATGATATGAATTCGCGCGATACTTTGGAAACTCAATTAAATGTATTAGAAAATTTTACTCCCGTGGTACCTCAGGATTTTAAAAACGCTGAGGTAGTTATGTTAGGAAATTTACACCCTTTAGTACAGTTGTCTGTAATCAAGCAAATGGAAGTTCGACCAAAATTAATAGTATTAGATACTATGAATTTTTGGATGGATATTGCTTTAGATGATTTAAAAAAGACAATTGCTGAAGTTGATGTAATTACAATAAATGACGAAGAAGCACGTCAGTTAAGTGGCGAATACTCATTAGTAAAAGCGGCACGCGTAATTGCTAAAATGGGACCAAAATATGTGGTAATTAAAAAAGGAGAACATGGAGCCTTTTTATTTTATAAAGAACAAGTGTTTTTTGCACCTGCACTTCCATTAGAAGAGGTTTTTGACCCAACTGGTGCAGGAGATACTTTTGCAGGTGGCTTTACTGGTTATTTAGCAAGTACTAATGATTTTTCATTTCAAAATATGAAAAAAGCAATTATTCATGGATCTAATTTAGCCTCATTTTGTGTGGAGAAATTTGGAACAGAACGTATGCAAAAGCTATCAAAAACAGAAATAAATCAACGTTTACGCCAATTTAAAGAGTTAACTCAATTTGAAATTGAATTGGCTTAAAAATTGCAAATTACATATTTTAACACCTAATGTTACCTACTTATGAGTGATGCTATTAAACATGAATGTGGAATTGCTTTTATTCGATTATTAAAACCACTTGAGTATTATAAAGAAAAATACGGCACAGCATTTTATGGCGTAAATAAAATGTATTTAATGATGGAAAAGCAACATAATCGCGGTCAGGATGGAGCCGGTTTTGCGAGCATCAAATTAAATATGAACCCTGGGCAACGTTACATTAGCAGAGTCCGTTCAAACGAACAAGCACCAATTCAGGATATATTTAAGCAAATTAATGAAAGTATTAATGAAAAGGTAAAAGATAGTAGTGATGATAATGCCGAGGATATCAAATGGCTTAAAGAAAATGTGCCTTATATAGGAGAGGCGTTTTTGGGTCATGTCCGTTATGGAACTCATGGTAAAAATAGTATTGAGAGTGTTCATCCTTTTTTACGCCAAAATAATTGGATGCATCGTAATTTAATAGTTGCGGGTAACTTTAATATGACGAACAATACGGAGTTGTTTTCAAATCTATTGCGTTTAGGGCAACACCCAAAGGATAATGTAGATACCATTACGGTAATGGAAAAAATAGGTCACTTCCTTGATGGAGAAGTTTCCAAATTATATAAAAAATTAAAAAAGGAAGGATATAGCAAAGTTGATGCTTCGCCAGAAATTGCCAAGCGTTTAAATGTAGCTAAAATTCTTAAAAAATCATCAAAACGTTGGGATGGTGGTTATGCTATGGTAGGAATGTTAGGGCATGGTGATGCTTTTGTTTTACGTGATCCAGCAGGAATTAGACCAGCATTTTACTACAAAGACGATGAAGTTGTAGTAGTAGCATCAGAACGACCAGTGATTCAAACGGTATTTAATGTAGATATCAATGAAGTTCATGAGTTAGAGCCAGGAAAGGCTATCATAGTAAAAAAGGATGGCGATACTAGTATTGAAGAAATTATTACTCCATTAGAACGCAAGGCTTGTTCTTTTGAGCGTATTTATTTTTCTAGAGGAAGTGATGCTGATATTTATAAGGAAAGAAAAGAATTAGGAAGGCTAGTTATGCCTCAGGTGCTTAAAGAAATTAAGCATGATACCACAAATTCGGTATTTTCATTTATTCCGAATACTGCTGAAACCTCATTTTATGGATTGGTAGAAGCAGCACAAGATGAGTTAAATAAGCAAAAAGAAGCTTCGATTTTAGCGGAAAAAGATAAGTTGTCAAATGCGCGTTTACGCGAAATTTTATCACCTAAAATTAGAACAGAAAAAATCGCTATTAAAGATGCTAAGCTTAGAACCTTTATTACCGAAGATAGTAGTAGAGATGATTTAGTAGCACATGTATACGATGTAACTTATGGTGTTGTAAAACCAACAGATAATTTAGTGATTATTGATGATAGTATTGTTCGAGGAACAACACTTAAAAAGAGTATCATTAAAATGATGGATCGTTTAAATCCAAAAAAGATTGTTGTAGTATCATCGGCACCACAAATACGATTTCCAGATTGCTATGGAATAGATATGGCGCGTATGGAAGGCTTAATTGCATTTAAAGCAGCATTGGAGTTACTAAAAGATACTAATAATTATGAATTAGTGGATGAAGTGTACAAAAAATGTAAAATGCAAGAGCATTTAGCGGATGGTGAAGTTAAAAATTTTGTAAATGAAATTTATGAAGGCTTTACTGATGAGCAAATAAGTGATAAAATTTCTGTGTTATTAACAGAAGAGTCTGTAAAAGCTGAAGTTAAAATTATTTATCAAACAGTTGATAATTTACATAAAGCTTGTCCAAATAATTTAGGAGACTGGTACTTTACAGGGAATTACCCAACACCTGGAGGGAACAGAGTTGTAAACAAAGCTTTCATAAATTTTTATGAGGGTAACAATGAAAGAGCTTACTAGGTATAAGTGGTTAAATTCCTGCATTTTAGACCCGACAATGCATTTTAACAAGTTTTTTAGCCTTTTGTCTAATTTATTTTGTTTCAAGGGAATATGGGCTTATATTAGTATCACCATAACATAAGTAGGTTAAGTTCATGGTAGATTTGGGGCAAAAAAGGTGTACTTTATGTATACCTTTTTTATTTTCAATAAGTTGTGTTTTTTTGGATATAAATAAAAAAGGCTAATTAACCTTTTTGCTTTTTTATAAATTGAGAGGGAGTATCTCCAAATTCATTTTTAAAATTTGTTCTAAATTGAGTGCTGCTTTTAAAGCCTACTAAAGAACCAAGCTCACCAATAGAAATCACCTCATTTAAAAGCAATTCTTTTGCTTTGTGTAAACGTGTTTTTCTAATGTGCTCTGCAATATTTAAACCTGTTAAATCTTTAAATTTTCTATAAAATGTAGCTCTACTCATATTTAGCAATGGCGCTAGTTTTTCGGCAGTAAAATCGGGATTAGTATAATTTTCATTAATTAAGGTGTTTACTTTTTTCCAAAACAGCGCATCATGTTTGTTTAGCCATTCTTTATTGATTTCATTAGTAGAATTATAAGTTAAAATATATTTTTTAAATAAAGCCCTGTTGGAGAGTAATGCAGCTATACGAGCAAGTAATTCATTGCTATTAAAAGGTTTTTCAATATAGTTGTCAATACCTAGAGTAAACCCTTCTATTTTGGTTTCCAAATTGGTTACTGCAGTAAGTAAAATAAATGGAATATGCGAGGTTTCAATATTTGATTTAACACTTCGACAAAATGCGACTCCATCCATAAAAGGCATCATAATATCAGAAATTATTAAATCGGGACTAAATTGTTTTAATACTTGTAGGCCTTCTAATCCATTGGCTGCAGTTTTTACAATATAGTCTTTTTCAAGTAATGTAATTATATAATTGGTCAGTTCTATATTATCTTCAACAATTAAAATTGTTTGTCCAAAATTAGTTTTGATGGTGCTTTTTTTATCGAGATTTAAAGGGGTTTGAGGTTGTTTTATTTGTTGATCAACAATTTCACTTTTTGTAAAATGGGTGTTTCCTTTTTTAAAAGTAACGGTAAAAATACTTCCTTGATCTAGTTTACTTGTGGCTTTTATGCTCGCGTGCTGTAGTTCTGCAAGCCCTTTGACTAAAGATAATCCAATGCCATGGCCTTCGAAATTATCTTGCTGTGATCTATAAAAACGATCAAAAATAAAAGGAAGGGATTGTTCGGATATTCCAATGCCATTATCTTTTACTATAAGGTTGATTTTGTTATTGTCTTCTTCAATTTCAATAGAAATATGTTTGTTTTTTGGGGTGTATTTGATGGCGTTGGTAAGTAGATTGAAAATTATTTTTTCAGTTTTGTCGGGATCAAGCCAGATTGTTAAATTTTTTTCGGTTGAAAAAAAATGAAGATCAATATTTTTTTCTTCTGCTAGTACTTGGAATGAGTTTACAATATTGCTTGTAAAGGCTACAATGTCAAATTCGGTAACGTTTAGTTGTAATTTTTTTTGATCAATTTTACGAACTTCAATCAATTGATTTACCATAGTTAGCAGTCTATCTGCATTTTTTTTGATAATTGATTTTGAATGTTCGAATTTATTTTTGTTCAAATGTTCAAGGTGGCCTAAAATTAAAGTAAGCGGGGTTCTAAATTCGTGAGAAATATTTGTAAATAACTGTAGCTTACTTTGGTCAGCTTTGTGTAATTTTTCAGAAATATTTTTTATTTGTTTATTTTGTTTCTTTAAAGCTTCTGTTTGTTTGGCTACTTTTTGAGCCAAAAGTATTTTGCTTTTTTTAAGTTGGTATAGGCGTAATTGAACAAAACCATAAATGCCTAATAAAAAGAAAGAAATAGCTAGCACTTTAAACCAGCCAGTTTGCCAAAAAGGAGGAGCAATAGTAATGTTTATATTAAAAGGAGTGCTCCATGAGTGATCATTATTTAATACCGATGTTTTAAAGGTGTATTTTCCGGGTGGTACCGTGGTATAATTAGCAAGCGTTGTGGAGTTTTTTGGGTATATCCAATCGTCTTGTAATCCTTCTAATTTATATTTGAATTTAAGTTTTTTAAAGTAATTAATAGGGGCTGCACTAAAAGAGAATGAAAATGTATTTTGTTTATGATTTAAATTGATTTCTGTATTATTTTGTATGCTGTTAGTTAATAAGATCTCGTTATTTATAGTATCACCTACTTTAACGAGTCGATTGGCTAAATAAAAATCATCAACAGTAGTTTTAATTTTATTAATGTTGTTGGTTATGTTTTTTGGTTTGAAACAAATAATATCTTGGTAGCCTCCATAAAAAAAAGAATTGTCTTTACTAAAATAAAAGGCATCGTCTAAAAAAAACTCATCTAAAAGGTAATTCGTAATTTTATGTGTTTTAGTATTTAATTTGCTTATACCATTGCTGGTACTCATCCATAGGTTTTTATCCTTATCTAGTTTTACAGAATAAATAATGTTGCTTGATAAACCATCTTCTTCAAAAAAGGTTTTGATCACTTTGTTCTCTTCGGTGCAAAAAAGATTTAGCCCACTATTGGTAGCAAGCCAAATGCTATTGTCGTTAATTTCAAGTGCATAAATTTTGTTGTCTGTAATACCATTTATACCTTTTTTAAATGGGGTATATATAGTACGTTCTTTATTTATTTTTACTAAGCCATGGTAATTTTGAGCTATCCAAAGATTTTGGTGTTTGTCCATTCCAATATCCCTAATTCCATTGTGTAATATGTTATTTCCTTTGGTTGGAAATTTTTTTAGTATTCGAGTGTTTAAGTTTACTTCACCTATAAAATGGGCTCCTGTTAATGTTAATGTGCCAGGAGTAAATTCTTTAATAGTATAGCTTTGGTAGGGCCAATCCCAGTTAAAAGTATGGTCTATAGTTTCAATTCGATCTTTTTTTGAATTGTATTTTCCGATAAAATTGGCAGCAGCGATCCATATATTGTTTTGTGAGTCTTGAAAAAGTTCTCGAACACCAATTATAGGACGCTTATTTTCTTTTTTAGTAAAAAAGTTGGTGTAATTTTTTAAGTTCCCTTTTTTGTCATAAACTTCAATTCCTTTGTTTTTGGTGCCTACCCAAAGTGCATTATCATTACTTTTTAAAATAGCACTTACAGGATTTATTTGTCTTTTTAAAGCAGAATTTAAGGCGGTTTTGTTACGAGAAATAAAGTTGAATTGATTTTTTAACTTATTATGGAGGTAGATGCCAAAGGAGGCTGTTCCAATCCATAGATTGCCAAAAACATCGTGTTTTAAATGTAAAATATTATGAGCTACTAATGATCTGCTACTATATTTGTAGGCTAATTTGGTAGAAGTATCGTGTGTTTGGTTTCGTTTTTTTGAAAATAGGTATAAGCCTTTAGAAGTACCAATCCATAAATTAATATCATCAATAACTAAGCTGTTGATGTTACTGGGTTTAAAATTTGTAGGTGCTTCTTTATAATTTAAGAGTGTTTTAATGGGTTTAAAATTTTTATCAAAAAGGAAAACACCTTGAGCTGTAGCTGCGATATAATTATTTTTATAATGATCTAAATAGTAAACAGGTTCAGAGTATTTTAGACTACTTTTTATACTAGTTTTTTTTAGATGGTAGGTCTTTATTCCAAATTTACCACTACATAATACTTGTTTGTCAGGTTTTTTTGAAAAAATAAAGTGAGAAGCTAGTTGTGGTTCATTTTTTGAGAAAAAGTAATTTATTTTTGTGTTATAAACACCAATGGCATTCTTTTTTTTTGTCCAAATTAAACTGTCATTTTGAACAAGTAAATCACTCGGCCATTCATCAGAAAAGCTTGTTACATGAGGTTGGTTGTAAAAAATGAATTCTTTTTTGTCTTTATCTAATCTGTTGAGTCCACCATTACTTGTTAGTACCCATAAGTGTCCTTTGTCATCTTCTTTAATGGCTGTAATATTATTTCCAATAATATGACCGTAGGTATTTGCATTTGGTTTATAAGCGGTAAATGTTTTGCCATCAAATTTATTAAGTCCATTACGTGTGCCTAGCCAAATATATCCTTTGCTGTCAATTTCCATACTAAAAATAGAATTGTTTGAAAGGCCGTTATTTGTATAAAAATGATCAAATTGAGGAGTTTGAGAATAGCCTATACTTAAGTGTAGAAAAGCAATAATTAGCGTTATATAATATTGTATAAACATATGTTTTGAGCTCAATAGGGGACTGATTATTATAAAAAGGATTAGTTATTATAATATTGACCTAAAATTAACAATTATTTACGCGATAATAATTTTTAGAAAATTGTACTAGTTGTATTTGATTTTTATAGGAGCTTAAAATACAATAAATACAAATATTCAATGGGTTTTAAAATGCATCTTATGGTTAAAATAAGTTGTTTTTAATTGGTTTTTTTTAAGACAGAATTGCAAATTGCCAATAAAACACTGCATATATTTTACAATATTTCTCTACAGTAACAAGCAAAACACTATTTAATTCTTATGTGCTGATTTTAATAGCAGACTGGTACAAAGTAATTGCTAAATTTTTCCCCAAAGTACATTACCTACTAATTTTTGAAATTTAGTTTTACTCTTATTTTGAAACAAAACTATAATTAATTTGAGACAATAATGGCATTAAGAAAGTCTAGTGCAATAGTAAATTTGCAGTAGTTAATTTGGAATTAAAAAAGTAAACAGAATTAACTTTTGATATTAAAATAGTCGCATAAACATACAAACTACCTGTAAAAAGGAATAACAACTAAGCTCAGTTATGTTTTTGTATATAAAAGCTATTTGGTTTAAAAAAATAGCAATTAAATGCAATTATTGTGACTAAAGTATTTGATGTAAAAGGTTTTTAAGATAGTTTCTTTTTAAATATGAAATTCCCCAAAAACTTGCTTTCCAATTTTAATGCTTTTTTAAAGTATTTATGGTTAGCAAGTTTTAAAAATTAAAAAGTTAGTATAGTTATTTTTATTTGCAGCACCATCTACCGTGGGGGTTATGTGCTTGTGTTATGGCAAGTTGATGGTGAATGTGTTTTTCGACTTTTAGTCGAAAAAAAAGGCGTTTGAATTTCAAACGCCTTTTGATTTATTATTAATTCTGATAAGGGTTTATTGCCCTTGAATTATTTCTAGCTTATACAGCTTATTTGTTTTGCGCATAAAGAGCAGACACCTCATCCCAGTTAATTACATTAAAGAAAGCCTCTAAATAATCTGGACGTCTATTTTGGTAGTTTAAATAGTAGGCATGCTCCCAAACATCAACTCCTAATATAGGAGCGCCTCCACAACCAATACCTGGCATTAATGGATTGTCTTGGTTTGCAGTTGCACAAACTTCAACTTTACCACCTTTTAAAACACAAAGCCAAGCCCAACCTGATCCAAATTGTGTAGCAGCAGCTTTTTTAAAGGCATCTTTAAAAGCTTCAAATGAGCCAAAAGCAGCATTTATAGCCTCAGCTAACTCTCCAGTTGGTTTTCCTCCACCATCAGGCGACATCACAGTCCAAAATAATCGGTGATTGTAAAACCCCCCTCCATTATTACGAACAGCTTTGTTTTCTAAATCAAGGTTAGTTAAAATGTTTTCTATTGTTTTTCCATCAAGATCACTTCCTTCAATAGCCCCATTCAAGTTGTTTGTGTATCCATTATGGTGTTTACTATGGTGAATTTCCATAGTACGTGCGTCAATATGTGGTTCTAACGCATCGTATGCGTATGATAACTTAGGTAATTCAAAAGCCATAATTGTTTTTTTAATTTTTACTTAATGTTATCAAAAGTAAGAATTAAACGTTTTAAATAAAAGAAGTATAGGAGCATTTAGCATATATTTTATAAACAGTATATGTAAAAGAGAGTTGGCAATTAAATTCAATTTCCTAAATTAGCTGCTTAAGTAAATTTTATGCCATATTGAAGGGGTAATTTTTAAAAGATTAAAACAGGAAGTCCATTGAGTTCAAAATTTGAAAAATATCAAAAACGCAGATTAATTTCATCCTATTTTTCGGTAATAGTAAGTATTGGCTTGGTGTTATTTTTATTAGGTTTATTAGGGCTTTTGGTATTAAATAGTAAAAAAGTTACAGACTATTTTAAAGAGCAAATTCCTTTAACTATATACCTTAAAGATACAGCAAAAGAAGTTGAAACTGTACAGTTGACCAAAAAATTGAAACTATCCGAAGCTGTAAAATCTGCTAAATTTGTATCAAAAAAAGAAGCTGCAGAAACTCATAGTAAAGAAATTGGTGAAGATTTTATAAGCTTTTTAGGAACTAATCCTTTGCAGAATTCTATCGATATCAACCTCAATGCCGCATTTGTAAACAATGTAAGTATTGATGATTTTGTCAAAGATATTTTGACTAAAAAATTTGTTGACGAAGTGGTGTATGACAAGCCTTTAATTTCATTGCTTAACGAGAATATCAAACGAATTAGTTTTTGGGTGCTGTTACTTTGTGGTATTTTTACACTAATAGCGGTGCTTTTAATTAATAATTCCATTCGATTAACCGTATATGCCAAACGATTTACCATTAAAACAATGCAAATGGTAGGTGCCACAAAGTCGTTTATTCGAAGGCCTTTTATAAAATTAAACTTAGCCTTAGGGGCATTAGGTGGATTTTTAGCCTTGCTTGGTATGGGAGCAGTGTTATATTATCTTGATAAAACTTTTGTTGAATTTAATTTTACTACCGATATCATTCTATTAGTAGCAGTGTTTGGTGGTGTGTTCCTTTTAGGATTGTTAATTACGTGGTTGAGTACTTTTTTTGCAGCACAACGATTCTTAAGTTTGCAAACTGACGAATTGTATTATTAAAATTACTTTATCGTGTTTAAACGAATATATTTAGCTTGTTGTTTTTTGATTTTTTTAATTGTTATTAGCTTGGCCTTTATAACTTTTAAACCAGTAAGAAACGTTACTATTTCTCACGTAAGTCCAGTAACTGGAGTTGTACAAAATGTTACTTCTGGTAATGGAGGCGATATTTATATTCAATTACAAAATGACACACATAATTATTATATAAATAATGCGTTAAAACATGGTTTAAGTACCCAAAAGTTAAGCGCAGATATTTTAGAAAAAGAAGTTACCTTGCAACATATTAACAGGTGGACACCGTTTAGTAGAGATGGGGTTTTTCCACATATTTCGAAATTAAGTTGTGAAAACAAAGTGCTTTTTAACGAAATAATAAATGAATAAAATGGCAAAAGAGACAAATAACAGATCTTCAGACGAATTTATTTTCGGAAAAAAGAATTACATTTTTATGCTTATTGGTTTAGCATGTATTTCTTTAGGATTTATACTTATGTCCGGTGGTGGTAGTGATGATCCCAATGTTTTTAATCCTGCTATCTACAATTTTCAGCGTATTCGTTTAGCACCTACATTAATACTCATTGGCTTTGCAGTTGAAGTATATGCCATACTATTAAATCCAAACAAGTAATTTTTTATGGAAGTTATTGATGCTATTATCCTTGGAGTAATTCAAGGCTTGACCGAGTTTTTACCTGTGTCATCAAGTGGTCATTTAGAATTAGGAAAAGCTATTTTAGGGGATACTACAGTAGGGGAAGAATCTATGATGTTTACTGTAGTATTACATTTTGCAACAGCATTAAGTACCATTTTTGTTTTTAGAAAAGATATTGCTGATATTATTACAGGATTATTAAAATTTGAATGGAACGAAGAAACTCAGTTTGTAGCTAAAATTATGCTATCGACCATTCCAGCAGTCATTATAGGCTTATTTTTTGAAGAAGAATTAGAGCAATTTTTTGGAGGTAAAGTAACCTTTGTAGGTTTTATGTTATTAATAACAGCAGTGCTGTTGTGGTTGGCAGATAAATCTAAAAACACAAACAAACCAGTTACTTATAAAAACAGTATTGTTATTGGGGTTTCTCAAGCTATAGCCATGTTGCCTGGAATATCGCGTAGTGGGGCAACTATAGCCACTTCGGTATTGTTAGGAAACGACAAATCTAAAGCAGCACGTTTTTCGTTTTTAATGGTAATTCCATTAATTTTTGGAAAAATAGGGAAAGATATGCTCGATGGAGCAATAAGTACACAAACGGGTAATGGAATGGCTTTAGGAGCAGGTTTTATAGCTGCGCTAATTAGTGGTTATTTTGCTTGTAAGTGGATGATTGCTTTAGTAAAAAAGAGTAAACTATCTTATTTTGCTATATACTGTTTGATAGTTGGAGTGATTGCTATAAGTGTAGGTTTTTTGTAAAAATATGGGAGGGCAAGATTATTTAGATGGACAAACTTTATTGATCGATAAACCTTTGGAGTGGTCCTCATTTCAGGTGGTTAATAAATTACGATGGTTAATTCGTCAGCAATTTGGAATAAAAAAAATAAAAGTAGGTCATGCCGGTACTTTAGATCCTTTGGCTACAGGTTTATTACTTATTTGCACAGGGAAATCTACAAAAACAATAAATGAACTACAAGGCCAAATAAAAGAGTATACAGGTACCATTACTTTAGGAGCAACCACGCCATCCTATGATTTGGAAACTGAATTTGATGCTCAATATCCGATAGACCACCTTACGGAGGAAGCAATATATGCGGCCACAAAACAATTTGAAGGTCAAATAGAACAATTTCCACCTGTTTTTTCTGCGTTAAAAAAAGATGGAAAGCGTTTATATGAATACGCACGAAATAATGAAGAAGTTAAAATTTCGCCTAGAATAATTGAAATTAACGAATTTGAAATCACCGCCATTAATGGTGTAAATGTAGACTTTAGAGTAGTTTGCAGTAAGGGGACATATATACGATCATTAGCCCATGATTTCGGAAAAGCATTATCTTCGGGGGCACACCTTTCGGTATTACGACGCACAAAAATTGGAGAATATTCAGTTGAAAATGCGATTACTCCACAAGCTTTTGAGAAGCTGTTAGAACTCTAAAATTATATCAAAGGCATTTTTTTAAATACGTTCTTTATTTGAGGTAGTATGTTTTTCTGAGAACGAGAAGTTAAACAAATTGATTTCATTGAGATGAAAAATGTATCCACTTAAATTTTTGAATGGAATCAAAAAAGATTTTCAGAAAAAATTTGAAAAAATCCAATAAAAGGTAAAGTAATGATTGGTTTTTTAAAAGGAGTCATTGAAATTTTCGAGAATCATAGAATAGATAAAAAAATAATAGATGAATAGAATTACTGTTTTTTGTGGCTCAAGTTTCGGAACTGAGAAAGATTTTGAATTTCAAGCCAGAAAACTTGGCCAAAAATTAGCTCATGAGCATATTGAATTAGTTTATGGTGGAGCAAATATTGGACTAATGGGCGCAATTGCAAATGGGGCTTTAGAAAAGTCAGGAAAAGTTATAGGCGTTTTACCAAATTTTTTAAAATCAAAAGAGATTGCCCACAAAGGATTAACGGAATTAATTTTAGTTGAATCGATGCATGAGAGAAAAGCGATAATGAATGACCTTTGTGATGGAGTGATTGCATTGCCTGGAGGATTTGGAACAATGGAAGAACTTTTTGAAATGCTAACTTGGGGGCAATTAGGTCTTCATAAAAAGCCTATTGGAATATTAAATACTAATGGATTTTATAATGATTTAATTAGTTTTTTGGATAATATGTTTGATAAAGGACTTTTAAAACATGAAAATAGAAATATGCTTTTAGTAAGTGAAAATATCGATGAACTGCTCACCAAAATGAAAGCTTACAAAGCACCTAATGCAGTGATATAAATTGTTTAAATAAGAAATATAAAGTAATAACGGTGAATATGAATAAACGAAGTTCTTTTAAGTTAGTGGACTATTTGTTTTAATGCTTATGCTTTTTTAAGTATTAAATAATTGTATTTTTAGAATGTATTTATCCTGCTTTGGTAGTTATATTAATCATAATAAAAAATTTGAAATGAATTACACTACTTTTTTATTGACACTTAGTTTCATTGCAATTATGTTGTCTAAATCTTATAGTCAAGATGCTGGATTTATTGGTTATGCAACTGCATCTGTAAAACACGATAGTATAAAAGAGTTAAATTATTTTGGTTTTGCAGATAAGGAAAAGGCTTTAAAATATAATGGTTCAACAATACAACCGATAGGTTCGGTTAGTAAAACCGTTATTGGTGTTTCATTAATGATTGCAAATGAAAAGGGATTTCTTGACTTAGATGAAGACATTGGTAAGTATATTGATTTTGAATTTATAAACCCTAATTTTAAAAAAGAAAATAAAATAACATTACGGCATTTAGCAACTCATACCTCTGGAATAATCGATAACAAAAAACACTATGAATCATCATATTTTTTTGATGTAAAGCCAAATATGGAACTGGGTGTATTTTTGAAAGAATATCTAACAAAAAAAGGCAGTAAATACTCTAAAAAGAATTTTAATACATCAAAAGCAGGTACTAAATACGAATATTCAAATATAGCTTCAGGTCTTGCTGCATATATCATCGAAAAAGTGAGTGGTAAATCATTCGATAGTTTTACTAAAGAATTTATTTTTAAACCATTAGGAATGAATAGTACGGGTTGGTTTTATAAAGACATAGAAAAATTAAACCATGCTGTATTATACGATGAGCAAGACAAAGCGCTAGAGCCATACTCTTGTGCAATTTACCCTGATGGTAGTTTAAAAACTACTATAAATGACCTTTCAACTTATCTAATTGAATTGATTAAAGGCTATAACAAAACATCTAAACTGTTAACTAAAGAATCTTGGGAGGAATTATTTAAGAAAAATTTTAGTGATGCTTTGATAGTGGATAACATCAATAAAAAGGAACCCAATAGTGGATTGTTTATGGTGTATTTTAAATCTGGTTCAATTGGTCATACAGGTTCTGATTTAGGAGCATCGACAATTATGACGTTTGACCCAAAAACCAGCAGGGGTAAAATATTTATGGCAAATGAAAATTTAACGGCAAGTAATTTGAAAAAATTTAAGCAAGTATGGGCTGGTATAGAGTAAAATAGTTACTAATAACTGATTACTGTTATGGCTATAGTGGAATGTCTAGTTTTGTTGATATAATTTATTAAGTGATTTTTTAATAAATTACGCATTATGACCAGACGCAAATTTGATACAGAATTTAAAACCACGATTGT
>CANLCT010000035.1 GCA_947489195.1 uncultured Aquimarina sp. | reverse complement strand
ATATTTTGAAGAGAAACTGTTCGATAGGCTTGTAATTGCTAGTATTACTGGATTATGAGTAAAAACGGATATTCAATTATTTAATAAAGGTGAGTTAAACATAATTTTATTCAACTGTCAAAATTGTAAATTCGAGTAATTTTCGATAGAAAATCGTATCCGAGAAGGGCAATTTTGACATAGAAAAGATGATTTTGTTCCACAAAGTTACCTTTGTGGTATATTACAAAAAACTCCATTTCTCATATGTCAAATATAACTTTGTTTGCTCAAATTATTTCTGAATTAAATAGCTCAGTTTTTATAAAATAGTTAAACAATATAATACAGATAAATACCAGAAGGCTTTCACAAGTTGGTCTAATTTAGTATCGGTGTTGTTTTATCAATTTGCAAATAGCCAATCGATACGCGATATTAGTAATGATCTTCGTTCTACCACAAGTAATCTTAACCATTTAGGAATGATTAGTTCTCCATCTAAATCTATTTTAAATTATTCAGGATAAAAATAGAGATTGGAGTTTTTTTAGGGATTAGTATTTTGCCTTATTAAATTCATTAGGACAGCAACCAAGTGTATTTTGTAATAAGACATAAGGATAACATTGCTTTTAAAGCAGTAAAAGAGTTAGAATTACCTAATAATCAACATTATCATCTTTTAAAAGATGAGCTCATTGAGCTTACAGGAATTAAGACCAAAGAAAAATATGCACATCAATCAAATTGCTTGGTGTGCTAATACTATAGGAGAACTATACAAAGCAAGGTGGATATTGAAATTTTCTTTAGAGATATTAAACAACAATTACACATCAAATCTTTTGTAGGTATTATCAACACTAGTGTATGCAGTAGATGGAAGTATTCATTTGTACTTTCATTTTGTTTAACTGTGCCAAATGCCCTTTTTAATACCCATAAGCTTACTTTTTTGGTAATTTATCGAAAATCATTATCAAAAATTATAACGACTGCATTTTCTGATTAGTTTTGATTATAACTTATAATCAAATTAATTGCTCATTATAAAATGAAAGCCAAACGACTTATTTTCAATACGCTCTTTATTTCATTAGCTATTACAGCTAGTATCAAAGCTCAAAACACAAAAAAAGTAACTATAGATTTAGAAAATAAACGATTTATTGGAACCGTTTCAGATTTAGATAGGACACGTTATTTTAATATGCATAACTCTTATTTGAGTGATGAGTTTGATTCGAATAACATTAATCAGCAAATTTTAGATAATCTTGATGTGGGTCGTGCAAGAGCAGCTAGTGGACCTGGACGTAGAACAACACGTCAAAATGGAAAAGTTACAGCTTATCCAAATCCTTCGGTAGGTACTTCGGGTGGACAAAGTATTCGAAATGCTTGGATGAGTAGAGTAGGAATAGCTGAATTTAATAAAAGAAAAACCTCAGATGTTATTTTGGTCGATGCGCCTAATGACATATTTCTTCCTAATGGAAATTATAAAAGAGCAGCGCGATTTGCAGAAACCTATATAAAGTCTGCTTTTGATGGTGTTATTCCAAGGTATTATGAAATCATGAATGAACCTTTTGTACATGCAAGGGATTTTGGTAATAACACAGACCAAATTTTAACACAAATGTCTGAGTTGCATAAAGAAATGGCAGATCATTTGCATAAGGTACTTCCAGAAACTTTAATTGGAGGATATTCATCCGCTTTCCCACAAATGGAAGCAGGTAATCCAATGTTTAATCATTGGAATAAAAATCAGAAAAGATTCATGGATATTACAGATAATACCATGGATTTTTATGCGACTCATATTTATGATGGGGCTAATGTAGTAGGAAGTGATCAACGTCGACAAGGAAGTAATATGGAGGCAATACTGGATTTAATTGAGGCGTATAGTAATGATAAGTTTGGAGAAGTAAAGCCACATTTAATATCGGAATTTGGTAGAACCGAAAGACCTTGGATTAGAAATAGTCAAGGACGTGTTTCGGCATATACCGAAGCTAGAGATGGTGAAATCATTCAATCCATTAACGCTATGTTAATGCAACTGTTCGAAAAACCAGATAGATTATTAAAAGCAGTACCTTTTATCGTATCTAAATCAGATTGGTTTTACAATTTAGCACACAATCCTGATAATAATCCATACCCTTGGGCATTATTAAGAAGGTTAAATAATGGGAATTATACGTACACACACTTGCGTAAATTTTATGAATTATGGAAAGATGTTACTGGGCATAGAGTAGTTGTAGAAACCAATGACCCCGATATTTTGGCGCAAGCTTTTGTGGATAACTCAAAAGTATATGTAGCTATTCATAATATGGATGGAGCCACTCGCAATATTCAACTCGATTTTTTGAAAAATATTAATGTTAATTCAGTAACTACGCGTTCTTTTTTTACAGATAATAACGGCATTCCTAAATTAAACACAACAAATGGGAATAATTTACCAAACAGCGTTTCTGTTCGAAAAGATGCTACGACACTTTTGATATTGAATTTAAAAAATGCACCTAAAAATACGAATACAACTCGAGAGAAAGTGTATTATGCTACCCGAAACAATAACCAGTCTAATATATTAAGAAACATTAATGCGAATCAAGAATACAGTTATCGTTTTGATAATGTAGTAACAGGTAATGGTAGCGGAACTTCAAAAATAAGAGTTGGTTTTGGTAGAGAAAATAATGCTTCAAAAACACCAACAGTAACCGTTAATGGAACTGTAGTTGAAACACCTAAAGATTGGATTGGTGATGATCAAAGAGAAAGAGATCGTTGGTTTGGTATGGCAGAAATTCCTTTTAAAACTTCATTATTAAAAAGAAATAATAATATAGTCAAAGTTTCATTTCCTGATAGAGGAGGACGCATTAGTTCGGTAGTTATTATTGGGCAAACATCAACTAAAAGTAATGCAACTGGACCAGGTAATGCTTCACCAACACCACCGAGACCAGCACCTACAGCGTCACCTGTACTAACAACTAGTGATTTGGTTATAGAAGCTGAAGATTTTGTTAGTACTGAAGGAACATTTGATGATTCATTTGCTGGTGGACCTGGTGTAGGTGTTAATAAAACGGCTAACCTAATAAATTATGTGAATTCCGGAGATACGGCTAATTATAATCTTTCGGTAGCAGATGCAGGTGTTTATGAAATAACTTATGTAATAGCTACACCATCTGATAATGCACAAATAAAATTATTTTTAAAAGATGATTTGGTAGCTACGGATAATGTAGTTAATAATGGATCTTGGAATAATTTTGTGAATTTAAAGTCAAGAAGCACGGTGAATTTAACAGCAAGAAATCATCAAATTAAAATTGAAGCTTCAGGGTCAAATACATGGCAGTGGAATTTAGATAAAATTATTCTTAAAAAAGTAGGCGAATTAGTGAGTGTATCAAAAACGCTTAATTTATCAGCTATACACGATGCCTATTTGCAAGGGAATACAACCCGATTTAATAATCAAATCATTCGTATTGAACCGAACAAAAGAGTTGGTTACTTACAATTTGATTTATCAGCTGTTAAAGGGAACATTAAAAGTGCCCAATTAAAATTTACGGTTAATGCCGATGCAGGAAATGGAAATTTGCAAATTCATAAAGGAAATTCTACTGCTTGGACCGAAAATAACCTTTCATCTAGTAATAGGCCAACAACTACAAATTTACTGGGATCAAGCAATGGAGCTTTTGGTATTGGAAATGTGAAAACAATAAATTTAAAACCTAATTTATTAAGCAATAACAAGCTGAGTTTAGTAGTTAGTTTAGCTTCTGGTAATGATTTTGCTTTTGCTTCAAAAGAACATAGCAGTGTAAAAGCACCAGAATTAATAGTTACCTATATATCAACTACAGGAAATAAAAGTATTGGAGAAGAAGGCAACGCTTTAAATGGCTCTTTAATAGTGTATCCAAATCCCGTTACAGATAATTTATTTTTGTTAGGAGATCATTCGGGTAAAGAAATCAAAGTATTCGATTTTCATGGAAAATTAATTTTAAAAATAGATCAGTACGAAAACGATCCTATTGATGTAAGTGGATTAAGTACGGGAAGTTACATTATTTGTGTAACTGATTTAAATAATAATAGCTTACGAAGTGATATTTTCTTGAAAAAGTAGAAGATAAAAGTAATACCAAGTAAACCAAAAAAGCGATCTAATTTTAGATCGCTTTTTTGGTTTATTACTATCACAAATTACAAATGTTCCAATAGAAAATTTGTCATTTTAGTATATAAATGTAATCTGGTATTACCACCGTAAATACCATGATTTTTATCAGGGTAAATAGCAAGTTCGAATTGCTTATTGGCTTTAGTAAATTCGCTAGCCATTTGTAGTGTATTTTGTAAATGAACATTATCGTCAGCAGATCCATGAACTAATAATAAGTTGCCCTTTAGTTTGTCGGCATGGCTTAGTGGCGAATTGTCATTGTAGCCCAAAACATTTTCTTGTGGAGTAGTTAAAAAACGCTCGGTATAAATAGTATCGTAATATTTCCAATGAGTTACAGGTGCTACTGAAATAGCGGTTTTGAAAATATCATTGCCTTTTAGAATAGCATTTAGCGCAGTAAAACCACCAAAACTCCAGCCCCATATACCAATTCTTGAAGCATCTACATAAGTCTGTTTAGCCAAGTATTTGGCAAAATCAATTTGATCTTGAGCTTCTAGTTTTCCCAATTGTAATTGCGTAGATTTTTTAAAATCTCTTCCTTTAAAACCAGTACCTCTCCCATCAATACAAGCAACAATATATCCTTTTTGAGTGAGTAGTTGGTGCCATAAGTCATTGTAACTATTCCACGAGTTTTTAACCATTTGCGAGCCAGGACCAGAATATTGGAATAATAATACGGGATACTTTTTTAAAGGATCAAAATTTGTGGGTTTTAGCATCCATGCATTAAGGTTTTCTCCGTTTAATGAAGGTGAAATAAACTCTTTTGGAGCAAAATCATAAGTGTTAATAATAGTACTTAATTTTTCATTGTTTTTTAAAAGTATAGATTTTTTTGGGTTAGTAGTATTTACAACCGAAAATTGATAAGGTGTAGTTGTGTTAGAAAAAGTATCAATAAACAGCGAATAATTAGTGTTAAATGAAGCGTTATGGATTCCATTTGATGTTGTGAGCTGTTTTTTGTTAGTTCCTTTGATATTTATAGAAAAAACTTGTCGTTCTATAGGGGTGTTTTCTGTACTTTGAAAGAAAAGTCTTTTTTCAGCATCATCAATTCCATAAAAATCAGTAACCTCCCAATTTCCATGGGTAATTTGTTGAATGAGTTTTCCTTTAGGATCGTAATGAAAAATATGGTTATTTCCTTCCTTTTCACTGGTTAATAAGAAACTGTTATCTTTTAAAAAAGTTAAGTTATTAGTGATATCAATATAAGCTTCATCAGTTTCAGTATATAAAGTTTTTATTTTATTATTATTTGTATTAATACTTAGTATTGAAAATCTATTTTGGTGTCTGTTCAAAGTTTGAATACATAATTGAGTTGAATCGTTTGTCCATTGCAATCTGGGGATATAATAGGATTCAAAATTAGAAAGATCAATTTGTGTAGTTTTTGAAGTTGTATTATTGTAAATATGAACACTAAGTAAACTATTCGTTTCTCCAGCTTTAGGGTATTTAAAAGTTTCTGCTTGGGGGTAGTTACTGTTTTTATACAACATCATGCTATATTCGGGTACTTTAGATTCATTAAATTTAAAGTATGCAAGTTGATTACTAGTACTATTCCATGCAAATGCCGTCACAATTTCAAATTCTTCTTCGTACACCCAATCTGATAAACCATTAATAATGT
Source organism: uncultured Aquimarina sp. (assembly GCA_947489195.1). Classification (GTDB taxonomy): domain Bacteria; phylum Bacteroidota; class Bacteroidia; order Flavobacteriales; family Flavobacteriaceae; genus Aquimarina. Next base: position 40,360 of record CANLCT010000035.1, on the reverse strand, counting down.
TATTTTTTTTACCATCGGTAGTAACTTGGGTAAGTTTGCCAGATGTTAGGTTTTTAATAAATAAATTGTTATTAAAAACATAAGCTATTTTATTTCCGTCAGGAGAAAATACAGGAGAAATGATAGCATTATCAGAAATTAGAGTTAAAGATTTTGTGCTAAAATCATACACATAATAGACTCCAGAACTGGAACGGCGATAGCGTTTTTTTATTTTAGTACCTAATAGTACTTTACTTTCGTTAGTATTAAATTGATAAGTGCTAAAAGCAGAAATGTTAATGGCATTTGAGGATAAAATTGTATGGTGTTTTGAATTATCTAAATATTCATAAGCTTCAATTGTTATTTCCTTTGTCTCATTATTAAAAACTAAAGTACTGTATTCCTTTCCATTTTTTAAATGTTTAATTTCTTCTAAATATTCAGGCCTAAATTGACCACTCCATATGGCTTCAAGGCTAAGTGAGTTTTGAGAAAATATAGTAAAATAAACAAAAAGGAAACTAAATAAGGGGAAAAATGATTTGGGCATGGTTACAAATTAATTTTATATTAAAAGTTAAATTAAGAATTTTTAAATCATTTTATAAGTTACTAGTTGTTTTAAAATAGATTTAACAGTAGTTTTTAGATTAAAAAAAATAAAGAGTAATTACAAGCAGTTATTTTAGTACATGCGAAAACAGCTACTCATTTTTGAATAGCTGTTTTTAGAGTAAAAGAAATGGATAAATTAAGGTTTCACTATTTTTTTTAGATATTGCTTTTGTCCAATGTTTATTTTAATAAAATAGATCCCACTATCCATATATTGTAAATCATTAAGATTATATGAATTGGAATTAATAGGAGAGGTTTCTTTAAAACGTCTAAGGTTTTTTCCGTTTATATCTATAATCGATATTTCTATATTATTTTTTTCGTTGTTAGCATTCCACGTGATTACTGAATCTATTGACCATGGATTAGGGTAAATAGAAATTTCTTTTTCAAGAGCTATATTTAATTGTTTTGCCGAATTTTGTTCGGGGTTAGTATTAAACCAAACTCCGTTGTAATACCAGCTATCATTGCATCTAAATAAATCATCGGTTTGGTTATTTCCGTTGTTACTAAAAATTAAATTAGTACAAGTAACTCCTTCCAAGGTAATTTTATACCAATCATTAGCCTCACTTTCCATTGGAATTCCTGGCCAATTTGTTGTAAGTGTACTTGGGTCTGTATTCCAATAATACAAGCTTGGGGTATTTAAAGTACCTTTATAATGAATAGTCATTGAGTTTGATGTGTCGTTGTTTTGAGTTGGATATTCATTATACCAAATATCATCAATGTACCAGCCATCTTGATTTCTAAAAAGGTCTTCTGTTTTATTGGCTCCTGCATCGCTAAAAATAAGGTTTGTGGCAGTTGTTCCATTAAAAATGAATTCGAAAATATCATTTTCTTGCGTATCATACATTAATGGACCAGGCCAATTTACTGTGGATAATCCATTAGGAGTAGGATTCCAGTAATATACATTTACCTGTGACCAATTGGCTGGTTTTTTAAAATAAACATGTAAACCATTACCAGTTGGTTTTGTTGGAGGGGTAATTACAATGGGATTTGATGATCCGTCACAGCTCTCGAAAAAACCAGCATTGCAGTTTCCAATCATTCCCGGACCATTGCGTACATAAATTCCGGCAGAACCAGAAGTTACATTAAAATTAAGTGTCCCGTTGGTGACATTAATTTCTCTGCCTGTTACTGCATCTCTGTAAATTCCATTTGACATTCCATTAATTGAAAATGAAGCACCACCATCTTTAGTTAATCCAACAGCAACTTCACTATTTTGAAATATTCTTTTATAAGCAACAGCGTTACCAGGAGCATCTTTCCACGCCCAAGTTCCTTTTTGTAATGCCGGTACTGCTTTTCTAATAGCATTTAGTTTTTTGATATGCTGATACATTTTGTTTTCTGGTGCTTGAAGCATACTGTTACCGTAGTAAGCACGACCAGTTTCGTCAATGGATCTTTGAATTCCAGAGGCATCGTGAATGTCGGCAAATTCCCCAGCTTTAAACCTCATTTCTGTACCATAATAGACACTAGGAATACCACGCCATGTGAACATAAAATTCATACAGGCAGCTAAGTTTTCATCGGTCCCTCCGTAGCGTCTATTCCAATCGTTGTTAGGTCCAAAGTCATGATTATCAAGCCAAGTCACTAATGTGGATGGATTACTATATAAATAATCATACCTAGCAGCAGCTTTTACGGTAGGAAATGATTGTCCTTCTTCAAATGTACCATGAAAAGTAGCCTCGGCATAAAAATCAATAACAGCCATATCCAAAGGAGCAGAGTTGTTTACGGCTCCACGCCATGTATAATAATGAGGGTTAGTTTCTTCGACAGGGTGTAACTCATGTCGCTTTTGTGCTACCTCACCAAAAATGAATAAATCTGGGTTTATAGCTTTAAAGGCATCAAAAAAGTAAATGACATCTTCTTTACTCATATGTTTAATAGTATCCCACCTAAAAGCATCAACTCCCATATTTATGTATTTAGCATAAGCATTAACCAAATACTGCCTTACTTTGGTGCTACTAGTGTTTAAGTCGGGAGTATCACCGGCTAAGGCTCTGTTTTGTAAATTTTCGGTGTCATCAAAACCTTGTGCAAAACCATTACCAGAATGATGATACCATTCGGGGTCTGTAGTATCTACATAGTTTTGTTTACTAGGAAAGTTGTAATTCGCTAGGTTTTGATTAAAAGGAGCTGGCATTTTAGCTAAATTGGCTCTACTCCATAGTAAGCCATCATCGGGGTTTGGAGTAATCCCATCATATTCCCAATTAGGGTTATCAATAGCAAACCAAGGTTTGGTGGGGTCTGTGTTGTATTTTATTTCGGCTACATCTTTAATACCATATCTTCCAGAATGGTTGGTTACCACATCAAGGACAATTTTCATTCCTTTGGCATGCACTTCGTTAATTAAATCTTGAAAAGTAGCTCCCGGTGATTCTAATCTGGGATCTACCTTTGTAAAATCCCAAGCATGATAACCATGGTAATCCAAAGGGCTTCTATTATGAACAATCGGAGTTATCCAAATGGCCGTAAACCCTAAATCTTTAATGTAGTCCAACCTTTCAATAAGCCCTTTGAAATCGCCCCTCCATGTAACATCATTTGGATCTGTTATGCTTGGGTTAATTTCAGGATCAGGATGATATGAAGACCATTCTGTAGGGGCATTATTTGTAGGATCTCCATCGTTAAATCGAGAGGTTAAAAGGAAATAGATCGTTTCTTCCCTAAAATCTACTTGAGCTATTAAAGGAAATAAGCATAACGAAAATAAGAGACTTAAATGAGCGAGTAATTTTACTTTATTTTTTTTCATCACTATTAATTTAAATTAATGTCAAAAAACCTTTTGTTTTTTTGAAAAATTTGTATTCAAAGCAATGATATATAATTATTTGATATTTAATTAATTGGTTGTAATATGCAAACGTTTTCGTGTTGATAACTTTTTGTATATTAGATTTTTACATGTTTTAATTTGGTTTGTGGATCAGTTTTAAGTGTTGATTATATTTCAAATTTATTGAATCAATTTAATAACATCAAGTGAATATTGTATGATCAAATTAGTAAGAACCAATTCAAGTAATTCCGATTTCATTAAACTAGTAAAACACCTTGATACCTATTTAGAAGAAATCGATGGCGATGAGCATGATTTTTATGCTAAGTTTAATAAAATAGATGCCTTAAAGCACGTAGTGATTGCCTATGAAAATGATATGCCTATAAGTTGTGGCGCTATTAAACAAACAATAGTTGATTGTATGGAAGTGAAACGTATGTATACTTTACCTGAACAAAGAGGAAAAGGAATAGCGACCAAAGTATTGCTTGCTCTGGAACAATGGGCAAAAGAATTATCATTTACACAATGTGTATTAGAAACAGGGAAACGACAACCCGAAGCTATTCGGTTGTATGAAAAAAATGGCTATCAATTGATTCCTAATTATGGGCAATATATAGCTGTTGAAAATAGTGTTTGTTACGGGAAGCAGTTATAAGATTTATTTCTCAAACAAAAACTTCCCCAATTGTTTGTCAAAATGAATTTTTGAGTTTTTAAAAAGTTCGTTTAATACATTACTTTCTATAAGTTCTTTTGGTGAGTGTAAGGCTACTTTTTTATTAGAAATACTGAGTACTTGGTCACAAACCTGGAGCGAAAGCTCAATTTCGTGCGATGAATACACAATGGTTTTATTAAATTGTTTGCATAAGCGTTGTAACAAAGTAAGTGTTTCCACTTTATGATGTAAATCAAGGTGTGTGGTAGGTTCGTCTAAAAAAATTAGCGGCGTATTTTGAGCAATGGCTCGGGCAATAAAAACACGTTGTAATTGTCCATCACTAAGGGTGTTACATTTTTTATGTTTTAAATGATCTAAATCGGTAAGTTTTAAGGCCTTTTCAATTTCATTTCGGTCAATATCGGTAAGCGTATCCAACCAATTGGTATAAGGTTGTCTTCCTAAACTTACTAATTCATCAACATTTAAACTACTCGGAATCATGGTTTCGGTATGTACCCAGCTTACTTGTTTTGCCCATTGGTTTATAGAGTAATTTTCTAATGGCATATTTTCAATAGAAATACTTCCAGAAAGTTTAGGTTGTTGGTGCGCTAAGGTGCGTAATAGAGTAGATTTCCCAGTTCCATTAGCGCCTATAATGCTTACTAAATTTCCTTTGGGAATAGTAAATGAAATATCCGATAGAATTTCCTCATGTTTTTTACCTTGGAGGTAACCAATGCTTAGGTGTTCAACAAGTATACTTTTATCCCTTTCCATTAAAACACTATTTTTCGATTACGAATTAATAAAACAATGATCACTGGAGCTCCAATAAGTGCGGTAATGGCATTAATGGGTAACATTAATTCGCTACTAGGTAGTTGCGAAATGGTATCGCAAATGAGCATTAAAATACTTCCTAAAAGGATAACCGCAGGGAGTAGTATTTTATGGTTGGAGGTTTTAAATAATTGACGTGTTAAATGCGGTATGGCTAAACCGATAAATGCTATAGGCCCAGCAAAGGCCGTAATTACACCACATAACAAGCTAGTTCCTAAAATGATTAAAAAACGACTTTGTTGAATATTTTGTCCCATACTTTTGGCATAAGCTTCGCCTAACTGTAAACTATTTAAGGCTTTAATGGCTGTTAAGCTAATAAGGATACCCACGGTATAAAAGCCAATAAACCAATAGAGTTCATGCCATGATAGGTTTCCTAAACTTCCAAATCCCCAAAAAATATATTGCTGTAAAGCTTCCGCTGAAGCGAAAAAAGATAGCACACTTACTATACCCGCGGTAATACTAGCAAACATAAGTCCAATAATAAGTATCGCCATATGGTCTTTTACTCTAGCAGAAAGTAGTAAAACGCATAATAAAACCAAAAAACTACCAAAACTTGCTGCAATAGCATAACTCCATTTTTGCGAAAAAATAAACTCAAGTCCACCAAATAAACTAGCCCCCATAATACATAAAGCCACGCCCAAACTAGCGCCAGAACTTAGGCCAAGGACATACGGACCTGCTAAAGGGTTTCTAAACAAGGTTTGCATGAGTAAGCCAGCAACCCCCAAGCCACTACCAACCAAAATAGCGGTTATGGATTTTGGTAAACGATAAATCCAAAGAATGTGTTCCCAACTTTCTTTTATAGTTTCGGTACCCGTAATACTATGTATTATTTTGCTAAAGGGAATAGCTACCGAACCTAAACTAAGGTTAAGTAACCAAGTAAAGACTAATCCAATGATTAGTCCTATAAAAGTAGTGCTATATGAAATTGTAGGTTTACTAATGATTATTCTAGTTTTTGATAAAAGTAAAATTGGTGATTAGGGACTAAGTTAGGGTGAAAAATTTTGATAAGATCTAGTAACACCCAGTCAGCTCTAAGTGAACCTTGTTCGTAATATAGGATGCCTCCCGTAGCTCCTTTTTTTATATCCTTTGAAAATATTTGTTGTTTAGTAAAGACATCAAATAAGGTGTATTTTTTTTCAAAATTACCTAGAGCTTTGGTACTTGTAAAATTACCGCCTCCAATCCAAATAGCAGCATGCTGTGCTTTATCATAAACGGATTCAAAATTTAAAGCTAAACTGCCAGTGTTGGTATCTGTTTTCCATAAATAATCACCCCCGGCATCATGGATCAATTTTGCAGCATAGCTGTTTCCACCTGGCACATACCAAACATCTTTGTACATATTCCCCGATAAAATAGTGGGTTTTTGAGTCGCTGCTTGGGCTAGTTTTTTTCCTTCTAAATAATTTTTTTCGATACTATTAAAATAGATAGTAGCTTCTTTTTCTTTATCAAATAAATAACCAAATACTTTAATCCATTCGGCTCTTCCTAAGGGATGCGATTCTAACCAAGAACCATTCATTACTGTAGGGATACCTGAGCGTTCAAATAAGTCAAATTCTTTAACACTAGCATTGGAACTAAATCCAATAATGAGTTCGGGTTGTAAATCAAGAATTAATTCGGTGTTTAAACTGAGTAAACTACCCACATTTTTAATTTGACCAGCATCAATACGCTTTCTGGTTTTTGGAGCAGAAATATATTTAGGTTCTGGAAACCCTACTAACGTATGCTCTACACCAAGAGCTTCCAGTAATGGTATATCGGTAGTTGAGGTGACTAATACACGATCAATAGGCGTACGTATCACCTTTTCGTTTTTGATGGCTACAGGGATTTCTTTATTTTTTGAAACAAAGTAGTAGGTAAGTGTATCTACAGCATTTGGCCAAGGTTTGATAACTTGTAATTTTGTATAATTCTCATTTTTATGAATATTAAACCCATTGGCATAATCTGTCTTTTCAACATTGCCGTTTGGTGTTATTATCGCTTTCGCTGAAGTTTGTTTTTTACAACTAGCCAGACAAATAAAATAACAAATACAAAGAAGGTGTATTAGCTTCATAAAAAAAATTAAGAGGTAACTGGAATTTCCAAACCATCGATTACTGTGAATTTATTGTTGGTATAGCATAGTTGAATCACTTGTCCATAATCCAATTTTATATCAAAAGAATCTTTTAACGGTATTCCTAATATATTTGCCAAAAAAGCGCGTAAAGGCCCTGCATGACTTACTATAATTATTGGGGATTCAGTAGGTGTTTCAGTAAGTTTGGTAAAAAAATTGAGCACACGTTCATTTAAGTCTAAATACGATTCGCCCTGTGGTGGTTTTTCGGTAACAAAATTTGCCATCCAAGGATCAATTTCGGCACTAGGAATAGTGTTCCACGGAATATTTTCCCATGTGCCAAAATTAAGTTCTTTTAATTGACTTTGTAATGAAATGGGATTACCTAATTGACAAGCCAGTTTGTAACAGCGTAAAAGAGGACTCGAGTATAGTTGCGCTTCTTTTACGGGGAGCTGTTTTTTAATCAGTGCCACTTCGGTATCAAAACTATCGGTAACATCTAAATTAAATTGCCCGTAACAAATGCCTTTGTCTATTTTAGGTGTGGTATGCCTAACTAAATAAATTTCCATAATGCGACTAAACTTAAATAAATAACAACTTCACTCAATTGTTGTACCGCTCCAGCACAATCGCCAGTTTGACCACCAATCCATTTTGTAAACTTTTTTCCTAAATATACTTTAGAAATGTATGCCGGAATTAGTATTAAAAATACCCAAACATTTTGAAATAATAGTAATGGAACAATACCAAATATACTTGCAATACCAAGCTGCGCAATAGTCATGCTTTGCGCAGAAGGTTTGATTTTACTTTTTTCAATATCCTGAACATAAGGATGTGTAAATAGGAGTGTAGTAGCCATAAATCGACTCAATGCATGTGCACATACGATTGCGATACTAATTTGTGTTGGATTCATTTCACGTAAAGCGCTAAATTTTAGCCCTAATAGCATAATAAGTCCAATGACGCCATATGTCCCCAAACGAGAATCTTTCATAATCATTAAAATCTTTTCCTTAGTCCATCCACCACCAAAGCCATCACAAACATCGGCAAAACCATCTTCATGAAATCCGGCAGTGGCATAAATAGTACTAGCCATACTAATTAATAGCGAAATTTCGGTTGAAAAAATAAGCTGAGCTACATAAAAAAAGAAAGCGCCAATACCACCTACAATAATACCAACTATAGGAAAATATTTACTACTTTTCTGTAAATAAGTAGGATCATGATTTACCCATTTAGGACACGGAATGCGTGTAAAAAACATGAGTGCTGTAAAAAATATATGTATTTCTTTTTTCAAAAGGAGGTTTATTTTATGTACTGCAAACTTATATTTTTTGAGGAAGCTGTTTACTTAAAACTTTTCCATTTTAAGTATTCTTACAAGTTCTTTTAATTCATTTTCTATTTGTTGGATGCTAAAGTTCTGAATTTCTTTTATTCTATAAATTTTAGAAGCTTTATAAAAATTTAAATCAATATTTTTTTGCTGTAGTTTTTTTTGTGATTTTAGAATATTCATTTCCTTTAATAGTATCAAATTCTATAAAAGTGTAAAAAGTGATCTTTTTTGTTTTTTTTCATCAAGGTCAAATATGATTACACTAAATTTTATAAAAAAAACATTTTAGATTTATTGTGGTGTAAGAATTTTTTTAACATAATCGTATTTACTTTATAAGTCTATTACTTACTAAATGAAAAGATATATTAGTTTGTTGTTATCTAAATATATCTTTTTATAATTATTACCTGATTTATGATTTAAAAAACTTCATACAAAGTGGTTACAATAATACCTTTGTTATTTTTTAAATCAATAGTCAAAAGTTGTTTTTCTTTTTTGACCTTAAAATTAAACGGGGGAGCTAGTAAATTTAGGCCACTTTGTTTTTTTAACCGAATACCTTGTCCCGATATAATATCTTTATTGGCAATAAAATCATTATTAGGTAAATGTTCAGTGAGTATGACATACTTGTAATTGACTAATTTTTTTACTACTTCGTTAACTTCATTATTTGATAAATGCTGTAATACTTGCCGCAGTATAACGCAATCCCCTTGTGGGAGTTTATCTTTAGCGATGTCTAAACAAATGAATTCTAAATTTTCGGTTTTAAATTTTAAGGCATTACGTTCGATTAGCGGGGCAACAATATCTGTAGCAATGTATTTTTTAGTGTATTTTACAAATTCTTTACCAATATTAAAATCACCACAGCCTAAATCACATACAATAAGTGAGTTATCGAACGATAATAGAAATGATTTTACAATAGTGATATAAGGAGTAACAATATTCGAATGATGAGAACCATCACCTGAGTAAAAATCAAAAGTTTCATTTCCTCCCCAAAGGTTCATTTCATAAATCTGTTCCATAGCATCTTTTGTAGGCCACGGTTTTTTAGTTTTATTACACATATTTAATTATGAATGATATTTGTATACAAGCTTGGTTATACAGTTAACTAATTAAGATGCCTTTTTGTATATAAAAGTAATTAGAGTGATGTTATTATAAAAGCAAAAAGCTTCTTGAAATTCAAGAAGCTTTTATTGCGGAGAAAGAGGGATTCGAACCCCCGGAGGTGTGACCCTCAACAGTTTTCAAGACTGCCGCATTCGACCACTCTGCCATTTCTCCAGTGTGTCTCATTAGGTATTCCCTAAATGCGAGTGCAAATATAAGAAGCTTTTTTAGTTTGACAAACATTATTTTCATTAATTTCACATTTAGTTACAAAGGTTTTTTAGAAAGTGTATTACAAGCTTTGTTTTCAGTAAATTAAACAATTTAATTAATTAGATCAATGAAAAGTTTTTTTTGGAAGAGTCTGTTTTGTCTTTTAGTGTTGGGGTGTAAAACCATAACTAGAAATGATAATAAGCAAAAAGCAATTACAACAAATATTAAATTAGAAGCTACTGATCCAACTTCTTATGCAAATACAATTACAGAAAAAGAATTAAAAGAAACACTTTATAAGTTTGCTGCTAATGAAATGGAAGGAAGAGAAACAGGAGAACTTGGACAAAAAAAAGCAGCAGCATATTTAAAGGCATTCTACCAAAATATGAAAATTCCTAGTCCATCCGGTATTGATTATTATCAGTACATACCCAAAGAATTTTTTAGTGGAAATATTAAAAAATCGGAAAATGTAGTTGCCTTTTTAGAAGGAGATACCTTTCCAGATGAAGTTATTGTACTTTCTGCGCATTATGATCATTTAGGGTTAAAAACTAGTGAAGAAGTTTTTAACGGAGCTGATGATAACGGATCGGGTACTATGAGTATCTTACAAATAGCAGAAGCTTTTGCAAAAGCAAAAAAGGAAGGTGCTGGTCCTAAAAGGAGTATTTTGTTTTTGCATTTTACTGGTGAAGAAAAAGGCTTATATGGATCGCGATACTATACCGAAAATCCATTATATCCTTTAAAAAATACAGTATGTAATTTAAATGTTGATATGATAGGTAGAGTAGATGCAGCACATGAAAGTGCACCTAATTATATTTACATTATTGGTAGTGATCGATTAAGTAACGAGTTACATTTAATTAATGAAGCTGTTAATGATAAGTATGCCTTATTTAATTTAGACTACAAATACAACAAAGAATCTGATCCTAATCGTTTTTATTATAGAAGTGATCATTATAATTTTGCAAAAAATAATATTCCAATTATTTTTTATTTTAACGGAGTACACGATGATTATCACAAGATTTCTGATGTAGCCGATAAAATTAAATACAATCTACTTACAAAGCGCACAAAATTAATTTTTTATACCGCTTGGGAAATAGCAAACAGGAAAAAACGAATACTACTTAATGAATAATATGTATAAGTAGGTATTAAGATATTCTTATGAATATTAATGTAAATACACTTAATTTTGTTGTTTGTAATATGTTTTAACTGTTTTTTTGGTAATTATACAGGTCTGATATGTTTTTTTTGCTTTTTAAACTAAGAAAAAATAGGTAATAAACAATTTAAGCTGATTAACTACATTAGTGTAAAATCATTTGTAAGAAAATCTTTTTGTAAATACTAAATAATTCAATTTTCAGGTTATTATATCTAAACACTAAATCAATAATATTTTAGGTATGAAATTAATTAAATTAGCTAGTATTACAGCAGTAATGTTATCGTTGTGGTCATGTCAAAAAGAAGACTTGAGTACAAATAATGATGATACATCTGCTTCTGCTCAAACGGAAATCAAAAGTTTAATGGGGATAAAAAATTTCCCTGTTATAAAATTACCAGATGGAACTTATAGTCATGCAGATATTCGTATCGAGGATTCTCAATTTGATGATCCAAATGCCTCGGATGAAGTTGTACCTCAAACGCCAGAAAAAGGAGCTTTAGCCTTAGGTGGAGGTTTTGTACGTAAATGGCCAAATAACACTGTTGTATTTAGATATGATAACAGTGTGACAGCTCAAATGAAACAAAGATTTGAGCAGTCAATGAACGAATGGAGAAGTAAAACCAATATTCGTTTTAAAGAGCGTACAAATGAGGCAGATTATGTAACTGTTCAATCAACAGGAAGTGAGTGTAATTGTGGATATGCAAATTTAGGACAGGTAAGAAATAGAGGTGTCTTGGCATTTGGAGGAAGAGCTTCTGTATCTGTTATAATGCACGAAATAGGTCATACTTTAGGATTTATTCACGAGCAGAATAGATCAGATAGAGATGAGTATGTGCAGATCCAATTTCAAAATATTTCTCGTGGAGGACAAGATCAATTTTTTAAGAGTGATCGATCAATTAATTTAACTGATAAATTAGATATAGAATCTATAATGATGTACGATTCTTTTACATTTTCTGCAAACCGTCAACCAACTATTGTTGATTTAAACGGAAATACTTACAGAAGATCAGGACGTATCTCAGCAGGTGATATTGCAGGAACCAATCAAGCATATCCAAGTACAGGAGATGAAGATGACGCAGAAGAAGAGGAAGAAGAGGAAGAGGATGAGGCAGAAGAAGAAGAAGAAGAAGAAGAAGAAGAAGAAGAAGAAAATCCAACAAAACCAGAACCAACTAATCCAGAAGATGTTTGTAGCGATGTACCAGCTTGGAGCAGAGGAACTGTTTACAGAGTGGGTGATAGAGTGACTTTTAGAGGGTACTTATTTGAAAGAGATTTTTCTAGATGGTCTTTATTACAAAGATGTGGGACAGCTAAAAGAAATGATATTTGTGCAGGTGTAGAAACTTTTAATGGTGGAAGTTACAATGTTGGTGATAAGGTGGTTTTTAGAGGTAATTTATACAGAAGAGTACAAGGTGGTTGGATAAGAGAAGGTCAATGTGGTAGGTAATCACATAAACAAAACTTTAAATTCAAACACAAAAAACATAGTTTTTTTAATATGTTAAATTGGGGAAAGAGCTGCTTTTTTTGGCAGCTCTTTTTTATGGCTTAAATTGAAAATTGCTCACTAAAATTTGAAATAAAGTCTTGCATATATTTTTGGCGTTTACCTTCTTTACGAATTACTAAAAAATGACGCCTTTTCAATCCGTTTTGCCCAATTCTTTTAAAAACTAATTGTGTTGAAATGTTGAATGATTTTAAAGCCCATTTTGGCATACATAATATTCCTAGGTTAGCTTCTACTATTTCTAAAGCAACTTCGGTAAGCGGAATGGCTGAAATTTTTTTAGGCTTAATATGGTTGGGTTTCAAAAAATGTTCATAAACAGAAACAGTTTCTAAAGGAAAAGAATGGATAATTAAATGCGTATTTAAAAAGTGATTTGCTTCAATGTATTCTAAAGTGTTTAGTTTGTTTTCCTTGTGCATAATAGCATAAATCTCATCTTCAAAAAGGTCAATACTAAGTAGTTTGTCATTATTAGATTTGGAAGTAACAATAGCAATATCAATATCTTTTGATAAAATTTTTGTTATAGGTTGGTGCGTAGCTTCTAAAATTAAATCCATATTGATTTCAGGATATAAAAGGCCCATTTTTTGAATAAAACGAGGTAAACCCTGATAAAATGAGTAGCATTCTGTACTCAATTTAATAGTTCCTATAGATCCTTGCTGTATTTGACGAATATTTTTAAAGCTAGTGTCAATGGTATTTAAAATAGTATTAGCCAAAAGATATAGTTCATTTCCTTCATCAGTAAGTTTCCACAAGTTACGCGATCTATAAAAAACCTTAAAACCGAGTTGATGCTCAAGCTCTTTTAATTGATGGCTTAAAGCTGACTGTGTTAAAAATAACTTATTGGTAGAATTAGCAATACTACCTTCTTCAGCAATGGTTTTAATTAGTTTTAAATATTTTATTTCCATGGGCATTAAAATACAATTTAAAGTTTCTCTTTTTAATTATTGATAAGTGAAAAATTTTCAACTTCAGTTTAAATTTTTTCAATTTTAAAAATGGGTCTAAAGCGATGGTAATTTTAGTTTTATGAAAAATTAAAAAGACTATTATGAATGCACAAATTAAATTTTACAAAGACAAGTTAACTTATGAAATGGATCCATCAGACTTATATGAAGCTTTTGAAACGAATACATCATATATAGCATTAGATACTAGGAAAGCTTTTAGTTATGAAAAGGAACATATACCAACAGCCATTAATATTCCTCATAGGGAAATGACATTAAAGAGTATAGCTCATTTAGATAAAACAAAAACCTATGTTTGTTATTGCGATGGCATTGGCTGCAATGCATCAACTAAGGGAGCCTTAAAAATGACTAAATTGGGTTTTAAAGTTAAAGAGCTTATTGGAGGTATTGAATGGTGGAAATTAGATGGATATGCTACATCAGGAAAATATGCTACCAGTGGTGCATTATTTAATTGTAGTTGCTAATTACTTTTGTAAAACAGGTTAAATTAAAATTATGAATATAAGATTTGTACAAGCTGAAGATATAAATGATATAGTAAAATTATGTGAGTTACATGCTAATTTTGAAAGAGCAGATTTTGATACTACAAATAAAAGTGAACTTTTATCAAAATATTTATTGGATAATAAAGATGTTGTTAAATGCTTGGTTGTGGAAATTGACAATCAAATTGTAGGTTATGCTACGTTTATGAGACAGTTTTCGACATGGGATGCTAACTTTTATATCTATTTGGATTGTTTGTTTCTTAAAGATAATGTAAGAGGAAAAGGATTAGGATCGCAATTGATGCATAAAATTAAAGCTTACGCAATTGCCGAGAATTGTTCTGTAATTCAATGGCAAACACCTTATTTTAATAAAAAAGCAATTACTTTTTATAAAAAGTTAGGAGCGCAGCCAAAAACAAAAGAAAGATTTTTTTATTCCTTAATACTGTTCAGATTCATTAGGGAAATCAACAGCTTTAACATCTGTTATATAATTGCCAACGGCTTCTGTCATTAAGTCGTGTAAATTTAAGTAGCGACGTAAAAAACGTGGATTAAATTCATGAGTCATTCCAAGCAAATCATGAAGCACTAAAACTTGTCCGTCAACACCATTTCCGGCACCAATTCCAATAACTGGAATGGTTAATTTTTCAGCAACTCGCTTTGCTAATTTGGCAGGAACTTTTTCTAAAACAATAGCAAAACATCCTGATTTTTGCAAGAACAAGGCATCTTCGATTAATTTTTTAGCCTCTTCATCTTCTTTTGCTCTAACTGTATAAGTGCCAAATTTATATATGGATTGCGGTGTTAAGCCTAAATGTCCCATTACAGGAATACCCGCATTTAATATTTTTTTTATAGAATCTTTAATTTCTTTACCACCTTCTAATTTTACGGCATGGCCACCAGATTCTTTCATAATACGAATTGAAGATCGAAGGGCTTCTTTGGCATCACTTTGATAGCTTCCAAAAGGTAAATCGACAACAATTAAAGCACGCCTTGCAGCTCTTACCACACCACTGGCGTGATATATCATTTGGTCTAAAGTAATGGGCAATGTAGTTTCGTGACCAGCCATTACGTTTGATGCAGAGTCACCAACTAGAATAACATCTATACCAGCGCTATCAACAATTTTTGCCATAGTATAATCGTAGGCCGTTAGCATAGAAATTTTTTCATTGTTTGATTTCATTTCAACCA
This sequence comes from uncultured Aquimarina sp., assembly GCA_947489195.1. Classification (GTDB taxonomy): domain Bacteria; phylum Bacteroidota; class Bacteroidia; order Flavobacteriales; family Flavobacteriaceae; genus Aquimarina. The sequence continues at coordinate 25,125 of CANLCT010000035.1, read as the reverse complement.
AACTTTTAACGGTTACTCTTTTGTACTCTTTATTTATTGCTGACATAAGGTGGTTTTAAAAAGTAAAATTAAGGAAAATACTATTGATTTATTATAAATTTTTACCTTGGATTTTTTTAAGTTTAATTTATAACTATATACCTGATTAATTTTTAACTAATCAATAAGGTGTTAGTTAATTTTTATCTAATAAATCAGGGCGACGCTCTTTAGTCCTTTGAAAGGCTTGTTCTTCTCTCCAGGCTTCAATTTTTGGAAAATTACCCGATGTTAGCACTTCAGGAACTTTCCAGCCTTTGTATTCTGCTGGACGTGTATAGATAGGAGGGGCAAGTAAATTATCTTGAAAAGAATCGGTTAAAGCACTAGTTTCATTACCTAATACTCCAGGAATTAACCGAATAACGGCATCGCACAAAATAACAGCGCCAAGCTCACCACCAGATAAAACGTAATCACCTATCGAAATTTCTTTTGTAACAAATTGATCACGCACGCGTTGATCAACACCTTTATAATGCCCGCAAAGTATAATTATATTTTCCTGTAAAGAAATAGCATTAGCCATGCTTTGATGTAGCGTTTCTCCATCAGGTGTCATATAAATAACTTCGTCGTAGTCTCTTTCCGATTTTAATTGGCTAATGCACTTATCAATTGGTTCAATCATCATTACCATACCAGCACCACCGCCAAATTGGTAATCATCAATTTGTTTATAGTTATCAGTTACGTAATCTCTTAAATTATGAAAATGTATTTCGACCAATCCTTTTTCAATAGAGCGCTTCATTATAGAAGCCTCAAAAGGACTTTTCATAATTTCGGGAACAATGGTAATGATATCTATTCGCATTTCGATAAATTTTGTGCAAATATATCAAAAGAAATGCCCAGTAAACCTAAAACTTACTGGTATAAAAACAAAAGGTCTATTTGTGTTTGTTAATTTCGTCTTGTAGTTTGCGCATAACTACTTGTTCTCTTTCTAGGGAACGTCTACGATGCTCTTCAAATTCTTTTTCAACTTCGTTTAATGATGTTATGGCATTTTTTGTAACAGCATTACTTTTTTTAAATTTGAAAATAAAAAAGGCTAGTAAAGCTAAAAGACCAAGAAAAATACCACCAGTTATTGATTTAAAAGATTGTTTAGTTATTTGTTGACCTAAAATAGAAATTGAATCAATTTGGGTAGTGGCAGTAGTAAGTTGCTCATTAGTATTGTCTAATGTATTATTTGTGTCAGTTACTTGTTTCTGTAACTTTAAAATTTTTGATTCAGCCTCGTTTAGTTTTAACTCTATATTTTTTAAACTATCCAAGGTGTTTTTTTTCAAGTTTAAAAAGCGACTACGCTTAATTACTTTAAACTCTTTATAATTATTTGATGAGTTTAGTAGTTCATCAAATTGTCCTTTAACAGAAGTGTCTTTTATTGCATCAGTTTCTACATTAGTTTGTGCTATAGCAGAAATGATAAAGGAAGCTACCAGTATAATAGTTAATCGAATTCGCATTAGATGAGATTGAGTAATTTGTGTTAATTGAGCAACGAAATTAAAAAAAAGATATTGTTTTTTAATAAAATGAAGGGCTTTTATTACCAAAGTATTAATTAATGTTAAAAAAATAGAATACTAGTTAATATAAACTTAAAATAATCAGCTTTTTAATGAAGTAAGCTTGATTATAAATTAACCAAACTGATAAATGCTAAAAGTAATTTGGTTTTGATTAACCAATACTTTTAATATGATGAAAATTTTAAAAAAAGAATTACTTGTAATAGCTGTTTCTAGTTTGTTTTTTCAATGCGAAAGGGATAAGTTACATGAGCATATTGATGCTCCAGTTCCTTTGCAAAAAAATCAACCTGCATTTTTAGAAAACAGTTTTTTAATACCAGAAGCATCTGTTGAAGAGAATAGTTTATATGTATTAAAAGCAAAGGTAGGTCCAGCTAATAAAAATGCACCCTACAATAAAATTACTTTTAAAGGTTCTCATAATTCATATGAACGAAGAGAATCGATTAGTAAGCAACTAACTCATTATAAAAAAAATGGAGAAACAAGTTATAACGGTAATTGTATGGCGTTGGAATTTGATATATGGAGACATACTAAACCCATTCGCAATGAAAGAGTAGATTCGGGTTTATGGACAGTAAATCACTTTGTAAATACAGGACCCCAATTGTCGAGATATTTGCAGGAATTAATGGATTGGCATAATAAAACACCTAATCATCATCCAATAATGGTAAAACTTGATGTAAAAAGTAACAATGGAGGCTATCAAAATTTTCATGATCAAATTGATGTGTATTTAAAAAATTATTTTAATCAAAATTTGATTTATAAACCAAGAAGCCTATTTAAAAATAATGGAATTTCGTTAGTAGAAAATGTTCAAAATTATGGTTGGCCATCAGTTAACGAGTTAAAAGGAAAATTTATTTTTGTGTTAACAGGGAATCAAGATTGGGGTGATAAGTACTCAAAAACAAATTTAAGAACTCAGCGATTATGTTTTTCAATGAAAAATATGGCTGCAGATCGAACAAATGTTTACCCACCTTCAAGTGGAAATATAGCTTTTTTCAATTTCCATATTTTTAGTCGTAATACCGATAAATGGACAAAAGTAATTTCTAGATTTGCCAATAAAAAGTTGATAACACGTGTTTATACAGCAAATTCTGACAAAAATTTCAGAAATAGCATTAATGCCAAAGTCAACTGCGTTTCAACAGATAAAATTAGAAATCATAAATGGGCACTTGTTAATCCAAATGGAAAGTTTTTGAGCAGGTAGTTTTTAGAATAAAAGGTGAAAATTTTTATAAACAACTTAAAAACAAGTAATTAAAAGTGCTTGTTTTTAAGTTGTTTCTCTTTTTTATTAGATGCAATATTAAATTAACTGTAAAATAGTTGTCTAGCTAACTATTTGTGCTATATTTACACCATGATTAACAATAATATCTATTTTCAAATAGAGCTTACGGCAAGAAGAATTAGGCAATACGGACAAAATGTACTGAAGTCAAATGGCATTGATATTACAATAGAACAGTGGTTAGTATTAAATGTAATAAATGAAAATGAAGCGATTAGTCAAATTGCTGTTGGTGAAAAATTAGTAAAGGATAAACCGACCATTTCAAGAATGGTAAATCAATTAGAAAAAAAAGGATTTATAATTAAAAATAATGCTTTAAATGATTCGAGAAAAGTGGAGTTGTCAATTTCTGCTAAGGGAGAAAAATTAATTAATACAATGTATCCAATTATAGAGAAAATTCGCTTTACAGGTTTGAGCGAATTGGCAGAATATGAAAAGGAAAATATTCAAATAATTTTGAAAAAAATCAGAGAAAATTTAGATAACTAATTTTTTATCATTTTAGTTGTCTAGCTAACTTAAAATTATATTAATCTTTAATCTTTAAAATTATGAAAACAAAAATTTTGTCACTATTAACAACGTTATTAATCGTTTGTTTATCAGTTCAATTGAACGCTCAAAATGGGAATGAAAATGAAGTGAAATCGACTTTAGAAGCATACCTAAATGCGGGTGATATCAATGATGTAAAAAAATTAAAACCTTATTTACACGATGACTTTAGGGTCGCCTTATATGATGGAAAAAAGGATGGGACATCAATTTTAGACAAGTCAACTTATATGTCTTTTATAAAAGCTAAAAAATTTGGTGGGTATAAGAGAGATACAAATTATGAAGGAATAGAGTTTATAGGAGACCACATGGCTTCAATAAAAGTTACACTAACTAGTCCAGGAAAACCCACATTAAAGAATTTTTATTCTTTAGTAAAAACAAAAGGAAAATGGCAAGTAATTCAAGATTACGTGACATTAATTCCTTAAAAAATAAGTAATGAAGTTAATTATAACATTGATCTTTTTTATGATGTCAGTTTTTAATTTCGAATTAAAAGAGATCGATTTTAACAAGCAGGCTATCAAAACTATTATCACCTATAAAACCATAGGTGATAATAGTTTAAAGTTAATTTTTTTTACCTCTGGAGGGGTTAAAAAAAAGCCTGTAATAGTTTTTTTTCACCCTGGAGGCTGGTTTTCTGGAGACCCAAACTTTTTTGAACCACAAGCACAAGAGTTTTCATTAGCTGGTTACAATGCAATTAGTGTTCAATATAGGTTAGCCGATTTTAAAACTACAACTCCTGTTGATTGTATTGACGATGCTATTGATGCTTTAAAATATTTAGATACGCATCAAGAAGAACTGAATTTAGACATGTCTAAATTATTTTTAATTGGGTATTCAGCTGGTGGGCATATAGCAATGATGTCTCAATTAAGTAAGAATAAATCAATACCAACAGCAAAAAAAATATTTGCAATAGCCTCGCCAGTGTTATTAACAGAAGATGAATTGCTAAAAAAATCAAGTATGACTGTTGATGAAAAAATTAATATATCACCTATGCATCACATTAAAAATTTAAAGGAATCATTATTTTTATTTAGTGGAACAAATGATGAATATATTACTTATTCAAGTATTGAAAATTTTGAGAATAAAGCCAAACAGCATGGCAAGTGTGTTGAATTAGTCACATTTAAAAATGCAGGACATTTTTTGTTAACGTATTATGAGAATGAAATAGAAGAAAAAATAAAATTAGAAATAGATAATTCGGTAAAAAAATAGATTGTCATGAAAACTACAAATAAATCAATTGTTATTAATTTCATTGAGGATATATGGAATTTGAATCAATTTGAAAAAATGAGCGAATATATTTCTGATGATTTTATGGACTATTCGTTACCTGCAACATTACCAGCCAATAAAAAAGGGATGGAGCAATGGATTATTGGCACAGGTAAATCATTTAACCATAAAACGCTTATTGAAACACTTGTAAGTGAAAATGATAATGTAATTATAAAAATAAAATTAGAGCTTAAACACATTGGTGTTTGGAGAAATATTGAACCGACTTATTTAGATGTTTCAACTGTTGGTTACAGGCATTATAAGTTAGAAAACAATAAAATTAAAGAGCATTGGGCTTTAATAGATGGTAATGCTATTGAAAATCAATTGAAACGCTCAAATGATTTAAAAGGATGTTGATTTTTTAACTATAGCAGGGAATAAAATAAATTCATCTTTATCGTTAAAATAATATTAATGCAGTAGGTCAGTACGTATTAATACTTATCTTTCTGTAAAAAAAATGAAGCGATCCATTTATGTGCTTATTTATTTTTTAAGCAGTATATTATTTGCTCAAACTTCCACAAAAATAACATCAATTAAAAATACTGAAGGCGTTAGCTTAAGTATGGCAACTTACCGAAGTAAACAGTTAAAAGATATAACTTATAACTTGTCTTTTAAAATTCCTGAAAATAGACAAGAATCCATTGCATCATCCTTATTGATAAAAACCTCCGTAACTGATTTATCACATCCGTTATACCTAGATTTTAAAGAAGATGTAAGTGCTTTAAAAAGTATAAAAGTCAATAAAAAAAAAGTTCCTATTGTTTTTGATAAAGAACATATTATAATAAATCAAGAATGGTTAAATACAGGAAATAACAGTATTGAAATAATATTTATAGCAGGAGAATTATCATTAAATAGAAATAGCGATTACCTGTATACATTGTTAGTTCCGGACAGAGCACGTACATTATTCCCTTGTTTTGATCAACCAGATTTAAAGGCTGAATACAAACTTAGTATTACAGCCCCTAAGCATTGGGAAGTTCTTTGTGGTGCAACTCTTAAAGAAAAAAACATACATGATAATACCATTACTTATCAGTTTGGAAAAACGGATAAAATGAGTACATATTTATTTTCATTTGTGGTAGGTAAATTTGATAAGCTTATTTCTAAAACTACCCAACAATCTATGGAAATGCTTCATAGAGAAACAAATCTGCAAAAAATAAAAGCTAGTGAGCAGCCTATTTTTAATTTGCATCAAGCTTCACTTGACTTTTTAGAAGCCTATACACAGTATAATTTTCCTTTTCAAAAATTTGACTTTGCTGTCATACCAGGTTTTCAGTATCGCGGTATGGAGCATGTAGGTGCAGTACAATACCGAGCTTCTAGTATGTTTTTAGATGAAAGTGCTACCCGAAATCAAGAATTGTTTCGAGCAAAATTAATTGCGCACGAAACAGCACACATGTGGTTTGGAAATTTAGTAACCATGCATTGGTTTAATGATGTTTGGATGAAAGAGGTTTTCGCTAATTTTATGGCAGATAAAATTATCAATCCAGAATTTAAAGATATAAATCACGAGTTACAATTTTTAACCTCACATTATCCAAGGGCATATTGTGTTGATAGAACTAAAGGCACAAATCCAATTAGGCAGCATTTAACTAATTTAAATAATGCAGGTTCCCTTTACGGAAGTATTATTTATAATAAAGCACCAATTATGATGCGGCAGTTAGAATTTGCATTAGGGACAATGAAATTTAAAGAAGGGGTTCAAGAATATATTAAAACCTATGCAAATAGTAATGCAGACTGGAATGACTTAGTAAATATATTAGATAGTAAAACTACTTTAGATTTAAAAGAGTGGAGTGAGGTTTGGGTAAATTCTTCGGGCAGACCCATTTTTAACGCAGAAATAGCCTATGAAAATAATAATACATTTAAATCATTTCGTTTAACACAGCATGCTGAAGATGGATCGGATAAATTATGGCCACAGTTATTTGATATAAGTTTAGTGTATGCAGATACTATTAAAACAATACCTATAAATAGTAATGCAAAAAATATATTTATACCAGAAGTATTGGGTTTACCAAAGCCCGAATATATTTTGTACAATAGTAATGCTTATGGATATGGGGTTTTTCCAGCTAATGAAAACAAGATTAAACAAATAGCGTTTATAAAAAATGAAGTTTCTAGAGCTCAAGAATATATAAATAGTTTTGAGGTAGTACTTAATGGCAATATTGATAAAATAATAGCATTTGAAAGTTTTAAAAAAGGCTTGGAAATTGAAACAAATGAGCAAATATTACTTTTGCTTACTAATACCATTTCCAAATTGTTTTGGAATTATTTTGAAGCATCAGAACGATTAAAATATCAGACCGACCTAGAAAATGTTTTGTTAACAAGATTACAAAGTAATAATACTTCAAAAAACAGTAAAAAAACTATTTTTAAGGCTTATCAAAATATAGCGTATTCTAATACGGGTAAGTCAACTCTATTTAAAATTTGGAATAAAGAGTATAAAATTGAAAATTTGATTTTAAATCAAGATGATTATACAAAGCTAGCACAAGTATTAGCATTATATAGGCATCCTAAAGCAGATGCTATTTTATTAAAAGCCAAAAACGAATTGACAAATCCCGATAAAATTAAACGATTTGATTTTTTAAAACCAGCATTATCTTTTGATCCAGTAATGCGTCATACTTTTTTTGAATCTTTTAAAGATTTAAAAAACAGAGAAAAGGAAAGTTGGGTATTAATAGCATGTGGATTTTTACACCATCCATTACAACAAAAAATAGCAATTAAATCGGTTGCACAAAGTTTAAATTTATTGGAAGAAATTCAGAAAACAGGAGATATTTTTTTTCCAAAAGGTTGGTTGGACAATACCATTGGTCAATATGCATCAAAAGAGGCTTATTTGTTAGTAGAGGATTATTTAAAAAAGCACAAAGATTTGGATGCTAATTTAAAACGTAAATTACTACAAGCTTCGGATCAATTGCTCAGAAAGTATCAAAAAAAAGATTAAAAATTTAGCATAAAAAAATGAGTAAAAAAACATATAAATGGGGAATTATTGGTTGTGGTGATGTTACTGAAGTAAAAAGTGGTCCAGCTTATCAAAAAGTAACGGGTTTTGAATTGGTAGCAGTAATGCGACGAACCATAGAAAAGGCAGAGGATTATGCTAAACGACATGATGTTGCAAGGTTTTTTGGTAATGCCGATGATTTAATTAATGATCCAGAAATTGATGCCGTTTATATCGCTACTCCGCCCGATAGTCACTTAGAATATGCGCTTAAAATAGCCAAAGCGGATAAAATATGTTGTATTGAAAAGCCTATGGCACCTAGTTATGCTGAATGTCAAAAAATAGTTGAAGCATTTAAAGGAAAAGAAGACTCCCTTTTTGTAGCTTATTACAGAAGGAGTTTGCCGCGTTTTAATAAAGTTAAAGCACTGCTAGAAAATAATGAAATAGGAAAAATTAGACATATCAATTGGCATTTAACGCGTACACCAAAACCGATAGATTTAACAACGGATTACAATTGGCGAACAGATAAATCTATTGCCTACGGTGGTTATTTTGATGATTTGGCAAGTCATGGTTTAGATTTGTTTATCTATTTATTAGGAAATATTATTGAGGCTAAAGGCATTGCTGTAAATCAGCAAGGCTTATACACTTCAAAAGATGCCATAGTGGGGAGTTGGTTGCACGAGTCAGGAGTTACAGGTACCGGAAGTTGGAATTTTGGTGCAGAAAAAGTAGAAGATCATATAGAAATTACAGGCTCACAAGGAAAAATAGCATTCTCAATGTTTAAGAATGAACCTATTATTTTAAAAAAGGGAGCAAACGAACAGCATTTTGAAATAGCACATCCAGAAAATATTCAATTGTACCATGTAGAAGCCATGAAATCTCAACTAGTTTCAGGAATTTCACACCCTTCAAGTGGAGTATCAGCTATGCACACCTCTTGGGTAATGGATAAAATATTGGATAGGTGTTAATTGATTTGAAAATTGCATCATTTAGAAAAGGAATAGAAGACTAAATATATTTTGTATTGAAGAAAGAAGTTTTAATCGAAATTAGATTAATTGCTTTCTTCTTTATTATTTTATTGTTATTATATACATGTAATAATTCAGAAAACTAAATGAAAATACTTCACACAGCCGATTGGCATTTAGGTCACAGATTACATGACCAATCTCAGTTAGCCGAACAAAGCCTATTTTTAAGTTGGATTGAAAAATATATCATTGCTCAATCCATAGACGTGCTTTTAATTTCTGGAGATATTTTTGATACAGGATCACCGTCAAACCAAAGTTTAGAATTGTACTACAGTTTTTTAGTAAAATTAAAAGCAACAACTTGCAAATCAATTATAATTACAGGAGGTAATCATGATTCTCCAGGTACGCTTAATGCTCCAAAACATATTTTAAATGCATTATCAATTAAGGTAATAGGAAAGGCCACAGAAAATATTGAAGATGAGGTTTTCGAGATTGAAATAAATGGAGAAAAAGTAATTGTTGCTGCTGTGCCCTATTTACGCGATGGGGATATCAGGCGAGCAGTAGCAGGGGAGTCCTTTGATGAGTTAACCGATAAATACAAAAAAGCCTTAATTAATCATTATAGTTTATGTGCTAAGCAATGTAAAGCGATTAATACAAATAAAGCACCAGTTATAGCTATGGGGCATTTATTTGCAATAGGCGGTTCTGTTTCCGATAGTGAGCAAAATATTTATGTGGGAACATTAGGGCATATTGGAGCAGCAGATTTCCCGACTTATTTTGATTATGTAGCATTAGGGCATTTACATAGACCGCAGATCGTTGACGAAAATAGTAAAATTAGATATTCAGGATCTCCAAATATTTTGAGTTTTAGTGAAATCGATTACGATAAAAAAATAATTGTTTTAACAATTGAGGATACTAAAATTAAAGAAACAAAAGAGGTTGTCGTACCTCGATTTAGAGCGTTCTATAGGTTGAAAGGAACAATTAAAGAGTGCATTGATAAATTTCCAAGTATAATTTCTAATACTTATCAGCTAACGCCTTGGGTGGAAATTGTATTAAATGAAACGAATACCGTTAATACGGAAGATTTAAAAAAAGCGGCTGAAAAATATTCCTTTGATATATTAAAAATAGCTTTGAAAAATCAAAGAAAAATAAAAGGGATTGAAGAGTTATTAGAAAACACAAAATCCATTAAAGAATTAGTTCCTACCGAGGTTTTTAAGTTAAAATGTAAAGAAATGGATATTGATTTGAAAGAAAGGCCCCAAATATGGGATGCTTTTAACGAGGTATTACAATTGGTTAAAAATCAATAAGGATAGGCGGTTATGAAAATTTTAAAGATAGAATTACAAAATATAAATTCATTAAAATCAGATGAAACTATTGTAATCGATTTTCAAAACGAACAGTTTAAAGATGTTGGTTTGTATGCTATAACTGGAGCGACAGGCGCAGGAAAAACAACGGTTTTAGATGCCATTACCATAGCTTTATATCATAATGTACCTCGTTTTAACGGCACAAAAGGAACATTAGTAGATGTTGTAAGTCATGGCGCGCAACAGGCATTTACTAGACTTACCTTTGAAAATGATACTATAGTTTATGAAGCATTTTGGGGTATTAGGGTTGCTGATAAAAAAGGGAAAAAATATAAAAACCCTAAGGAAGAAGTAAGTTTAAAAAATCTAACTACCGATACTATTTTAGCTACTCAAAAAAGGATTTTACTTACCGAAATTATAAGAGTTACTCAGTTAGATTACAATCAATTTTTAAGATCGGTAATGTTAGCTCAAGGAGAATTTGCTTCATTTTTATCAGCTAAAGGTCCTGAAAAAGGAAAGTTATTAGAACAAATTACAGGCGAACAGATTTATAAAAAAATAGGGCAAGGTATTTTAGAAAGAAAAGCTTTTGAAGAAAATAAATTAAAAGAAATTCAAACTAAAATAAATGCCGATGATGTATTGACCGATGAGGTTAAAATAGAATTATCAGAAAAAAATAAAGTGCTTGATAATACTATTTTGCATACAGAAAAAGAGATAAAATCAATTCAATATATAGTAGACTGGTATATCAGTTTTAAAAAATTAGCTAAAGAATCAGATGAGTTAGATAAAGATTCAAAAACTATAGATAGTTATATTGAAAAGCATAAAACGGAATTAGAATTATTAAAAAAGCATGAAAAAGCAGCACCTTTTGCCCAGCTAATTCAAGACCATAATAGGATAGAAAAAGAAAAGGAGACTAAAGCAAATCAATTAAAAAATATAGCGCGCGAATTAGAAAAGTTATATCCAAAAATTGATAGTCTAGAAAAAATAGAAAAAGAACAATCTATAAAAGTAACTGCCATAGATCAAGAATTTGCAGTATGGTTACCAAAATTTGATATAGTAACTAAATTGGATAGTCAGTTAAAGAATGAGGTAGTTAATAGACAAAAAAATGAATTACAAGTTGCTGAAATTGATAAACAAATTGAGTCATTATTAAAAGAAAAAAAACAGCTGGCAGAGGTTTTAACAACGACAAATTCGGAAATTAATAAAACAAAAGCTTTTGTATCGGATCATGCATTTTTAAAATTAGTTGATACCGAAATTTCAAATTGGACAAGAGATTTAACCACCTTAAAAGCCAATAAACAAGGCTTAATAAAGGATATAGCCTTTATTAATAAAAAGAATGAAGAGATAGAAATAACAAATGAGTTATTAAAAAAAGATAGAGAACTTCTTCAAAAAAAAGTTATTGATATTGACAACCAAGAAAAAGTTTTTTCAGAGATAACGGTGCAGTTATCAAAAAATAACACAACCGATCTAATTGCTCAAAAAAATAAAAGTATACTAACAGAATCAAATTGGAAGCAGTTAAAAAATATAGGGGAGCAATCTATTAAAGTGAGAGCAGAACGAGCTAGCAAATTGATACAAAAAAAGGAACTATTTACTACTTTAGAAACGCTTAAAAAACATATTGAAACTTTAAAAAAAGAACAACAAACTCAAACAATTTTAGTAACAGATGCTGTTAAAATTTTAGATTTAGAAAAAAGTATATCAAAATATGAAAGTGACCGGAAAAACTTAGTAGCAGGTATACCATGCGGATTATGTGGTTCTAAAGAACATCCTTTTACTAAAAAATTAAAAGAAATTGATGTTTCTAAATCCGAGTTATTACTAAATAAGCGTGAGGCTCAATTAAAAAAGATAAATACGTCAATAAATGAATCTGAAAAAAGAGAAGTAAAATTAACAACTACTATTGATGGATTAACAACTCAAATTCATTCAATTTCAGAAGAACTCAAGGAGTTTAAATCGATTTCTGATAAGCTTGATCTGGCTTGTGAGTTAACAGATATGCCTGTAATTAATGCAGAATTGAATAAAGCTTCAAGTCAATTAAAATATTTAGATGAACGTTTGGTTTTTTCACAACAATTACAGTCTAATCAAACCAAATTATCGGAAAAACTAAAAATAGAAAAAGAAGTAATTAATAAATTAACAACTACTGTTGCTATACATTCAGAAAAACTAAAAAACGTAAAAGAAGAAATTGAGGCAAAACAAAAGTTAATTGATAATTTACAAATTAGTTGTGGGCATTTAGAGACTGATTTAAAAACAAAACTTTCAAAATTTAATTACCAATTACCAACTATAGCAGCAACTAATATATTTATTGAAAATATTAAAACCTCGATTGCTAAGTATGCTAAAATGCAAACGCACTTAAATAATTTAGAAGCAGAAACTACTGTAATTAATACAAAGCTTCAAAATAATAAAGAACAGCAAATAAAACTTGAAAATTCAAAAAGTGAATATTATAAAGTTATAAAGGATAGTGTTACTCTAGCTGAAAAATTAAAAACGGAACGCGTAGCGATTTTACCAATTACTTTTACAGTAGAAAATAAACGTACCAGTTTACAATTAGAAAAAAAGCGATTAAATGACAAAGTAGTAGTAATTCAAAAGGAGTTACAATCCCTTATTAAACTAAGTACTGAGCAAAAGACATTGAAAGAGAAAAATGAAAAAGAACAAAAGGCGATAGAAATTACACTAACTGAATTAAATAGATCATTAGATTTTAAAATAAAAAAAAGTGAGTTTGAATCTAAAAAAAACATTGAAAATGCATTGCTTTCTAATGAAGAGGTTTTAAAATACAGTACAAACAAAGAGCGTATTGTAAAGAATCAACTTCAATTAGAAACCTTAAAATTGGCAAATTCAAAGGTTATGGCGGCCTTAACTCAAAGTCGAAATTTTACAACTACAGAAGAAGAAAGCAAAACCTTATTAAAAGAATTAGAAGTAAAAAGAAAAGAACTTTTAACAGAAAAAGGAAAAATAGTAGAGGCTTTTAGAAAAGATCAAGAAATTAAAGATCGAAATAAAGAAGTATACAAAAAGATAGATGCGCAAGTTGAGGTTTGTAAAGTATGGAAGGAGTTATTTCAAATTATAGGAAATTCTAAAGATGCCTTTAATATATATGTACAACGCTTAACCCTGAAAAATTTATTGGACCTAGCAAATGTACATTTGTATAAGTTAAATAAGCGATATTCATTAATAATGGAAGAAACTTACAAACCTAAAGAAGAACTTAATTTCAATTTAATTGATCATTATCAAACAGACCAAGTTCGATTAGTGGATACCTCAAGTGGAGGCGAAAAATTTATTATTAGTTTAGCCTTAGCTTTGGGCTTATCCGATTTAGCAAGTAAAAATGTTAAAATAGATTCTTTATTTATTGATGAAGGTTTTGGAACCTTAGATAAAAATACGCTAGAAACAGTAATTTCAACATTAGAAACCTTGCAATCTGAAGGTAAAATGATCGGTATTATTTCTCATGTCGAAAATTTAAAAGAGCGTATTCAAACCCAAATACAGATTACAAAAAAAAGTAATGGAGTAAGTGTGGTGGGAATAGTATGATGATTGAGAGGGCTACAATAAAAAAATACTCAAGGAATGAACTTTCCCTTGAGCATTTTTTAAGGTATTATCGTATAATATTTTAGCTATTTAGCATTACAGGCATTACAAGCATAGTTACTTTTTCACCTTCTTCTAATCCATCTACAGGAGTTAAAATACCAGCTCTGTTTGGTAACGACATTTCTAATTGTACATCGCTTGCATTAAGATTATTAAGCATTTCAATAAAAAAACGAGAATTGAAACCAATTTCCATGTCATCACCTTGGTAATCACAAGTTAAACGTTCTTCAGCTTTATTTGAATAATCAATATCTTCAGCAGAAATGTTTAATTCTGCTCCGGCAACTTTTAAACGTATTTGATGAGTCGTTTTATTTGAAAAAATAGAAACACGACGTACAGAACTTAAAAATTGTGTGCGTTCAATATTTAATTTGTTAGGATTTTCTTTAGGAATAACGGCTTCATAATTAGGATATTTCCCGTCAATAAGCCTGCAAACAAGTTCAATATCGTCAAAGCTAAATTTAGCGTTAGAATCATTGTATTCAATAAGTACATCGCTATCAGATCCTCCTAAAATTCCTTTTAATAAATTTAAAGGTTTTTTAGGCATAATAAATTCAGCGACTTGACTTGCAGTTACATCACTACGTGTATATTTCACTAATTTATGAGCATCGGTAGCAACAAAAGTTAATTGTTCAGGAGAAAACTGAAAGAAAACACCACTCATTACTGGACGAAGTTCATCGTTTCCAGAAGCAAAAATGGTTTTACTAATGGCATTAGCCAATACATTTCCAGGAATATTAGTAGCACTAGGCTCTTCTAAACTAACAGCTTTAGGAAATTCATTTCCATCGGCATAAGCCAAGGCATATTTACCGTGATTTGAACTAATTTCAATAGTGTTATTCTCTTGTAAAACAAAAGTTAATGGCTGCTCAGGAAAAGTTTTCAATGTTTCCAATAAAAGTTTAGCCGGTACAGCAATGTTTCCTGAGTCTTCAGATTCTACTTGAATTTTAGCAACAATAGTAGTTTCTAAATCAGAAGCCGATACTAATAAGTCGTTCCCTGTTAATTCAAAAAGGAAATTATCTAAAATGGGTAATGCATTGCTATTATTTATAACTCCACCTAAAACTTGTAATTGTTTAAGTAAATAGGAGCTCGAAACGATGAATTTCATGATATGTGTATTTTATCTAGTATTACAAATATAATTTGAATAGTTCCCCAAGAAATTCAAAATGAATCATATTTATTAACAAACTTTTCGATAAGTTGTTCATTAGTTACACGGATTAAACATTTTTAATATGGTAAAAAACACTTGTAATAAGGTTTAAAGCTTGTTTTATGAAATAAGCTTGCAAAATGATTACTTTCCATATTTATTTTTTCTATATATATAGAAAAATAGGTACCCAATACTCACTAGTAGTAAGGGTATAGATAAACAAATCCATTGCCAAAAGCTTTTGTCTGTAGCTACTTTATCAAGGTTAAGTACAGGTATACTCACTTGCTTGGCGCGAAGTGCGACTAGACCAGAATCATCCAAAAGGTAATTTGCGGCATTCAATAAAAAATCTTTATTAGCATAACTTTTTTTGGAGATGGGATCAAAACCAAGTTCTAATGGGCGTTGTTGTGCCACAGCATTTTTAACCACATCACCATCGGATATAACAATTAGTTTTCCTGTTTGAGTTTGATCCTTAAAATTTTTAATTTCAAAAGGTAAGATTCGGTTTTTATAAGTACTTTTTATTTCTCCTTCTAGTAGTACAGCTAAGTTTTGATGACCACTAATAAAATCATCTCTTTTAGATTCTTTTGTTATTTGAGATAGCTTTAATTCAAATGGGATACCTTGTAATTTAGTGGCATTTGAACTTTGTAACAATATGGTCTTTTTAGTTTTATTTTTTAAAGTATCAATGGGACTGGTAAAATTAAAAAGTACGCTGCCTAAATTGGTTGTTATTGGATGGGTATTATTATTTTGTGACAAGCTGGAGTATCCCCATGTATATGGAATATATTGAGTATTACTCCCTTCGCCATTAGCTAAAATAATAGGGGCAGAGTAATAGTCATTTATTAACTGTGGATTAATACGTACTCCATATGCAAATAACATATCTTTCAAGCGTAAATCTCTATTCCAGGCCAATGTTTTATTATCATTATTAGTAAATAAACTATCCTTTTCGGCAACTACTTTATCTAATAATAGTAACTGGTTTCCGCCATGCATTAAGTGTTGATCAAGTACTAGTTTTTGATTTTCGGTAAATTCCTTAGTTGGTTTAGCATTAACAACCAAATCAAAATTTTGTAATTCTTTAAGTGTTCCAGCAACATTTGTGTTGGCTGAATCGAGTGTAAAAGGAGCAATACGATAATATTTTTGTAGTGCCTTGATATAATTGGCAATATAGACATCGCCTAGTTGATCATTTCCTTTTAAAATAGCAATTTTTTTAGTTTTAGGAAGAGCTAACTGCTTTAAAGCGTCTGAAAAAGCATATTCTAAATTTTGAACCGAAGCCGTTATACGTTCCGCAGTAGTAGCTCCTAAGCTATTTTTTAGTAAAGGTATTTTCACACTTTTATTATTAAAATAAGCAAGTGCCCAAGGAACAACAACTTCCTTTTTTAATACGCCTTCAAATTTAGTGTTTACTTCGGCGGGTGTAAGGCCTAAACGTTGTAACTCATTAATATTTTGAGCTTTTAATTCAGGTTTGGACAAGGGATCATTAAAAATGAATTTAATGTTTTTGTTTTCAGCCGAAAATGTGGTTAATAATTGTTTTGTTTCTCGTTGAAGTTTTTTGAACTCAGGCGGTAGCTTTCCATCTAAAAGGACATCAATAGTGACTTGTTTGTCTATTTGAAACAGTAAGTTTTTTGTGGTTTCGGAAAGCGTAAAACGTTTGTCTTGTGTTAAATCAAAACGATAATAACTATAATTGCCCATTAAAGCCATACCAATAAAAAGACTTAAAAAAAATCCTGTTTTTTTGTAATTGAGAGGTTGATTTTTCTTTCTAAAAATAAAATAAGTAATTCCTAAAAATAAGGCACAAAAGCCAATAAAATAGATAATATCGCGAGTATCCAAAACCCCTTGACTAATTCGGTCATAATGAAAAGCAATACCTAGTATGTCTAAACTTTTAAAACTAGTTAATTCGGCTAAATTTTGAATGCCAAAATAGGCAACAAAACATAAAAAAATACTTATTATAAGCGCTATGGTTTGATTTTGAGTCAAGCTAGAAGCAAAAATGCCTATGGCAGCATAGGAAGCTCCAAGAAATAAGAGTGCAATATAGGATCCAGTAATACTTCCGTAATCAATTTCGCCAACAGGCAAAGCTAATTTATATAATGCTAGCACATAAATAAATGTAGGTAATATCGAAAAAATTATGATTAAGCAAACGCCTAAGTATTTACCCAAAACAAGTTGAAAGGTACTAATAGGTTTTGTAAGTAGTAGTTCGAGTGTGCCTTGTTTACGTTCATCGGCAAAACTTTGCATACACGCTGCGGGTATAAGAAGTAAAAAGACCCAAGGAGCTATTTCGAAAAAAGAAGAAAGGCTAGCAAATCCACTATCTATAATATTAAAATTACCATGGAGTACCCAAAGGAAAACACCTGTAATGCCTAAAAAACAGGTCATAAAAACATAGCCAATAGCAGAAGAAAAAAAATGAATCAACTCCTTTTTTAATAATGCTATCATAGTATTTTAATTTTTTAAATAAATTGGGTTAATCTTCAAAAGTAATAGTAATAGTATCTCGGTATTTTAATCCAAATAGCGTATTCGCTGCGCCATAGGTGTTAGGGTTACTTCGGTATATAGCTAACTCTAAAAAGTGAGAAGTATTGAATAAAGCAATTTTTTTTCCATCTTCTTCTCTCTTTGATTTTTCAATAGTAAAATTAATCGCTTCACTATACCGGTCAACTATAGCTGAAAAATCGACCCTACGTGCAGTAATTTTAAAACTGCGTCCTTTTTGAATGCTTTCAAAAAATACACGAGTAACATTGGTAACTACGTTTCCATAATTATCAATGTAAATAACACTTCCTATAATTTGATTTCCTCCTTGATTTACTACTGGTGCCGTAGTTGTTAATACTTTAGTTTTGTTAATTCGCTTACCAACAAGTTCTAGTTTACCACCACGAGATAAATGACAAGCTACTCTAACAAAAATGTTTAAAGTAGGGAAATTGCTTTGTTTGGTATCTGGTAAACTAATTTCCACTAAATTTTCAGGTTTAAATTCTGAAGTAATTAAAGATATAATTCCATTATCGGCACAAATAAAATAATGGTCATCTAATAATACAGCAATATGCTTGTTTTCGGGTGTGAGCTCACTGTCAATGCCAATAATATGTATGGTTCCTTTAGGAAAGTTTTTATAAGCATTTTTTATAATGTACGCCCCTTCTTCAATATGGAAGGGCGAAATTTGATGCGAAATGTCAACAACGGTAGCTTCGGGTAGTTCACTATAAATAGCTCCCTTTACTGCTGCTACAGAATGATCTTTATTACCAAAATCAGTGGTTAAGGTTATAATTGACATTTAGTTGATAACTAATTAATTTTGAAAATGTTTGTTGTAGGATAAATTAGCCATATTCGATATTTGAATTTAGCTTAAATTTCAAGTAGCGAAAATAACAAAAATCCTACGCTAAATATTACAAAAATAAAAACTAACTTTAGGAAGTGGTTTAAACTTTTTGATTAGCTGGTTTTTATTTTAAACAAAAAGTTAAAAAGCTTATTTTTAAAAAATAATTAAAACAACTATAAATTTGAACGAACTTATCATAGAACTGACCGATGTAAGTCCAAGAGATTTTTTTGGACAACAAAATGAAACTATTGACACTTTAAAAAAGTATTTTCCTAAATTAAAGCTAGTTGCAAGGGGTACTAAAATGAAAGCGTATGGCGATGAGGATCAGTTAGAGGAATTTGATAAACGTTTGAATATGTTGTTGGAACATTATGCGAAATACAATAAGCTTGATGAAAATGTAATCGAGCGCGTATTAACCAGTAACGAAAAGGCAGATTATGACACTGCCGATCATACCAACGGAGTTTTAGTGCATGGTGTTGGAGGTAAAAAAATTAAGGCGCAAACCGTAAATCAGCGTAAATTGGTTGATTTAACCCGTAAAAATGATATGGTTTTTGCTATAGGACCAGCAGGAACAGGAAAAACCTATACTGGTGTAGCACTTGCTGTAAAAGCACTAAAGGAAAAACAGGTAAAACGAATTATATTAACTAGACCAGCAGTGGAAGCAGGTGAAAACTTAGGTTTTTTACCTGGTGATATGAAGGATAAATTGGATCCATATATGCAACCACTGTATGATGCTTTACGCGATATGATCCCCGCTGAACGTTTAGAAGATTTTATAGAAAAAGGTACCATACAAATAGCTCCCTTAGCATTTATGCGTGGACGAACTTTGGATAATGCTTTTGTAATTTTGGATGAAGCTCAAAATACCACACATTCGCAAATGAAAATGTTTTTAACCCGTATGGGAAGAAATGCCAAATTTATGATTACGGGCGATCCAGGTCAAATAGATTTGCCTCGTCGAGTAACCTCGGGACTTAAAGAAGCTTTATTGGTACTTAAAGATGTAAAAGGTATTGGAATGATGTATTTAGACGATAAAGATGTAATTCGACATAAGCTAGTAAAAAGTGTGATTGCTGCATATAAAGGGATTGAGAATAATCCAGAATAAGTATATGTTCTTTTTAGTTATACTCTGTTTTAGGAATCGTACAATAATCAAGAAAATTAATACATAATACATAATGCATTTTAAAAAGAGGGTATTATGTGTTTGTTATACAAAAAGGAGAACTACTTAATACCAACTAAATAAGAAGGTATTATACACAAAAAACCAGTTTTTAACTGGTTTTTTGTGTAATAAGAGATAAATGAAATGTAATTAAACTCCTTTTTCGCCAAGTAGTTCTTCAAGTTTATCAGCCAAAGCTTGCCCTCTAAGGTTTTTAGCAATAATAACCCCATTTTCGTCTAATAAATAGGTAACAGGAATTGATCGTACACCAAAACGCTTGGCAATAGGCTCTTGCCAAAATTTCAAATGAGATACATGTTTCCATGTTAAACCATCATTAGCTATGGCTTGTTTCCATTTATTAGCGTCCTTATCTAAGGAAATACTAATTATTTCTAAACCTTTGTCGTGGTATTTGTTGTATACACGAACTACGTTAGGATTTTCAACTCGGCAAGGTCGACACCATGATGCCCAAAAATCTAAAATAGTGTATTTACCAAGTGATTTTTTTAGGCTTAAGGTTTGACCATCTGGGGTAGGACCTGAAAAATCAGCAACTTCATCACCTATATCCGAAGTTTCTTCTACTAAGCTAGCAAGCATTTTTTCGGTATTGATACCCAAACGTGATTGTTGTAATTCTGAGCTCATTTTACTAAAAAAAGCTTTAGCTTCTTCTCCTTTAATCATTTTGTAGTTAACTAAATCACTTAAAGCCATTACACTAACTATAGAATTAGGGTTTTTAGTAATAATATCCAAACGCATCGCTTTTTTTACTTTAGTTAAGGAGTCTGATTTGACTTTTAAGCTACGCAATTCATTATAATTACCATTTTGTGAAGCAGCACGCCCTTTGTTTGAAATGTTAGCTTCTTCTAATTTAATTGAAGTAATTTCTTTTAAATATTCTGAAAACAAAGCATTTTCAGAGCCTCCTTTTATTTCTGCATCCCTAAGGTTGCTTTTATCAGCAGTGATATCGATAGATTCGTTTTCGGCAATTAAAAGGATGTTTCCTTGGGTTTGATTAAAAGTGATAAAGTTAAAGTCAGGCGATGCTACTTTAGGTAAATCAATAGTAAATCTTCCGTCAACTATTTTGGTAGAATCTATTATAATCTGTCTATTAGAATCGCTTATTTTATTTATATATACTGTTGTATTGTTATCAAAACCAGTAATATTTCCTGTAATAGTGTAATCACTCGTAGCCTCTTTTTTACAAGCAAACGCGATCATACATAAGGAAATAGCAGCTATTTTTTTCATGAGTATTGTTTTTATTTTCAATGTTTGGTAAATATACTACCATTTTATAAACTGAATAGCAGGTATTTTATTCCTTTTTATGAAGTATTTTATGATTATAATAATTTATGTTTAATGTTTTTTGTGATGAATTCATAATATTCGCTTCCATGGGGCACGAAAGTTTCAGGTTTATTTTTCAATTCAATTTCAAATTCATTAATTGAAATAAGCTTTACTTCGGCAACTTCTTCAATTTGTAACTTTAGTTTAGAAATTGTAATAGGCAGTTCGGCTATATACAAATGATTAAATTCATTATCTATAATGCTGCTAGTAATTCTTTTACTTTTTTGAATGGTTTTTAAAAAGATTAAATTTTCAGGAGTAACTGTATAGCCAATTTCTTCTTCAATTTCACGTATTGCAGCTTCAATGGGGGTGTCACCAGCAGATAAATGACCAGCCACAGAAATATCCCAAAGATTGGGGTAAGTATCTTTATTTTTAGCACGTTTTTGTATTAAAATCAGCCCATTAGAAGTGTAAATCCAGATTTGTACGCTAGCATGCCATAAGCCTTTTTGATGGGCTTCAGATTTAAGTTTTACTTCTCCCGTAAGGGAGCCACTGGGGGTTAATATATCGATAAGTTCATCTGCCACAGTAATACATTTTGATTTATTAATAAAATAGGTTCAAAACAAAAAGCTGTCTAAGAGTTCTATTCCAGACAGCTTTATTAAGTAAATTATACGTTTTTTAAATAGAATTAACTAGTCAAAGTAGCTAAAAGTTTCGCCGTTTTTAATAGTTAATAAGCTTTCGTAAATTAACTTAATTACATTTTCAACATCATCTTGGTGCACCATTTCTACAGTAGTATGCATATAACGTAAAGGTAAAGAAATTAAAGCAGAAGCTACACCACCATTGCTGTACGCAAATGCATCTGTATCTGTTCCAGTAGCTCTACTCGAGGCATGGCGTTGAAAAGGAATCTTATTTTTTTCAGCAGTTTCAATAATACGTTCTCGTAATTTATTTTGAATAGCAGGAGCATAGGATATCACTGGTCCAGCACCAATTTTACTATCTCCCTCTACTTTTTTGTCTATCATTGGAGTGGTGGTATCGTGGCAAACATCAGTTACAATAGCCACGTTTGGCTTTATACGCTGAGTAATCATTTCTGCACCGCGTAAACCAATTTCTTCTTGTACAGAGTTGGTTATGTATAATCCAAAAGGTAATTCTATGTTATTTTCTTTTAATAATCGAGCAACTTCGGCAATCATAAAACCACCCATTCGATTATCTAAGGCGCGACATACAAATTTGTTTTTGTTTAAAATAGTAAAAGTATCGGGATAAGTGATTACACAACCTACATGTATCCCTAGTGCCAATACTTCATCTTTAGTGCTACAACCAACATCAATACTTATGTTATCTAATTTTGCAGGTTGTTCTTTGGTACCTCCTTTACGTGTATGAATAGCTGGCCAGCCAAAAACTCCAGGAACAATTCCATTTTTAGTATGAATATTAACACGTTTAGAAGGTGCAATTTGGTGATCACTACCACCATTTCTAATAACATAAATTTGACCTTCGTCTGTTATGTAATTTACATACCACGAAATTTCATCAGAATGTCCTTCGATAACTACTTTAAATTCAGCTTCGGGGTTAATAACACCAACGGCTGTGCCATAAGTATCAGTAATAAATTCATCAACATAAGGTTTTAAGTAGTTCATCCATATTTTTTGACCTTCCCATTCATAACCAGTAGGAGATGCGTTGTTAAGATAAGTTTCTAAAAAAGTCATGGACTTTTTGTTAAGTATACTTTTTTTTGCCATCATATAATTTATTCAGTCGTACAATACAATTTTTAACGAATTTAAGCATTCTACATAATAGAACGACTGATATTATTATTTTTGGTACAGTTTTAGCAACATCAGTAACCTAATGAAAAAAAAAATAGTATTTAATATATTTTTTTGTTTGAGCTTTTTAATTAATGCTCAAGTAAAGGACACAATAGTGCATTTTCCTAAAAATAAGAATGATGCAAAGAAAGAGCAGTTATTGTTTATGGTAGAAGGGGATAGTACAGCAACAGCATCCATTCCTTTAAATGAGATTGTGATTTTGCCAGATCTTAAATTTAATTCGAGCCTTAAGAGAAAAAAATACCTAATACTAGCTCGAAAAACAAGAAAAGTATATCCTTATGCAAAAATGGCAGCTGATACATTAACCAAAATAGTAACTCAGCTAGAAAACATAAAAAAGAAACGCTACAAAAAAAAGTATATCAAAAATATGCAAAAATTTATGGAAGAACGTTTCACAAAAGAACTTAAAAAGTTTTCGAGAACAGAAGGACAAATTCTTATAAAGTTAGTGCATAGGCAAACAGGTCGTACAATGTTTGATTTAATAAAAAACTACAGGAGTGGTTGGAAAGCCTTTTGGTACGAAAAAACAGCACATCTTTTTAATATATCATTAAAAAAGGAATTCGACCCAACTAATGTATACGAAGATTACCTAATTGAAGATATATTAGAGCGGAGCTTTCAAAATGATATCCTGGTCAGGCAACCACCAGCAGTAAAGTTCAATTTATTCGAATTAATAGATAAATGGAAAGTACACGAACCTACTGCTGTTAATTAATAATGTAAAGTGTTAAAAAAATCTTATTTGTAATTCTTTAAACTCAATTAATGTAGGAATTTGTGTGTTTTTTATTGTACTTTGTAAGAACAACAATAAATTTGACATGACTCATCAAATTTAGTATTTATTCACTAACAATTAATTAATAATATCATGAAAGGAAAATTAATCATTACAGCAATAGTATTAAGTGTATTTACAAACTTTTATGGACAAAGTGTCGACTATTTTGTAATTAATAAAGATAATTTAGTGGGCTTGGTTGATGCTAATGGCGTTGAAATAGTAGCTCCTAAATACGAAACAATTGGTAAGTTCGGGGAACAAAAGAAGGGATGGGCCAAAATAACAAAAAATAAATTAACAGGTTTTATCAATAAAGAAGGAAAAGAGGTGGTGCCACCAATATTTCAAGAAATAAATGCTTTTGGAATTTATAAAAAAGATTGGGCATTAGTTTCAAAAGAAGGAAAATTAGGTTTTGTAAATGAAGTAGGAGCTACAGTAGTTGAGCCAGTATATGATGAAATAGATCAATTTGATAAAGTAAGAAAGGGTTGGGCAAAGATAAAGCTTGATGGTAAGTATGGATTTATAAATACTAGCGGTGCTATTGTAGTGCCGGCAAAGTATGATAAAATTGAAAATTTTAATATCTATAAAAAAGACTTAGCCGTAGTAGAACTTAATGGGAAATATGGTTTAATCAATATGGAAGGTAAAGAAACCTTAGAGCCAGTATACGATAATTTACAGCCATTAGGAAAAAAGAAAAAGTAAAATTCTATATAGTGCTAAAAACATATATAGATTATTAAAGGCTTAAATTTATTGATTAAAGCTCAACGCTACTAGCATCGTTGAGCTTTTTTGATTTATATTGTTTTCTCTCAATGATTTGTTTTTTCCTGATGAATCTCAATTAACCCGCTATCGACCGTCTGTAACGTTTACCAACAACAAGCATAAAACAAAGAAGCAAAAAGCTATTCAGTAAAGAGGACCGACAAATTAAGAACCCCCTTAATAAAACAACGAGAATTGGTTTTATAGCGCTCTGCTATGAGTCAGGTTTTCACTACTTGCTTTTTTCGCTGGGCATCAATGGGCTCAAACAAAGCATTCAATTCTTAAGGCAAAAAAGAAGCACATTATAATAAGAAAAACTATACTATATAATATAGGTATAAAAAACACTACCATTATATAGAATAGTAAAAGAGGATTTACAATAAAAAGTACCACCAGAAAGCAGGGCAACGCCGTTATTAAAAAAGCTAGCCAAATAAAGGTTGTTTATTTGTTAACAAAAAGCAAAAATACTTACGAAAACCACAATGATTAGTTAATAATACAAGTTAAAATAGCAAAAGGATAAAAAACCCCAAAAAAGATAGTTGCTATAAAGGAAAAGGGTTGTATATTTGCACCCCGCTAGCGAAGCAGTAAGTAG
>CANLCT010000034.1 GCA_947489195.1 uncultured Aquimarina sp. | reverse complement strand
AATCCAAAACTTGAATTTATCAAATTTTGGATTTTTTATGTATAATTTTTGAGAATCAGCCATTCTCTGAATGCGCCTATTTAGCTTTATTCAGGAGCTAAAGTTACTTCTAATCCATCCAACTCTGGAGTAATTGGAATTTGGCATCCTAAACGTGAATTATCTTCGACATGAAAAGCTTCTGCTAACATCATATCCTCGTCATAACCCATTTCTGGTAACGGAGTATCAGAAGTTACATAACATTGACACGATGCACACATAGCCATTCCTCCACAAGTACCTTCAACAGGTAATTCATAGGCTTTACAAACTTCCATTAAGTTCATTGCCATATCTGTTGGCGCCTGTACTTCATGTACTTCACCTTCTCTATCAGTAATTTTTATTGTAACATCCATTCGCTATTGCTCATGTTTTATGTCTTAGTTAAAAAATAACTATTGACAAAATTATAAATAATATAAAAACTTGTAGACTAAAAGTTATTATCCGATGGCCTTTACTACCTCTTTCTTAGCTTCTTTTTTACTTCCATCAAAACCTGTAACACCACCTACTGTCGTATATTTCATTACATATTTTTTATCTGGAAATATTCTTTGATAAGCACTTTGGCACATAATTGCAGCTTCGTGAAAACCTGAAAGAATTAATTTTAATTTTCCTTTATATGTATTTACATCTCCAATAGCATAAATTCCGGGAATATTCGTTTGGTAATCATAAGAATTATCCACTTTAATAGCATTCTTCTCTATCTCTAATCCCCAGTTACCAATTGGTCCTAATTTTGGAGATAATCCAAATAATGGAATAAAATTATCCACTTCTAACTTAATATCTCCTTTTTCTTTATGCTTAATTCCAACACCTGTTAATTCACCTTCTCCGTAAAGCTCTTTAACCTCGGCATCAGTTACCAAATTAATTTTACCAGATTTAGAAAGTTCTTCCACTTTTTCAACTGAATCTAAAGCTCCGCGGAATTCTCTTCTACGATGAACCAAAGTAACCTCAGCAGCAACATCTGCTAAAAATATAGACCAGTCTAAAGCTGAATCTCCACCTCCAGCAATAACTACTTTTTTATCGCGGTATACTTCTGGATCGCGAATAATATAAGAAACTCCTTTATCTTCAAACCCTTCAATTCCAGGAATAGGTGGCTTACGTGGCTCAAAAGAACCTAATCCACCTGCAATAGCAACTACAGGAGCATTATGTTTTACGCCACGCTTAGTTGTTACTACAAACGTACCATCATCTAAAGTTTCAATAGTTTCAGCACGATCACCTAAAGTAAATCCAGGCTCAAAAGGCTTAATTTGCTCCATTAGGTTATCTACCAAATCACCTGCCAATACTTCTGGAAAACCAGGAATATCATATATAGGTTTTTTAGGATATATCTCTGAACATTGTCCACCTGGCTGTGGCAATGCATCAATAAGATGTGTTTTTAATTTTAATAAACCTGCTTCAAAAACACAAAACAATCCTGTTGGTCCTGCTCCGATAATAAGAATATCAGTTTTAATCATTACTTTTCTTTTTTTGCTATTAATCCTTTAGTGAATTCATTAAGAGTTTCTACTTTCTCTTCAAAGTCACCTTTTATGGTTTTTCTGTACTCATTCAAATTTTGTACCAAATCATCTACATTTTCTGGAATTACTTCTTCGAAAAATTGACGTAAACGTTTGGCTGTTGTTGGTGACTTTCCATTTGTCGAAATAGCCACTTTTACATTTCCTTTTGTTACAATTCCTCCCATGTAAAAATCACAATATGGAGGATTATCTGCCACATTTACTAACTTAGCTTGTGCTCTACAATCTTTCCAAACTTGCACATTTACTTCTGGCTTTTCTGTAGTTGCAATTACAATATGTCTGCCTTCTAAATATTTCTCGTGATACACATCTGTAATCATTGTGGCACAAAACTTATTTGCTAAAGCTACAGTCCCTTCTCTAAACATTGGTGCTACTAATAACACTTTAGCATCTGGACTTGATTTGGTCAAGAAATGTAATTTTTCTTCTGCAACATTACCTCCACCTACAATAAGTACATTAAGGTTTTTTACTTTTAGAAAAACTGGATATAAATTATTTCTTTCTTCCATTTAAGTTTTCAATAAAACAATATAAATTATAAATGTAACTTTTATAACTGAAATTAAATTTTAGGGCTAATTTTTTTCATACTTAATATTTTTAAAAAATTATCTTCTGAATCATCTAATTTTATTGAGGTTTTATTTCCTACTCCAAATGACCCATTCGTACTTACACCTACTTCTGAAATTCCATATACACCTCTTATAAAATATATTTTTCCATCAACAGCATTAATTTCAATTTTATTCTTACTCTTTTTAAAGGCACTATATTTTTCGTATTTATGAATTTCTCCTGCTTTTATTTTGTGTACAAAACAAGTATTTGTTTTGATATTTATAAAATTATTTTCATTGTATAAAATCTTACATCCCAAGGCTGAACCCACATATAGATAAGGCCTAAAAAAGTATACATGAGCAAAACCCGATTCTGGTTTTTCTACTTGTATCCCTGCTGCTTTCTTAATCTTTGAAAAATCATTAACATGAATATCTTTTATCTCTTCATGAGTTATTGATTTCTCATTTCCATCAATATCAAAAATAACTCTATTGCTCTTGAATGATAAAATTCTCCCTTTTATAGTATCATTTGATTTTGATACATAATAATCTTTCTGTGAATAAACAACACTATTCACAAAAACTAATAAACTAATAAACAATAAATTATTCTTCATATATTTTTACAACTTAACATCATTTAATTTATAATTAAATGCTTTACACTATTAACCAATAATAAGCTTTATATCACATTTAACTTTTGTTGCATTTCCAAAAGTGATGTCCTATGATTTACCACCTCACCAATAACTATAATAGCAGGTGATGATAATTCATGCTTTTCCACTTCCTTTTCAATAGTTGCAATGGTTGCAATTGCTACTTTTTCAGTATCACGTGTACCATTTTGAATAATTGCTACTGGTATTTCTGATTTTCCTTCATTAGCAAAAACTTCAGTAATCTGACCTAGCTTATGCATTCCCATTAAAATCACCACCGTTGCATTACTCTTTGCTGCTGTTAATACGTCTTTGGATAGTTTATGCTCCTTGGTTGTTGCTGTGATTACCCAAAAACTTTCCGCACTTCCTCGCTTTGTTACTGGAATATTTTGCATTGCAGGCACTGAAACTGATGATGATAAACCTGGCACCATAGCTACTTCCATTCCTTGTTTTGCTGCATACTCCATTTCTTCGGCTCCACGTCCAAAAATAAATGGATCTCCTCCTTTTAAACGTACCACATGTCCATGACTTTTTCCATACTGAACAATTAACTCATTAATTTGTTCTTGCTGAAAAGCATAACATCCTTTACGTTTACCTACATATAAAAGATCTGCATTATTACAATAATCTAATAACTCTGGATTTACCAAAGCATCATACAATACAGCATCTGCCGAATTTAATGCTTTGATTGCTTTTAACGTAATCAATTCCACATCACCAGGACCTGCTCCAACTACTGTTAGCTTACCTTTGTTGTTATTTTGGCTATAATTGCTCAATACTTATACGTTTTGTGATGCTGCTCTAAAATTACGTACTGCTGCTAAAAAGGCTTCTGCAGAAGCAATATAATCAGTTGCAAAATCTTTTGATGGTGCATTTTTATTAATTGCATACACACTATCAGCAAATGTTCCTTCTAATTTAATTAAAGCTGTTTCTACAAATTCTTTATCAAATCCAGCTACAATATCTGCTTGCGTGTTTGTCTTTTTATTTTCAGCTAATAAAATTGCTTTTGCAGAATTAATTTGAGAACTGTATGCATGATAAATGGCATCACTATATACTCCGTTATCAAAAGAAATTTTAGCATTAGCTATTTTTTCTTCACTTTCTAAAAACAATGTTTCAATTAAATCAATGACAACACCTGCACATTCACCAACACCAATTGCCTTAACATATTCTTCATTAGTTCCCCAATCAATAAAATATTCCGCAGGTAAACTTTCTGCTTCTGACAATTCAGTTAAGAAATCGTAAAAATAACGTTCTCCTTTTTCTGCATAATAGTCTGCAAACTTTTTACCATTTCCATTAGCATCAAAATCATTTAAGATTCTGCGTAATGCTTCTGGTCCACGTCTACTTGGTATTTTTACTACCTTATCTGCAAAACGTGCTGCACCATTTCCAAAATTCCCTCCACCAAGTAATACTTGTAATGCTGGAGCTACTTTTTTATCTTTAGTACGAATAGTCATTCCTTGGAAACCAATATTTGCCATATTGTGTTGACCACAAGCATTCATACAACCACTAATTTTAATTACCACATCTTCGTTATTCAAATACTGTGGAAATTCTGCTGCAATTACTTTTTCTAACTCCTCAGCAATTCCTGTACTACTTGCTATACCTAAGTTACACGTATCTGTACCTGGACATGCTGTAATATCAACTGCTTTATTATATCCTGCATCAACAAAACCAAGTTTTTCTAACTCTGCATACACTACTTCTATTAATTCTTCCTTTACATGAGGAATTACAATATTCTGACGCAAAGTCAAACGAATTTCGCCTGCTGCATATTTATCAACCAAATCAGCCAATAAACGTGCTTTATCTGTATAAAAATCTCCTAACAATACTTTTATTCCGATAGCTACATAACCTGTTTGCTTTTGCGGAATTAAGTTAGTTGCTTTCCATTGTGTAAATGCTTTTTGATCCTTAATTTCCACTGAAGGAATTTCGGAAACCTCTGCAATTACTGGTTGCGGATAGGCATCTGCATCTATTGCTACTGAAGTATATGGAACTGCAATACGTTGTTCTTCTACTAATTCTTTAAAAGCATCCAAACCAATTTTTGCCATTAAAAATTTCATACGCGCTTTAGCACGACTTTTACGTTCTCCAAAACGGTCAAACACACGTAAAATAGCATTCATTGCAGGAATAATTTCTTCTGCTGCTAAAAAGTCGTACAATGTTTCAGCAAGGTGTGGTTGTGAACCTAATCCTCCAGCTACCATTACTTTAAATCCACGTACTCCATTTTCTATTTTTGCTATAAAACCGATATCATGCAAATAGGATAAACCTGTATCTTCATCTGTTGAAGAAAAAGATACTTTGAACTTACGACCCATTTCTTGACAAATAGGATTACGTAAAAATTCTTCAAAAACAGCATGCGCATAAGGCTGTACATCAAAGGGTTCATTTACATCAAAACCTGCTGTTTCCGATGCTGTAACGTTACGCACAACATTACCACAAGCTTCACGCAAAGTAACTTCATCTTTTTCAAGCTCTGCCCAAAGTTCTGGTGTACGATTTAAATCCACATAGTGAATTTGAATATCCTGACGTGTTGTAATATGCAAACGTCCACGAGAATACTCATCGGACACGGCACAAATACGACGTAATTGATTAGACCTTACTTTTCCATAAGGCAACTTAATACGAATCATTTGAACGCCTTCTTGACGTTGCCCATATACTCCACGTGCTAAACGTAAACTACGAAACTTTTCTTCATCTATTTTCCCATTGTGAAACATTTGAATTTTATCAGCTAATTCGATAATATCCTTTTCTACAATTGGGTTCTCTATTTCGGTTCTAAAACTTTGCATCTTAATTTGGTTATTAGTTGTTCGTTCTTGGTTGTCCGTTTTAACATTTCAACTTTAACAAACACTTTAAAACTTAATACTTTGTACTAAATACTTTGTACTTCAGCCTATGGCTGACACTACTGTATAAACCCTACTCCTGCTGTGTGGTTTGTTTGCGGATCAATTAATATAAATGATCCATTGGTTTTATTATCCGCATACTTATCATAAAAAACAGGTTTGGCTAACTTAATATTCACTTCACCTATTTGATTTAATGCTAATGCATCTGCAGATGTATCTTCTCCTGAAAAATCTGGAGCTAACACATTATCTATACCCGTAACCATAGCTTGCACTCTGTTTACTCCATGTTGCAGTAAATACTTAGTACCCCCGACTAAGTTTTTACTATCCATCCAACACACTTTAGCTTTTAATGTTTTATGTACGCCTGGCTCTTCTCCTGATTTTACAATCATATCACCACGTGAAACATTAATATTGTCTTCTAAAGTTATGTTAATTGAACTTCCACGCCCTGCCTTATCAAACTTTTTATCAAAGAAATAAATTTCTTTAATTTTTGATTTTGTTAATGATGGTAACACCGTTACCTCATCACCAACAGTTAAATCACCTCCATATAATTTACCTGCATAGCCTCTAAAATCATGAAATTCATCTTTTTTAGGGCGAATAACTGTTTGCACAGGAAAACGTGCTTGTCCTTTTTCAAATACATCTTGAGCTTCTAACTTTTCCAAGTGATCTAAAATAGATTCTCCGTTATACCAAGGTGTATTCTCAGATGTTGAAACAACATTATCTCCTTTTAAGGCACTAATAGGCACAAATGTGATGTTCTGATCTTTATAATCACTTTGGGCAATCATTTTCACGAATTCAGCTTTAATGGCATTAAATTTTTCTTCTGAAAAATCAACTAAATCCATTTTATTTACAGCCACTACAATATCTTTTATTCTTAATAAATTATTGATAAAAAAGTGACGGTATGTTTGCTCAATTACTCCATTACGAGCATCAACTAATATAATAGATGCTTGCGATGTCGAAGCCCCAGTAACCATATTTCGTGTATATTCAATATGCCCTGGAGTATCGGCAATGATATAACTCTTTTTTGCTGTTGAAAAGTAAATATGCGCTACATCAATAGTAATCCCTTGCTCACGCTCAGCTACTAAACCATCTGTTGCTAATGAAAAATCTAAGTAATCAAACCCATTGGCTTTACTACGTGTTTCAATAGCTTCTAATTTATCTGTAGTTAATGATTTTGTATCATACAGGATACGACCGATTAAGGTACTTTTACCATCATCTACACTTCCTGCTGTTGCTATTTTTAATACTTCCATCCTATTTTGGTTGATGGTTGATAGTTGATGGTTGTTAGTGCTCTTGATTTTACTCAGTGGACTATCAAATTATACAACTTCAACCTCTATACATTCTTGTTTAATTAAAATTGACACCTCAATTCGTTATTGATTAAACTAACAACCAACAACGAACAACTATCAACTACTAAAAGTACCCTTGTTGTTTACGTGTTTCCATTGCTGCTTCAGATCGTTTATCATCGATACGAGCACCACGTTCAGAAATCGTACTTTCTCTAATTTCACCTACTACTTTTTCAATACTAACTGCATCCGAAAGTACTGCTGCCGTACATGACATATCACCTACAGTACGAAAACGCACTAATCGTTCTTCTACAATTTCATCTTCTTCTCTATAAACAACATCATCTTCAGCGGACCATATCATTCCATCACGAACAAATGTTTTACGTTTGTGTGCAAAATAAATGGATGGAATTTCAATTTCCTCTTGCTCTATATAACTCCACACATCTAATTCTGTCCAGTTACTAATTGGAAATACACGAACGTTTTGACCTAAATCAATTTTTCCGTTCAACATATCAAACAATTCGGGGCGTTGATTTTTTTCATCCCACTGTCCAAAATCATCTCGTACTGAAAAAATACGTTCTTTAGCACGCGCTTTTTCCTCATCACGACGTGCACCACCTATAGCTGCATCAAATTTAAATTCTTCTAAAGCATCTAAAAGTGTTACCGTTTGTAATGAATTACGACTTGCGTATTTCCCTGTTTCTTCTTTTACTTTTCCTGCATCAATAGCATCTTGCACATTACGCACAATAAGCTCCACTCCTAATTCCTTTGCTAAACGATCTCTAAACTCGATTGTTTCAGGAAAATTATGCCCTGTATCCACATGCAATAATGGAAAAGGAATTTTTGCTGGCCAGAAGGCTTTTTGTGCCAAACGCACCAATGTAATAGAATCTTTTCCTCCCGAAAATAACAATACTGGTTTTTCGAACTGAGAAACTACCTCACGAAATATATGAATCGCTTCTGTTTCTAATGGATTTATTGAAAGTTCTTTACTCATTTTTTTTCAGCTTTTAACTGTCTGCTTTAGGCTTTCAGTTATCAATAATTTCTTATTTATTTTATCTCCTTTTCAGAATTTGCAAAAATACAGCTCATCAAGGGGATTATCAATTTTATTTCTGTTTTTTGTTAGTTGTTTTTTGATTAATTATTTTCAACAAATAAAATACTATCAAAAAAAAACCAACACGGATTAACAACTACAAAACTTTATTTTAATTACTTGTATGCAATCCACATTCTCTATTACCTAACACCTTAGTAGGATCGAAATACTTATATTCATTTGGCAAGCCTTTTTCTTCTAAATACACATCCAACTCGGCATCAGAATAATTATAAAAAGGACTCACTTTTAATACGCCATTAGCACCTAAACTCAATATATCTAAAGAATCACGCAAAGCTGTCTGTCCTTTACGCAAATTAGTAAACCAAACATCTGGCTTATGAGCTTCCATAGCTCTCCCAAAAGGCTCTAATTTCACTTGCTTTGTAAATTCCGCATGTTTTGGATCATCTACTCCAGGCACTCCCATAACCACATCTCTATGTGCTACTGTTTGTTGGGGCACATACAAATCAACATTTAGATTCAATTGTGCAATTACAGCTTCGGCATGGCGATACGTATTTGGTGTATTGTAACCCGAATCACACCAAATAACAGGCATATCAGCTTTTGCAACCACACACACTTCTAATATCGAAGCTTCGTAAGGTCTAAAATTTGTCGTCACTACTGGTTTTTTCGCCTTACTTACTGCCCACTGCACAATTTCCAAAGGAGACTTATCCTTAAGCTCTTCATTATACTTCGCTATTTCTTCTTGTGTAAAACTCATATTTTCAGCTTTCAGCCGTCAGTTATTAACTTTCAGCAAAATTTATTTTTACTAATGTTTTAAAAAATCAAAACCAATCTATTTTCCCCATTTGACTTTATTCCAAACTCTTTCGTGAGCAAAATATAAAATCATTTTAGTTACAAAATCTACTCCTGCAATTGCCGAAGCCTCACCCAATCTCCCTTCTCCAAGCACCAAATAAGACACCACCAAAGTATCAAGAGTACCTACCACTCTCCAACTAACTGCTTTTACAACGCTACGAATTGGTTTTTCCGAACTCGCATCTTGCTCATATGTAGTATTTGCCCCTGCTACTTTTTCTGTTATCATATCTACTTTGTCGTAAAATATTTAATTCCTATCGGATTAGTAGGAATTAATTTCTGAGTGCAAATATACAATATTCAACCTGATTTACAAGAAACTATCTATTTTTTTATTTTCCACAAAAAAAACCCTTTGATTACTTAAGCTAAGTAATCAAAGGGTTTTTAATGATTAATTTATATTACGTTTAGTAATCTCCTAACATTCCTTCTTTTAAATTTTCACTAGCAGGATCTTCTCCTAACCATATTTTAAATAAAGCAAATTTAAAATCTTGTCCTTCTACAACTCCAAGTTCTTTAGAGTTCATATAACAAACAACTCCTTTATCTTTTATGTAAACAAGCTCTAATAAATCTCCTTTTTTAATTGGTTTAGCATAATACTCTCTAATTTTTGCTATTCGATCTTTCAATGGACCTGTCTTTCCACTAGTCGCTTTCACAAAACCTTCTTCAATAGCACTCAACATAGTTTCGCGCTTAATTAATTTTGAAGTAATTTTTATACGAATAGCCATTGTTTCATCGTCATATGCTATCGCAATTGGGTCACTACTTTTTTCCTGTAAATATAGCCCCCCAGAATACAATTCAATAAAAAGCATTGAACGCACTCCAGCTCCATTCATTTTTAAAGTAGTTCCTTCATATTCTACTTCATATTCCATAACTGTTCTTCCTACAGGTATTTGCGCATATCCAGTAACAACAATTGAACAAAGCAATGTTAAAGTTATAAGTAATTGTTTCATATTTAGGGTTTTAATTTTGGGTATTAAAGTTTGCAAAGATAATAATTTTTAAAGTCCTAACATATCATCCTTTAAATCATCATCTACAGGTTCTTTTGAAAGCCATATATTAAATAATGCTTTTTTAAATTCAAGACCTTCTATGGCTCCTAATAATTTTCCGTTTTTAAATAATTCATTTCCTTTTTCCTTAGTATAGATAACATCATACTTATCACCAATACCTATCTCATCATTACCAAGAAAAGAAATAAATTTATCTATTTTCGGTTGTAGTTTTTTTATAACAGCCTCATCATTTGTATTCTCAAAACCTTCTTTAAAAGCTCCAATTAATTTCTTTTTTGAAATTAATCGAGATAAAATTACCATGTGTATTGCCATTGCCTCATCTCCAGCTACTATAGCCGCTGCATTATCATTCTTTTTTTCCAAAAACAAACCTGCCGCATACAAATCAAACCATAATTTTTCACGTAATCCCGCTCCGTTTAAAATTAGCTCATGAGATTCGTACGTTTTGTTGTTTGGCAATGTTGCATCACCTACTACAGTTTGCGCTACTGTTGAATTCAACATCATTAAAGCAGCCAATGCTAGTAATACTCTCTTCATAATTTCTTAATTATTATTTATTAATCGTTTGCATTTTTAAATTTCTTAAACTGGCATTAAGCTCATATCCTAACAAAACCAAATTTGCGTTAATCCAAATATAAAACATCAATATTAATAAGGCACCAATTGAACCATACAACTCGTTGTAACGAGAAAAATTATCGATATAAAATCCAAATAAATATGTTGTCACAATTATCAAAACTGTTGTTAATACTGCTCCAGGCGAAAAGAATCGAGTGGTTCTACCTTCTTTTGTTCCAAAATAAAATAATGTTGCCATAGTTGTAAAAATCATTAAAATGAAAATTCCTACTCTTCCAAATTTTAACCAAAATATAGTATCTCCTATCAAGAATTGCTCATATGCAGTAACTAAATATGTGAAATATAAAATGATATACACCGTTGATATCAAGAATAATGCCACAATTATTGCCACCCAAAAAGCTACTCCATACTGCTTTAAAAAATTACGACTAATTTTAGTATGAAATGAATTTTGAAATCCAGAAAAAACAGCATTAATTCCATTTGTCATAAACACCATTGAAAGCACAAATGTAGACGACAATAATCCCGGCCTAGGCTTATTGGCTATATCATAAATTATACTATCAAAAAAATCTGATGTACGAGGCGGCAATAAACTGTTTATAAAAACTATAAATTCTTCCTGAAATCCATCAATTGGTATTACCGAAATTAAATTCAGTAAAAACAACAAAAACGGAAAAATAGCTGTAAACACACTAAAAGATATAGCCGAAGCACGTGTACTAAACGCTCCTTCTATAATTCCATTAAAGTACATTTTTACTAAATCATAAATTGAAAGTCCTTCAAAACCTGGTATTATGATTTTTTTGAGCACTTTAGCTAAAAAAAGTACTCCTGGTATTTTCAATAATGTTTTTATTAATTTAATTGACAAATTACATTGCTTTTAAACTTAAATCTAAATTATATACCGAATGTGTTAACGCTCCACTACTTATATAATTAACACCACATTCTGCATATTTTCGAATTGTATTTTCATCAATTCCTCCACTGGATTCTGTTAAACAGGTATCTCCTATTAATCGAACTGCTTCACGTGTATCTTCGTAATTAAAGTTATCAATTAAAATACGATATACACCATCAGATTTTAAAATTTCTTTAATTTCATTTAAATCCCGAGCTTCTACAATGATTTTTAAATCACGCCCCGTCTCTTTTAAATAGCTTTTTGTTTGATTAATTGCCTGAGTAATGCCCCCTGCAAAATCAATATGATTATCCTTAAGCATGATCATATCATACAATGCAAAACGATGATTTTCTCCCCCACCAATAGTTACTGCCCATTTTTCTAACGCACGAATTCCTGGTGTTGTTTTTCTGGTGTCTAAAATTTTAGTGTTTGTACCTGCTAGTAAATCCACAAAAAATTTAGTCTTTGTTGCAATGGCACTCATACGCTGCATTGCATTTAACACTAAACGCTCTGCTTTTAAAATAGATAACGAACTTCCTATAACATAAAAAGCAATATCTCCATACTTTACAGGACTTCCGTCGGAAATTAACACTTCAATTTCTAGATTAGGATCTACATAGGCACAAACTTGCTTAGCAAACTCAACTCCTGCCAATACCCCTTCATCCTTTACCAACAATTTTGCCTTTCCTTGAGCCGTTTCTGGTATACACGCTAATGAGCTATGATCTCCATCACCTACGTCCTCGCGTATGGCATTAGCAATGATTAATTCTATTTCATGGTTAAATTGCTCCTTACTTATCATTTGGTATTATTATTTTTGCTAATGTACAAAGTAATCTGAATTTGTTTCAATGACAATTACATTATTAGCAATTGGAAAAACCGATAATCCTCAGTTAATTCAACTAATTGAAGACTATAAAAAGCGCCTAAGTTTTTACGTAAAGTTTGATTTTGAAATCATTCCCGATTTAAAAAAGTCCAAAAACTTAAACGAAACGCAACAAAAAGAAAAAGAAGGTGCCCTTATTTTAAAAAAAATAAAAAAATCAGATACCCTTATTCTATTGGACGAAAATGGCAAGCAATTTAACTCTGTTGATTTTTCCAACTACCTTCAAAAACACATGAATAGCGGTATAAGAAATTTATTTTTTGTTATTGGCGGACCTTATGGATTTAGCGAAACTGTATACAAAAGAGCTAATGGAAAAATTTCACTTTCAAAAATGACTTTTTCGCATCAAATGGTGCGTTTATTTATTATTGAACAATTATACCGTGGATTTACTATTTTAAAAAACGAACCTTATCACCATAGATAGTTTCACAATTCAACTCAAAAATGCTTAACGAAAAATTAAAAAATCATCATATAATTCTTGCTTCTGGTTCTCCCAGAAGGCAACAATTTTTAAAAGACCTAGAAATTGATTTTGAGATTCAACTACAACCTATTGACGAGGTATACCCAGATCATTTAAAAGCTGAAGAAATTACCAATTACCTATCTGAGCTAAAAGCTTCCGCTTTTAAACAACGCTTGCAGCATAATGACATTTTAATTACAAGCGACACTATTGTGTGGCATAATCATCACGCACTAGGCAAACCTCAATCAATCGAACATGCCAAACTTATGATTGCTAGTTTGAGTAATGATTGGCACGAGGTTATTTCATCTGTTAGTTTTACCACCAAAGACCAACAAATAACTAAACACTTTACCACTAAAGTTCATTTTAAAGAATTAACCATTAAAGAAATTGATTATTATGTAACCAATTACAACCCTATTGACAAAGCCGGCGCTTATGGTATTCAAGAGTGGATTGGTCTCATTGGCATTGATAAAATTGAAGGCAGTTATTTTAACGTCGTAGGTTTACCTACACATATTGTTTACGAAACGTTAATAGCATTGACAAAACCTTAAACTAGTTGTAAATTACAGCTATTAGTTTATTATTTGACCTTGCACACACCTTATTAACTCTTGTATTTAAAGATTTTACAATTATGAAAAAAACACATAAATATATAGCTTTAAGCCTTTTAATGGGCTTCAACTTACTAAGTTGTCAAGAGACCATTAATAATGAGATACAAATAAGTGAAGAATTTAAAAACTATTGGTATCAAGGCAAAGCCGAAATTTCGACATATCAACTATTACAAAATAGATATGGCGAACTTCGTAAAGGGACTGCTACACTTATTTATGTTACCGAAGATTTTTCACCTAAAAAACAAGTAAAAGCCGACAATACATCCCCTAACAATATCCCGGTATTAAAACTTAATAGCATTAAAAAATTCAATACAGGCATATATCCTTATAGCATTATGCAAAGTTCATTTTCCCCCTTAATGGGAGAAAAAAAACACGCACTTAAAGCTACTGCCAGTATACAAGAGTGGTGCGGACACACTTTTATGCAACTCAACAATAAAAAGAATTTTGTAATAGATATAAAATCATACTTTGCTTCAGAAGGAGATCAAAATATTTCACTAAAAAAGAGCATCTTAGAAAACGAATTATGGAATCTAATTCGAATACATGGGGATAAACTTTTACCTGAAGGAGAAATAAACTGTATTCCTTCGTTTGAATTTTTAAGGTTAAAACACAAAAAAGCACAAAGCTATAAGGCCAAAGCTTCTCTTAAAAAAGAAGATTCCCTAAACACGTTCACTTTAACATACCCCCAATTAAAACGTACATTAACAATCTCATTTCAACACCAGTTTCCATACATAATTGAAAGTTGGAGCGAAGAAATTACACCTCACCAACCAACAACAGCCAAACGAATTACAACAAAATTACTACCTTACTGGAATCAAAATTCTAATAAATTCACCCACTTAAGATCAGAACTTGGATTATAATAGCCTCCCAAAAAACACAAAAATCATTCTTTTTGATGGCGTTTGCAACCTATGTAGTGGCGCCATTCAATTTATGATTACACATGACAAAAAACGAAAATTCCGTTATGCATCATTACAAAGTGAAGTAGGCAAAGAATTACTAGCAGAACGAAATATTGACCCTAACATTATTGATTCCATCATTCTTATAGAACCTAAAAAAGCTTATTATTTTAAATCCACTGCCGCTTTAGAAATCTCAAAAGAACTTTCTGGACTTTACCCTTTATTAAGGGTATTTCTGTTTCTTCCAGAAAAAATGAGAGATCCTATTTATGATTTTATTGCCAAAAACAGGTATAAATGGTTTGGCAAAAAGGAAAGCTGTATGATCCCAAATAACAAGATCAAAAGTTTATTCTTAGATTTTTAACGACTTTAACAACACTTTCATCTAATATTTTTAATTATTACCATCAAAACAATCTGATTTACAATTAGTTTTATGAAATTTATTATAACTTAAATTTTAAATTAAAACTATTATTATGCAAGAAAGCATTACTCAAAATGTAACCGAAACTAGTAATGATGTTATGAATTCACTAGGTGGTCTATTCAACTCATTACAAGAAGGTGTTGCCCAATACGGACTCAAAATTGTTGGCGGTATTGTTGCACTTATTATTGGCTTATGGATTATAAAAGTGGTCTTAAAAGCTGTACGCAAAGCTTTTGACAAAAGTAAAGTAGATAGTACACTAAAGCCTTTTTTACTAACACTTGTTGGCTTTTTACTTAAAGTAATGCTATTTATTTCCATAGCTGGAATTGTTGGTATACCAACTGCTACATTTGCCGCTTTACTTGCTGCAGTAGGTTTAGCTATTGGTGGTGCTTTTAACGGATCTTTAGGCCATATGGCTGCTGGTGTTATGCTTCTTGTTTTTAGACCATTTAAAGTAGGTGACCTAATTGAAACTAACGGAAAACTTGGCTTTGTAAAAGAAATTTCGGTTTTTGTTACTATTTTAGAAACTTTCCAAAATAAAACTGAAATTATCCCTAACGGATCCATCACGGCCTCAGCAATAACCAACCTAACTACTATTGGACACTTAAGAGTAGATATGCCGTTTGCCATTCAATACGGAACTGATATTAAAAAAGCGAAAGAAGTAGTTATGAATGTACTTAAAGCAGATGACAAAGTTATGAATGATCCCGCTCCTAGAGTAGCCGTAAATAATTTAGGTCCAAATGGTGTTGAATTATTAGCACTGCCTTACTCTACTTCTGATGATTATTGGGATGTATATTGGGATACACGTCAAAAAATAGTAGAAGCTTTAGGTGAAGCTAACTATGACGCTCCATTACCTCAGCGAATTGTAACAATGAAAAGCTAAGTATTTTTTTATTAAAAACGTAATAACAAAAGCCTCTATCTCTTTTAAACGAAATAGAGGCTTTTTTTTTAACTATACACAACATTACAAAATGCTATCATCAACCTTTCTTATTATTATCCAATAACTTTGCAAAGTAAGCATACAAATCACCTTTAGTAATATTAGCTCCTTGTTCAATAATTTTGAATTTATCTACATTTTTATCTTCAGTATAATCCTTTGTTGCATTAAAAAAAGCAACGCTATCATCCATTAAGTTTTGCTGTAGCCATTTGTAACCTTCATCCGTTAACAAATTAATAGCCTTATTTTTCACTTTGATAGCTATTAAATGCATTTTTTCTTCAGTAAGAAAAAATAAATGAATTTGATCTTTTGAAAAATGCTCTAGAAATTCAACTTTATTCAAAACACCTTCCCAAATCATATCACTAAAAATATCAATTTCTTCTTCAGCAACTTCAGGTTTATTTATTTTTATATCAGCCCACTCATCGGCTGTAATAGATTGTGTTGCTAAAAAGTTAATAAACTCTTGGTGTAAAGCTTCCAATTGTTCTTTTGATAAACGAGTATATTTCATTTTACTTGTTTTTCTATATTTAGGTTTGACACAAAAAAAGGCCATCTTTTACAAGACAGCCCTTTTTATTACTTTATCAAATACTTATGCTTTTTCTGCAACAACTTCAAAAGCAGCATTTGCAATTACGTTACGGTGAAAACGTATAGGAGCTTCATAAGCACCTAAACGCTTGATTGAACCACCAGGAACGCTAATAAATTTCTTTTCAATAGAAATTCCTTCTTTAGCTAAAGCTTCAGCTACATCAGCATTAGTGATAGATCCAAATAATTTACCACCATTACCTGATTTTGAAGAAATTTTAATTTCAAGACCAGTAAGCTTATTTGCTAATGCTTGTGCATCATCAACTAATTTCTGCTCTTTGTAAGCACGTTGCTTTAAGTTTTCTGCCAATACTTTTTTAGCAGATACTGTAGCAAGTACTCCATATCCTTGAGGAATTAAAAAGTTACGACCGTAACCATTTTTAACTTCTACTATATCGTCTGCGAATCCTAGATTCTCAACATCTTTTTTTAATATAAGTTCCATTGTTTTGGTCGATTATTTCATTAAATCAGCTACATATGGTAATAAAGCTAAATGTCTAGCTCTTTTTACTGCAACACTTACTTTACGTTGGTACTTTAAAGAAGTTCCTGTTAAACGTCTAGGTAAAATTTTACCTTGTTCATTTAAAAACCCTAATAACCAGTCTGGATCTTTATAATCCACATACTTAATTCCAGATTTTTGAAAACGACAGTATTTCTTTTCTTTGTTCGTATCAATGTTTAATGGAGTAAGATATCTGATCTCTCCATCTTTTTTTCCTTTAGCCTGTTGTTCTATAGATGCCATAACTAAGCTTTTTGTTTAAGTTTAACTCTTCTTCTTTCTGCCCAAGAAATTGCATGCTTATCTAAGCTTACAGTAAGGTAACGCATCACTCTCTCGTCTCTTCTAAATTGAATTTCAAGTTTGTTTATCGTTTCACCTGATACAGTGTACTCGAATAAATGGTAAAAACCACTTTTTTTGTGCTGAATAGGATAAGCTAATTTTTTAAGACCCCAGTCTTCCTTAGATACCATCTTTGCTCCATTCTCAGTAAGAAGATCCTCATACTTCTTAACTGTCTCCTTTATCTGTTCTTCAGATAAAACGGGATTCAAGATGAAAACAGTTTCATAATGATTCATAAAAATAAATTTATTTGTTAAATTTTAAGACTGCAAAAGTAAGCTTTTTACATTAATATGCAAGAGCTTTTTATCGATAAATATACATCGACAAAACTCAAATTTTTCCGACAAAACACGTTTTTTCTTGCGATATTGGATTTTATTATTTAGTATTGTATAACAAAATTAGATAGATATGCAAGATAACTCCATTCTGAAGTGTGCCATTGTTGACGACTCAAAGTTGCAACGCCTTGCTATAGTGAAGCTTATAGAAGAACATTCCTCTTTAGAACTAGTAGCAGAGTGGAACAACGCCATTGAAACAAAAAATGGATTATTGGATATTCCTGTTGACTTATTGTTTTTAGATATTGAAATGCCAATTCTAACAGGTTTTGATTTACTAGATGATTTAGAAAACAAACCAAAGACTATATTTGTTACTGGAAAAACAAAATACGCTTTTAAAGCATTTGACTACGATGCTATAGATTATTTACGTAAGCCTTTAAAAAGAGATCGTTTTAATGCTGCTGTTGAAAAAGCTTTGAGCCAAACAAAAATGGCTGCAACAAGTAAGTCTGCCGAAAATGAAGATTACATTTTTGTGAAAAGTAATTTAAAAAAGCGAAAAATATTTTTAAACAATTTAAAATATGTTGAAGCTTTAGGTGATTATGTGAAATTAATTATGGACAATAGTGATCCCGTAGTTGTATTAGCCACTATGAAGTCATTTGAATCGCAATTACCAACAGAACGCTTCCTTAGAGTACATAAGTCTTATATTGTTAATTTAAAGAAGGTAGAGCGCTATAATAGTCGAAATATTGAAATTGATCAGGAACAAATTCCTGTAAGCCGACATAAAAAAGCAGCACTTAGTGAAGCTTTAAGTTCGTAAAAGAACAATTACAGTATAAAAAAACGCATAAATTTAAATTTATGCGTTTTTTTATGTCTTAAAATATTGAGATTATTTTATAACTGACTAGCCCTGTTTTGCAGCATATAATCTACAATAACTAAAGCTGCCATTGCCTCTACTATTGGAACGGCACGAGGCACCACACAAGGATCATGTCTTCCCTTTCCCTGCATTTTTACAATATTACCTTCTTTATCAATTGTATTTTGATCTTGCATAATGGTAGCCACAGGTTTAAAAGCAACATCAAAATAAATATCCATTCCATTTGAAATTCCTCCTTGTATTCCTCCTGATAAATTTGTTTTTGTTGTACCATCAGCATTAAACAAATCATTATGTTGACTTCCTTTTAAAGCTGCTCCTTCAAAACCACTTCCGTATTGAAAACCTTTTACTGCGTTTATAGATAGCATTG
The DNA here is from genome assembly GCA_947489195.1 of uncultured Aquimarina sp. Lineage (GTDB taxonomy): Bacteria > Bacteroidota > Bacteroidia > Flavobacteriales > Flavobacteriaceae > Aquimarina. The sequence goes on along the minus strand of CANLCT010000034.1, from coordinate 29,498 downwards.
CTTTTCCTAATTCAGCATGTAAGCGATCAAATACCGGCTCTCCTAAACCAACAGGCACTCCACTAATAACACAACTAACAATACCACCTACAGTATCACCTTCTTTTCTAATTTGCTTAATATAGCTTTCCATTTCGGTAGCCATTTTTAGATCGGGACAACGTACTATATTAGATTCTGTTTGTGAAAAATCTAATTCATTATAAGGCGTAGTTAATTTTAAATGTCCTACCCCTGTTACGTAAGCATTAAATGAAACATTACTTAAAACTTGCTTTGCTACAGCTCCAGCTACTACCCTTGATGCTGTTTCACGTGCTGAAGAACGTCCACCTCCTCGATAATCACGCACATCTCCATATTTTTTATAATAGGTATAATCTGCATGCGAAGGACGAAATGAATCTTTTATATGCGAATAATCTTTTGATTTTTGATTGGCGTTTTTAATTACAAAACCTATTGAAGTTCCTGTAGTTACTCCTTCAAATATACCCGATAAAAACTCGACAGTATCCGGTTCCTTTCTTTGGGTAACTATAGCCGATTGCCCTGGTTTTCTACGATCTAATTCTGCTTGAATAGCATCTAAATCTATAGTTACACCAGCAGGACATCCATCGATTACTCCGCCTATGGCTACTCCATGCGACTCACCAAATGTAGTCAACTTAAATACTTTTCCAAAACTGTTTCCTGCCATGTATTGTTATTTTTGACAAAAATAGGGCTATTCCTTTTTTCTTCACAAAATTAAACCATAATAATTATAATTTATATCATTAGTTTTAAAACAAAAAAAATAACCTTCTTAAAAAAGAAGGCTATTTTTAACTAATTCTATTTATAAACAACAACTAACTATAAATTAATTTCTTTTATAAAGTAATAATCATCTTCTTTAACGGTAATAGTATAACTAGTCCCTTTAGGTAAAGCTGAAAAATCAAACTTTTTATAAATATTTTCTACACTCAATACTTCCGATCTTAACAATTCAACATCATCAGCATCTTTTACTATAATAACTACGTCTGCTTTTGATGAATTATCTAAAATCACTTTAGTTATTTCATTTTCAACCACAACTCTTGGTTCATTATATACTTTAGCTCCTCCATTTATCAATGAAACTTTATTATTAGCAATAAGTATTGGAGATACATTTATTCTTTTGTCTTCATTTGATTCTAAAAAATACACCCCTTCTGGTAAATAGGTTAAATCAAAAGTTTTTTCAAACACATCTGCTTGATCAAGCATTTCCGAAAACAAAGTAATCCCACTTTTATCAACAATAGACAAAGATTCTCCTTTTGCTACTCCAGATAAAGAAACATTCAATGCCTTAGAACCTAAAACTTTTACGTTCATTTTTTCGGCTGCATTAACTACTACGGCTGCTAAAAGTGCTACACTTAACAATCCTGTTTTAACTAGTTTTTTCATGAGTGTGTTCATTTAATTTATTATTAAATAAGTATACTGCAAATATACTTCTGATATTAAGCACTATAGATAATCAAAATTTACCTATATTTATGCTATATTAACCGTTAATAAAAAATAACACTCAACTTAAATCAATTTAACACCCTATAGAACATAGTATAAATGAAACAAAAAATAAACTATAATAACCCCAGCTTTGAACATTTAGCTCCAGATATTGGTAGTTCATTAATTTATAAAAGGTTCAACATTGAAAATAAAAACAAATTACCCGTATGGCATTACCATCCAGAAATAGAAATTGTTTATGTTAACGAAGGCTCTGGTAAGCGCCAAATAGGAAGTCACGTTTCTTACTACCAAAATGGAGATTTAATTTGTATTGGAGCTAATTTGCCACATTGCGGTTTTACTGACGGCTTTTCTAAAACCAGAAATGAAACAGTTATTCAAATGCTCCCTGAATACTTAGGCGAAACTTTTTTTGATGTTTCGGAAATGAAACCTATAAATGCTTTATTAGATAGAGCTAAACAAGGTCTTGTTTTTTTTGGAGAAACTAAAAAAGAGGTTGGAGCTATTATTGAAAACATGTATCTAAAATCACCTTTTGAACGCATATTAGATTCCTTATTAATATTACATAAACTTGAAATATCTAAAGAATTTGAAATATTAAACGCTGAAGGTTTTGTTTTAAAAGCTCAAGCACAAGATAATAGTCGAATTAATGACACTTTTAATTATGTTCAAAAAAACTTTAAAAATCAAATTAGTATTGATGAGATATCAAGTTTTGTTAATATGACACCTCCTGCTTTTTGTCGGAATTTTAAAAAAGTAACTGGTAAAACATTTACTCAATTTGTAAATGAGTACCGTTTAGTTCATGCTACCAAATTACTTACAGAAAAACAAGAGAGTATTCAAGGAATTTGTTTTGAATGCGGATTTAATAATTTTTCGCATTTTAACAAAGTTTTCAAAAAATATACAGGTAAAACACCAACAGACTACCGTAAGGAAATGAATTTCACCATTTATTAAAATCAACAAAAAAGCCTTGCATACTGGGGATATGCAAGGCTTTTGTTTATTTTATAAAATTTAAAAACTAACGCTTAATTGTTTTTACATAACTATAATCTCCTTGATATATTACAATTTTATATTCTGAGATAGCTAAAGATTCAAAGTTATAATTTTTTACAATTTTTGATTCATTTAACCTTACCTCCTCTAATGGGATACTACTATTTTTTGCATAAACCGTTATAGATACATTGTGCTGATCTTCATTATCTATACTTAGCTTCACTACACCATTTTCTATATTAAAAACTGGCGCATTATAAGTTTTAGTTGCTCCTTTTATCGTTTTCCCTTGATCTGGCACTATAATAAATGGCGTCACTTTTATAGCCTCTCCAGTTTCAGTCTTAACATAATACACGCCTTGCTTTAACTTTGAAAAATCTAATGTTTTTGTATAAGATCTAGATGCGCTTAGTATTTCTGAAAAGACAACTTCTCCTTCTTCATCAGATACTGAAATAACTTCTCCTTCAATCACTTCAGACATCGTAATACTCAATTCATTTGAAGTTAAAACTTCAACTTTCACTTTATTTGATGCATTTACTACCACGGCTGCTATAAGTGCTACACTCAACAATCCTAATTTCAATAATTTTTTCATAAGGTGAAATTTTTATCGATTAACTCGATTAATTTTACATTACAAATATACTACTGAAGATCTACTCAAAACAGACATAGAATTCACCTATATTGATTCTATTTTAACCAAAATACATTAAAAATAGAATAAAACAATCATTTTAACACCGCATAAGCCAGGATTCAATTAAAAAATAGCCCGATAAATAAACATTATAGTTATGATAAAGCCAAGTAGTTTAAAAATAAAAGCATAATCTAATAAGCTATGCTTTATTAATTTTTAAATGAAAGGATCTTAGAAATTATTATACGAAATGATATCATTGTATTTATTTCTATACAAAGTAAGTAAGCTACAAAAAGGGGAAACCTTAATTAGAAAAAATTAAACATAAAAAAGCCTTGCACATTGGGGAAATGCAAGGCTTTTATTTACTTTATGAAATTTAAAAACTAACGCTTGATCGTTTTTACATAACTATAAGCTCCTTGATATATTACAATTTTATATTCTGAAATAGCCAAAGATTCGAAGTTGTAAGTTTTTGTGATTTTTGGAGTGTCCAATTTTTCTTCTTCCAATGGAATACTACTGTTTTTGGCATACACTGTAATCGAAACATTATGCTGATCTTGATTATCTATACTTAGCTTTACAATACCATTTTCTATTTCAAAAACTGGTGCATTATAAGTTTTTGTTTCACCTTTAATAATTTTAACCTGATCAGGCACTATAATAAAAGGAGTTACTTTAATTGCATTTTCCGTTTCTGCCTTTACGTAATATACTCCTTGCTTTAATTTAGAAAAATCTAATGTTTTAGTATACGAGCTAGTTGCACTTAATATTTCTGAAAAAACTAATTTTCCTTTTTTATCAGAAATAGATAACACCTCTCCTTCAACTACTTCCGACATTGTAATACTTAGCTCGTTAGAAGCTAAAACTTCTACTTTAACTTTATTTGATGCATTTGCCACCACGGTAGCTACTAACGCTACACCTAACAATCCTAATTTCAATAGTTTTTTCATAAGTAAAATTTTTATCGATTAATACGATTAAATTACACCGCAAATATACTATTGCTTAGACCTATAAAGCTTATATAGAATTTACCAATATCAATGCTATTTTAACCTAGCAAAACGATTAACAGATCAAAAAAATCAATTTAACATATAGTTAACACGTGTAAAAAATAAAATTTTGCTAATGAAAAGAAATAAAACATAACATAATATTAAAAAAAGAACAAAAACAATAACAGATTCTAAATTAAGCTAATATCACCCTTTCCTTCTCTTACAATTAATGGTTCTGCCTCAGTGACATCAACAATTGTTGATGGAATATTATCTCCATATCCACCATCAATAACTAAATCTACTAAATTACCCCACTTTTCTACTATTAATTCTGGATCAGTAGTATACTCTAAAATTTCATCTTCATCATGTATTGATGTCGAAACAATTGGATTTCCTAGGGCTTCAACTAAATCATGGCAAATTTGATTGTCTGGTACACGGATTCCGACTGTTTTCTTTTTTTTAAAGACTGAAGGTAACTGATTATTTCCAGGTAAAATAAATGTAAAAGGACCAGGCAAACATCTTTTTAGTAGCTTAAATGTTGAAGAATCGATTTGACGTACATAATCAGATAGGTTACTTAAATCTTTACATATAAAGGACCAATTGGCTTTTTCAAGTTTTATGCCTTTTATTTTGGCTATTCTATTTAAAGCTTTTACACTTGTAATATCACAACCCAGACCATATACTGTATCGGTAGGATAAATTACTAATCCTCCATTTTTTAATACTTTTACAGCTTCCGCAACTTGTTTTGGATTTGGATTTTCTTCATATAATTTGATAAATGCTGCCATAACGTGTGATTTAAAGAATATTATTTTTTCCATTTTACTTCTATAAAGTAAAATAAACAATGAAGTAATAAAGCCTAATTAGCTTAACTAATGTAATTCCAAATATTCTTATGCTGTATTAACTGAGAATATGCATACTTAATCATACTATTCTTGGGTAATACTAAGTTTGGATCTTCCTTTAATATTTGTTGAGCATAAGCCCTTGCCACCTGCAAAATTTGATTATCCTTTACAATATCGGCAATTTTTAGGTTTAATACACCACTTTGTTGTGTTCCCATAATATCTCCGGGACCACGTAACTTTAAATCGACCTCAGCGATTTCAAAACCATCATTAGTTTGTACCATGGTTTGCAAGCGTGTTTTGCTGTCTTCCGATAGTTTAAAACCCGACATTAATATACAATAACTTTGTTCTGCTCCACGCCCTACCCGACCACGTAGCTGGTGTAATTGAGACAATCCAAAACGTTCCGCACTTTCAATAATCATTAGACTTGCATTAGGTACATTTACGCCTACTTCAATTACTGTAGTAGCCACCATAATTTGAGTTTCTCCTTTAATAAAGCGTTCCATTTCATGATCCTTATCTACCGCCTTCATTTGTCCATGTACAATAGAAATTTGATAATCTGGCTTTGGAAAATCTCGCGAAATACTTTCAAACCCATCCATTAAATCCTTATAATCCATAGCTTCAGATTCTTGAATTAATGGATATACAATATATACTTGTCTCCCTTTGGCAATTTCTTTCTTCACAAAATGGAATACATTTAAACGTTGCCCATCATATTTATGCATCGTTTTTATTGCCTTTCTGCCTGGCGGTAATTCATCAATAACCGAAACATCTAAATCACCATACAAACTCATCGCCAATGTCCTTGGTATTGGAGTAGCTGTCATTACTAATATATGTGGAGGCAGCTTGTTTTTTTTCCATAGTTTAGCTCGTTGTGCCACTCCAAAACGATGTTGTTCATCAATAATGGCTAAACCTAAATTATTAAATTTTACTTTATCCTCTAACAACGCATGCGTTCCTATAATAATATGAATCTGTCCATTTTCTAAATCGGCATGAATTTCTCTTCTAGCTTTTGTCTTTGTGCTTCCCATGAGCAAACTCACATTAATAGGCAAATCCTTAACCAATTCAGAAATACCATCAAAATGTTGCTTAGCCAAAATAGCTGTAGGTGCCATAAGTGTTGCCTGGAAACCGTTGTCAATAGCTAGTAACATACTCATTAATGCTACTATGGTTTTACCCGAGCCTACATCACCTTGTAGTAATCGATTCATTTGGGCCTCGCTACCCATATCCCTACGAATCTCTTTAATTACGCGTTTTTGTGCTCCTGTTAAACTAAAAGGCAAATGATTTTCATAAAAATTGGTAAATAATTCGCCTACTTTTTCGAATGCATATCCTTTTATTTTTTGTTTTTGCAGAATGTTTTTTCGAATTAATTGTAATTGAATGTAAAATAACTCTTCGAACTTTAATCGGTAACTCGCCCTAGTCAATAACTCCTGACTTTTGGGAAAATGAATATTTAACAACGCATCTGCTTTAGCCATAAGCTTCATATGTGTTAACATATCCTGTGGTAATGTTTCATCAAAAAACACTCCTTTGGTTAAAAACAGATTTTGCACCATTTTAGAAACCACTTTATTAGTTATGTTTCTTCGTTGTAACATTTCTGTGGAAGAATAAATCGGTTGCATAACAGAACTCATGCTCGATTTATGGGCTTCTAATAATTCCATCTCGGGATGCGGCATCGAAAACCCATTGTAATATTTTGTTTTACCAAAAATCACATAAGGCACATTTAACTTTATACTTTCTTGAATCCATTTAGCGCCGCGGAACCAAACCAATTCCATTTTGCCCGTTTTATCCTGAAAAGTAGCGACTAAACGACTGCCTCCTTTTTTTTGCTTTACATTTTTTAACTGTGTAACCATGCCTACAATTTGAACCTCGGCATCATTTTGCTGCAATTCACTAATCGTATAATATCGAGTACGATCAATGTAACGATGCGGAAAAAAATGAAGCAAATCTTGGCATACTCGAATTCCTAATTCTTTTTCTAGTACTGTGGCCCTAGTTGGACCAACGCCTTTTACATAGGCAACCGGTGATTGTAATATATCAGCACTCATAGCATGCTAAGATACATTTTTTAGCATGTATTATAAATTGGTTTTTGTAATTTGTCCATCCATAAACTGTATTATGTATATGAATCCATTCATAAAAATTACTTCTCTTATTTTTAGCTTCTGCGCAAGCATTATTTGTAGTAGAGCCCAACAAAAAGACAGTGTAGATTTTAAAACTATTGAAGCCCATATACAACTCGACACCTTAAACCAAAAGGTATTTGGGAAAATTGATGTTGTATTTACCCCACTAAAAAACACCAATCAAGTCTATTTGGATGCTCAAAAAATGGAAGCAGTTACTCCCATTAAAGATGCTAAAATTGAATACAAGGACAATAAGGTCTGGTTAAAGGGGGATTTTAAAGCTAATAAGGACTATTCCTTTAGTTTCAACTACAGTAAAACACCAAAAAAGGCACTTTATTTTTGGGGCTGGGACGACAAAAATATTGACCCCAATTCGCCAAATCGTAAGCAAATATGGACACAAGGACAAGGTAAATACACTAGTAACTGGTTACCAAGTATTGATGATATGAATGATAAAATCATTTTTACACTAAAAATTGATTTTAGTACGGACTACAAAGTAATTTCTAACGGAAGTTTAAAAAACAAAACGGTTAAAAAAAATACCACTACTTGGGTTTACCAAATGCAGCACCCCATGAGCAGCTACTTGGTAGCAATTGCTATTGGGAAATACGCCAAAAAAGAAAAGAAAAGCATCTCTGGAATACCTCTAGAAAATTATATTTACTCGAATCGAATAACTGATTACGAAACGACCTTTAAACATCACAAAAAAGTTTTTGAATTTTTAGAAACTGAAATTGGTTTTCCTTATCCATGGAAAATATACAGACAAGTTCCAGTACGTGATTTTTTATATGCCGGAATGGAAAACACCACTTGCACCTTATTTTCTGATGATTTTATTGTGGATGATATTACTTTTGATGACCAAAATTTTGTAAGTGTGAGTGCTCATGAACTCGCTCATCAATGGTTTGGAAATATAATTACCGAAACTGATAGCAATCACCACTGGTTACACGAAGGATTTGCCACTTATTATGCCTTATTAGCAGAAAAAGAACTATTTGGCGAAGATCATTTTTATTACAAACTGTATGAGAGTGCAGAACAACTAAATCATCAAAGTGATTTACAAAAAGGGAAACCATTAGTTACTCCCAAAGGAAGCTCTCTTACTTATTACCAACACGGCGCTTGGGCGATTGTTGCTTTGCGCGAAAAAATTGGAGACAATAATTTTAAAAAAGTAGTACAGCAATTTTTAACAACCTACCAATATAAAAATGTAACTACTGATGATTTTTTAAATATTGTTGTTGATGTGACTGGCAAAGACATCTCCGAATTTGCAAAAACATGGCTGCATAACACTAAATTCCCTGCTCAAAAAGCTTTAAAAATATTAACTAAATCTGATTTTATGAAAAGCTATTTGCAATTAGCGGGTGAACGCACACAGCCACTTATTGGTAAATATCAATTATTATCGGATGCTATAGATTTTCCTGTAAATTCATATTTAGGACAGGAAGTTGTATCGCAATTACATGGTGATTTTTCTGCAGAAGCTATACAATTACTTGAAAAAGCGTTTAATAGCAATAACCCTCAAGTATTACAGGCATTAGCAAATTCATTAACTACTATTCCTAAAGTGTTTGAACCAAAAATGGAGCGGCTTTTAAAAGCAGGTTCATACGCAACGATTGAGGGAGCGCTTTATAATTTATGGAATAATTTTGAGTCAAAAAAAATGACTTATTTAAAACAAACTAAAGATATTATTGGTTTTAATGACAAAAATATAAGAACACTTTGGCTAATTTTAGCTTTAAACACTCCTGGTTTTTCAATAAATGAGCGAACTCGTTTTTTTAAAGAATTAAATTTATATACTTCTCCTAATTATAATTACAAACTCCGTAGTAAAGCTTTTGAATATTTAAAACTACTCCAAAGTTATTCCGATCATAGTATACAAAACTTAGCCTTAGGTATTACGCATCCAAATTGGCGATTTAAAAAGAGTTGTTCAAATACGCTGAAAGAATTATATAACAATGAAAAATACACCAAAAGGATTGATCACTTAAAATCAACATTCCCTAATAAGGTGCAACAAATACTAACGACTAATTAAGTATTGCTAATTTTATATATCTTAGTTGCTATATCTGCAATAAAAAACAAAATCAAAACAAATGCGAGCATTAGTTATTTCGGGAGGTGGTAGTAAAGGTGCTTTTGCAGGTGGAGTTGCTCAATATTTGATGCAAGTGCAACAACGCAACTATGATTTATTTTTAGGCACATCAACAGGCAGTTTACTTATTCCTCATTTATCAATAAATAAAATAGATAAGGTACATGATATTTATACTAATGTAAACCAGAATACCATTTTTAGCTTAAACCCCTTTGTAATTAAATGTAAAGGAGATCGTGAATATGTAAGTATTAATTACTTAAATACTATTTTACAATTTGTAAAACGAAAACGCACCTTTGGCGAAAGCAAAAATTTACGTAAAAATATTCGAAAAAATTTTACTCGTGATGAGTTTGAATTCGCAAAAAAAAATGTAACTGATGTAGTGGTTACCGTTTCTAATTTATCTAAAAGCTGTACCGAATACAAATCCATACACGAATTTAGTTACGAAGATTTTTGTGAATGGATTTGGATATCCTGTAACTATATTCCTTTTATGAGTATTGCTAAAAAAAATGGCTACGAATATGCCGATGGTGGTTTTGGTGCTATTGTTCCCATTCGAGAAGCTATTAAACGTGGGGCTACAGAAATTGATGCTATTATACTAGAATCAGAAAACTTAGATCGAAATAAGATTTTGGGAAAAAACCCTTTTTCATTAATGGTTAATCTGTTTGGATATCTATTAGATCAAGTTGAGCAACATAATGTTACCGCAGGTAAATTAGCTGCAAAAAACAAAAACGCTACACTTAATCTATATTACACTCCAACCAAGCTTACTGAAAATTCATTAGTTTTTAATAAAAAATTAATGACTGAATGGTGGCAACAAGGTTTTGATTATGCACGTAAAAAATTTGAACAAAAAGAATTAAACGAATTACGTGATATAGATATGCTTGGTTAATTATTATTTTAAAGCTAAATATAAACCCTTGATTTTTTTTCCATTAATACTTAACTTTTTATAACAAATGCAACAAGAAATCATTTTGCTTATTGGTGTTTTTTTAGCACTAATTGTAGGTTTTTTAATTGGTAAATATAGTAGTGGTCTCAGCTATAAAAATTTGGAATTGGAAGTAAAAAATCAATTAAAATCATCACAACAACAAATAGCATCACAACAGTCACTTTTAGCTGAAGCCGAAAAAAAATTTGCTATTGAAAAAAAAGAACTTATTGATGAACGTGAAGCCCTAAGGCGACAAAAAGAATTCTTAAACACAGAGTTAACTCGTAAAAATGTCGAATTTGACAATTTAGCACTTCGAAATCAAGAACAAAAAAAAGAAGTAAATCAATTGCAAGAAAAATTTACTACAGAATTTGAAAATTTAGCTAATAAAATTTTAGATGAAAAATCAACTAAATTTACTGAGCAGAATAAAGAAAACATAAAAAATATACTTACACCTTTACAAGAACGCATTAGTTCTTTTGAGAAAAAAGTAGAAGAAACACATAAGGAGAATAGTATTTCTAATGCCTCATTAAAAGAACAAATTATAGGCCTAAAAGATCTAAATGCTCAAATGAGTAAAGAAGCTACTAACCTTACTAAAGCCTTAAAAGGAGATAACAAAGTCCAAGGGAATTGGGGGGAATTAGTATTAGAACGCGTACTAGAAAAATCGGGACTTGAAAAAGACAGAGAATATTTTATTCAACAAAATTTTTCACGCGAAGATGGTACACGTGCTTTACCCGATGTAATTATTTTGTTACCCGATGGAAAGCGCATTATTATAGATGCAAAAGTAACTTTAGTAGCCTACGAACGCTTTATTAATGAAGATGAGCATGACCTTAAAGAAGTCTATTTAAAAGAGCATATCAATTCATTAAAAAAACATATTGATCAATTATCAAATAAAAACTATCAAGATTTATATGATATCGAATCTTTAGACTTTGTTTTACTCTTTATTCCTATTGAAACGGCATTTTCTGTTGCTATCAATAAAGAAAATTCGTTATACAATAAAGCTTTTGACAAAAATATTGTAATAGTTACGCCTTCTACCCTATTAGCAACTTTACGCACTATTGATACTATGTGGGGTAATGAAAAACAACAACGCAATGCTTTAGAAATTGCTAAACAAGCAGGAGCCCTTTATGATAAGTTTGAAGGCTTAGTTAAAGATTTAACAAGTATTGGCAAAAAAATAGATGATACAAAAAAAGATTATAGTGCAGCTATGAATAAATTAGTCTCTGGTCGAGGTAATTTAATTACAAGTGTTGAAAAATTAAAAAAAATGGGCGCAAAAGCCAAAAAATCACTTCCAGAAAATATGATTTCTAACGCTAACGATGAAAGTATTTAATTGTAGTTAAGACTTAAAAATTCATTAATTTTGATTCCTAAATTTTATAGCAATGAAAAAGATATTATTCCTTATAATAACTGGTTTTAGTTTAATATATGCAGGTTATTTTGCCGTGGTTTACTTTGCCTCGTACAGTGAGGGTACACGTAGCGGTGAGCTAATCAAGTTCAGTAAAAAAGGAATTCTTTTTAAAACCTACGAAGGTGAAATTAGTCAAGGAATATCTGGAGCGCAAATTTTTAGTTTTTCGGTTGAAGACAAAAACGCCGAAGTCATTGATAAATTAGATACCTATCAAGGAAAATATGTAAAATTAACTTATAAAGAACGTTTTGGAACATTTGCTTGGCTTGGCGATACTAAATATTTTATTATTAATGTCGAACTCGAAAGCTCACCTCATTTTAATAAAAATTAGATTATAAATTTTAGTAATTAGGTTGTTATAAAAATGTTCAACACATTTTTTGAAATATCCATAAAATTAATCATCAATAGGCAATTGATAACTTTAAACCGTTAACAAAAAAACAATGTCTCAATTTAAACATAGCGAAGAATCGCATATAACCATATCCGAATTAATGTTACCATCCCACTCTAATTTTAGTGGAAAAATACATGGAGGATATATTTTATCATTAATGGATCAAATAGCATTTGCTTGTGCTGCCAAATATTCTGGCTTTTATGCCGTAACTGCTAGTGTAGATAAAGTTGATTTTTTACAACCTATTGAAGTTGGGGAATTAGTAACTATGAAAGCAGCTGTCAATTTTGTAGGCCGATCATCAATGGTTATTGGTGTTAGAGTGGAATCTGAAAACATTACTACTGGTGCAAAAAAGCATTGTAACTCTTCTTATTTTACCATGGTTGCTCGTGATGATAATGGAAAATCTGTTGCTGTTCCCGGACTTATTTTAAATAGTGTATCTGCTGTACGCCGATTTGTACGTAGTGCGCACAGACAAGAAGAAGGCAAAATTAGAAGAGCTAAATTTAAATCTTCAAGTTTTAAGGTTGAAGAACATTTGAAAAATTTAGAAAATTATAATGTAAAACTTGAATTGGATTAATAATTTAAAATGTATTTGCTCAAATCTCTTTTTTAAACATATTATATGCAACTAAAACCTTGCTTATATCGTTTCTGTTGTACAGCCTATTATTTTTTCAGAAATTAGCCCTTAAAAATTGACTATCATGAAATTCTTAAAATACTTTAGCCTTTTAGCTTCACTAACATTTGTACTTTCATGCGATGATGGTGATGTTGTAATAAATGATTTTCAATTTCAAGAAAATGACTTGGAATTTTGCAATACAGAAAACAGAGGTGTTATTTACAATATTAACGATTCAAACGAAGTTATTTTTATCGAGTTAAATTCTCCATTTAACCCTTTTTCACAAACACAAGATTCGCTATCAATAGAAGTAAGTGACGTTCGGGTAACTTATCAAAAATTATCTGGCAACATCAATGGCAGTACTTATTTTTGCAATGCAGTACCCGACAACTCTGCAGATATCATTCAAGAGTTGAGAGACAATGATCGTGGTCAAATCACCATAAGAACATTTTTAGTGGAAAATGATGATATCGATAATGATGGCCTTACCAATATTGAAGAAGGCATAAATGAAACTCCCCCGCTAGATACTGATGGAGATGATTTACCAAATTATATGGATCTTGACGATGATAACGACAACGTACCAACATCTGTTGAATTAATAGAAATAGATGATGTAAATAATCCAACAGGGCCACAATTAAGAGTACCTAGAGATACTGATGGAGATATGACTCCTAATCACCTTGACAAAGATGATGATGGAGATGGGATTGACTCCCGAAATGAAGTTAATGTTGTTAATGCAAACCCAAACAGTGTTAATGGTGTAAATGAAACTCCAAGATACTTAAGCGCATCTGATACTGATCAAAATAGACCTCCAACTTTACTTATTGTAAGAAATATCATTACACGTAGTTTCCGTACAACAGTTGTTATTAATGATTTAGGCCTTACTGATGATGAGAACTCCACCACTAGAGATGTCACCTTAGGCGAATTCACAGAAAACAGAAGAACCGAACAAGAAGTACTATTTACTAGAAATGAAACTATTGATAGAGACACTACAACCTTAGGCCCAATTGAAACTGAATAATTGCAAGTGCTAAAAGTCCCTGTTTTACATTCTAGCATTTTGAAGAATATAAATTTCCATGGCGCCTAAACCATATTTTCGATAATCGCCATCGCTAATGCGAACATTTTCATAACGCTGAAACATATATTCCAATTCCGTTTTTAAAACACCTTGCCCTACTCCATGTATAAAAACTACTCTTGGAATACGCTTATGAATAGCAAAATCTAGTTGACGTTTAGCTGTATCTAATTGAATAGTCATCATATCATAATTAGTCATTCCCTTAGTGTTACTCACTAATTTATGAATATGTAAATCCACCTCCATAGGAGGTTGTTGCTTTTCTTTCTTTTTTTGAATAGTTGTTTTAGGTCGTTTTTTAAATGATGAATTTTCATTAGCTAAAGCTGAAAAATTTCTGCTAAAATCCAAAGCTTCCAGTTTACTTTTATCTAGGACTAACTCTTTTCTAGCGTAAGCTACTTCAAAACCATCTGTAGAAAGCACAATATATTGGTCGCCCTCAATACGCACTACTTGACCATACACATCATCGTCAATGGCCATAACAAAATCTCCTACTACATACATTATTAAAACTTTAAATTATCTTGCTCGTCCTTTTCCTCTACTTTATTAGGTAATATTTTTGATAATTTATAAAGCGAAAACATACACAAACACAATCCTACCACTTGACTATATACCGTATACTCTTTTACTCCTGTTTCAAAAAACAATAAAAAAGCAGCAAAAATCAATGTTACAAAAGGCCAATATTTATTCATGCACCAAAAATACTACAAATGAACAAATTCATTATTAAATTTGCTCGCAAAAAGCCTATTTTTGCAAGATGGGAAGAAAGAAAACTAAACCTTTTTTTGAGGATATTAAAGTTATAGATGCTGGTGCTAAAGGAAAAAGTATTGCTAAAGCACCCGATGGAAAAGTTATTTTTTTAACAAATGCAATTCCTGGAGATGTAGTTGACATACAAACGTTTAAAAAACGAAAAGCATATTACGAAGGTAATGCTGTTAATTTTAAATCCTTTTCTGATAAACGCACTAAACCTGCCTGTGAACATTTTGGTACTTGTGGTGGTTGTAAATGGCAGCATATGGGCTATGAGCATCAACTTTTTTACAAGGAGCAAGAAGTTATTAATAACCTACAGCGTATAGGTAAAGTTGAACTCCCGGAAATTACCCCTATTTTAGGTTCCGAAAAAAAATATTTTTACCGGAATAAAATGGAGTTTTCATTTAGTGATAGTCGTTGGTTATCATTAGACGAAATTAAAAGTGATCAACAAATTGAAAATCGTAACGCACTTGGTTTTCATATACCTGGTATGTGGGATAAAATTTTAGATCTTAATAAATGTCATTTACAAACTGATCCCAGTAATGCTATAAGAACTAAAGTAAAAGAGTTTGCTACAAAAAATAGCCTTCCTTTTTACAATGCTCGTAATCAACAAGGGCTTTTACGTTCATTAATGATACGTACTACATCGACAAATCAAATTATGGTTTTAGTACAGTTTTTTTACGAAGCTGCCGAACAACGAGAATTATTACTTAATTATATCAAAGAACAATTTCCTGAAATTACTTCATTACAATACGTTGTAAATACTAAGGGAAATGATACTATTTACGACCAAGAAGTCATTTGTTTTTCCGGAAAATCTTTTATCGAAGAACAAATGGAAGGTTTACGCTTTAAAATAAACGCAAAATCATTTTATCAAACCAACTCCGAGCAGGCGTATGAATTATATAAAATTACTCGAAATTTTGCAGGCTTAACTGGAAATGAACTTGTTTATGATTTATACACTGGTACAGGTACCATAGCACAATTCGTTTCGAAAAAAGCCAAACATGTAATTGGAGTTGAATCGGTTCCAGAGGCTATTGCTGATGCTAAATTAAACGCCGAGCATAACAAAATTGACAATGTAGAGTTTTATGTAGGTGATATGAAAAAAGTATTTACTGCTGGTTTTGTCGAACAACACGGTATACCCGATGTTATTATTACCGACCCACCTAGAGATGGTATGCATAAAGATGTAGTTACACAAATTTTGAGTATAGCTCCAAAAAAAATAGTATATGTAAGTTGCAATAGTGCCACACAAGCCCGTGACTTAGCGTTATTAGATGGTAGCTATAAAGTTACTAAAACGCAAGCAGTGGATATGTTTCCGCAAACGCATCATGTAGAAAATGTAGTATTGTTGGAGTTGCGCTAAAATATTATTGATTAAGCTATAAAATGAAATTTAAACAACAGAACTTACTTTACGCTTTACTTATATTTACAAGTACATTATTCCTGTTATTTACAGGTTGCGAAAGAGATGATATTTGTGATACAGCCAATGTGTCTATTACACCACGACTAATTATCACGTTTCAAGATTTTACAGATAATAGTTTAAGAAAAAATGCTGCAGGCATACAGGTTAGCTTAGCCTCGGATAGTGAAAGGATAGTTACTGGTATTGAAAGATTTGACTCTATTGTTATTCCTTTAAATATTAATGAAGATAGTGTTCGATATGAATTCAAAATAAACGCAAGCTCTACAGACACTACCATTATTAGAACAGATACTCTTGAGCTTTCATACAAACGCACCAACGAATTTGTAAGTAAGGCTTGTGGTTTTAGAACTGTTTTTAGCGAATTAAGTATAAACAACACAACCGATACTGAAATGTTTGATGAAAGTACCAATTGGATTCAAAACATTTTTATTGAAAATAGCACTATAAATGACGAAACTAATGCGCACGTTCGTATTTTTCATTAGCATTTTTTGTATTGTTGGGCAACTTATTGCTCAAGAGGCAGATACTACAGCTACTAAAAAATTAAGACTTAACAATTCTTATGGTTTAAGAGTTGGAACAGACATTAATAAAATTATCCGTACCATAAGCTCCGATGACTATCGTGGTTTTGAAATAAATGGCGATTATCGATTGACAAAAAAATATTATGCTGCCGCAGAAATTGGAACTGAAAAAATTACATTAAACGAGAACAGTATAAGTACTACCTCTAACGGAGGCTACCTTAAAGTAGGTATTGACTATAATGCCTATAAAAATTTAGCAGGAATGCGTAATCTTATTTTTGTGGGTGCGCGTTATGGAGTAGCTGCTTTTGATCAAAAATTAAATAATTTTAATATTGCCACTCGAAATTCATTTTTTGAAAATCCTCAACTTTCAAGTGATTTGTCAAGTAATGGTTTAACAGCCCATTGGGCAGAATTTTTAGCGGGACTAAAAGCTGAAGTTTTAAATAATCTTTTTTTAGGCTTTAATGTATCGTTAAAATTGATGATTACAGAAGACAAGCCCGATAGCTTTGACAATACATTTATACCTGGTTTTGGAAAAACTAATGAATTTAGTATAGTGGGTACTGGTTTTAGTTATTTTATTAGTTATTATATTCCTTTGTATAAGAAAAAACATAAAATCAAAAAAAAGAAGGAAGAAGAAAAAGCCAAGACTACTAAAACATCAAATTAACAATATCTTTCTTTTAACCTACTTTCTACTCCTAGCTTTTTTGCTAAAAAATAGCCTAGTTTCAAAAATGGCTTTCCTAATTTATAAAAAATAGTTTCTACTTGTGTATCTCCCCATTTAAGCAAAACCAATAAATGAAATATATTTTTTGGCAATTGCAACTTACTAAAAACCTTTTTATCATTAACTAAACCAAATTGTGCTTTTAAAAACCATTCAAAACTTTCGACTGCTGGAGTTATAATTACTTTAAATGTTATAAAATTAGTTGTACTCGGGTTATAAAACCGGTGATTAATATATGGCTTTACCGCAAAATCTTGACTTGGATTCAATCGCATTTCGTTTCCATCAAAATGTAAACCCAAAATTCCCTTTACAGCAAAAAAATGCTCTGTAAATTTGGTATGAAAATGTATAGGGTTACCTCCATTAGGACCTAGAGTAACTTCTAATTCTATAGTATTAGTACTTTGATTTACATCAGTTGCACTTTTTAAAATACTAATACTTTCTTTATTTATTGGGTTGTATAATTTTTCCATAAAAAAAGCTGCCATTAATTAAGGCAGCTCAATATTATTATTCTATTTTTCAAATTACTATCAACTATGATTCCTTCAAAAATACGATAGCTTCAATTTTTACATCTTCCCAAGTTTTACTTACTTTATCTGCTCCTGTATGTAATAGCTTACAAGCTTCATGTATCGAATTAAATGCTTTTTCAGCTCCAAAATCTAAAATGTTCAAATTCCCCTCTAACTTTACGTGTCTATCCGAAATAGTATATGTTAATGGAATTTCTTTTGTTACATCGTTCATTTTTAGATTTAAAACAATTTGTTCCCCTTTAGTAACAAAACTTCCTGTTAACAATTCTGTATTTTCCATAAACCCAAAAAACAACTTCATTAACTTTCCATCTCTAATAGCATTATTACTAAAAATACTACTTACAGGTATACTAAAGTCTACTCCATTAAATGCACCAATTGGCGTAGCTGCTAATGGCGCACTAGTAACATTTATTGTTTTAAACTTACCTTTTACTCCTTTTTTTTCGGTAAACTTATATCCTGTCCATTCAACTATTGAACCTTGAGCCGATACTTTGTAACCTTTTTCGGCTACTGTTTCTTTTTCGATTACCTCTTTTGCTTCCGTTTTCTTTTTACAAGACACACTAAACAAAGTTGCCGTAATGGTTAATGCTAATATAATTTTTTTCATAAGTTCGTGATTTAAATATCTAAGTAAATATAAATATTATTACCAAAAGAGTGATTTAAACAAACCTTGATTTTTACATAAAGTTGTTTTATTAGCCTCTCCATTTTTCCCCCATCTTACATATACTTATAATAAATGCACACTAACAACAGAATAAAACAAAAAAGGAAGCCAAATGGCTTCCTTTTTTTTATATGATGGATTTAAAATTAAGGCTTAAACTCAATTTTTTTTCCTCTGTTTTTAATCATTTCAACAATAGCTCCGCCTATCCAATAAGGAACAAATGATGCTAAAAATATCATTAACCAAAAACCAATGGTTAAAATAGTAAGAAATGCTAAAAAACCTAAATATTGGTCAAATTCAAACATAATATTATTTATTTACGGCAAATATAAAAAATTGTTTTTAGTTAATGATCACTCAACTTATGATTTTTTAGATTATTCATGGTAGTGAATTTATTACCTCTTAACTAGTTCTTTTTAATTACGATTTTCCTATTTACATGTCTATACGAGCTGTACTTATTATCAAAAAATAAATATAGAAATAAAAAAATACCAAAATGACAATTTAAAATTAATCATACTAAACACAGTTCCTAAACAAAGTTTAGTAACTTTTTAATAATTCTAAAAAAATTAACCTAGCTATAAGACATTAAAAGCCAATTAGTCTTTGACTATCTAATTATGCTTTGTTAAATTTGTGCTCATTTTTACACATAAAAGAATCATCCAAAAATGGATGCACTAATAAAACATCATGGAATATAGAATTGAAAAAGATACAATGGGTGAGGTTAAAGTGCCTTCTGACAAATTGTGGGGAGCACAAACACAACGTTCGATTAACAATTTTAAAATTGGACCAAGTGCCTCAATGCCATTAGAAATTATTTATGGTTTTGCTTATTTAAAAAAAGCAGCTGCTTTTACCAATTGTGAATTAGGTGCACTTGCTATTGAAAAGCGTGATTTAATAGCACAAGCTTGTAATGAAATTTTAGAAGGAAAACATGATGATCAATTTCCTTTAGTGATATGGCAAACAGGTTCTGGTACACAAAGTAATATGAATGTAAATGAAGTTGTGGCGAACCGCGCTCATCAAATTGCAGGTCATACTATTGGTAAAGGAGAAAAAACACTACAACCAAATGATGATGTAAATAAATCACAATCATCAAATGACACCTTCCCTACGGGAATGCATATTGCCATTTATAAAAAACTTGTTGAAGTTACCATTCCTGGTGTTCAAAAACTAAGAGATACACTTCACAAAAAATCTGAAGAATTTAAAGATGTTGTAAAAATTGGTAGAACCCATTTTATGGATGCTACCCCATTAACTATAGGTCAAGAACTTTCTGGTTATGTTTCGCAATTAGACCATGGTATAAAAGCATTAGAAAGTACATTACCACATATGGCTGAACTTGCCTTAGGAGGAACAGCTGTTGGTACAGGTTTAAATACCCCAAAAGGATATGCTAAACGTGTTTCAGAATACATTGCTGAATTCACAAAACTTCCATTTGTATCTGCTAAAAATAAATTTGAAGCACTTGCAGCTCATGATGCTTTGGTTGAAACACATGGCGCTTTAAAAACATTAGCTGTTTCTTTAAATAAAATAGGAAATGATATTCGTATGCTAGCATCTGGTCCTCGTAGTGGACTTGGCGAATTAATTATTCCTGCTAATGAGCCTGGCAGTTCTATTATGCCTGGAAAAGTAAACCCAACACAGTGCGAAGCTTTAACTATGGTATGTGCACAAATATTAGGTAATGATGTGGCTGTAAATGTTGGTGGTATGCAAGGTCATTTTGAACTTAATGTATTTAAACCTGTAATGGCTGCTAATGTATTACAAAGTGCTCAACTTATTGGTGATGCATGTGTATCTTTTAATGATAATTGCGCTATTGGCATTGAACCTAACTATGCCCGTATTACCGAATTATTAAATAATTCACTTATGCTGGTTACTGCTTTAAATACCAAAATAGGCTATTATAAAGCTGCTGAAATTGCAAATACTGCACACCAAAACGGAACCACACTTAAAACGGAAGCTGTTCGTTTAGGTTATGTAACAGAGCAAGAATTTGATGAATGGGTTAAGCCCGAAGATATGATTGGAGGATTAAAATAAACACTGTTCATTTATAATTTTTAAGCGACATCATTAATTTGGTGTCGCTTTTTTTATAATCACTTTTACAAAAAAAGAACTAGGCACGTTTATATAAATTCTGTAAATTGACACAGCACTTATTTTAAACAATAGCTCTATATGCAAATCAACGATAAATCAAACTACAAGGCCTACGCAGCTGCCGAAAACAGATACCAAAATATGCAATACAAACGCAGCGGTAAAAGCGGTGTATTATTACCTGCTATTTCATTGGGTTTATGGCATAATTTTAGTCATTACAACCAATTAGCTAACGCTGAAGATATTCTACGTACTGCATTTGACTATGGCATAACACATTTTGATTTAGCAAACAATTATGGGCCACCTTATGGTAGTGCCGAAGAAAATTTTGGTTTACTTTTTAAACGTAATTTTACAAGCTACAGAGATGAATTATTTATAGCTACCAAAGCGGGTTATGATATGTGGCCTGGTCCATATGGCAATTGGGGATCTCGTAAATATTTAATATCCAGTTTAGAGCAAAGTTTAAAGCGTATGCAACTAGAGTATGTAGATGTTTTTTACCATCATCGTCCAGATCCTGAAACACCTTTAGAAGAAACTGCTATTGCACTTTACGATATTGTTCGTCAAGGAAAAGCTTTATACATAGGCATATCCAATTATGGTGCCCAGCGCACACAAGAAATGGCAACATTATTGAAAGAATTAAAAGTTCCTTTCATTATTCACCAAGCCAAATATTCCTTATTTGAACGCAGTATTGAAAAAGAATTACTCCCCACACTACAAGCAACTAATTTAGGGTGTATTGCATTTTCGCCCTTGGCACAAGGTATGCTTACAAACAAATACTTAAAAGGTATTCCTACTGATTCCAGAGCTGCTAAAGACAAGACCTATTTACAAAAAGAAACAGTTGAAGCTAAACTTAAACAAATACATTTACTTAGCAAAATAGCTGAAAACCGAGAGCAAAAATTATCTCAAATGGCAATTGCATGGATTTTAAATCAAAAGGGAATAACTTCTGTGCTCGTAGGCGCCAGTTCTTCTTCTCAACTAAAAGAAAATTTATTAGCAATAAACAATACAAGCTTTTCTGCTAAAGAACTTCAAAAAATTAACGAAATAACACTTATTTAACCATAAAATTACACAATACACATTTTTTTAGCTAAGCCATTAAAAAGGAGATAACAATTAATTGTATACCGCTTGTTAACTAATAAACATTAGTTATATTTAGAAAACTTATGTGTTAGAATCACAATAGTATTTTTTTAATATATAATTTATGAATAAAATAATACACGTTAGTGCCGAATGCTATCCTATTGCTAAAGTTGGGGGCCTTGCCGACGTAGTTGGAGCATTACCTAAATATCAAGAAAAGTCTGGAATTACTTCGCAGGTTATCATGCCCTTTTATGTAAAGGATTTCACAAAATCGACTCCATTAAATTGTATTTTTAATGATACCGTATATTTAGGTGAGGTAGCTTTTGATTATGAAATTTTTGAAATCCCTAAAAATCAACTTGGCTTCACCATTTTTTTGATTAAAATTCAAAACCTGACTGATCGAGATGATGTATACGGTTATCACGACGATACTGAACGCTTTACCGCATTTCAAAAAGTTGTAGCAGACTTTTTATTACAAATGGAACATCAACCCGATATTATCCATTGCCATGACCATCACACGGGACTTCTTCCCTTTTTTATAAGTTATGCACATAAATATAATGCTTTAAAAAATATACCAACCGTACTTACTATTCACAATGCACAATATCAAGGAGAATTTAGTTTTGATAAATTAAATTATTTCCCAGAATATGACCTCCAACATTCAGGCATGTTAGAGTGGGATTTCAGAATCAACCCTTTAGCTACTGCCATTAAATGTGTTTGGAAAATTACCACTGTTTCTCCAAGCTATTTAATCGAATTACGTGAAAAAGCAAATGGTTTAGAAAGCTTACTGATAAATGAAACCCCTAAATCAACAGGGATTTTAAATGGTGTAGACCCCGAAGTTTGGAACCCAAAAACAGATCCGTTACTAATTAAAAATTTCAGTCTTCAAAATGTAGTTAGTGGTCGTAAAGCTAACAAAGAATGGATCTGTAATGAATTTGGTTTTGATCCTAACCTCCCGTTAGTAGCTTTTATAGGTCGATTTGTTTATGAAAAAGGTTCTGACTTACTGCCTGATGTAATTACACAAACATTTGAAAAATTTAAGTTAAGTGTAAATATTTTTATTTTAGGAAGTGGTGATGCTGAAACCACAACCAGGCTTGAAGAAATTCGAAGAAAATATAACGGAAAATATAATCATCACATAGGGTATAATGAAAAACTATCACATATTATATATGCTGGTGCCGACTTTTTATTAATGCCTTCGAGAGTTGAACCTTGTGGGCTTAATCAAATGTATGCTTTACGTTACGGAATGATCCCTATTGTTAGTCAGGTTGGTGGACTAATAGATACTATTACTGACATTGATAATGGCGATGAAGGTTTTGGGATTACCGTAAAAAAAATAAGCATTCATGAAATTTGCTTTGGAATCAAGCGTGCAGTAGATGTTTACAACAACAAACCATTCTATAGCAGCAAGCAAAAACAAATAATGAAAATAGACAATAGTTGGGACAGATCGGCCGAACAATATATAAACATGTATCACTCACTTAAAAAAAATCAATAACATATGTTAAACAAAAAAGTACTAAGTATTATTCTTGGAGGAGGACGAGGAACCAGACTTGAACCATTAACAAGTCATAGATCAAAACCGGCAGTACCCATAGCTGGTAAATACCGTTTAGTAGACATTCCGATATCTAATTGTATACATAATGATCTGAAACGAATGTACGTACTAACACAATTCAATTCTGCTTCATTAAATTCTCACGTAAAAAATACCTACCAATTTAGTAATTTTAGCGAAGCATTTGTTGATATTTTAGCTGCCGAGCAAACTCCCGATAACCAAACTTGGTTTCAAGGTACTGCCGATGCTGTTAGGCAATGCCAACATCATTTTCATAGGCACGAGTATGAATATGCACTTATTCTTTCAGGAGATCAATTATATCAAATGGATTTAACTGAAATGATTAATGCTCATGAAAAAAGTGGTGCCGATATTACTATTGCTACACAACCCGTTTCAGCTAAAGAAGCACCAGCCTTTGGTATACTTAAAACCGATGATGATAGTTTTATAAGAACATTTACAGAAAAACCCCCAATAGATAAATTAGCTGGATGGGAATCTGATGTATCTGAAGAAATGAAAGAAGAAGGTAGAGAATACTTAGCATCTATGGGAATTTATATTTTTAATCGAAAAATTATGGATGAGGTACTCGACGATACCACTACAATTGATTTTGGAAAAGAAATTATCCCCGAAGCTATTACCAGCGGCAAAAAAGTATATGGTTATCAGTACGAAGGTTATTGGGAAGATATAGGAACTATAAAATCATTTTTTGAAGCTAATTTAGCCTTAACTGATGATATCCCTAAATTTAATTTATTTGATAGTGAAAATAATATCCTTACCCGTTCACGTATTTTACCTCCAAGTAAAGTAAATGTAACTACCTTAAGTAAAGCATTAATTAGTGCTGGTTGCATCCTTTCTGGCGATACTATTAATCGTTGTGTTATAGGTATTAGATCGCGTATTGGGCGTAAAACCACATTAAAAAACACCTACATGATGGGTAGCGATTACTATCAAACGTTAGAAGAAGTTGCCGAATGTGAAAACAAAGGAATTCCATACTTAGGAGTAGGTGATAATTGCCATATTTCGAATGCTATTTTAGAAAAAAACTGCAGTATCGGTAACAACGTAATAATAAAAGGAGGTGATCATTTAGACGACATCGAAACACCTACCTATGTAATTAGAGATGGAGTGATCGTAATCAAAAACAGAGCCGTTATTTTACCTAATACAATTATAGGTTAAAACTTTTAATAGTAGAACTCTAAATATAAAGTTCAATTACTTCCTAGTATAATACCTTATATATCAATTATAAATTAAAAGTAAATCCTTTAATGAAGCTTGTACAACCTTATTCTCTATTTACCGATTTTGATATTTCACTATTTAAAAACGGATCTCATTATAATTTATTTGACAAATTTGGGGCACACACAGTTACCGTAAACGGTGTTAAAGGCACCTATTTTTCTGTATGGGCACCCACTGCTAAATCAGTAGCGGTTATAGGAAACTTTAATTTTTGGCAAGGTGATCAACATCAATTATATGTCCGCTGGGATAGCTCAGGCATTTGGGAAGGTTTTATCCCTAATATAACCCATGGAGAGTTATATAAATACCGTATTGAATCAAATAACAATGGTATTGTTACTGAAAAAGCTGACCCATATGGAAGGTTGTGCGAAACTCCTCCCAAAACAGCTTCTATAATTCAGGATAACTCAAGCTATAAATGGAAAGACTCCGCTTGGATGTCTTATCGAAAAGATAAGAATGGATTAGACAAACCATTTTCTGTATACGAAGTACATTTAGAATCATGGAAAAAAAATGATGGATATAAAAACTTAAGCTTTCGCGAATTAGCTACACAACTTGTCAAGTACGTAGCCAAAATGAATTTTACTCATGTAGAATTTATGCCAATTATGGAATACCCCTATTCCCCATCATGGGGCTACCAGCTAACTGGATATTTTGCACCTAGTGCACGCTTTGGAACTCCTGATGATTTAAAATACTTAATAGATCAATTTCATAAACATGATATTGGTGTAATCATAGATTGGGTACCCTCGCATTTTCCTGAAGATGCCCATGGACTTGGTTTTTTTGACGGATCACATTTATACGAACATCCCGATCCTCGAAAAGGATATCATCAAGACTGGAAAAGTTTGATATTTAATTACGGTCGTAATGAAGTCAAGGCTTTTTTAATTAGTAATGCTGTTTTTTGGATGCAAGAATTCCATATTGACGCTTTAAGAGTTGATGCAGTTGCTTCTATGCTATATCTAGATTATTCTCGTGAAGACGGAGAATGGGAACCTAATATATATGGTGAACGAGAAAATTTAGAAGCCATACAATTTATAAAGGATTTTAATACCGAAATATATACACGCTTTGAAGGTGTCCAAACTATTGCCGAAGAATCTACTGCATTTACAGGTGTTACTACCCCTATTGAATTAGGCGGTTTAGGCTTTGGTATGAAATGGATGATGGGTTGGATGCACGATACTCTAGGGTATTTTGGTAAAGACCCTATTTATCGCAAACACCATCATAATGAAATCACCTTTAGTTTAGCTTATGCATTCAGCGAAAATTTTATGTTACCGCTCTCACATGATGAAGTAGTTTATGGTAAAAAGTCATTAATTTATCGTCTTCCCGGTAACGAGTGGGAACGCTTTGCAAATTTAAGAGCCTTGTATGCTTATATGTTTACTCATCCTGGAACTAAATTACTTTTTCAAGGAGCAGAGTTTGGACAAACTGAAGAATGGAATTTTCAACAAAGCTTAGATTGGCATTTACTTGAATTTGAGCCTCATAAAAAAATGCAAAAATTTGTTGCCGATTTAAATCAATTATACAAATCTGAACCTGCTTTATATGAAAAAGCATTTAGCCCCGAGGGCTATGAATGGATTGAAATTAATGATGCAGAAAACTCTGTACTCAGTTATATTCGAAAAGGACATGATACAGCCAATGACTTAATCATCGTTTGTAATTTAACGCCAACTTTGAGAAAAAAATATAAAATAGGTTTGAATTATAATAAAAATATAAAAGAAATATTTAACTCAGATTTAAAAAAATATCACGGGAGTGGACTAAAAAATAACAATATCATAAAAGTAAGCAACAAAGGCTGGCATTTTAAAAAATATTCTGCATTAATTAGTTTACCTCCACTTTCTGTAGTAATTTTTAAACACGAATAAGTACCTTTAAGGTACAAACTTGGTAAAAACCATTTCTTATGATTTTAAATGAACACATAGAACGTAAAGGAAATATGTATCCGTCCAAAGTGTTTAAGCACGAAAAGGATATTGACACATTTTTTTTTCACACTGAAAATGGTGTAATTCTCCAATTAACAGTTTTAAGAGATAGTGTTGTACGTTTTAGGTACACAACCACCAATACTTTTGAAGATGATTTTTCATATGCTATTGATAAAAAATCTTTAAATGGCTATAATGTTTTAGAAATTGAAGAAACAGATGAAACATATATAGTTACTACTGAAAAAATAGCTATTCACATTTTAAAAAGTAATCTTAAAGTTACTATTTATGATATTGAACAAAATTGTATCATTCTCCAAGATGAGCAAGGTTTTCATTGGGAAGAAAGCTATGAATTAGGTAGTGATATTGTAAAAATGAGTAAAGTTTCTGCCGATGCAGAAAGTTTTTATGCATTAGGTGATAAACCAACTCATTCCAACCTAAAAGGAAAACGTGTTGAAAATTGGGCTACCGATTCTTATGCTTTTGGTAGTAATACAGATCCTATATACAAAGCTATTCCTTTTTATGTAGCTTTACATCACAAAAAATCTTATGGAATATTTTTTGATAATACCTTCCGAAGTTATTTTGACTTTTGCCATGAGCGAAGAAATGTAACCAGTTTTTGGGCACAAGGTGGTGAAATGAACTATTACTTCATTTACGGACCTAAAATGGAAGATGTTGTTGTTAAATATACACAATTAACAGGTGTACCTGAAATGCCACCAATGTGGGCTTTAGGTTTTCATCAGTGTAAATGGAGTTATTATCCCGAGGCCAAAGTAAAAGAAATCACAGGTAAATTTAGAGAGCTTAATATTCCTTGCGATGCTATTTATTTAGATATCGACTACATGGATGGCTTCCGTTGTTTTACTTGGGATAAAGATAAATTTCCCGATCCAAAACGCATGGTTAAAGAACTATCAGATGATGGTTTTAAAACCGTAGTTATTATTGATCCAGGGATTAAAATTGATTATAATTACGATGTTTTTAAAGAAGGTTTAGAAAACGATTACTATTGTAAACGAGCCGATGGTCCGTATATGAAAGGAAAAGTATGGCCTGGGGAATGTTACTTCCCCGATTATACACGTCCCGAAGTTAGAGAGTGGTGGGCTACGCTTTTCAAAGGTTTAATTGAAGAAGTTGGTGTACGAGGCGTTTGGAACGATATGAATGAACCAGCGGTTATGGATGTTCCTGGTAAATCATTTCCAAATGATGTTCGTCATGATTATGACGGTCATCCATGTAGCCATAGAAAAGCGCACAACATTTACGGAATGCAAATGGCTCGAGCCACTTACCACGGAGTAAAACGAGCTGGGTACCCTACCCGACCTTTTGTGATTACGCGTTCTGCTTATTCGGGCACACAGCGTTACACAAGTACTTGGATGGGTGACAATGTTGCTACTTGGGAGCATTTGGTAATTGCCAACCGACAAATACAACGCATGTGTATGTCTGGCTACTCGTTTGCTGGTACAGATATTGGTGGTTTTGCAGAACAACCGCAAGGAGAACTATTTGCTCGTTGGATTCAATTAGGGATTTTTCATCCCTTTTTTAGAGTACACTCTAGTGGTGATCATGGTGAACAAGAACCTTGGTCCTTTGGTGAAGAAGTAACTGATATTTCGCGTAAGTTTATTGAAATTCGCTATACCTTATTGCCATACATATATACTGCCTTTTACAATTATATTGAGCAAGGGATACCCATGTTAAAATCATTGGTAATTTATGATCAAGAAGATGTACAAACACATTACCGTACTGACGAATTTATTTTCGGAAATCAAATCTTAGTTTGCCCTATAAACGAACCTAATACTAAAGGAAGACGCATGTATATTCCGAAAGGAATTTGGTTTGATTTTTGGTCAAATACCGTAATAAAAGGAGGTAAAGAATATTGGATTGACGCTGATTTAGATTCTATGCCAATCTTCGTTAAATCTGGAGCAATTATACCACGCTACCCTATTCAGCAATATGTAGGTGAAAAAGTAATTCAAGAACTTGTTCTGGACTGTTATTACGCAAAAGGTATTGAAAAATCTCAGATATATGAAGATGAGAATGACGGCTACGGTTACAAAAAAGGCGTATATAGCAAATGTGATTTCATTTATACTGGAAAAGATAAAGAAATAACCATACAGCAATTTAAAACAGGTAAATACAAAACAAGTTATGGATCATTAAAAATTAGGTTAATAGGAAGCCCTTTTAAAATTAAATCCATTGAATTAGATAATCAAAATTTTACTCCTGATATTACTTATATCGATGGTATTGCTGAATTTGTAGTGCCTAAAAAGTTTACAGAATTACATGTAATTGGTTAACCTTTAGTTCAATTTTGAGGCCCATTCAGAATACTCAAAACCCTTGTAAATACTAGGTTTTTTTCGTAAATTAATGTAAATAAAAACCCCGAAA
>CANLCT010000033.1 GCA_947489195.1 uncultured Aquimarina sp. | reverse complement strand
TATTTTGAAGAGAAACTGTTCGATAGGCTTGTAATTGCTAGTATTACTGGATTATGAGTAAAAACGGATATTCAATATTTTTTTAATAAAAACAACTTGAAAAAGAAAAAACCTATTATTTATTATACTTTTTTAATCCAGTTTTATAATTAGCTTCTAAAAATAATTTCACTTAAAAAAAGGATATTTTAGATCTAAAACAACGAAACGCTAGTCGAGTAGGTAAAGGTGAATTTCACCCCTAAACCTCTCACAGAACCGTACGTGATACTCTCGCATCATACGGCTCTTCTTAACAAGTCTAAGGCATAAAACCATATTGCCAATGCACAAATAAGTTAGGGTACTGCTTGGCAGTTTCCTTTAACCATCTGTAAGCACTGAACCAATGTTTATTCCTAAATCGCCGATACTTATTACGAACCCATCTAGCTAATCGCATATTTAAAAAGCGAAACACATAGTGTAGCTCGCTCATTCGTACTTTACCATAATAATGAATCCAACCTCGTAGTTTAGATCCTAAAATGCCTGCCAAATCTGACAGGCGTAAGTGAACCATACGATGAAGTTTCATCTTGTAAAGTGTACGGGTAATATGCTTTTGCTTTTCCCTGCTAATGGCAGGGGTAAATCCTAGGTGAAAGTGTCCAAAGTAACCCTTTACCTTTCTCGGTTTAAATGTAAAACCTAAAAAGGTAAAACTTACATAATGAACTTTAAATGGTGGATGCTTCTTTTGGTTGCGTTTGCAATAAACAATATTGCTTTTACTCTCTTTTAATTGCAATTTACATTGCTTAAACCGAGCTTTAACCGCTTCCAAAGTACGCATTGCTTGTTTGAAGTTATTACAATGAATAATCATATCATCTGCATAACGCTCAAACTTTACTTCGGGATGATTCGTTTCTAACCACTTATCAAAGACCACATGCAAAAAGATGTTTGCCTATAATGGACTGATAACTCCCCCTTGTGGTGTACCTTTACTTCGTGGTTCGATAACTCCATCTACTTTCTGTAAGGGAGCTTTTAGCCATCGCTCTACGTACAAGTGTATATGTCGTTTGGTCGTAAAATGCACTAAGCATTAAATCATGGTCGATCTCATCAAAGAAGCCTTTGATATCCAAATCAATCGCCCAATCCATATTCATGCAGTTTTCACGACATTGTTCAATGGCTTGATGCGCTGATTTGTGTGGACGGTAACCATAAGAACTACTGCTAAATTGTGAATCCACAATAGCTTCTAGCTCTTCCCTTACTACCATTTGAGCCGTACGATCTTGTCGCTTGCAGCTTCTTTAGGTACTTCCGCTTGGTGGTACTACTGAGCAATCCATAATGGCGGATTCTTGTAAAACCCTTGGGTAAAATATGCAACTCAAAGCGATTAACAAATGTCTTGATAGGAAGACTTATCGTTGATAATTCACCTCCTTTACGGTAATTCTTCACTCGCAAACTTACCTACCTATTTTTCTTATCCAAACCTGTGATTCTTCCATCGCTGATAGCAATACGATGCGAGTACCTTCCCAGATATTCGATCACATACTTGGGTGCTTGAAAAGTAGCCTTGGCATATACTACCCAGTTTTTACTAAAAACAGCGTCATATATATTTTGTAGATGCCACAAAAAAGTAGATAGTTCAATTAAAAAAGGGTTTATACAGCCGAACAATTTACTTTTCGCTAAAAACATTAAAAATACAACTCTGATTAATTCAATAGAGAATATCCGAAATGAGGTGTCATTATATCAAACAAACCCAAAATACAACACACCTGAATCACTATTAATGGAGGTCAAAAGAATAATAACTACCAACAACAACTAGATGTTCGTATGGCTCGTTAGCCCCTAATATAAACATAGTGCTGACTAATCCCATGTCCTTTTGGATGTTTTGGATGGTTTTGCTATTTGAATTATTTTGGCTTTTGCGTGCAATTTTTATGGTGAGAGTTTAAGACGTTAATTCGTCTTTTCTATGGTAGTTTGGGTGTTTTTATTAAGTCATTTATTGTTGATTTTATGGGATCAAGATATATTTTAGGAGACAGTCATAAATTAGGTAGATAATTTAGTTAAATCAGTTACAGAATCAGGTA
The DNA here is from genome assembly GCA_947489195.1 of uncultured Aquimarina sp. Classification (GTDB taxonomy): domain Bacteria; phylum Bacteroidota; class Bacteroidia; order Flavobacteriales; family Flavobacteriaceae; genus Aquimarina. Next base: position 47,021 of record CANLCT010000033.1, on the reverse strand, counting down.
CTAATTCGCTTGTTACTACAGGTCAAAAAACTTTAAATAATTCTGATAGCACCAGTGACCCAGTACACTATGAAATTTACGACTTGCTTGGCAATGGTTTTAAAGTAAAATCGGGCGTTGCAAAAAGTAGAACAGAAATACCTACAGCTTCTTTAAATTCGGGTGTTTATGTTTTAAAAACGAAAACCAGTGAGGGCTATGTTGCTACTAAAAAATTTATAAAAAAGTAGTTTTGTAAATTATACTGTTTATCCTTTTTTACAGAGCATTTATAGACCTAGTTATATTTTAGAGGTTTTGATCATTTATACTTATAATTTGGTTAAATCATGTGGGAAGAATTTCACAACTATAAATTGAATCCCGAACACTTACATTTTTTCAGGAAAATAAAAGCAAAAAAAGGCTGCCTATAAAGTATGTAGACAGCCTTTTTTAATATAATTATTTAAAATTACTAGTGGTTATGACCATCATGTAATTTACTTGCTGCATTTTTTGCTGAATTTACAGCATTACCTGCCGCATTCTTTGTAGCATCAACTGCATTACCTGCCGCATCCTTTGTAGCATCGACTGCATTACCAGCTGCATCTTTTGCTGAATTTACAGCATCACCTGCCGTTTTTTTAGCTGAATCAACAGCGTTACCTGCAGCATCCTTTGTAGCATCAACTGCATTACCAGACGCATCTTTAACAGAGTTTACAGCATTTCCTGCTGCATCAACCGCATTACCAGCTGCATCTTTTGTAGCTTCTGCTGCATTTTCAACTGCATTACCTGCAGCATCAACAGCGTTACCTGCTGCATCTTTTGTAGCTTCTGCTGCATTTTCAATGGCATTACCTGCCTCTGAAGCTGCCTCTTCTGCTTTTTTTGCAGTCTCTCTACATGAAGTTGCAAGCATCAATGACAATGCCGCTACTCCTAAAATTAATTTTTTCATAGGGTAAATGTTAGATATTAGTACATCAAATATAAGGTATTTAACATCCAAAAAATTAACAAAAAATCAAAAAAAAGCACTTCTATCTATTAATAGCATATTTTATCTGTAAAATACACATTAAAAAAAATAAAACTGTTAAAAAAAAGCTATTTTAAGCAATCAATTTATGTGATCTTTTCAAAACAAACTCTTGTTTTAAAAAACGAATTACTTCATCTACATCTATTAAAACTTGATAATCACTCACTTTAAGCACCTTAACCCCTAAATAAGAAATAGTTACCAATTTCATATCATCGTGATTTTCTGTCTCTTCATAACAATAAGAATATCCATCTATTTGAATTCCTAACTGTAATTTTTCTGAAAAAAAATCAAAATGGTAATTTTTCTTTGTCGTGTTCAATACAAAATCAAAAATTGCAAGTTCACTTTTTAAAATTCTGTTTTCTAATACTAATAATGCCTCTGAAACATTATTTAATGAATGCTTTACTTTTAACTCACCTGGGTTATGATAAACTGCTATGGACATATAAATAGTATTTCGATTGGAATTATTACAAATATATGGATTATTTCCAATATTTAAGTTTTAAAAAAATATTTTTGGAATATATCCAATTGTAGTACTTTAGTAAAATGGAAAATTCAAATGCGATAGCTGCAAAAAGGTTTAAACAAATACGCGAAATTGAAGGTGCTACTCAAAAAGAATTTGCGAATCAACTCAGCATTAAAAATAATATTGCCGATATTGAACGTGGACGCACCAAAATTACTGGATACATCCTAGTCAAATTAATTCAAAACTATAATATCAACCCTTTATGGCTTTATGGCTTTAGTGCTATTAAAAACATCAATGCACTTCAAACAGACATTAGCCCCAAAGTAATTACTTTAAATTCGGAAAAAAATGAAAATATGGTACTTGTCGACGCCAAAGCCGCCGCAGGTTACCCTACAAATATTCAAGATAGACATTGGTATACTGAATTGCCAGCATTTGACTTTCCTTTACCACAATATCGTAACGCCACTTTTAGGGGGTTCCAAGTACAAGGAGATAGCATGTACCCGCATTTAAAATCTAACGAATGGGTAATTGCAAAAGCTATTGACTCTATTAACAACTTAAGTAACCAACGGATATGTGTTATTGTTTTAAAGGATAGTGTTCTAGTAAAAGAGTTACACAAACAACCAAATTTACCCACAATTAAGCTCGTTTCACTAAATCCATCATATCCAGAAATCATCATTGCAACTGATGAAATACAAGAAGTTTGGGAGGTTACTAGTAAACTTAGTTTTGATATTCATTCTATTGGAGAAACCGCTACTATACACGAACTACAATTAGCTATGCAACGATTAACCAATGAAGTGAATGCGTTAAAAAAATAAATAAAATCCGCTTTATGCATTAGGAAATCTATTCGGTCTGTGATCTACTGTAAATACTATCGTAAACTCTATTTATTGTATATCATACGATTTACTAACAAAAATTTCGCATATATATCGTTTCTTTCTCTGCTATTCTTGCGTTAAAAAATGAATTAACCTATTTATACGAAATTCTTATCAGTAAATCGTATCACAACCCTATAATAAAGCGCTAATACATAAAGCAGATTAAATTAGCTTCAAAAATGATATACAAAAAAAAGCTACCTCAATGAGATAGCTTTTTTATTATATTAAATACAGTAGCTTAGATTAAAAATCCCAACTTTTATATCCACTTTTATATACTTCAAACACATAGTCTCCTTCATTTAATAAGATAAACATAAGGTAACATATTAAAAAGATCCCTGTCCAAACAACTGATCTACGTAAACCTTTTGTTTCTCCTTCCATGTGCATAAATGCCCATGTAATTAAATACGCTTTGTATAATGTTAAAATGATAAATATCCAGTTTAACAATTTCATAAAAGCTACTTTGGCATTTAAAGATTCTGGCTTTATTATTCCTAAAATAACTTCAACAATAGTTACTATTGATAATATAGTGAATACCTTCCAAATTCTTTTAGTATTCGATTCGTGATGTCCTATTTCGTGTGCCATGATGACTTAACTTAAAAAACTTATTAATTAAACTAGGTAAAAGAATGTAAATACAAATACCCAAACTAAATCTACAAAGTGCCAGTATAAACCAACCTTTTCAACCATTTCGTAACTCTTACGTTTTTCATAAGTTCCTAATAACACATTGAAGAAAATAATGATATTAAGCACAATACCAGAAAATACGTGGAATCCGTGAAAACCTGTAATAAAAAAGAAGAAATTAGCAAACAATGTACTTCCATATTCATTCTTAATTAAATTAGCTCCCTCAACAACACCAACAGCATTGTTTGCTAACTTATTCATAGAATCAGCTCTTGAAAGTATCGTTTTTTCCCCTTCTTCGGTTAATATTTGGGTTCTTATTAATAGATCAGAACGCTTTTTAAAACCTGTAATTACATCTTGTACAGTATAAGTTGGCAATTCTTTTTCGCCAACAAACCACAATCCATTTTTACGTCGGTGTTGTGTTCTTTCTATAGGTGCTGCTGTTACAAATTCAGATAATTTAACTCGATGACCTTCTTTATCTACAAACTGTAAAATTTGCCCTCCTTTTGTTTCTACAGCTCCATATTCACCTTTAATGAAGTTTTTCCATTCCCATGCTTGAGAACCAACGAAAATTATTCCTCCAATAATGGTTAAAAACATGTAAATAGCTACTTTATTCTTCTTCATTTGATGCCCTGCATCAACAGCAAGTACCATGGTTACAGAAGAAAAAATAAGAATAAACGTCATTAAAGCCACGTAATACATTGGCGCATCCACACCATGCATAAATGGGAAGTGATTAAACACCTCATCAGCAATAGGCCAAGAATTTATAAATTTAAATCTTGAAAAACCATAAGCAGCTAAAAATCCTGAAAATGTTAAAGCATCTGACAAAATGAAGAACCACATCATCATTTTACCATAGCTTACTTTTAACGGCTGGCTGTCGCCACCCCAAGCGTTACCTTCAGTACCTGTTTTAATAACAGTTGTATCCATAAGTAATTTTACTAGTTTATTAGTTAATTATTCGACAAAAGTAAGGAAATTTATTATCTCATGAAATATAAAAAGCAAAAGAGACATACCCATAATACATCTACAAAATGCCAATACATTCCTGCAAGAGTAATTCCTAAATGGTTGTTTTTCGTATACTTATCAAGCAAATGATTCTTTATAGTAATTGTAAGCACCAATAAACCTCCAACTATATGCAATAAATGTACAAAAACAATAATATAAATAAACGATGTTTTTACGTTTGAAGCACCTCCTGTTGGATGTAAATTCAAATCTAAAATTTCGCCAAAACCTTTAAATTGCAACCACACAAATAGCACCCCTGTAGCAAAAGTAGCAAACAACATACTTGTAGCTAATTTCTTTTGTTCATTTACAATGGCTTTTTTTGCTAAATAAAAACAGATACTACTTAAAAAAATGGTAGCTAAACTAACAACAAACACATTTGGTAACTGAAAGTCAATTAACCAATCTTCTCGCTTACTACTCACAATGTATGCACTTAACAAACCAGCAAATGTCATAAACATGCTGATCATAGCAAACCACATCATGCTAATTTTGGCGCGTTCATTTTTTTCTTGAAATGTCCCTTCTGTTAAATCCATTGCGTTATAAATTTGTCTGCTACATAAATTATCTGCAGTACACTTATATAAAGCACACTAACTAACATTAGCTTTTTTGCAGCTTGCTCTGTTCTTACTTTATATAAATTAATTGCTCCTTTAAGCATATACATTCCTAATCCAAATACTAAAACTCCTGACACTATACTTATTTCTAATTTACCTGTTTTTCCAAAAACTGGAATTAAAGAACAAGCTATAGTCCAAATAGTATAAATGATTATTTGTACTGCGGTAGTTTTATCTTTTTTTCCTGTAGGAAGCATAAAAAAGCCTCCTTTTTTATAATCATCAAATAAAAACCAACCGATAGCCCAAAAATGTGGAAACTGCCAAAAAAATTGAATCATGAATAAGGTCCCTGGTTCAATTCCAAACTCACCTGTTGCAGCAACCCAACCTAACATAAAAGGAATAGCCCCCGGAATAGCTCCAACAAAAACTGCTAATGGAGTTTTTGTTTTTAATGGCGTATATAAACTAACGTAACAAAAAATAGAAATGGCACCAAACATTGCTGTTTTTGGATTCAAATAATACAACAATGTCAAACCTAAAGCTGTAAGTACAACTGCAATGACAAAAGCTGTATTCACAGACATTCTTCCCGAAGGAATAGGTCTGTTTTTTGTTCGTTTCATTAATGCATCCAAATCACGCTCTATAATTTGATTAAATGCATTAGAGGCACCCACCATACAATAACCACCTATTGCTAAAATAAATAGCTCTAAAAAAACCACCGTATCTGCCGCAAGTAAATATCCTGCTATGGCAGAAAAAACGACACTTACAGCTAAACGAACTTTAGTTATTTCTTTAAAATCTGTACCAAAAGAAACTTTGGCTTCTTGAATTTCTACTACACTCAAAATAGGTGAATATTTGGGCTTTTTTTTGAGCTGCAAAGATAGCCTATAAAAACCTTACCTCCAATATTTATAGCAGGTATTAACAATTGTAAAAAAGCTGGCTTTCTTAAACCCAAAATATACACATAAAAAAAGACCATCTCTTCAGATAGTCTTTTTCACTTATGTAATTGTTTACAGATAAAAAATTAATCTTCTACCCTAAATGTTATTGGTAAGTTATAAAGTACACCAACCGTTTTATCTCTTTGCTTTCCTGGTTTCATTTTAGGCAATAGCGAAACCACTCTTTGCGCTTCTTTCATTAATCTAGGATGCGGTGCTCTTGCTCTCACATCTACAATATCTCCTTTTTTATCAATTTTAAACATCACGAAGATTCGTTGTACACCCGACAATCCTAATTCTGAACCTAAGTCAGTATTAAATTTACGATTCACAAATTTTTGAATCTTCTTTTCCATACAGGCTTTCTTAGCTGCGTTTCCTCGCTCTTTTTCACAACCTGGGAAAGTTGGTGATTCAGAAATTAATGCAAATGGCACATCTCCTATTTCTTCTTCTCCGTCACCTTCATCAGCTGTAAAATCAGGAACTTCATCTGGAATATCTTCTTCCTCTTCCACATCCGTTTCTTCAAAAACTGTTTCTGGCTCAGGCTCTTTATCATCAATCACCTCAATAATCTCAATTGATGGTGGCGGTGGTGGCGGTGGAGGCGGTTTTCTAAAAACCATCTTTGTAATCGGAATGTCTTCCTCTTCTTCAACAACAAGTTCAAAGTCTTCCTCTTCTATTATTTGACGGTCGTAAGTTTTGTATTCAATACCTCCCCATGTCAACAACAAAACCAATATTAAACCCACTTGAAAGAAGAGCGTACTCTTGCTTCTAAGGTCGGCTTTTGGATTCTTTTTTAAATTCATAAGATTTATTCGTTAGTCGTGAGTAAAAATAGCTAATTTATTAAGGAATAAAAAAATCTAGTACCCACTTTTTTTTATTAAACTGAAATATTTTAATGACAAACGCATTATAAGCAAGCCAAAAACTGCTCCTAATGTATTTGCCAACATATCTAACACATCAAATTGCCTGTATGATGTTAGTGTCCACTGAGCTATTTCCATAAGCACTCCAAATAACACACCAAACACAAAAGCTTTAACTATTTTTTTTATATAATGTGCTTTTGATACCACATCTACATCACTACCTAAAAATGCTCCCCATATAACAACAAACAACATATAAGCAATGGCATGAGCGTATTTATCACTATTGGGTACATCTCTTGGCAAAATTCCAATAACAAACTTTGACAAAGAAACTACCACAATAAATACCACATATGCATAGGCTGCAAAAGCTAATGCTTTACGCATTTACCAATGCTTTATAATCTTCAGCACTCATTAAAGCTTCAATTTGCGTAGCGTCACTAATTTTCAACTTTATCATCCATCCTTTTCCATATGGATCGGTATTTACCAGTTCTGGATCGTCTTCCAAACCTTCATTAAACTCAACAATTTCTCCCGAAAGGGGCAAAAACAAATCAGATACAGTTTTAACAGCTTCAACACTACCAAAAACCTCATCTTGATCTAATGTTTCATCTAATGTTTCTACTTCTACATATACAATATCGCCCAACTCACTTTGTGCGAAATCTGTGATTCCAATAGTAGCGATATCACCATCGATACTTACCCATTCATGCTCCTTGGTGTACTTTAATTCTGAAGGAAATTCCATAAAAATACTTTAAATTACTTTTTTACATACCAACAAATGCATCCCATTTGTTATCGTTTAGTCAATACTGCAAATTAAACATTAAAATAATTTATTCAATTAACTATTTAATTTTTTTAAGAAAAATCATTTACATACAACGTAAAAATACTTGTCTACAAAAAACTTTAACGCTATCACATTATTCAAATACTTACACTTCATTAATTTCCAAAGTTATACCTTAATGTAAAACCACTTCGTATATTGGTTTGTGGAAATGCTGTAGACACTGAAAATTGTGAAAAAGTATGATCATAAAAGAATAATCCTGTTAAGTTTTTACTTAAGGCATAATCAGCAGTAAGTCGAATACTATAAATATCCTGACCTGAGGTTACCTGGCTGTTATCTACCTCTAAGTTTCTAATCACCGTTTCGTTTTGACGTAAAGACAAATCTGCCTTTAAATTCAAGTCACTTTTTATAACTCTTCGCCTTCCTCCTTTACTTCCTAAACGTGTTGCAAATGTAATATCTTTAACCCGGTAGCCTAATCCAATAACATACTCACTTCCGCTTACTTCAGTTAACAAACTATTATCAAAACTAAATGACAAAGCTCTGTCTCTTCTAATTTCGGTAGATACTTTTATAGAACTTTTAGTTTCTAAATCAACTTTTAACAACGGACTAAACTGCTCTGTTAAATTCACGTTACCAAAAAGCAATTCATTTTTAACATTTCCACCTTGATCAAAACGTTCTGCTCCTGTATCAGAAGCATCAAACTCTAGGTTAGATTGGAATCGATTTATGGTAAAATCTGAACGGTATCCATGAGCTAATGAAAAACGTTTAAAGCGTTTTTTAAACCACTTTACTTTCATTAATCCTGTATATTTCATACTCCAGTTTGGCAATGGCACATCTCTAAAGGCCCCCAAACTAATTTTATCTGCACTTTTACCCGAATAGGCCGCTAAAAATGCCGGTAATAATACCGCTTGATTATTAGGACCAAAACCTACAGGATATACCGTTTCATTCCCATTAGCATCTGTTGCTCTTGGTGCATTGGCTCCTGCTAATCGGTTTGCTATTATTACCCTGTTAGCTTTAAAGTCTTCAAATGCTTGTGATGTATTCTCATTACTTTTTTGAAACGCCGTTCTGAGTAATATCGTCGAAATGCTATAGTTACCAAACGTATTTGGCGTAAGTGAATTGTATTCAAATTGACCATCAATAATTTCGTCTACCCTAAAGTTTTCTGTGTAGGTAGTTGCTTTGGCTCTATTGGCTGTTATATCAATTTTGAAATTTTTAAAGGGTTCTACCGTTCCTTGAACATCTAATTGATTTGCCGTTCTGTTTTGATATTGCTGATTAAATTCATCATAAAATGTTAACCACCCCCTACGTGCAGCCTCTTGCCTTACATCTGCTTGACCACCAAAAACAAAACCTGTTGATGGTTTCAATGTACCTAAAAAGCCAATATTATTAGTATACCCTGGAAGCACGGTTCCTGAATCATTTTGAAAATTAATATTTAATCTTTTTAGCGAAGTAATAATTCCTACTCCTGTATTATAAATTTTATTTTTTGTGTTTAGCTTTTTAGGATTAATTTTCCTTCTACTTTCAATAGTTCTTGGTGCTACTTTTACTGTAGCTACCCCTAGCGAATCTTTTTTCTTCTTTTTACGCTTCTTTTTCTTTTGGTTCGAAGTCTTTTTAACCAAACCTATGCCTTTGTAAAACTTAGATAAATCCAAGGATGTATTTAAACGATGTACTCCTGAATTTTGAATTGTGTTACCTTGATCAGGTATTGGCACCTGCACTTCTACTTCTTGTCCAGTCACAGGATCTATTTGTATTTCAGTTTCAGTCAAACTCCTAAAAATATCACTTCCTTTTTGCCATTGGAAATTACCTGTATAGGAATACGCCGATTTTATAAATGCTAAGGCTGGAAATTTTTTAAATGGCAATTCGTAATTAACTTGTAAACTTTGGTTATGATTATTGGGGTCTCCAATATTAGTAAGTCCATCCCAAATGCCAATATCATCAATAACATTATTATTGGCATCTAAATAATTCCTTACAATTCGATTAACCGATGACGTAAAATTAAAATTAAACGATTTTGTTAAATTATAATTCAACGCATATTGCCAATCAAATAAGAAATTACGTTGCTTAAGCGCTGGAATTTCGAGACTCCCTGGTGTTAAAGAAACATCTCTAAATTTCTGACTATTAAAACGCCTATTCAAACCAGATGTAACACTAATATTTGTTGGAAATGGATTAAAATTAAAATCTTTTAAGAATTGTAAATGTTTTGATTTACTCAAAAACTTCACCTTTTTTAAAGGCTCAATACTCCATGGTGCAAAACTATAGTTATAAGTAGCACTTGCATTAAAACTTTGATCTAATGCTTTTTCAATTTCAAAATCGCGATGATCAGTTTGGTTATATGTCGTTGAAAAACTCAAGTTTTCAATATCATAAGGCATTGGTTTTTTTTCACCTACACGCTCTTTACGTAACCCAATCAAACTAATACTTTGCCTTTTAGTATAATCTGTTGAACGTTCTTCTATTTCACTTCTGTTACTTCCCGCACTATCCAGCACGTCTTCCAAAATCAAATCTTGATCTAAAGGATCGTATTGTGGTGTAATTAATTCCTCGCCTCTACTATAAGTAACAGGTATTTGAAATCCCCATTTTTTAGGAAATAACTGCCCTAACTGCACACTTGTTGTAAAGTCATATTGTTTAATATCATCGGTGCTACGTTCGTTTGGTCCTTGCTCCACACCACCAAAACCAACTGTACTTAAACGACCCGAAGCGGTAATGTTAGCAAAATCAGCAATATTGGCATCCACATTAGCCACTGCTGCCCATCCACCTTGATTTCTAAGTCCACTTAAGCGCATTTCATTAAACCAAACTTGAACACTCTTATTCGTATTATTGACTGAATTATTTTTTACACCCAACATAAGTACACGAACATTTCCAAAACTAGGATTTCCTTTAATTCCAATTTTAAGCTCACCCGACTCAACAGTTTCTGTTTCATTTATTAGATCCAAATTTTCATTAAAAAAATTAAGCGCTGATCTATCAAACCTTGGTGTTCCATCATCATTAACAGACCTAATATTAGCCTTAATTTTCTGCAATAATTCTAAAGGCAAATTAAAGTTATTCGCTTCGGGCCATAATTGATTTTGAGACACTCCCTGACTTACCTCTAAAGGAAGCTCTATTTGATAAAAATTATCTGTAAAATCATTACCTAAACGAACAATAGCACTTACTTCACCATCTCCAAGACTTTTTCCTGGCAAGGCTTCTGCATGAATAAACAATTCTAAATTTTCATACTGACGCATATCAATATTAAAATTATTAAATACGGCTCGACCATCTTGCGCCTCTAATTCATCAACTGTTAATGCCAACGAACGCTCATCTTGTGATAAAATGGTGTTATTATTATTTAATTGCTCCCTAACAATTCCTGGTGGAGTTTGATAGTCTGGATTTTCTTCCACACTCACTGATGAAGCTGAAAAATCAGTTATGTTAGCATCTGCATTTCTTAAACTTTCATTTAAACCATGTGTATCTATACCACCTCTAATAACTTCATCATCAGTCGAAGTTGGTATTTGCGTATACTCTCTGTACGTACTACGTACTAAATCCAATGTACCTAAACGCAATAACGTTTCTTCTTGAAAACCTGTAACATACATACGCATAAAACGAGCAGAACGCAAATCACTTATACTTTCAGCATCAGGTTTAGCTGTTCTTAATTCCTTTCCAGAGTTAACTGAAGTTTCCAAATTGGTGTTCCCTAAAGGAATTTTAAATTGAATCCACTTTGCTGATATCCTTCTGTTCTCTACAGCTAATTGAATATTATCTCTCTCTACTATTTCCGTTATCAACGGATTATCTATTGTTAAACTTTCAGGACTAATATCAATAGTATATTCAAAATAACTATCAATGGTATTCATGGTGTTGTCTCTATTCACATCTTCAACCGTAGGCAAGGTAGTACTTCCTCTATTATCATTTGACACCTCTGTAAATGAATTTCCTTCTATTCCATTAAATCTTTGGTAACGCTCAAGAATTGAAGAACTGCTTCCTATTAAAAATGATTGGTAATTATCATTTGATATATCCGAACTTTGAGCACTCAAGCTTGTAGCCACATCATTTCCAAATTTTGACCTTACAAAGTTGAGTTCTTCCCCATCATTCAATCCATCAAACCCAACATCTTGTTGTGCTCTTTCTCCCCCTTCGGTATCAAATGCGTACACTAAAGATTGATTTTGTGGCACTCTTCCAAAATCACCATCTCGATATTGTAAAGTTTCCGCATTTTGCATGTAAGCTATATTATTTTCAGGTAGCCCATTTTCGTATAACTTACGGTTATCTGGCAACACATCTTCACTAATATTACCGATGTTAAATACTAGTCTCCCCCTATCTGCACCATTTTTATTAATATCAGATTCAAAAAAAGGATCCAACATCCAAAATTCTAAAAATTCAATATTAGCTTGCTCAAAATTGGTAGTGGTTAGCGCCCTTGTAATACCTCCAAAATTATCTGAAGCCGCATTAAAATTTTGATCGTAATTGTATGGCCCTTTTTCGTCTGGCCTGTAATGTAAATCGAGTGTAAAAATAGCGCGCGTTTGGTTTTGAGCTATTTGTCTTTCGCCAAAAATTTCAGTAGCCAATATTCTTCTAGTTTCCTGTTGCGAAATACTTTCGTTAGTAATTCCACTTGGTCTTCTGGTATTATAAAAAACAGGATCAATAGAGTACCATGATAAACCTGCTCTTTTAAATCCGGGCTGAGTACTTTCAAAACCAATAGGGATACTCGATAATTCCCACGAAAGTGGTGACATTACGCTAATTCGAGATTGCGAACCTTCGAAATCATCGATATACGAAGTTACTTCACCATTAAAATCGGCAGCTTTAGGTGCATTTGCAAATAAATATGCAAACTCCCCTCTAAAAGAAAAGTTTGATGGTGCTTCTGTATCTATATTTGGTAATTTGTTTACCATACGTGTTAAAAAAGGAACCTCAGTTGAGAAGTTCGTATTTAAACCAACAATGGTATTATTAATTGGCTCAAAGTTCAAATTTGATTTTTGAGTTAGTGGACGCTCTCTTAAATTAATTAAGGTTCCGCCTAACACAAAATTTTCAGAAAATTTATGCTCTACATTAATCCCTGAAAAACGTTTCACCTGTTGCCCAAATACTGCATTATTTTCAGTAGAAATGTCAATAGGTGTATTAGATGCCTTTAAAGCTTCGTCTAAAATTTCGACACAACCTATTTGATAATTAACCGAAAAGTCAATTCCTTCTTGTAATACTCGCCCCCCAGCTGTAACGGTAACCGAACCTCTTGGCACGTTAAAGGCACCGATACTAATACAATCTTGCCCTGAGGTTTTGTAACGTCCTTTTAATTGAAACTTATTTTTATCTGCTTGCTCCAATTGCGCTTGCACCTTAGTTTCAGAATAAAGTTTATCAAAAACATATTCTTGCTGATCCAAAGTCCAATTAGCTCTACCAGTTTCACTGGTGTCATAATCTTGATTTAAATTATTAGGATTACCACTTAAACGCCTAAATAAATGTTCCCCAAACGGCTCTACTGTAGTAAAAATGATACGTCCATTTTCGGGATCTATGGTTAAGCCTGGGAAATAATCAAAAAAACCATCACCTCCATTTACTGGATCATTATTGGCATTTAATTTATCCATATTAAGCACCTTCAATAAAGTCGGGCTATTTCCCAAACCATCATTAGGAGTGGGGCTAGGTATAATTTGATCTACTCCACCTATACTTTCTACAGAAGTTATGTAATTTACAGGAGAGGGATCTGTATATAAAATATTCAGGTTAAAATCCTCTTGATTTAAACGAAAAACACCTAATCCATAAATATTTTTCATCATTAAATCCCACACAGGTTCTGTTACTGTAATTTGGGTGCTTTTTAGCATTTTAACTACCAATGCTTGTGTTAATGACAAGCCTGATCCTGGAGTTTCTTCTCCAACAGGTGGTGTTGTAGTATTTGTAGTGGTGTTATCGCTTGTATTTGCAATTCCATCATTAGCAAATTCACCTACTTGAAACACCTCTCCATCTTTAGTATATTGGAAAGCAACTGCTAAAATTTCATCATTATTTAATTTTTGATTTAATGAAATATATCCTAACTGGGTGTTTAGTGTATACTGATTTTCGCTTAACAAACGGGCATTTTCTAATCTTGAATATTCAGACCCTTCAATCACATTAAAACCTGCTGGTACATTAAACCCATCATTTATCTGACTAATATCTCTTATTCTATTATTTAAATAAGCGTTTGCCTGGCCTATTAAATTTGGATCAAGTCTGTTATTTTCATTTCTAGGCAAGCTATTAGCATCAACACCTGGTCGTAAAAAATCGATGGGAATTCCACTAGCGTTTCTTAATCCAATATTTTCACTATCCGACTCCCCTAAATCTTGTAATGCTACTAAATTACGTGCATTTGTTAAGCCTCTAGAGTTATTAGACCTATTCGTAATCCATACCTGAACACGTGTTATTTGAATATTTGAATTAATAAACGGGTACTGTGCCAAAGACTTATCATAAGTATCTCTAAAAAAATGCGATAAAAAATAGTGCCTGTTATCATCGTAATCTAATGCAAATATTTCAAAATCATCGACACGGCCTCCACCTTGAACACTTACCGATCTTGTATCTGATTGTTGTTCTGAAAAGACTCCCGTTATCGTTGTTTTTCCAAACTGCAGCTGTGCCTTAACCCCAAAAAGACTTTGAGCACCTCGGATTAACGAACTATTTAAAGGCAAATTCACATTTCCTATTTCAAGTGCTTGCAAAATACTATCTTCATTAGGGTTATAACCTAACTTAAGTTGATTTTGAAAATCGAAAGTAGATTCGGTATCGTAGTTTGCCAAAACAGACAAACGTGTTCCTACATTACCTTGTAAACTTAAGCTGATTCGTTGATCAAAATCAAAGGTAAAATTACTTTGATTTTGAGGTGAAAAAGAAGGATTATCAGTTTTATTAAAAAGTATTCCCAAATCAACCTCAACAGAACCTTGTGGTATTAGCTCAATTTCGTTACTTCCAAAAATAGTTTCAAAAAAACCTGAGTTGACATAAAAAATTGGCAATAAATTCTTTCTCTTTTCTTCTTCATCTACATCTTTTCCAGAAATCGCATTTACTTTTTCTTTAAAATAATCGCGCATCTGTTCTTTACGAATGAGGCGTTGAAACTCTTTTGGCGTTAAATATAGAGGGTATCTAATACTGAATTCACCTAAATTTTCTGAATATTTATAGCGATCCGTTATAGGGTCATATTCATACTTGCTTTCAATGCTATCTGGATCGGGTAACGACATTTTAGCAAATGAATGCGTTGTACTTGTCGAATCTCGAACAGTTTCCTCTTTTTCTTGAGCAAAAACATCTGTACTAATAAGTATAAAAAGCCCAATGAAGACCATCCATACTCTATATTGTAAGTGGGTTATTCGTTGCAAATGATTATAATTTTTTAAGCGCTTGTTTAATCACATTTTCTACTGTTAGGCTCGGGTCAGTTGTCAGAATTTTCTCAACTACTTTCTGTGCAACCTTCCTATTGAAACCTAAAGTCTCCAAAGCTGATAACGATTCTTCTTTGTTGGTATTGCCCGAAACTACAGAAACTTCATCAACTTCATGCAGTTTTAGTACTTTATCCTTTAAATCCAAAATAACTCGTTGAGCTGTTTTAGCCCCTATTCCTTTTACCGATTGTATAGTGGCTACATCTGCCAAAGCTATGGCATCTTTTACCTGCTTTGGATTTAATGAAGACAACATCGTTCTTGCTATACTTGCCCCAATACCAGAAACAGATAGCAAGAGCCTAAAAATATCCCTTTCTGCTTTTTCTACAAATCCATAAAGTGTATGAGCATCTTCTTTTACCTGCAAATGGGTATACAATTGTAGCAATTCATCATTTCCGAGTAAAGAAAACGTATGCAGCGAAATATTTAAAAAATAACCCACTCCGTTGCAATCAATTACAACATCAGTTGGATTTTTCTCAACTAGTTTTCCTCTAATGTGAGTTATCATAAAAATGGATAAAATTTAGTTCTCAAAAATAGTAAATTATTTCGCTTTAACGTTTTTTGTTTTTTCTCGATTATTTAAGCTAGAAATGCAGCTTATTTCCGCCTAATATTTTGTTATAATATAGCATGCATAAGCTTATACCTGTTGTTTTAAATACTAGTGTTGTTTTACTTGCGCATCTACTACTGCCACTGCCGTCATGTTCACTATTTCTTCGACACTAGCTCCTAGCTGTAAGATGTGTACCGGCTTTTTCATTCCCATTAAAATGGGACCAACAGAAGCTGCTCCGTGTAACTCTTTTAACAATTTATAGGTACTATTTGCCGCACTTAAATTTGGAAATACTAAAGCATTTACTCTTTTATTAACTAATTTAGAAAAAGGAAAACGCTCCTTTAACATATCGTTATTTAAAGCGAAATCGGCTTGAACTGGTCCATCAACAACCATATTTGGATAGGTTTTATGCAATAAATTAATTGCCTGATTAACTTTTTCAACATCCACATCCCTTGACCTGCTAAAATTGGTATATGAAACCATAGCTATTACAGGGTCTATTCCAAAAAATCGCGAAGTTGCCGCTGTCATTCGTGTAATTTTGGCTAATTCTTTTGCAGAAGGATTAATATTTATAGAAGTATCACTTACAAACAATGGTCCATAATCTGTAATCATTAAATTGGTTGCTGCTGCCCTGCGAATACCCGGTGCCAACCCAATCAACTCAAGTACGGGCTTAATTACACGATTATAACTACGTGAATATCCTGAGAGCAATGCATCAGCATCTCCCACATTCACCATCATAGCACCAAAATAGTTACGTTCACGCATTAAACTTTCAGCATCGTAATACGTAATTCCCTTTCGCTGGCGTTCTTGCCAATATTTTTTTGCATAAGTCGTTCTTTTTTCTGACTCATCTTCCGATTTGGGATCAATAATTTCAACCTCCGAGGCATTAAATTTTATTTCCTCCATTAACTCAAGTATCATTGCTTTGTTTCCTAATAAAATTGGAATCGCAATCCCTTCTTCAAAAGCTATTTGTGCTGCTTTTAATACTTGTATTTGATCTGCTTCAGCATATACCACTTTTTTAGGCTGTTGCTTTGCTCGATCAATAAGGAGTTCTATAAATTTATTATTATCACCTAAGCGACCTAATAATTCTTGCTTGTAAGCGTTCCAGTCATCTATTTTTAGTTGAGCTACACCACTCTTTATTGCCGCTTTTGCTACTGCTACCGGGATTTCACCAATTAAGCGTGGATCAAATGGTTTAGGTATAATGTAATCTTTTCCAAAAATCAGTTTTGTTTTATTGTAAGCAATATTTACCTCTTCGGGCACTGGTTTTTTTGCCAAATTTGCTAATGCCACCACTGCAGCTTGTTTCATTTCTTCGTTAATCGCTGTAGCTCTTACATCCAAAGCTCCTCGAAAAATAAAAGGAAAACCCAATACATTATTCACTTGGTTAGGATGATCACTTCGGCCAGTAGCCATAATAATATCCTTACGTGTTTTAATTGCTAAATCGTATTCAATTTCTGGGTTAGGGTTAGCCATTGCAAATACAATAGGATCTTTTGCCATAGATAACAACATTGCTGGTGTTACTAAATTTGCCATAGATAATCCGATAAATACATCTGCATTTTTCATAGCATCATCTAAAGTATACACATCTGCATCTGTAGCAAACTCTGCCTTTTGAGAAGATAAATTTCCGCGATCTTTTCGAATGACCCCTTTACTATCTGTCATTACAATATTTTCTGCCGATGCCCCAAATGATTTATACAATCTGGTGCATGAAATCGCTGCTGCCCCTGCACCACTTATTACAATTTTTACTTCACTTAATTTTTTACCCACCAACTCACAGGCATTTAATAACGCTGCCGCAGAAATAATAGCCGTTCCATGTTGATCATCGTGCATTACAGGAATATCCAACTCTTCTTTTAAACGACGCTCAATTTCAAAAGCTTCTGGAGCCTTGATATCTTCTAAATTAATTCCTCCAAAAGTAGGCGCTATATTTTTTACTGTTTCAATAAATGCATCTACATCTTTAGTATCCACTTCGATATCAAAAACATCTATGTCGGCAAAAATCTTAAATAACAATCCTTTCCCTTCCATTACTGGTTTTGATGCCATTGCACCAATATCCCCTAATCCTAAAACGGCTGTACCATTTGATATTACGGCTACCAAATTCCCTTTTGCGGTATATTTATAGGCATCATTGTAATTCTTTTCTATCTCTAAACAAGGTTCTGCCACTCCTGGCGAATAAGCTAATGATAAATCGCGCTGTGTATCATATTTTTTTGTAGGAACCACCTTTATTTTACCTGGAGTAGGTTTTTCATGATAGTCTAATGCTTCTTGTTTCTTTTTTTCTGAATCCATCTTATTTTTTTACTAGCTATTGGCTGGTTGTTGTTTGTTGTCTGTTGTTTGTTGTCTGTTGTTAGTTGTTAGTTGTTAGTTGTTAGTTTTATATGTAAATTATTTATTATTAACTCTATATTCTTTATTCTGTATTCTATTTTCTCTATCATATAATCTGCACTCTAAACTCTCACAACGAACAACTAATAATCATTCTTTTAAAAAATTAATATTTCGTGTTAAACCTGTATACTTTGTTCTTTTTACTGCCGATTTTTTAAACACTTTCGAAAAAACTTCTTGTGTAATTTCTTCCCAATCACTTTTTGTCATGCTTAACAAATCTGGATTAGGATCAAATAAAGGTTCATTATGTGCTTTTGAAAAACGATTCCAAGGACATACATCTTGACAGACATCACAACCAAACATCCAATGATCAAATTTTCCTTTCATACTACTAGGTAAATTATCCTTTAATTCAATCGTAAAATACGAAATACACTTACTCCCATCAACCACGTAAGGCGCTACAATTGCTTGAGTAGGACATGCGTCCAGACATGCAGTACAACTTCCGCAATGATCTGTTACAGCATAATCTTCGGCCAATTCAATATCCAAAATTAATTCGGCAATAAAAAAAAATGAGCCAGATTGTTTTTGAATTAAATTGGTGTTTTTTCCTATCCACCCCAAACCACTTTTTTTTGCCCAAGCTTTATCCAATACAGGTGCAGAATCTACAAAAGCACGTCCACCTACCTCGCCTATTTCGGCAAGTATAAAATGATGTAGCTCTTTTAATTTTGATTTAATTACATGATGATAATCTTGCCCGTAGGCATACTTTGAAATCTTAGGAGCCTTATCATCTTCTTGTTGTTTTTCTGGGTAATAATTTAGCAATAGCGACACTACACTTTTAGCACCTTCTACTAATTTTGTAGGATCTAAACGTTTATCAAAATGATTTTCCATATAATGCATTTTACCATGCATATTGTTATTTAACCATTTTTCTAACCTTGGGGCTTCTTCTTCTAAAAAACCCGCCTTGCTTATACCGCACGACATAAAGCCTAAACGCTTAGCTTCAGCTTTAATTAATTGGGCATATTTTTGTTTGGACTCCATTTAGTTTATCGAAAATACTGAAAGCTCATAGAATATCAGAAATTCTTATCGTTTTTAAATACGAATACTTATTTATTTGCCGTTACAATGATCGATACGTATTCCTTTTATTGCGTATTACACTGTAATCTTTTCAATATATTTGCTTAATTCCTGATTTAAATGCCATTCAAACATTTTTTTTTATTCCTTTTTTACTTTCTAGCGCAAGCAGGAAATACTCAGAATATCAATTTAAAATTAATTGACAGCATTCCAGTTTCTAAAAATGAATATGATAAATTTATTGGAGTAGACACGCATAATTTTCTTTTTTTTACAAAACACGAGGTTATTACTAAAACTGATAACACCCAAAAATGGGTATATGCCAATTACGAATTAGGTGAACCTACCACGCTGTCTATTCTGAACCCATTACAATTACTTGTTTTTTATAAAGAAACCAATACTTTGGTTTTTTTGGATCGTTTTTTGAATGAATTACGACGGGTAGACCTAAATACAATTACGCCATCAAAAATTGCTTTATGGACTGAAAATACCAAAAACAAAGAAGTTTGGTTACATAATGAAATTACAAATAGCTTGGAATTTTACAACTATCAAAATAACAATACCCTGAGTAAAACAATTCCTTTTTCAAAAAAACCTATATATTTAACTGCTGATTTTAGTACCGCTTTTGTACTTTTTGACTCGCAAATATGCAGTTACAACATTTATGGTACTTTAATACATTGTGCTGATGTAAATAACATAAAAAAAATTGTATTAGATAATGATTATGTGATTGGCAATACCAACAATAATGAGTTTCTATTTTTTGACACATCATTAAAAAATAGTAGTTCATCTATAATTTTACAAAATAATTGGCAAGACTTTTCTGTAAGCAATGAAAAACTTTATATTTACAACGGTAGCAAGGTTTACACATATCAACTAAATTTATCTTCAAAATAACAACTATGCATATAGCTGTAGCAGGGAACATAGGTGCTGGAAAGACTAGCTTAACTGAACTTTTAGCTAAACATTTTAAATGGTCTCCTTTATATGAGGATGTTTTAGAAAACCCTTATTTGGAAGATTTTTACAACACCATGGATCGTTGGTCTTTTAATTTACAAGTTTATTTTTTAAACAGCCGTTTTCGTCAAATTTTAGACATTCGCGCTTCGGGAAAACCAACCATTCAAGATCGTAGTATTTATGAGGATGCTTATATTTTTGCTCCCAACTTACATGCTATGGGACTTATGGCCAATCGTGATTTTGAAAACTACCGCTCCCTTTTTGACCTTATGGAAAGTGTAGTTGAAAAACCCGATTTATTAATTTACTTACGAAGCAGTATTCCTAATTTAGTAAAACAAATCCACAACCGCGGACGTGATTACGAAAGTAGTATTTCTATTGATTACCTTAGTAAACTAAATGATCGATATGAAAATTGGATTAAGGATTATGATAAAGGAAACTTGTTAATTATTGATGTTGACAATCTTGATTTTGTTAATGACCCCGAAGATTTAGGAGAAGTTATTAATAAGATTAATGCAAAGCTAAACGGTTTATTTTAGGGAGATCCTCCCTTTTTTTAGTCATTTTTAGACTACATTGTAGGTTACTATAATGTGATATCAATTATGTCCGATTCGGTGTTAGCCTCCTATGAAAATAACTCTGGTTCCGATGCCTTGTACACGGGGCTACTTGCTACATTGAAACCCTCGGCCACTCAATTACTTATCCATTGTAACCACACACAAATTACGGATTGTATTAAACTCACCTTGCTGGACCTTTGTTTAAAACAAGTCATTCATATTAAAAAAAGCCCCCTTGTTTCACCAGACAAAAAGGAAAGCATTATTGAAACAGGTGCACAATTTAACACCTACCAAGCGGATTCATTTGAATACTATTTTACCAGAATTTTATCCCCTAACATCACCTATCCTCTTAGTAATTACATTAAAAAAATTCATAGTGATCTACCTGATGATTATAGCTGTTATCAAAAAATAATTACCAGCGCCCAGACATCCTCCTATTTTAACAAGGGATGGTTTTGTCGGTTTTTTCAACTTACTAAACTAAACCCCAAAGGAAAAAAAGTGGCAGAACACCTTAGTAAAACCATAAGCAATATTGATAATTCCTTAGTAAATCTTATTAAGGAGAATCCCTTACAAGCCACCTCTATAATCGAAGAATTAAGCGGAAATATTTTTTTGCTCAGTGCTTTAAATTTTGAAATATTTGAGCATTTGAAAAATGCACTATTCTCTATTGAAAGTATTAATCAAGAACTTACCAAAATTTTAGATGTATTTTATCTAACCGATAATACTTATGTTGTTTCGGATGTTTATGATTATTTTTCGAAAATTCGCGACACATTTTGCTAAAGCGCATTGTTTGGATTTAAAAAGTTGCCTCTGCTACAATTTTATCTGTTGCCCCAACTTGACTTTCTACAAAATCTTTTGCAGACTTTCCCATTTTTAATCTTTGCTGCTCATTTTCCAATAAACCAAATAAGGTTTTTTCAAAACTTTTAGCATCAGTTACTATTTGTAGGCCTCCATGTTTTTCTAAAGCTTTTGCCTCTGGAAATTTATGCGTATTTGGCCCAACTAAAACGGGTACTCCAAACACTGCTGGTTCTAATATATTATGCATTCCTGTTTGCCCCATAGCCCCGCCTACATAAGCTATATCGGCTTCACTATATATTTTTGTCAAATACCCAATAGCATCAATAATTAATACGTTTGCTAAAGGATCAATCCCTCTAGAAAACACACTCGTTTTAACTGCTAATTTATTTTCTAATTCCTTAATTTTATCGGGATTAATTTCATGAGGAGCGATAACAAAACACACCTTTTCATTACTTTCATTAATTGCATTTACAAAAGCTGTTTCGCAATCTGGCCATGTACTTCCTAAAACAACACATTGCCTGTTTTGCTTAAACTGTTTTATAAAATCCAGCTCATTATCCATAGACAACTGTGCATAAACACGATCAAAACGTGTATCGCCACTTATTGAAACATTGTCAAAACCATTTGACCGTAACACTTGTTCTGACATTTGATTTTGCACAAAAAAATGTGTTACTCTTTTTAATGTATTTTTAAAAAAACCAGCATACCATTTAAAATAGAATTGATTTTTCCTAAAATTAGAAGACACCATATATATGGGAATCTTTTGAACATTAAGTGCTCTAAAATAGTTTTCCCAAAAGTCATATTTAATAAAAAAAGCTGCCTTTGGTTTTACAGCTTCAACCAATAATTTGGCGTTTTTTGGTGTATCAACGGGTAAATATAATGCTCGATCAATTAAATGATGCTTCTTTTTAATTTCATATCCTGATGGCGAAAAAAAAGTAACCACTATTTTATGAGTATCTGTTTTTAATTTTTCAATTAACGGAACAGCTTGTTCAAACTCGCCTAGCGATGCACAATGAAACCACAACCAATTATCATTAGAAAAATTTGCAGTTTGAAGTGTTTTTTTTGAATGAATACGCCCTACTACAAATAATTTCATTTTTGAAGAAATTACTGTTAAAAATGGCATAATGAATTCAAACAAATAAGAAAATAAATTGTAAAATAACCTTAGCATGAATTGTACGTACTTTTAACCACAAAAATACAACTCCTTACTTTGTCATTACGGATTATGACTTAAACTTTTTAAATTAAATGTAACTTCTAGCCTAATGAATTCACTTTGTATACAATCTTTTACTTTAATTAGATAAGCAAGAAACAATTAATAGATTTACATAATTAATTGCTTCTTGCCAACCAATATTGCTTATAAAAATCTATTTTACGTATACATTTTTAGTTACTTTCTTTTCTCCAAAAGTAATATTAACAACATTTAAGCCTAAACTAAAAGCACTTGTATTTAAGCGAATAGTATTTGTTGTTATATCTTCAGTAAGCGCCTCATTTACTACAGACCTCTCTTCAAAATCATAAACATCTATCAAAATAGCACCACTTACAGGCTCTCCTAAGTCTATGACCACATCATCTCCTTTTTTAACAGGATTAGGATATACTAATAGATCCGCCCCTCCTACAATTCCATTCACAGCAGTTCTTGCAGATACCGCACTAGAAAGCTTTTCTCCATAGGCCTCGAACTCTACTATATGCACTCCAATATTTGCCGAATTAAAATTCATATTCACTCTTAAATATCTAGCCGTAGCATTTAACGAATCAAATGTATTACCTAAACTATTTGACGGAGTAGTATTATTGTTAAAATCTACAATTTCCACCCAATTAACTCCATCAATAGAAGCCTGTACATCATATTGATAATACCTTTGACCATCATAATAATTTATTATTACAATTTCATTTACGTCATAAATATCCTCTAGGTCTACCTGCCACCATTGCGAAAAAGGACTTGCTCCCCAATAGTTATTGTTTACGGAATAATTATTATCATTAGCTTCAGAACTTAAACTATTTAATTCATTACTGGATGAACTAGTAGGCTTATTTAAAGCGATATTGATTTCATTGCTTATAACAGGAGTTGTAACTGTACGGTAATATTGTTTCCCTACCCAACTATTATGTGTATTATCCCAAGTACTAGAAGTTGAATTATCTGCCAACCCAGATGTTGTTACTCCCCATGTACCAGCACTTACTAAAAAATCATGATTAAATACATTTTGTGGTCTAGAACCTGTTTCATACTCCGTATATAAGTTTACGGTAACCCCGCCAATAGCATGAGCTATATTTTGCATAATTTTTGAAGAATAGATGTGATCCGAATGGTCTCCAGGGTTAATAACAATATCATCATCGCCGACATTAATGTTTAGATTATTCAAACTTGCAGATTCCAATTCTACAATAGTTCTAAGTGTATTTTCTAAGTCTGACAGTGAATTATATGTGGTACTGTTATCTATTGCCGAAATATTCGAAACTGCTCCATTAAATAACCTTTGTAAACTTCTAAATCCTTCTCGCGAATAACCTGACCCATTAGGACTCCCGTCGGGTAATCTTAAAAAATAAGCAACAGCATTACGGTATGTATATTTTAAAATTTGATGCCCATTAATATTCACAATCGTTTCGTTCATATTAGTTCCTAAACCTGCACCCGTAGTAAAAGTGTTAGACATAAATCTAATAGCTCTCAAACTTCCTTCTTCTCTAGCTAAATACCTAGTATTACTTACACCCGCCCCAGCATCACCTGCGGTTGTGTGTAAAAACAACACCTTTTCATTTGAATTTTTTATGCTATTGTAAGCATTCGGGTTCATAAACAACTGCCAATCATCGGGATGTGATGACACATAAACACTTGTTTTATTCTGTGCAAACAAACAAAAACAAGTTAAAAAAGTTAAAACGATAGTAAATAGTCTTTTCATATTAAATCAATTTTATTAATTAAGTATTGGTAATTTTAAATATATAAACAGCTAAAAAACAGACTTATGTAATTAATATTGCTCAAAAATTTATTCCTATTGATTTTATTTAATTCGTTTCAACCAACCTAATACCTTCTCATTAACAAACATTTTAAATAGTGCTCTTTCAAAAGTCTAATTTATTAATTTTATTTATTTGTTTAACAAATATTTAACCTTAATTATCCTATAAAAATCAACGTAACTTTACTGCATCTTTTTAAAGATTTTTTCAATAGGAATATGATCAATTAAACTATTGATATAATGAGAAATTTCAATAGTTTTTCCTCCATTTATTGAAAAATAAGCAGGTATTTGATGAAATCTTCCTTCTACTTTCCGTACAAGTTTAAAGCCATTTTTATAAGCTTTAATCGTGTTTTTATACACTTATACAAGAAGCTGTTCCTATTAGTTTAACCCAAGAAGGTTTTACTTGAAATAGATCATAAAATTTTCGTTTGAAAATTGCTATTATTGTAATATCGAAGTACTAAGCCTATTTAGGGTTTCTGAGATTATAATTAATCTTTATCGTATAAAAAACGTTAAAACCATCTTCAAAAAAGGGAGGAATCTATATTTTTATTTAAGTATTTTTTTTAGATTCTTTTTTCTACTTTTAAAAGATACTATTCAAATTATGAGACACCTAAACATCCTGTTTTTTCTTCTTGTTTTTGCAACCATTGCTTTAAACTCTATTCGTAATGCTTAAGAATCTATTTAAAAACATTGGTCCAGGAACACTGGTTGCTTCAGCATTCATAGGTCCTGGCACAGTTACTTTATGTACATTGGCAGGGGTTAATTTTGGATTTAACCTACTCTGGGCAATGGCCTTGTCTATCTTAGCAACTATGGTACTACAAGAAATGGCTGCTCGTTTAGGAATCATTTCTGAAAAGGGATTGTCTGAAGTCATCAAATCAGAAATCAAAAACCCCATTATCAATCGGTTTATGATGATCCTAATACTTTCTGCTATTGTAGTCGGAAATGCATCTTACGAAGCAGGAAACATTAGCGGGGGTATTTTGGGGCTAGAAACTATTGTAGGCGAACTGACTTTTAATTTATTTGGATTTACAATCAACGCTCTAAGTATCTTTATAGGCGTAATTGCATTTTCACTGTTGTATATCGGTAATTATAAATTTATAGAAAGCGCCTTAGTTACCTTGGTCCTTCTGATGAGTATATCTTTTATTGTTACTGCTATTATTACTAAGCCTAACTTATTTTCCATTTTAAAAGGAGTCTTTGTTCCGACATTACCCAAAGGAAGTTTATTGACCATCATTGGATTAATAGGGACTACCGTAGTTCCTTATAATTTGTTTTTACACGCCTCATTGGTTAAAGAAAAATGGAAAGGAGAAAAAAACTTAAAAGCAGTTCAAAAAGATACCGTGATATCAATTATTTTGGGAGGATTGGTATCCATGGCTATTATTATTTCTGCAGCATCAATTTCGTCTGCAGAGATTACTAATACCTCCGATTTAGCAAAAAGTTTAGCCCCATTATATGGCAATTTCGCCAAGTATTTTTTAGGAATAGGGTTGTTTGCAGCTGGAATCACTTCAGCCATTACCGCTCCTTTAGCAGCTGCTTATGTTGCCAAAGGGTGTTTCGGTTGGCCAGGAGGATTGCAGTCAAAAAAATTTAGAGGAGTTTGGATATTTATTTTACTGTTAGGAGTTGTTTTTTCTTCTTTAGGGATCAAACCTATCGAAATTATCAAATTTGCGCAAGTAGCAAATGGAATTTTACTGCCTGTCATTGCAGGGATCTTGCTATGGGTTGTCAATAGAAAAATAGTTTTAGGAAACTATGTGAATTCAACACTGCAAAATATATTAGGATTTGCGATTCTTTTAGCTACCATATTTTTAGGGCTTAAAGGAATCTTTAAAGTATTTGGACTAAACTTATTCTCTTGATTTATTTAATTAAGAGCTTGAATAAGATTTGAGGAATGTCTATTTAATAGAGTAGATTAATTAATCCATTTACTTAAATAAAAAATCGCATACATCAATAAACCAATTATTGCAGCAATAATTATATTTTTTTTAAAATTTGTTGGACGTTCTTTTATAAAATGATTTCCTTTTTGACGTTGTACTTGATTTTCTATTTCATTTTGGTCAAGAATAGTTTTTTTAGACTCTTTTTTAGCTAAAAAATCCTTTAATTTATTAATATCAGATTCCTTAAAATTTGAAAAAACACCATCCGAATCAACCTGATCAGGACCAAAAAAACTTTTTAATAATTTTTCTCCTTCTTTAGGAAGGTTTGTTTTCTCTATAGTTTCAGCAAAAATATTTTGATTAACTAAAGTAGTTTCTGAAAGCATTTCCACAATATCTTTAGCCTCTTTAAGTCCTAAACCACTAACTTCTTTCACGTATTTTATAGCTTCTAAATTTTGATGATTTTCAAGCAAAGTGAATAAGATAGAACCATCAAAAGTATATCCATCTACCTCAATTTCGTTTAGTAAAACTTTTTTAGAATGTGATTCTATTTTAGAGTTCCCGACTGTTTTATTCGCTATTGTATAATCAATATTATCGTAATAATCAGGATTTTTAGCTAGATTGGAAACAATTTCATGAGCTCCTTTCAATCCTATACCTGTTTGCTCTCTAGTCCATTTTATAGCATTTAACACATCATTTTTTTGAAGTAGAGCAATAATAGTCTCAATTTTTAAAGAAGAACCATTTACGATTATAGGCATGACTAACATTTAATTTATAAGTTTTTAACAAATTTGCTTTATTGTTGAAAATACCCAATATTTAATTCGGAGCAAAGCAAATAAGCTTAAACCAAGTTATTTTTCCGCGCATTTTATTTCTTGTTTAAATTATAAAAATTAAGCGTTATCTTAAAAAAGAAAAGACCTTACTTTTCTGCACAAAACTTTGCTTTGAATTCATATAAAATATTACCGAACGTTCTATAGTCCGTAGATGGCTACGAATACTAATGGAATTGTTATTAGAACTGATATCATTACTGGCTTAATCCAACTTCTTTTTTGATGTTTAAATTCTTTTCCTATAAATTTTTCTCAAATTTCACATCCTAAAATATGGCTTTAGATTGGAAAAACTACTTTTATCGTTCACCGATTACAATCTAAAAAAAACACCTAAAATTCATTCAAAAAACACGAATTAACGCCTAAACTCCCTCCATAAAAACTGATCATAAAACCCATAATAATCCAAATAGAAAATCCACCCAAAAGGCACGGAATAAGTCTACATCTAGTTGTTAGCTATTGTTTTTTTTCAATTCTAATACTACTCCCACCTATTACATTCCATTTATTTCTAAATGATTTCCAAATTCGTATAATTTTATATTTCCCATCAAGAGAATAATCAAAGTAAGTCCCTTTCATATCAATAATTACAGTAACAATTGCATTGTCTCCTATCAGATTTATTTCCTGTTCTGAAGATTCAATTTCGTTGATTTTCATATTTCCAGAACTATATGTTTCCAAATCCATAGACTTGGTTATAGTTTGTCCATTAGGAATATTGAAAAATAATTCTTCGTGTAATAACTCGTCCAGTTTTTTAACATCACAATTTTTCATTGCGCTTAAAAGTTCTTTCTCGACTTTTATTATTGCATCTTTTTTTAACGATTCAGTTGTAATCATTCTCTTTAATCATCTTGTTGGTAATAATAGCTAATGCTTAGCTTTGCGTAGTGAGGAAGCAGAAATTCATTAGCTATCGGGCTAACATATAGCCTAAGTTTATGTTTTTTTATATTTTCTAAAATACTAAATATAATACTTTGGAGACAAACCAAATATGTAATAACTTTTCGATTAAACCTTAAACCCCGCATTATCGCATAGGTGCTGCGGCTCTTACACAACTATCTTTTAAAAGCCATCAAGTATTTTATGTGTTTAACTATTTTATAAAAGACTAAGTTTTACAAAAAATTATCCTCAGCTATGGGTAGCTTTTTTTATGCGGACGGAAACTAAGATAATGCGCATTTATTAGTCACAGCCTTTAATCTAAAAGCACACTATAGAATCGCTTATTTTAAAGCTTATTTACTTTTACTACAAAAGTCGCTACAACATCATCTTTTATTTTTATATGAACATCAAACAGCCCTCTCTTTAAAAATTTATGTTTAAATTTTAATCTATTTAATTCCGATTTTAAAAAAATCGGAATGCTCATACTTTTCGCATTTCCATTAATAATCTCAATCGCTACATCCTCTTTTTTTAACTCATTTAAAATTTTAAATTCAAAATTCACAAACTGATTTTGGCCCACAATCAATCTAAATTTTTCTGGCTTTATTGGCATTATTTTATGCTGAAACGAAGCATTGTAAATCAAGGGTGCAGAAACAAATGTGGTGGTCGTTGGCACATCTTTTAAAAGTGTCCATTGTTCATCTAATGGATAGTGGTTTTTAATAAAAAGTGTTGGATCAGCTAAAAAATACCCATCGGTATATTTATGTATGAATTCAACTTTTTTTCTTGACACAAATGCATAACCACTCGACCAAGTTGGATCACATAAGTACCATTTATTATTTAAACTTACCGCATTCCATGAATGATTTGGTATCTCTAATTCACCTATATTCTGATTGCCATTTCGGCCATAACCGTCAATAATCTTACAATTTATTCCAACAAAACCAGCTAATTCTCTCACTAAATAGGCATAACCTGTACAAATTGTCTTTTTTTTAGTTACCAGTTTTTCAAAAAAAACACTCAAATTTTGCTCATTCCAGGCATTAAGAGCTACTGTGTCTTTTATTCTTTTTTTACGATTTTTTAATATTTTTTCTTGATAATAATAATCACTCTCAATATTCAAAGCTACCCAAGTATAAATTGCTCTAAATTTTTCTACAGGAGTATTTAAAGCATGAGTAAGTTTATATGCTATGTTAGGAAGATTAGTTAATTCTTTAACATGTAAATTCGAAGCAATTCTATCTGCTTTTTCGAAACTTACTGTACTAAAATCTTCAATTTGAGCAAACGAGTAAAAATGTATAAACAAAAACAATTTCCACAATAATGTTTTCATTTATAACCAATTTTTAATTTTTTGCCAAAAGGTTCTTTTTGAAGCATACACTTTATGTACATTAACAGCTCCTAAAACACATAGATCATTTTCTAGTTTTAAATCCTCTTGTATATTCAAGTTTATAATTTCAGATAAATTTTCAGGAAGCTTATATTCAAGAGTTTTGTATCCTATATAACTAAAAACTAAAATTCCATTTTTTAAATCTTCGGTTATATCAATAGAAAACTGCCCATCAAAATCTGTACGTGCCGAAATATCAGTCCCTTTAACATGAACCCAAACCCCTGGTAGAGGAATATCATCAGCATTTATTATTCCCGATACGCTAGTTACTAAAGTGCTATTATGCTCAACATCCAATTTATGTTGAGCATTCATCTCTTTATTAGTCACTATTGATTCTTCCGAATTAGTCTGAGCTTTACTTTCATTAATCGATAACAATGAAAGTAATGAGATACTTGCAATCCCAATTCCTAGAGCCTGTTTTTTTTCTCTAATTGGGTTAATTTCCTCTGAGTATGTCTTTAATTGAGAAGGCTTAAAGCGTCCACAAGTTTTTCCTTCAGTATTTTTCAGATAACTCATTAAGCTATCATCATTCATTTTAGTAAAATCAATAACTTCTTGTTTACATGAATCACAAAATCCCCCCTTTTTTGTTTCACTAAATTCAATAAAATTCTGTCCGCAAGGATTCTGTATACTTAAATTGTACTTTTCAATCATGTTTGCTTCACTTTAAACTGATAAACTTCTTAAATCTAAGAATTTTCATAATAGATCAATAACAAAAAAGAAGAAAAATAATTCCGTATTATTTTTTTGAGTGAACATTCATTAATTTATATCATATTTGCATTACAAAATGAAACAAATTAAAATACATAACAACCTAAACGAACAAATTTGTCCGTGTGATTATCGCCCGATAAGTGAATTACTTATACGAAATAGGATGTTATGCATATTTTTTGAGTCAATTTTTGATTGATTTAAACTAAAAACAAGATATAAACGCAAGCATCCAATACAATTGGATGCTTTTTTTTTGAAAAAATTTAAAAAATTATTTTAACCATACTAAAAAATTAAAATAGCGTAGTTGAAACATAAAACAATTGAGAGACAGGCTATTGTAAAAATGTGACTTATCCGTAAAAAACGGACAGGATAACTACTGCCCAAAAATGAATTTAAAAAACTAAAAATCAATTGTTTAAACTAATTTTTAACTTGTTTTTTATAAAAATCATTTACATATTTGCACCATCATAAACAAGTACAAAAAGACATAACAAATTTTAGAATAGAATACAATGAAACTTCACTTACCGTATATACCACAACCCATAGATTGTTTTAGTTCGCTAAATCAAATTAGTGCGTATCGCAAAAATGAAGTGTATCCATATACTAGGGAGTTAATTAATATTATAAATTGATGTAAAAACGATTTATAGTTTTAAAAGCACCTCCCAAAAAGAGGTGCTTTTTTTATGATTACTATTTACAAAGACAAGGTGGCTGAATGGTAAAGGCAACGGATTGCAAATCCGTTTTTTATGAGTTCAAATCTCATTCTTGTCTCTAATTTAATTAGTACCCTAGCTTAAATAGCTAGAATATTTTGACTGTCTCTCAAAATATTAATTCTGAATAACAGAATGGGTACTTACCTCTGGGAAGATAACGATAGGTTGTTTAACTGCTTTGGATGCAGGAGGTTGCAGGTTCGAGTCCTGCTTCTCAGACAAACAGAAATATAGTTTAATGGATAAAACATTGGATTACGACTCCAAAGCTGCAAGTTCGAATCTTGCTATTTCTACTAAAAAATAAATATCACTTTATCTACGCAAAATAACTGCGTAGTAGTTTGACATATTTGTAATGAAATTATAAGGAAGGAAGGTGTTTGTAAACTTATAAGTTGTAGAACGCTCCACCAAACAAGGAGTTGGTGGAGCTATTAAAAGGAAGTATTGAGCAATTGGTTGGCTCGCCAGACTATAAATCTGGTCTCTGTAGAGCGTGTAGGTTCGAATCCTACTACTTCCACATCAAGCAAGTCTTGTTCGGTGTTTCGGTATAGCACCATTGTATAAATCTGTACTAATTAGTATTCGGTTTTTATATCCAACTTGGCTTGAAGGTTTTTTAGTTTCCCATAAAACTAAATACTCTATGGGTCGTGGGTTCGAATCCCACCTTAGCTTTAGCTAAGTAGTTCAGTTAGGTTAGAACAATAGATTCCAAATTGTAGGTTCGAGTCCTACCTATGCAAAGGCATAGTGGCGAAATTGGTAAACGCGCTGTATTTAGGTTACAGTTTTGATCATGGACATAAAATCCATTTCAAAAGCAGATCATCTTTTAAAACTGATCTCCAAGTGCGTCACACTTTAAATGGCACAAACAATGTTAAATGAAACTGATTTTAAAGTTTATACAACTTAAAAAAATAGTCTCAAAAATACCTTGAAACATCAATTGATATTTTAAGGTTTAGTGTAGTCTTTTAAAAGATAAAAACTAGAATTTAGGATAGTGATGCTATTCAAATTCTAGCTATAAATCTAGAAAAACACTTTACAGACCTTATTAAATACTGTTGTTTCCGTAATTCAAAAGACGGTTTCATTTCACATTGTTTACACAGTGAATAGTTATTTCTTCAATAATAAAAAGGAATCTATTATATAAAAAGTTTAAAAATTAAAAACATGAAACAAGTAAGAATCAATGCAGGACACATCGGATTAGTATTTAAAAATAGAGACTATAACCGCGTAATTACCCAAGGAAAACATTGGCTAGGTTTTAACGAAGGTCTAATGACATACAATAGGCTTTTAGCATTTAATAGCCCAATAGCATTAGAAATTTTACTAGATGACCAAGCCTTAGCTGATCAAATAAAGGTAGTTGAAGTATTAGATGACCAACTTGTTTTAGTGTTTGAAAACAATATTTTTAAAAATGTATTAACGGCTGGACGTTACACCTATTGGAATGGCTTAGTAAATCGAAAATTTATAACTGCGGATACCAGTAAAATTGAAATTACAGAAGCTATTAATCCTAGTTTATATAGTAATAGTGAGCTAAGTAAATACATTCGAGTGGTTGAAGTAGCGGCTTATGAAAAAGCGATCATGATCGTTGATGATGAGTTAACTAAAATTTTGGAACGAGGTACCTATTACTTCTGGAAAAATCGAAAAACAATTAAAATCGCTAAGGCTGATTTACGTCAATTACAACTAGAAATTTCAGGTCAAGAATTATTAACAAAAGATAAAGCTGCCGTTCGAATTAATTTTTATGCACAGTATAAAGTAATTGATATCGAAACCGCTTTAATGAAAAACAAAGACTATGAAAAGCAATTGTACATTCTTTTGCAATTAGCATTAAGAACTTTTGTGGGTACTTATACTTTGGATGAACTGTTGGATGAAAAAGAAAATATTGCTAAAGCCGTACTTAATGATGTAAAAAATCAAGTAGATAAATTAGGAGTAATTGTATTACACACGGGTATTAGAGATGTCATTTTACCAGGTAATATGAAAGAAATCATGAATCAAGTATTAATTGCTCATAAAAAAGCGCAAGCCAATGTAATAATGAGACGTGAAGAAACCGCTTCCACTCGTAGTTTATTAAATACAGCCAAACTAATGGAGGATAATACAATGTTATTCAAATTGAAAGAAATGGAATATGTAGAAAAAATAGCCGATAAAATTGGAGAAATTACCGTTTCAGGTAATGGAAATGTAATCGAACAATTAAAAGATATTTTTTCAGTAAACAAATAATAATACATAGTTCTTTTTGGGCGTATCCCTACGGGTCGGGCTTTCTGCTGTATCTCCTTACTTTTTTATAAAAAAAGCAAGGAGGATGCCGCTACAATCCCTT
This sequence comes from uncultured Aquimarina sp., assembly GCA_947489195.1. GTDB lineage: Bacteria > Bacteroidota > Bacteroidia > Flavobacteriales > Flavobacteriaceae > Aquimarina. The sequence goes on along the minus strand of CANLCT010000033.1, from coordinate 13,347 downwards.
ACGCATAAAAGCAATAAAATAAAAAAATAATTTACGCAAAATGGTTGCGTAGTACAATAGCATATTTGTAGTGTAATAAAAAAAAGTCTTGTGGAATGGACTTATTTAGTAGGAACGCTCCACCAAACGAGGAGTTGGTGGAGCTTAACAAAGTAATATGGAAAACAATAAAAATATAACAGGACATACCTTAATCGAATTAGGATTTAAACAAGGAAAATGGATGAAAACCGCTATTGAACATATCAATACACATCAATTAAAGGACGAAGCCATGCATAAGTATTTAGCTCAGTTTAAAACACCCGATCCAATTGAATTACATAAAAATGTGATTCCATTTTCGGTAAACATAAAAGCAGAAAATGAGTTAGAAGAAGACAATGTAGCTAAAGTTAAAGCATCTATGCAAACCTTAATGAAAACGCCTACTTTAGTCAACGGGGCTATAATGCCCGATGCCTGCCCTACCGGACCTCTAGGCACAATACCTGTAGGCGGAGTTGTGGTTGCAAAAAATGCCATTCACCCTGGTATACATAGTGCAGATATTTGTTGCTCGGTAATGTTGACCGATTTTGGAAAAGCAAATCCGAAAGAGGTGCTAGACGCCGCTCATAGTGTTACCCATTTTGGTCCTGGAGGACGTGACAGAAATACACAATTTAGGTTTCCAATGGATTTATTGGCTGAAATTGAAGCAAATTATTTTTTAAATGATCAAAAATGTATTTCGGCAGCAAGGAGTCATTTAGGAACGCAGGGAGATGGAAATCACTTTTTGTTTGTAGGGACTTCCAAAAAAACAGGAAACACCATGTTGATTACCCATCATGGAAGTCGAGGTTTTGGAGCTAATTTATATGTCAAAGGAATGAAAGTAGCAGAACGTTACCGAAAAGAATTATCGCCTGAAACATTAAAGCAAAATGCCTGGATTCCATTTGAAACAGAAGAAGGAAAATCGTACTGGGAAGCGCTTCAAATTGTAAGAAAATGGACTAAAAAAAATCACGAGGTCATCCATGACGCAACATTAGAAAAGTTGGGTATTAAAAAAGACAACAGATACTGGAACGAACATAATTTTGTATTTAAAGATGATGATTTATTTTACCATGCAAAAGGAGCCACGCCTTTGGATAAAAAATTTATGCCAGATATTACTGGACCTCGATTAATTCCTTTAAATATGTCAGAACCTGTATTGATTGTTGATGGTGAAACTACTACTAACAATTTAGGTTTCGCCCCACACGGAGCGGGCAGAAATATGAGTAGAACCCAACATAGAAAAAGTAAAACAGGTACTATTGAAGAAATTTTTAATGAAGAAACCAAAGGATTAGATATTCGATTCTTTTCAAAAGAAATTGATATCACAGAGTTACCAAGTGCTTATAAAAATGCCGAAACTGTTCGTAACCAAATGGAAACATCTGGATTAGGAAAAGTCATTGATGAAGTAATGCCCTACGGTTGCATAATGGCTGGGGATTGGCAGAAAAATGCTCCTTGGAAAAACAAAAGAAGAACTAAGAGAGTATAAATTATCCTCTCTTTAAATAGAAAACTTTTCTAAATATTAAATAATCTTACCGGTTACCCACAAAATCCTATTTGGCATCCTGAAGGAGATGTTTGGATTCATACTAATATGGTTTTAGACAATGCTGCTCAACTAAGACATTTAGTTCCTAAAGAATGGAGGTTAGCCTATATGTTTGGAGCATTATTACACGATGTAGGAAAACCAAAAACAACTACACCAGATTTAAAGTCATATGGACACGATATCGCTGGCATTGAAATTTCAGAAACCTTTTTAAAAAAAATAACTAATGATAAAGATTTAATCAAAAAAGTAACTACGATTGTAGGCTTGCATATGCGCCCCGGCCAATTGTATAAATCTCAAGCCAAAAAAACTGCTTGGAAAAGGTTACATAATAAATGTAGACTGGATATTTTAGGCTGGCAAAGTAAAGCTGATGCTGCTGGGAGAACTGGAAAAAATGTAATTACAGATGAGCATAAAACTTCTGAAAAATGCTTTAAACTTTTTGAGGAATTTGGAAAAACTAAAATAAACCCCTTAGTACAAGGAAAAGATTTAATACAGCTAGGATTAAACCTTCTAAAAATTTCAAAAACATCTTAAATGAATGCTACGAAAAACAAAAGAATGGTTTTGGTAAGGAAGATATTATTAAGAGTGTTCGAGATTTACAGTATCCAAAATGTTGTGGAATCAAAATTTAGAAGAGCTTAACTTTTAAAATTTAACCTATTTTTTTAGTTAAAAGTCCTATTCAAAACTTCATTAAAACACCAACAAAAACTAAATAATTGACTTCTAGAAATTAACAAACATTTAAACAAAATACACATCTCATAATCAAACCTTTAAAGTAATATTTATTATATATTTGAATCTCAACTACAATAGTTATGAAATATTTTATATTATTTATTCTTGCTTTTTCATCAATAAATTTTTTCCCACAAGAATCAAGTAATGATTTATTTCAAAAATGGTATTTACACTCGCTGTATTTTGAAAACCCAAAGCACTTTATTGTTTCCGAAATATCCCCTTCAGTAGCTCCTTCATTACTAATCATGGATAATTTGGATTTTTCTGGAGCAGGTTCTTGTAATACATTTGAAGGAAAATTTAAATTTACAAACCCTGATAATTCATTAGAAACAAATCAATTTTTAAGCACTAACACTAATTGTGAATTTGAAATTCATAATCGTTTAGAAAGTGTATATTTTGATCTTCTACAATCATTATACATTGATTACAAAATAACAAATGAAAATGATCACTTGGTTTTAGAAATGAATAATGCCGTTTTTGTAACTGCTATTTTTAAGAATAAAATTGAAAGATTAAGTCTACCTAATTTTGAATCCGATTTAAATCAGATTAAGATTTACTCTACAAAAGATAAATCGAGCATCACCATAGAATCTGAAAAAGTTTCTATTTCAAGAGCTGAAATCTATAATATTAATGGGCAAAATTTTAAAATTATAGAAGATATGCTTGAAAATAATTATACTATCGATTTACCTAAAGGCTTTTATTTAATTAAACTTTTCTCTTCAAAAGGTAACATAACTAAAAAGATTCTGATACCTTAAAAACATACAGAATGGAACAGTTTATCAGTCTTTTTATTAAATTGCGAAACTTATTTTTATTTGCTAAAACCCAAATAGACACGAATAATCAAAACAAAATTTGGAAAAAAGCAATAAAATCACTCATATTTGCACCACAATCACAAACCAAAAAACAAATTTTACCCTATGATTTTATTTTACTCACATAAAAAAGACGCTCAAAAGGCTGTTTACAAATCAAAAAGTTAGGTGTAAAAACGATTAATTGATATAATAACAAGAGCGTCTAAGGAATTAGACGCTTTTTTTATGTTATTTTTTCAATGTTTACATACATCAAATACAAAATTGTTTGAAACACAATTCTAAGCCCATCAACAGCTTACATAGTAAGTGACTATCCGTGAAAAACGGACTAGGCTTCTATTGCCTTATCTTAGCAATAACACATTGTAAATCAGCAAAATATTTATTCAAATTACTTGTGTATTAAAAAAACACATTACATATTTGCATCGCAATACTGCACAAAACAATTTTAAAAACGAAGTACATGTTAAATTATCAATTAAACATAAATACATATACAGAACTAGGTTCTTTTGTGTGTTTGCTTCGAGACTTCTTTCATAAATAATTTCCTTTATTATACATGAAAAGTCCGAAGCCTTAAAGTTTCGGATTTTTTTATGCCTTTTCCAGAATTAAATCTTTCCGAAGCTATTTCTTAAAAAATGACAGCCATACATACTATGTGCTGTTAAAATAATAATGCATTCATTTTATGGCAAATCACTGTACTAAAATGACAAAGAAGAACTATGTCTATTGTTAAAAAACAACAAGGCTATTTTTCTTGATGCACAACAATTCCAATATAATGGGAAAGAAATTAAGCGGAAAAGACCTAATAAAAATAGGCTTTCCAAAAAATAACAGTATCAACATAGCCCTAGGGCAAATTAATAGATATCGTAAAAGAGATAAAAAAGAACGCATTTTAGAAGATGCTAAACAAGTACTAAAAAAACCTGATGATTTTGTATCAGATCCTATTTGGGGAAAAGTTGCTGAAGGTTTAGTGAAACCCGTTGAAATTCGATTTCATCAATTAAATAACACCAAAGCTCCATTTAGTATTTATGGAGAAAATGAAATTGATGAACGAGCAAAATTCCAATTATATGATGCCTTAAAATTGCCCATTGCAGTTGCTGGTGCCTTAATGCCCGATGCCCATACAGGTTACGGGCTGCCAATTGGTGGTGTATTAGCTACCGAAAATGCTGTGATTCCTTATGGAGTGGGCGTCGACATTGGTTGTCGTATGTGTTTAACTATTTATCCAATTAAAGCTTCGTATTTAAAAGGCAAAAGACACCAGTTAGAAAACATACTTGCTAAGCACACCAAATTTGGAATGCGAGAAGAGCATGCAAAAAAGCACGATCACGAAATTTTTGACAGAGCTCACTTTAATGAAATTCCTTTATTAAAAAAGTTAAAAACGAAAGCCTATAAACAATTAGGCACTTCTGGTGGAGGTAATCATTTTGTTGAATTTGGCGAAGTGAATATTAGCGATCCCAATAATGAATGGAATCTTGCAACAGGAACTTATTTAGGTCTATTATCGCATAGCGGATCCAGAGGTTTAGGAGCAAATATAGCTAAACACTATACCTATTTAGCCACTAAACAATGTCCACTACCCAAGCATGTACAACACTTAGCTTGGTTGGATATCAATACACACGATGGACAGGAGTATTGGTTAGCGATGAATTTAGCTGGTGATTATGCCAAGGCATGTCACGACAATATTCACTACCGAATAGAAAAATTATTAGGCACTAAAGCCATAGCTAAAATTGAAAATCATCACAATTTTGCTTGGAAGGAGACAGTAAATAATAAAGAATGTATAGTACACAGAAAAGGAGCTACGCCAGCCTCAAAAGGCGCATTGGGTATAATACCAGGCTCAATGACTGCACCTGGCTTTATTGTTCGCGGTTTAGGAAATAAAGAAAGTATTCAATCAGCTTCGCACGGTGCTGGTCGTTTACATTCGCGCAGAAAATGCAAAGAAAAATTCACTCAAAGTGCTATTAAAAAACAATTAAAACAACACGAAGTTTCACTAATCGGTGGTGGAGTTGATGAAGCTCCAATGGCTTACAAAGACATCAAAAAAGTAATGGCCAACCAACAGGAGTTAGTTGAAGTTGTGGGTACATTTACCCCCAAAATTGTCCGAATGGATAAATAAAATAGATAAAAAATGGAAACAAAAATTATACAAATATCGGCGGGTAGCGGACCTAAAGAATGTGAATGGGTAGTTGCTAAAGTACTTAAAGCTTTTATTTATGAGCTTAAGAAAAATGGTTTTTTGCATACTATTATATTAAAAATAAATGGAACTGAAAATGGTACGATACAATCTGTAACATTAAAAATAGAGGGTAAATATTTATCCTCTTTTTTAAAAGAGTGGCTGGGTACTATTCAATGGGTAGGCACATCTACTTTTCGCAAACATCACAAACGCAAAAACTGGTTTATCGGATTATTCGAAATTCAACAAAATCAACAATTGATTAGTAATGAAAAAGAAATTAAGTTTCAAGCAATTCGAAGTTCGGGTCCTGGAGGGCAACACGTAAACAAGGTAAGTTCTGCCATTAGAGCCTTGCATATCCCTACCGGATTACAAGTTGTGGCCATGGACAGTAGGTCACAACATCAAAATAAAAAAATAGCCATACAGCGTTTACATCAAAAAATAGCCGATTATAATTTAAAACAAGTAAAAGAAAACACTAAAGATCAATGGAAAAATCATTTAGGCATTGAACGCGGCAACCCAATTCGAATATTTAAAGGCTCGGATTTTAAAATTAAAAAAGAAACTAAAACGTATACATCTAAACGGCAAGTACTCAAAAACGATTTAAAAAAACAATTATGGGATTAACATTAGCAGACACATACTACTTAAAAGCTAAGGGAGCCACTAATGGTTATAGTTCCGATTGGGAGGAGGCTTGTGAAGCCTTAAATTACGCCCTATCGTATGATAAAAACCATTGCGCTTCACTTTGCCTTTTAGGAACTATTTATGCCGAACATTTTCGGAACTACGAAAAAGCTTTTGAATGCTTTGATCAAGTAATTGCCATTGACATCAATTATTTAGAAGTCTACTACGCCTATGCTAAATATTTAATTTGGGCAGACAAAATTGGACGAGCTCAAAAATTAATAGCTTTTGCCTTTAGCTTAAAAGGGATTGAAAAAGCCGAAATGTATTGGCTATCGGCTTATGCTATCGAAACTAAAGGTCATTATAAAATTGCATTACAATTACTCAAAAAAGCAAAAATTGAAAGTTACAATGAAAACTACAGCTATTTTTTAAAGGATGAAGTAACCCGTGTAAAACAAAAGATGAAACTTACTACTCCTAAATCAAAAAAGAAAAAATGATATTAAAACACGGATTACTAATGGAAAAACTAAACGTCGCTTTTTTTCTAAGGAAATTCGAATTGATATAAATACATCGTATACTTGTAGGAAAGAACTTTAATTTTCAGTTATCCACATGTTATTAAGCATAATTATACCCCTATACAATAACGAAAATCTTATTTCAAACTGTCTTGACAGCCTATTAACTCAAGACATTTCTAAAAATGAATATGAAATTATTGTTGTTAATGATGGCTCAACCGATAATTCGGCATTTAAAGTACAAAATTACATTGATAACAACACTAATATTTATCTTATAAACCAACCGAATTCGGGTGTTGGTGCCGCTAGAAATAAAGGAATTGAATTTGCTAAAGGAGCTTATATTTATTTTTTAGACTCGGATGACTACATAGCACAAAATTGCTTAGGATTCCTTTTGCAAACGGCAATAAAAAATAAATTAGATATTTTAGGATTTCAATCAGAAACTACAAAAGAAGTTAAACAATTCAATTGGAATGAAAACAAAAACACTCATAATGATATTGAAGTTTTTAATGGTGTTAACTATGTTGCAAAAAACGGTTTTAAAGATGCTATCTGGTGGTATATAATCAGAAGAGAATTTTTACAAAAAACTCAATTAAAATTTAACGAACAATTTTGGGCAGAAGATGCATTGTTTAATTCTAAAATTTTATATCAAGCAGAAAGACTTAGTGTTTTAAATACGCTTATCCATAAATATGTTCAGGTATCATCCTCTATCATGCATGCTAAAGATGATTTTAAATACAACAAACTCACCTATAGTTTTTTAAATCTTGTTAAAGAGTTAAGTCTAATTATAAATTATTTTGAAACTAGCAAAATAGACGCTGGACTAATTTTGTATTATAAAAAGAAAAGAGACAATTTATCGTTTTTTTTATTAGGAAGAAGTTTCAAATCAAACTTAAATCTTTCAGATCTAAAAAAAATAATTGTCACTCTAAAAAAATCTCAAGCATATCCCATAAAGTATTTTGAAGAGAAAAATAAACTAAAATATAGGTTGATCCTATCTATATTCAATACCAAACAGTTTCTTTTCTTTAGTTTTATTACTGCGAAATTTTTAAAAAAAATTCGCTCTAATTAACTCAAATTTATTTTTAAGAATGTACTGTTAAAACTCCTTCAAAAACGCCTAATACTAAAATTAAAAGCATTAATTACTTATATTTGTAGCAACATGAATTATATTGCTACAAATATTAAACATTTAAGGAGTTTAAAAAAGCTTTCGCAAGAAGCCTTAGCAGTCGCTTTAGAAGTGCCTAGATCGCGTATTGGATCGTATGAAGAAAATCGATCGGCACCTTCTATTGAAATGTTATTGGCCTTTTCCGATTTTTTTAAACTACCTGTAGATATCCTACTTCGCAATGATTTGAGAAAAGCTAACGATGCCTCATTCATTGAACTGGGAAATCAACGCGTACTTTTTCCCATTACTGTTGATGAGGCTAATGAAAATTTAATTGAAATAGTCCCTATCAAAGCTTCGGCTGGATACCTCAACGGATATGATGATCCAGAATATATTGAACAATTACAGAATATAAAATTACCCTTTCTGCCCACAGGTAAACACAGGGCATTCCCTATTAAAGGAGATTCAATGTTACCCATGAAAGATGGTGCTTTTGTTATTGGAAAATTTATAGAAGACCCCAATGAAATTAGCAGTGGAAAAACCTATGTGTTGTTAACATTAAATGATGGGATGGTTTATAAAAGAGTTTATAATCAGATTGATAAAAATGGCACATTAAAACTAGTTTCGGATAATACGGCTTATGAACCTTATGAAGTTTCCATTAATGAAGTAATTGAATTATGGGAATTTACCTGTAGTATTAACACACAAGAATACAGCGAAGAAGAACTTAAAATCAGCAGTATAATTAGCATGTTTAACCATTTAGGTGTGGAATTAAAATCACTTGAAAAGCATTTAAAATGATGTATACTATTATTGATGTTGAAACTACCGGGAAGACAAATCGTATCACCGAAATTTCTATTTTCAAATACGATGACACAAAGGTGATTGATGAATTTACATCATTAGTTAATCCCGAAATCGAAATACCCGATTACATCACCTCTTTAACGGGTATTGATTATACCATGGTCGCTAATGCACCTACATTTAAAGAAATAGCTAAAGAAATTTTAACCATAACTAATGACTCTATTTTTGTAGCACATAATGTAAATTTTGACTTTAATGTAATTAGAGGAGAATTTAATCGATTAAAAATTCCTTTCAGAAGAAAAAAACTATGTACCGTACGTTTGTCAAGAAAATTACTCCCTGGACATAAATCCTATAGCTTAGGTAAATTATGCACCGCACTAAATATCTCATTAGTGGATAGGCATAGAGCACGCGGTGATGCCGAGGCTACTGTAAAACTTTTTCAGCTTTTACAGCAACAAAAAAACGCCGATGAAGTTTTTGAGAATTTTTTAAAAGCTACTAGTCGTCAGGCTACTCTACCCGCGCATTTACCAGACGAAGTTTTTGATCATATTCCTGATACTGCGGGTATTTATTATTTCAGAAATAAAAAAGGAACTATTATTTACGTGGGAAAAGCTAAAAACTTAAAAAAACGCGTACTCAGTCATTTTTACGATAAAAAACAAAAGGAATTGGATTTATGTCGAGAAACCGCTCATATTGATACCGAACTTTCCGGAAGCGAATTAGTCGCCTTACTTATGGAAGACGCTGCCATAAAAAAACATTTCCCTAAATACAATATTGCTTCTAAAAGAAATCCAAAATCCTATGGTATTTTTACCTATACCGATAGAAATGGTGTCATTCACTTTGCAACAAATGCACTTAAACTTTGCCCTGATTATTTACAGGTATTTTACAATCAGCGCGATGCTATTTTGTATCTAGAAAAAATATGTATTGCCTTTGAACTTTGTCCGAAATACTGCAACCTGCAACAAATAAATTTGCATTGTAATCATTATAAAATTGATACTTGCAAAGGAATTTGCAAACAAACTGAAAGCGTGGCTCTTTACAATTCAAGAGTCCGCTTAGCTATTTCTCAAATTAAAGCTAATGCCCAAAATAATGTAATAAAAAAACCTGGCAGATCTACTAATGAAGAAGCCTTTGTTTTAATCAAAGATGGCATTTATCAAGGATATGGCTTTATTACTAAAGAAGATCAAATTACCAATGAAACACAATTAGAACCTCATTTAATTAGAGAAAAAGATTCTATTGATGTACAATGTATTTTAAAAAAGGAACTTATCAGTAACTACCAAATTTAATATTTTTTCTCACCTCAAATAAATACAATATTTCTCTACTACGCCTTTATCAACAAGCCTTTCAACACAAACTAAATTTCAGTTTACAACTACCCAAAATCATTTTTGTGATCATTTGGCTAAAGAAATTATTGATTCCTACATCAATAACAAAAAAACAAGTGAATAAATTCTTACAAAAAAACAAGTAGAGCATTTAATATTATAATTCAAAAAAACTCTAACACTACCAATAACAAGTCTATTCGAAAGTAACCACTCCCATAAAAACCTTCTTTTTTTTATTAGCAAACTTTAAAAAAGATTACAAAATACACCGATACATTAAATATTTTACAGAATAAAAACACCCTTAATCGAAATTTAAAAATAGAACAAAATATTTAATTCTAATTTTGTAATGCTCAATTACTGAAATAACAACTAAATCAAAATTAAAAATGAATCATAAAACATTTACATTTAAAAATGTAATGCACGTCCGAGGGATTCTTTATGCATTACTACTCTCTTTTTTTTCTATTCTACACATTAATTCGCAAACTTATTGGACAGATAATTTTGATAATTCTAGTTGGAAGAAAAATTATGACATAGGACCAGGAGGGAACAACTTCAAATTTTTACCTAACGGGGGTTACTCAAAAGGAGGTGTACAAATCACCGTACAAAAAGGCTCACATTATGGTGGGTCATTCAAATGGATGCTCAAAGAGAATTTAGGATTTGAACCTGAAGAACTATATGCAGAATATCGTGTTAAGTATGATAAAAGTATGGATAAGTTTGGCGGGAAAGCTCCTGGATTTGATGGCACCTACGGAAAAGCAGGTTGGGGCAACAGACCTGGAAAAGGAGTGAATGGTTGGTCTGCACGAGGAACCTTAAGAACTGCTGGAAGATCTACTGTTAGAAATTCATTTTATGTATACCACACAAACACCGGAAACAATGGTAAAACATGGGGAGATGCTGTTTGGTGGAACAAAGGTGGAGACATGGATTACAGCAAGTGGTACCATGTAAAACAATATGTCAAACTTAATACTCCAGGAAAAAGCAATGGTATTTTAAAAGCTTGGGTAAATGGAAAACTTGTTTTTGAAAGAAGTAATTGGAATTTTAGAAAAGTAAGTGATTTAAAAATTTATGCCTATTGGTTTAATTATTATAACGGTGGTAGAGATACTGCCAAAAAAACAGGAACTCTTATAATTGATGATTTTAAATTATATGGTCCAAAAGGATTAACTAATAGTCCTGCACCACAACCAAACCCGAAACCAAGCCCTACAACACCAGTAGCAACCTCTAATAACATTAGCTTTGATCAACCTACAAATGGTGAAAATTTTAAAGAAAATGCATCAACTAATGTTATTGTAAAAATAAATAATGTTAATGTTAAAGAGGTTAAACTTTATGTAAATGACAGCTATGTTGGTCGACAAGGTCGTGCTCCATTTCGTTGGATAAACCCTAAACAATTACAAAATCTAAAGAAGGGTAACTACACATTAAAAGCCGAGGCAACACTGCAAAATAATAGCAAAGTTGAAAAATCCATTTCAATTTCTGTTGGCAACACAACAACTGCTCCTTCAAAACCGAATACACCATCAAATACCATTAGTGGTACTTACTATATTAAAAACGTAGGCAATGGACAAAATTTAATTGCTCCAAGTTGGGATAATTACAATGCATTAATGCATAATAGTGGCACTTTTAGTGATCAGCAATGGAATTTTGAATCTATCGGAAATGGCATTTATAAAATTAAAAATGTAGGCACTGGTCGCTATTTAGAAGTACCTCAAGGAAAATGTGATAACAGATCAAATGTTTCTACTTGGACAAATGCCAATAGCAAGCACCAACAGTGGGTTGTAGAAAAGAATGGATCAATTGTTTATTTTAAACCTGCGCACTGTACTAGTAAGGCGATAGACAAATCTGGTGGAAATAGTGCTAGCGTCTATCTATGGCCTTATTCTAAATCAAATAAAAATCAACAATTTGAATTAGTTAGCATTAAAGGAAAAAAAGAAATTTTAGACAGCAACAACAGTATTGTTCTATATCCTAATCCTGTTACTGATAATGCGATCAATCTAGTGTTAACGGAATATACTGATCAAGCGGTTTCATACAGCATTACAAATTTAGAAGGTAAAATAATTACAAATGGCACCTTTAATGCTGAACATAGCAACGAAGAAACTGTTTTTTTATCCCAAGTTTCTAATGGAATTTATTTAATACAACTTTCCGTAAATGATCAATATCGAATTATCAAAAAATTAGTTATTGATAATTAGTTTATTTTATCTATTAAAACTAATAAAATACTAGAGAATTAAATTTAAGAGGCTGTCCGAAAAGGCAGCCTTTTTTGTTTCAAAAATCAAAATCAGTTAATTTTTGAGGACCTTCTAAAAGCACTCTAATAATTTTTAGCACACCATCTTTAGTTGTTGCTATTTGCCATTTTATTAATGAAATTTCTCCATTAACAATTTCCAAACCCGTAATTGCTCTAGGATGCACACAACTCCCTGTGTTAAATAATGGCATTTGATTTTTTTCAGGAAAGCGAGGGCGATGCGTATGCCCTATTATGGTAATCACTTTACCTACTTGTCCTATCCATTTTCTGGTTCTTCGTTCAACCTTTATAGTTTCGCGATAATTTTTTGCGGGGCTTGTTGGGTCATAAATGCCTATTACCTGTAGTGGCCTCCATAATACTCGCACCATAAACCGATTAAAACGCCAAGCCACATAATTCATAAAATCAGCCTGATGTCCGTGAGTTAAAAACAACTCTTGTCCTGTCTTTTTATGTTTATAAACTATAGCCTCTTCAAATTGCACACCGGGCAAAAGTGGTTTTTCTGTGTTTGTTTTTCGATCAAAATAAGATTCCCAATATTTTTTAACAACACTAGCTCTTCGGTAAACCATATCATGATTACCCCATATAAGCTGAAACCTATCAGCTAAATAAAACTTTCGAAACAACAGATACACATTTTCATGGGCTCTAAAAATCTCGCCAAAAGACCTATTTTCCCATAATTCATCTCCATCTCCTAACTCACAATACGTAAAACCTTGATCAAAATAATAACTAAGTGCATGGAAATAAATGTTTTTGTTTCGAGCAAAGTCATCAGCAAAACTATTATCTCCTCGATGACAATCACTGAACAAAATCAGCTTCGATGAATTATCAAAGGATAATCTTTTGGCATTTTTAAATGCTCTAGAAAGTCTAGACTGCGAAGACATAAATGACTGTTAGATGTTAGATGTTAGATGTTAGATGTTAGATGTTAGATGTTAGATGTTAGATGTTAGATGTTAGATGTTAGA
>CANLCT010000032.1 GCA_947489195.1 uncultured Aquimarina sp. | reverse complement strand
TCATCGGGCGTTGGCTCTACTAAGTCTGGTACGCCATTGTTCCCTACTCCTGTTACATCTGTGTCTACCTGACCATCGCCATCGGTATCTAAAGCTCCATTGCCCGTTTCTACTACATCAAAGATTCCGTCATTATCCGCATCTAAATCTAAGTGATTCGCTATACCATCTCCGTCCGTGTCATATATATCTGGAATACCATCGTTATTTCCATCTGGTAAGTCTGGTGTACCTGGCAAACCATCTGGATCTACATCTAAATAATTTGGAATACCATCATTATCATCATCTGCACTTGGGTCATTTCCTCCACTTTCTACTAAATCTGGAATTCCATCATTGTCATCATCTAAATCCACCACATCTGGAATGCCATCCATGTCTGCATCTTGTAATTCTCTCCAATTTGGCTCGCTATTATTGGTATTATCTGTATCTGGAAATGGATTAATAGCAGTTTGACCATTATTCGTTGGATTAGTAAGTGAGGTAGTAGTTAAATCAACTAAATCAAAATTATCATCTAATCCATCCCCATCTGTATCAGTTCCTGCTGGTAAAGTATCTGCTATTCCGTCATCATTAGTATCATAAGCTTCAACCGTATCCGATTCATTATCTGCATCACTATCTGTATCTAAATAATCTGGAATCGCATCACCTGTAGCTGCATCCGTATTTGTTAATACAATTGCAGTACCAACTCCAGCCACTGGAGCTGAAATATCTGTATCATCAACTGGATCATACACATCATCAATACCATCTCCATCTATATCTGTTCCACTAGGTGCTATATAACCTGCTGTAGTTTGTGCCTCAATATTATCAACAATACCATCATCATCTGCATCAATATCCACATAATCTGCCCCATCGGTACCAAAACTATTTACTGGTGTTGTTCCGGTTGCTGAAAAAGCATCATCATCACTATCCACTTCATTTGGAATTCCATTGGCTCCTACTGCTACTGTACCTCCTGTATCTATACGACCATCATTATCTGTATCGGTTGCTAATGGATTTCCACTTTCAACTACATCATAAATACCATCATTATCACTATCTAGATCGACACTATTTGGAATACCATCACCATCAAAATCTGATTCTGTACATAATAAACTTCTGAAAGCTATATTGTCAATAGTTATCGAATCTGCATTTGGTGCTGGATTATTATATAGATAAAATCTAATCTTATAAAATGTATTTGGAATCAACTGTAAATTTGTAGTTGCTGGTACTCTGAAAGATGAAGTTGGTGGTGACAGCGTCGCTTCGTCAAATAACACAACACTACTAGCAAAATTATCTCCAGATATTTCTACTTGATATTGATACCCTGATCTGAAATCTACGGCCGGCACACCTACTGGTTCTCCAAAGAAAAATAATTGCGAAATTGAATAAGGATCATTCCCCGTAGTAAAATTAATCTCTAAATAATCATTATCGGCAATAGCGCTTACTAAATCTGGTTGATCTACGCCTTGTAAATCAATATAACCTCCTCCTACATTATTAGGATCTTCGGTATAACTCACTCCCGAACCAAATATTTGTGAAGATGCACTTGCTATAAAATCATTCCCTACTGTAGTTGGTGATAAATCTCCTCCTCCATTATCATATAATAACATTAATGGTGAAGGTCCTGGACTTGCATTTGGTGCACATTGTCCTTCTTCTACATCTAAAATACCATCATTATCATCATCTAAATCTGTTACATCTGGAATTCCATCGCCATCTGTATCTAATGGCTCTAATGGATCTCGATAATCCACATCTGTATCTGTTTGTGTTGGATCGGTTGTATCTGTATTTGGCGTATCAACTGATCCACCATCTAAATTATTATTTACATCACTTGAACTATTATCTGCATCAAAGGCATCTAATAATCCATCCATATCAATATCATTCGTATTTGTTGGTATTGCTAAGCCTGCTTCCGCTGTATCTAATAACCCATCATTATCACTATCTGTATCTAAATAATCTGGAATAGTATCTGTATCTGAGTTTTCTGGAGTTCCTAAACCTAAGGTTTGATCATATACTAAAGGAATACCTGTTCCTCCAACATCTCCAGGAGCTACCACTCCATCTGTTCCTGGTGCTATATAACCTACTGTTGGTTGTGCTTCTACATTATCTGGAATTCCATCATTATCCGAATCTATATCTAAATGATTTGGAATACCATCTCCATCTGGATCAATATCTGCTGGATCACCTGTATTAGGATTATTATCTAAATCAATATTTGGGTCTTCGTCCGTATCTAAAATACCATCATTATCATCATCTAAATCGGCACTATCTGGTATTCCATCCCCATCAGTATCATTCCCTTCTCTCCAATCTGGCTCCATACCTGGCATATCTGCATCGGGGAATGGGTTGGTGGCAGTTTGACCTCCATTAGTTGGGTTTGTACTCGCTGTACCTGTTCCTAAAGTAATACCATCAAAATTATCATCTAATCCATCACCATCTGCATCAGCTCCTGCTGGTACTGTATCTGCTACTCCATCTTGATCTGTATCATAAGCTTCAATAGTGTCACTCTCTGCATCACCATCACTATCTGTATCTAAATAATCTGGAATAGCATCACTATTTGTAAACGTAGCATCGGTATTTGTTGGAACTATAACTGTTCCTGTTCCAGCCACTGGAGCTGAAATATCTGTATCATCAACTGGATCATACACATCATCAATACCATCTCCATCTGTATCTGTTCCACTAGGTGCTATATAACCTGCTGTAGTTTGTGCCTCAATATTATCAACAATACCATCATCATCTGCATCAATATCCACATAATCTGCCCCATCGGTACCAAAACTATTTACTGGTGTTGTTCCGGTTGCTGAAAAAGCATCATCATCACTATCCACTTCATTTGGAATTCCATTGGCTCCTACTGCTACTGTACCTCCTGTATCTATACGACCATCATTATCTGTATCGGTTGCTAATGGATTTCCACTTTCAACTACATCATAAATACCATCATTATCACTATCTAGATCGACACTATTTGGAATACCATCACCATCAAAATCTGATTCTGTACATAATAAACTTCTGAAAGCTATATTGTCAATAGTTATCGAATCTGCATTTGGTGCTGGATTATTATATAGATAAAATCTAATCTTATAAAATGTATTTGGAATCAACTGTAAATTTGTAGTTGCTGGTACTCTGAAAGATGAAGTTGGTGGTGACAGCGTCGCTTCGTCAAATAACACAACACTACTAGCAAAATTATCTCCAGATATTTCTACTTGATATTGATACCCTGATCTGAAATCTACGGCCGGCACACCTACTGGTTCTCCAAAGAAAAATAATTGCGAAATTGAATAAGGATCATTCCCCGTAGTAAAATTAATCTCTAAATAATCATTATCGGCAATAGCGCTTACTAAATCTGGTTGATCTACGCCTTGTAAATCAATATAACCTCCTCCTACATTATTAGGATCTTCGGTATAACTCACTCCCGAACCAAATATTTGTGAAGATGCACTTGCTATAAAATCATTCCCTACTGTAGTTGGTGAT
This sequence comes from uncultured Aquimarina sp., assembly GCA_947489195.1. Taxonomy (GTDB): domain Bacteria; phylum Bacteroidota; class Bacteroidia; order Flavobacteriales; family Flavobacteriaceae; genus Aquimarina. The sequence continues at coordinate 46,570 of CANLCT010000032.1, read as the reverse complement.
AAATCTCCTCCTCCATTATCATATAATAACATTAATGGTGAAGGTCCTGGACTTGCATTTGGTGCACATTGTCCTTCTTCTACATCTAAAATACCATCATTATCATCATCTAAATCTGTTACATCTGGAATTCCATCGCCATCTGTATCTAATGGCTCTAATGGATCTCGATAATCCACATCTGTATCTGTTTGTGTTGGATCGGTTGTATCTGTATTTGGCGTATCAACTGATCCACCATCTAAATTATTATTTACATCACTTGAACTATTATCTGCATCAAAGGCATCTAATAATCCATCCATATCAATATCATTCGTATTTGTTGGTATTGCTAAGCCTGCTTCCGCTGTATCTAATAACCCATCATTATCACTATCTGTATCTAAATAATCTGGAATAGTATCTGTATCTGAGTTTTCTGGAGTTCCTAAACCTAAGGTTTGATCATATACTAAAGGAATACCTGTTCCTCCAACATCTCCAGGAGCTACCACTCCATCTGTTCCTGGTGCTATATAACCTACTGTTGGTTGTGCTTCTACATTATCTGGAATTCCATCATTATCCGAATCTATATCTAAATGATTTGGAATACCATCTCCATCTGGATCAATATCTGCTGGATCACCTGTATTAGGATTATTATCTAAATCAATATTTGGGTCTTCGTCCGTATCTAAAATACCATCATTATCATCATCTAAATCGGCACTATCTGGTACTCCATCATTATCTGAATCATTACTCTCTCTCCAATCTGGCTCCATACCTGGCATATCTGCATCGGGGAATGGGTTGGTGGCAGTTTGGCCTCCATTAATTGGATTGGTGGTAGGTATTGTTAATAAATCTACTAAATCAAAATTATCATCTAATCCATCGCCATCTGCATCTGCATTTGCAGGTCCTACCTCTGGTATTCCATCTTGATTTGTATCATAAGCTTCTATCGTATCACTTTCTGTATCTCCATCACTATCTAAATCCAAATAATCTGGAATGGTATCACTATTTACAAAAGCAGCATCGGTATTTGTTGGTGTAATTGCCGTTCCTCCATTATCTGGATCATAGCGATCATCGACACCATCCATATCTGTATCCACTCCTAATGGAGATTGATACCCACCTGTAGTTTGTGCTTCTATATTATCTACTATTCCATCATCATCTGCATCAATATCTAGATAATCTGCCCCATCGGTACCAAAACTATTTACTGGTGTTGTTGCCGTGGCATTCGTTGCATCATCATCGCTATCTACTTCATTTGGAATACCATTTGCGCCTACTGCTACCGTACCTCCTGTATCTATACGACCATCATTATCTGTATCTGTTGCTAATGGGTTTCCACTTTCAACCACATCATAAATACCATCATTATCACTATCTAAATCAACACTATTTGGAATGCCATCACCATCAAAATCACTTTCATTACAAGTGATAACATTGAACCTAAAATTATCTAAGGTTACCAAACCATTTCCTGAAATATCCTCGGAAGCAAAAATTAATAAACGTAATTTATAAGTTGTACTTGGAGCTAATGCCAATTCTGGAGTTACTGCAAACTCTTCCCAAGGTTGAACAAAAGCAGGTGGTGGAGGTAACGGTATGTTCGTTGAACTCGTGTAAGTAACTCCATCAGTAGGTCGAACGGTTTGCGTATCTGCAACTAAAACTGTAGACGTTGTAAAATTATCAGCACTTATTTCTAATTGATATCTGAAATCAGAATGAATTGGAAATAAAGCATTATTAGATAAGTTTTCTCCTCTTGGTCTTAATGTTAAATTTATAAATGTTGGAATATCTTGAACATTTATAAATCGAGATAAATGACTCTCTGTACCTAAAGTTGTAAAACTAAATTCAATATAATCTCCATTTGTTGCAGCTGCTGCAGCTGTAGTTTCATCTGCACCACTTAGGTAAAAATATCCTTGTACTTCAACACTATTGGCTGGATCTAATGACTCATCTACTAAGCCTGAACCAATACTAGAAACAGGCACTGTCGATTCTACAATAGTATTTTCTACAAAACTAGGTTCATATCTATCTACCTTAGGGCTACCTGTATTTCCATTATTTCCATCATTTACCGAACCTGCTTGATTTGGATCCCATCTTGCTAATAACTCTACTGGTCCTGTTAGGGCACAATCATTTTCTGTTACATCTAAAATACCATCATTATCATCATCTAAATCTACAGCATCAGGTAAACCATCCATATCTGAATCTAAAGGCTCTAGCAAATCTCTGAAATCAACATCTGTATCCGTTTGACCTACAACACCAGTGTCTGTATTTGGAGTATCTGATGCTCCATTATCTAAATCATCATTTACATCAAATGGATCTCCTGCTGGTGTATTTACATCATCATATGCATCTAATAAACCATCTCCATCGATATCGTTAGTATTTGTGGCTATAGTTTGTCCAGACTCTATAACATCCAATAATCCATCATTATCACTATCTAAATCTAAATAATCTGGTAATGCGTCTGCATCTATATTTTGAGCTATTGGGTCAAATGGTGTTGATCCTACTGGATAAGGTAATCCAGGGAAAGGATCTGTTGCTGTTTGCACACTTACTGCAGGTGCCGTATAGCCTACTGTGGGTTGTACCTCTACATTATCTGGTATACCATCATTATCGCTATCAATATCAAAAATATTTGCTACACCATCCCCATCGCTATCACATAAAATTCTTGAAATGAATACATCGTCGATATAAAAATTTCTCCCGTTACCACCACCAGGAAATGCATCAAATTCAATAAAAAATTCTGCTGTACCCGTCACCGTGGCTTCCCATTCTGCTGTTACCGATGTAAGCACTTGATCCGGAGCTTGGTTATTCGCTAAAATCACAATTGGTAATAATGGTCCTGCTGCTCCATCTGGATCAACAAAGACTGAAAGAGAAACCAAAGGAGTTGGTCGACTCCAAATATCATATCCAAATGTATATATACTGCCAAGTTCTACATCGATAGCTACCCTATACACATCCGACGGTGTATTAGCTGAACCCGAAGCTGCATCAATCGCCATTACAGGGTTTCCTGTAGTATCAGGTAATAAAGAAAACCATGAATTAGCATTATCAACCACTGCATAATTACCAAAAGGAGTTGTTTTTACAGCTTCAAATAAAAGCTCTGTTGATGTATTTGAAGGATTATTTAATGCTGAAGCTGCTCCACCTGAAGTAGCTACATGTCCGCTAAAATTATCTGTAAAAATAGTTTCTGAAATACTCGAAGTTGTACATGTTGCATTTTCTATACTATCAAGAATACCATCATTATCATCATCGACATCAACGCTATCTGGTATTCCATCATTATCTGCATCTGTTGTTGGATCTCTATAATCTACCTCTGCGGTGTTAGCGTTTTGAATATTTGGTGTATCAACAGATCCCCCATCTAAATCATCATTTACATCAAAAGGATCTCCTGAAGGAGTTTGTACATCATCGTAAGCATCTAACAAACCATCGCCATCAATATCATTGGCATTGGTAGCTGGTGTTTCTCCTGATTCTATAACATCTAATATTCCATCATTATCACTATCTGTATCTAGGTAGTCTGGAATGGTATCGGTATCCGAATTTTCGGGAGTGGTTATCGGTGTACTACCTCCAAATTCTGGATCGTATTGGTCATCCAACCCATCCATATCTGTATCATTATTTAATGGAGGTTGATATCCTGCAGTACTTTGTGCCTCTACATTATCTGGAATCCCATCATTATCCGAATCTATATCTAAATTATCTGGAATCCCATCACCATCCGAATCTGGACAAGCTAAGCCTGTTAAACTTACACCAATATCAAAACTATTCGCTGTATCAAGCGAAGTAGATATAATTTGCAATGTATTTAATGCCTGAGGGTCAATAAAATCAGCTGTCGTAACATTTGCTTCAGTTGTTGTTACATTTATAGTAAGACCATCTGGTAATAAAGTAGCACCTGTAGCTACAAAGGTTACTGGATCCAACTGTGCATTTAAAGTATAGGTACCTATTGGTAAACCCGAAAGCGTTAAAGACGCTACTTCTGCTTGTACTGAAAATTGACTATTTTGATTAAAAGTAAGCTCTGCTGGAGAATCCGCTGGAGTTGTTGTTATTCCTCCCACTCCCGAAGTAGCCGCATTATTTGTATCTGAATAAGTAATATTAAACACTTCGGTACCATCGGTATTATTTATTGTACCTACTATACTATTTCCTGTACCCGAAAACACAGGACTACCTGTATAACTTGTACATTCTAATGCATCTGGTATACCATCGTTATCATCATCTGTATCTACTAAATCAGGGAAACTATCATTATCTGTATTATCCGCAATAGCTGGACCTGTTGGATCTTCGATAAACCTTCCTAAAGTTTCATCATCACCAAATAAACCATCAGTTATTGTATATGTTACGGTATAAACATTAGCTCCATTAACATTTTCTATAGCTTCAGAAATTATAAAATTTCTGTAAATAGAATTTGCTAAAACACCACCAAAACGGTCAAAACCAAATTTTCGGTAAGCATCTCTTTGCTCTAAAGCTGTAATACCATACCAATAATATTTAATAGTAGCTATATCACCTATATTACCACACTCTAATCTAAAGTCAATTAAACCAAAGGGGTATTCATATTCTTCATCTAAGGAAGCTAAATCAGCTTCCTGCTTTAATTCCATTTTAGTAATCTGATCACAACCTGAAACTTCAAGTGTTACATAACTCCCTGTTCCACTTCCATCAGGTATTGAAGCTACATCTGGCTGTAAACTATCTAAAGTCCCATCATTATTTCCATCTCCTCCATTTGGCGCTCCATCTTCAACTACTATATCTACTCCATCCTGATCATCACAATTTTGCATGGTGTCATCTTGTGAGATATTTAGCGTTTGCATTTCTCCTGTTGGTGTAGCCGTAGTAACTACCAAACCTGTTGCTGTTACTATATTATTACCTACTGGATCTGGGTCTGTGATTACCCCTGTAAGATTAGTTACAACCCCACCAACTGTAGGATCACCAGTAAAACCTGTTCCTGTATTTCCTCCATTTATAGAGGAATTTGACAAATCAGTTTCTAAAAAGTTACCTCCTCCTTCTACTGCATCTGCGCAACCATCGCCATCGGTATCCAAATCTAATTGATTAATAATGCCGTCCATATCCAAATCTGCATCTGGACAATCACTCACATTTAATCTAAAATTATCGAATGTAACATAACCATTACTCGATTGATCTTCGGAAGCGAATAAATAAAGTCTTACTTTATAAGTAACACTTGGTGTTAATTGAAATTGAGGAAAAACAGCAAACTCTTCAAAGTGAAAGAAAAAAGGATCTGTCGGCGGTAATGAAGCATCATCAAATGCATTTGTAAAAGTATTTCCATCAGCTCTCCTTACCGTAGTTTTAGATGGAACTAATACTGTTGAAGTTGCAAAATTATCTGTACTTATTTCTATTTGATAAGTAAAATCTGCATATTGAGGTCTATCATCTGGGTTTGCTTGGTTTGCACTTAAATTTAAACCACGTGTTGTTTGATATATTCCAGGCATAAAGGTTACTACATCTTGCAAGTTGTAAGATCGTAACATGACTGTTCTATCTGTTTGCATCGTAAATCCATACTCTAAATAATCATTAGCTGCCTTTGCCGCAACAGCATCCACTTCATCAGCACCACTTACAAAATAATATCCTTGAATTTCTACTGTATTAGCAGCATCTAATGACTCATCAACCAATCCCGAACCAAAAATTACATTGGCTACATTATTTTGCACAAAACCTATTGGTAATCCAAAAGATACGTCAAACTGTGAAGGTTCATACCTAGTATTTTTAGGATTACCCGTATTAAAATTCGTTCTTGAATCTGCTTGAGTCGCTGGGTCAATATTAGGATCCCATATTAAACCTAATGATGTTGCTCCAGAAATATTACAATTGCTTTCAATAACATCAATAATACCGTCGTTATCATCATCTAAATCCACAACATCATTTACTCCATCACCATCAGTATCAATAAATATAGGATCTACTTGTATTTGCACAGGTCCTATAATAGCATTACAAAGTGTAGTTTCTACTATATTAAGATTACTCCCTGGTACTAATGTAGTTGGTAATGGACCATCAAAGGATAGTGAATATACTAAATATTGATTAGGTATAAATGTCCCCAAATTAACCACCCCTAATGTATTAAAGCCTGGCTGTACTGCATATATATTTAAACCTAAATCAGTTACTACATAAGCAATACTACCATTCATCCCTACGGTAGTAACATTTACTTCAATATCCTGACTTGAATTAATTACTGTATCTGGTACAAATGGATTGGGCACCGTTGGTACCACAGGGAACTGTGCAAAAACAACACTTGTGTAAAGCCATAAAAGTAACACTGTTAGACTTTTCCCTATTAGTAAGGATTCTTTTTTATTACGAATACTAAAAAAAGAAGTTGAAGTAATTTTTTTCATAATCCTATGATTTTTATTCAAACTGCTGACTAAGCATTATTTTCTGTGAAAATTTAAATGTTTGACAACAAACACTTTATAAATTTAACGTTTCTTTTGTTACTGAAAATCAGTTGTTTAAGTTTTTTTATTTTTTTTCGACAACAAGCTTTTTAACATCGATTAAATACTAAAAAAATCGTTGAAATGTATTTAAACTGCAAATTAAAATTATTGATTATCAAATACTTAACACAAATTGTATGCTTATTATTAATTTACAATACTATTCTCTGCTCTATTAATTAAAATTTCCTGAAACAAAAATAATAGCCTTTTTTAATAGGTCTTATTAAGTCTCTTATACCACATATTTTAAAATTTTTAAAAGACACTATTTATCATAGATTACATCCTTTAAAAATTTCGAAAATACAATCAATGTAATTTCATTATTTGTTGTTAATTCGGTGCAATTGTTGGCGGTACGATATCACAACAAGAAGTATCGTCATTAACATCCTGACTTCCACCTATACCTTGGGTATTTGGTGTGTTGGCTAAAGTTGTTAATGGAACTCCATAGGTAGCTGACATTGGATCCGTATCTACTCCATTACTATTTGTTAAGTTCGCTATTACGGATTCTGTTGTATTCCCTAGATATCCTGTGGCAATACTGCCATCATTATTATTGTTATTAGGTTGATTTAATAAAGTTGTCGAAGCATCGCTCAAATCTGTTTGCTCAAAACTTAAATCCCCTTCGATTGCGTCAGGACAACCGTCACCGTCGCTGTCTAAGTCTAAACTGTTAATGATTCCATCTTTATCTAGATCTAATCCTTGAGTACAACTTGAAAAAGTAGTCAAATCCAAATAGAACCTATGTTGCATAGGGTTTAAAATAGCATCACTATTCCCATAGTAAATTTCAATTCTCTTAATTTCTTTAAAATTAGAAAATGTAACTGAAGATGGATTTATCTGACTATTACTTGATGCTGTTCCTCTTAACCCTAATGTAGGACTTACTCCGTCTGAAGGATAATTAAACATTTCATTAGATGCATCATAAACCTCAGAAACCGAACCAGGTGTTATAACACTAGGAAGAATGACATTATCATCTACATCGTAGCCAATCACTACTGTTAAATCATCAAAACCTACTCCATCACCATCTACATCATAAAATCCAAAAGTGGCTCCAGCTATAGGTTTGGAAAAATCTAGATTCACTATCAATGGATCATCATTTCCTGCATCATTTGCATTGATATGAATTGCATTTCCTACAGAATTTGTTATAATACCTGGTGAAATACCTGAAGTACCTGTACCGCTACCTCCAAGCAACACATCAGAAACATCTCCAGAAACACTATATGTAATGTCTAATCCTTGTCCATCTATATTGATAAAAGTGTAAGGGTTTAATGTACCTCCAACAGTCGTATTAAAATCTGACTGAAATACTCCCAAATCATATGTATCGGGGGAGGTACACCCTTCATCCACATCCAAAATACCATCATTATCATCATCTACATCAAATACATCTGCTATTAAATCTCCGTCAGAATCTAAACAGGCATCTACGTTTTCATCAAGTGCAAAACTGGTATAGCTGGAAGTATACTCTGGTGTTCCATCCAATGTTCCACTACCTCCATTATCATCAATACTATCTAATAATCCGTCACCGTTACTATCGTTAGTCATATCAGATACAAATGTAAATACTGCATTATCTACATTCGGTGTAGTCGTAGTTACACTACCTCCACTTCCGTTCTCTATAGTGCCTTGACCAATTCCTGTCGTTGGTGATACCCCTGCTTCAACTGCATCGGGACAACCATCGCCATCGCTGTCTAAATCTAAGCTATTTATGATACCATCCATATCGGTATCACAGGCTAATGTATTTGCAAAAGAGGTTGGTAGTGCTCCAAAAATAAAGGTTGAAGCTCCTGTTGTCATAGTAACTCTACCTTGTACGCCATTATCTGTAGTAAGCATTACAAAAGCAACAAATTTTCCTGCTTGTGTCTGACTTATGGAAATGATTTCATTGTTCCCCGCAGCGGCACCATTTCCTTGCCCAGTAACTCCATCGCCTACTGCCCCTGATGCACCTATACCTACATCATTTACTAATTTTAAATTACTAAAATCGGTAGTAACCTCGTTTATGACACCCGAGTTAAAAGTACTATTTGTAGCATCATATATTCCGCTATCTGTTGTGGCTAAATACAAATGACTTGTTGATACCGAAGTCTCTGTCAGTTGAATGGTAAAATCACTTGAAATATTATCTGGAATGTACAAATACCCCCTAGCAATTTGCCATGCCGTGGCTGAGCTAGATGAAGTTCCTCCTGGATCTCTAAATGCAAAAGAAGTACCTACTGTTGTAATCGCTTCATTTTCATTTAAATTAACACTATCAAAAGCACTCCCATCTTGTAAATTTAAAGGCTCCAATACTTCTCCAAATCCAGCTTTGGGTTGGGTTACAAATCCTACCATTCCTGTATGAGGATTCGTAAAACTATAATTTATTTGATCTCTAAAAGAACCATTGGCATTATATTCATCATAAATGTATCCTCCCTGACTAGCAGCTGCAGTTACCTCAGCTACTGTAAAAGTCACAGGGCACTCATCTGTATCCAAAATCCCATCATTGTCATCATCTACATCGACAAAATCTGGAATCGTATCTCCATCAAAATCCGCACACATATTCCCTGTAGTATTGGCAATATTATTGGTGTAATCACATTCGCTGGTACTACTTGCTGGGAAATTCGCATCGGTAGTATCAAACGGTAAGGTGGTTGTCCCATCATCATTAATGACCATATACAAATCGAAAGGATTCGCTATAGTAGTTGGTACACTAAAGGTTTCCGAAAAGTTTTCTGTACTACTGACCGCTACCGCTGTAGTGGTGGTAAAGGTATGTAAAGCTACTGCGGTTGTTGCTGTAGCCGTTGGATCACCATCATATACGGTAATAGACGAATTCAACGGAAATGGTGCATCTCCTTGATTTTCTATGCTAAATTCAATTGTAACATTAGGACAATCGACCGTAGTGTTTGTGATAGTTAAAATACCATCTGGCACTGCCACATCATTTTTAGCAAGTACTGTACGAACAGGATTTAATTGATTTCCAAAACCATTAAAAATCATTTCTCCAGGGCCTCCTTCTGGAAAAATAGCTAAAATATTTTGTTGCTGAGAAGGTACCGTTCCATCTTCATTAATGTTAACCACATTATATGAAAACTGATTCCAAATTTCACGAGCAGGTTGCCATGGGTCACTTGCCGTTTCATATATACATATTTGAGGGTTACAAGCCACTACAATTTCTGCTTGCCCATCTTCATCGACATCCGCTACCACAGGGTGCTCCCAACCAGTAGCACTCGAACACGCAAAGGTTTGATAGTTACGATTAGCATCTACTCCTGCTGGTGTAAATGCGGCTGGCCCTCCATACATGACACGAAGTGTCGTCGTATCTCGGTACACCAATTCATCGAATCCATCTCCATTAAAATCAAATGCCGTAAGTGATGTTGCAGCACTACTATCCGTTGTTGCTAATGTCCAAATAGCACTTGCATTATTAATATTATAGGTTGTTAAGGTCGAGCCCACTAAAACAGTAACCTCAGGAACATCAGGAATAGAATTATTTAACATACTGTCATCAGCTAAATCATCATCATAAAAATTTCCGATCACTGGTAACGCTACAGATGTACCAGATCTAGCAAAAGAGCGCACTAATTGTTCATTCGCAGGATCCCATATGTATAAACGAGAGCCTGAATTTACAACCACATCTACATCCCCATCCAAATCCATATCGGCAATTCCTGTAGGTCCATCATTGAACCCATTGTCTGTTTGAATCACACGTAAGTCTTTTTGCACTTTCATAATTCCGGTAGTCATATTTACAGAGTATACCTGATATCCTGCAATTAATTCCAATCCATCACAATCTGGGTCTCCATTACATTGCGTTCTATTTAATATATCGTAAGCCACAGAAAATGCCCCTGAATTGGGTCCATTATCCCCATTTGTGACACCGAAATTCTGACCATTTATTACACTGATACACGGCTGTGTTGTACACCCAAAATCAATACTGTAAATCTGATTTCCTACATATACCTCTGGAGTACCGTCCTGATTAAAATCTGCAAATGAAATGGTTCCATTCGTTTGCCCATCTGCGGTAGAATTCATAACTGTAGTTGGAATCGTAGTAGATTCGAAATTATCCCAAGTAGCCCCATTATATCTTGCAACTAACAATTTATCTGTTGAAGTAATATAAGCTACATCTAAAAATCCTGCACCATCCAATTGGGCAACACCTACAGCATTCCACTTCGCTAAGATCGTTCCTTCATCCACAGGAAATGTATAGTCTATAGACATATCAATCGGATTTAGCATGCGAATATTACTTCCTCCTGTAGTACTTCCCACAATAATTTCTGGACTTCCATCCTGATCGATATCGGCTACCATTGGGGTTTGATAGGCTGTATATCCTCCTGTAGTAGTACAAATATCTTCTTGTATAGAAAAATCTGGAGCATTGGCATCTCCAATACAGCCTGGTATTCCTAGAGGGTTACAATCGGCATCAAAATTATCGGTATAGCCATCACGATCATTATCAAATCCATCATCACAGCTTCCTGTTTCATCAGTACATTTATTAAAGACTGTAGTTTGTGAGTCTCCTATAAATGCGCCATCATAATTGATAATTCCACTGTCCAATGTAGTTTCTAACGAATTTAATAATCCATTTGCTCCCACAGCCGTCGCTACAGTAGTTAACACAGGTAGTGAATTATCGGGGTGTGTTCCTGCTTCAAAAGAATCATTACATGAATCTCCATCACTATCGGTATCTCGGTGGTTAGGCTCTGCGGTACCTCCTGAATCTAATAAGGTACATACCCCTGTAATTAAACTAAATCCTTCATCTGTTAAATTAGACACTCCTGTAAAACCAACATGAGCAGTAGTAAAAGTAAAAGCTGCATCATAAATATTGGTTTCAAAACGTATACGCCAAGTAGGTGGATTTATATTTTCAAACTCTGCCCCTTGTGTAATGGTGGTTCCTGAAGTAATGACTAAATTATTTACTGCTGTAGTAGCGCCTACATCTAATTGATCGTCAGGATCTATAATTTTAGCTACAAAATTGGGTGACCAGGTTAAAGTAATATCTTGTTCGTCATTATCATTTTCAGCATCTGCATTCCCCACTAAATTCGGCCCCCATTCTACAAAACCAAGTACGGTACCTGCTTGAGGTGTAATCATAAACGTAGCTTCATAAGCACCTCCTGGTGTTGAATCATCTACAATATAGTGAACTCCTGAGGCTGTAGCTGTTAAATTTGCAGTTTGAAAGTTAGTATTTACATTGGTAAAATCTACGTCATAATCTGCTGCGGCTGTATCGTTGGCAAATGTTCCTTCGAAATGTCCTGAAGCAGCAGTCAATACCGTATTTGCTGTAGTGATCGTCGATGTGCTTAATCCACATCCCAATTCATCTACATCTAAAATTCCATCATTATCATCATCTATATCTACATAATCGGGTATGGTATCCATATCAAAGTCTAAACAAGCATCAATAGCGCCATCTTGACTTACCCCTTCTGTTTGCGTTATAGTAGCATCCGTTCCTGGGGAAGTATTACTTACTGTAGCAATAGTCACTCGTCCTTGGCTATCGACATAGTTTGAAGCTACAGGGTCGGCTACACTTCCATAATCTCCTGTTAAGTTCGTTGTTACTGGACTTCCTGTTCCTGTAAAGGTACCACCTGTATTTCCGCCGTCTAGATCTCCAATTCCATTCGCATCAGATAAATTTCCGATTACAAAACTATCGCTTCCTTCTACCGCATCGGGACAACCATCGCCATCGCTGTCTAAATCTAAACGATCTGAAACACCATCTCCATCCGTATCTTGATCAAAATGAGTTAGAGTAGCACTACATGTTTTTGTAAATAAAAATTCTCTTACCTCTTCTATTGCAAATGTAGAACTTACACTCGGATCTGAATCTCCGTTATACCCTACTATTCCTTTTACTATTATTGTTGTAGCATCTATTAGTTGCTCTTCAAAAATAAGATGAATGTCTTGCGTTGAATCTAAAACAGATGTATCTCCAGTCGCAAAGCCTGGAATTAAGAATCCTGCTTGGGAATATATTAATGCACCACTAGAATCATAAACTTCTACACTATCGAACTCACCTATACCTGAAGCTGTACTACCTCCGTTATTTTGTGTACCACCATCGTTATAAAGTTCAAATTTAATGTCCCCTGTCTGAGATGATGCAAATTCTACCGTTATATCGGTAGTATAACTAGACAAACTACTAAATGTCATTCTAGTTTGATCTAAAATACCATCAACAAGTAAACCTATATCTGTTATTGGACTTGTAGATGTTGCAGAACTTACAGAAATAATACCTGAAGCAGTACACTCTATTTGTTCCTCTGTGTCTAAAATTCCATCATTATCATCATCTAAATCCACACTATCAGGTATTCCATCTAAATCTGAATCTGTACAATTTTCAACTCCTGCATCCAGATAATCTGCCGTCGCATTCTGCGTCGTTTGACTTCCGCCTGGACCATCCAATGGCACCCCTGTAGCATCTACATCTCCTTCATCGGCATCTGCTAGATTATTGCTTGAAGTAAGGTCTGCTACAACAAAACTTCCTGAAGCTTCTACGGCATCTGGGCAACCATCATTATCACTATCTACATCTTTTGAATTACCACATAAGGTATCGGTACTAAAGGAGAATTGATCTAATCCATGAGGATCACGTACGGCATTGAAATTAGTAGGGCCTACAATAAAAGGCCCTAAGAACCCTTGAACGATACGGTGGCGAATGGCTACTATAGATACAGGATCTTCGGTTATGAAAGAAATGGTCGTTTCTATATTTTGTCCAGAACCAACAGTCCCTCTTAATGTGCCTACTCCATCATAAATATCTACACTACCGACAGTATCATCACCTGTAGGCTCGTCTCTTAAATAAGCTATTAACTGTCCATCTGCCAAAATTTCATATTGTAAAATAACACCAGATGGATTCGGTGGATTAGCAAACGTATCGAAAATGTCTACCATATCTACACTAAACAAAGTGACTGGAGTGGTAAAATTATAAGATACTGTATATTCATCATCCACATCTCCATTGAATTCTGATTCTACATACACACCACTACCCGTATCTCCTGAAATAAATCCTCCTGCTGTAGTGGTACGTAATTCAGCTTCCGCATCTGCGGCATAAGTGTCTAAATAGGTAATGGTTCCATTAGAAAATTGAATAACACTCGTATCTGCTGTTCCTCCACCTACAGAACCTGTAGTGATATAATCAGATGCACTACTTAAAGTACTTATATTAACTCCTTCTCGTATAACCGCTTGTTCAAAACCGTTGTCCAAAGCCCCTGTAATATCGGTATTTCCTCCAACAGAAAAGATTCGAAAACCTGCTGCTTCCCAATTGACTGCTGCACCAATCGGATCTGTAGTCGTTGTGGTTATGTCACAAACATCAAATTCATCTAAAATCCCATCATTATCATCATCTAAATCGACCTCATCGGGCACACCATCGTCGTCAAAGTCTTCACAATAATTAATACCATCTTGTGTATTCCCTACTCCTTGTCCTCCTCCGGCAGCATTTGGTACTCCTGCTAAGGTGGCGCCTACGGTATTCCCTAAGTTTGTAGTTACTACTCCTCCGTTTCCGTCAGTTAAGGTTCCCGTTGCCGTTACTCCATTATCAGCTACTGTAAAATTCCCTGCAGCTTCTTCTAAATCGGCACAACCATCGTTATCGCTATCTAGGTCGTATATATTGGCAATTCCATCATTATCGGTATCGTATTCGGTACAAGGATTTATGGAGATATTAAAATTATCTAAGGTTACATTATTACCCACATCTTCGGCAGCAAAAAGATATATACGAATGGTATAAGTAGTGCCTGCTTGTAATAATACATCATTGCTAGGTCCTGCGCCGTCTTGAAAATTATCGAATTCGTTAAATTGTGCATCTCCTTGGGAAGTGGTAAATGTAGCACCTGACGTATTTCTAGTAGTAGGATGTGCTGCTGATAATATTTGACTATTTGTAGCAAAACCATCGGAACTTATTTCCACCTGATATGACCAATCTGCATAAATAGGTTTCCGAGGATCTGTAGAAATATTGGTTCCTCGTGGCCCCCAAATTCCTGTGATATCTGTAGTAACATCAATAATATTATCAAAACGCGCGACTATGTCTACATCATCTTTAATTTTAAAACTAAAATCTATGTAATCATTATTAGTACGTGCATCAGCAACGCTAGCCCCATCTATACCACTAACCCAAACATATCCATGCGATGCCACATCATTACCAGTTAGTATAGAAGTATCTAAAGATTCATCGGTTACCCCAGTTCCGAAGCCTAAATTGCTAACTGTTAAATCTAAATAAGTATCATTAACAAAACTAGGTTGGTAACGATCAGTTTTTGCCGCTCCTGTGTTTCCATTGTTACTTTCATTGGTCAATCCTATATTTGGATCCCATCGTGCTAATTGTGCTGTCAACGGATTAGAAAAACAATCTGCTTCAATTTTATCTAAGATTCCATCATTATCATCGTCTAAATCTATAAAGTCGGAAATGGTGTCACCGTCCGAGTCTATTGGTGGAGGTAGACAACCTCCTATAGTAACTACCACATCTGCAGTACCACCACCACATAAACTACCACTGTAAGTGTAAGTTCCTGCTGTATCCACAGAAGGGTCAAATACTCCTGTTCCACTTGCAAGCGTTGGCGACCATGAGCCACCTGTATCTGGACTTCCTGCTAAAAAATTAAATAAATCTGCAGGAGTATCGGTAGTTTCAAAACAGGTTGTTCCGTTTGATCCTGGATCAAAAACACAACTGCTTTCTGTAATCCTTAAATTATCAATTACTGGAGAGGCTGTTGCCCCCATTACTGTAAGCTCTGTTAATCTTATCGTTATAGCACCAGCATCTCCACAAATTTCTGTTTGTAGCAAATCAAAATTTCCGTCGGATGCCGTTACTGCATCGTACTGTAATTGAGTAGATTGAAGCAAGCCACCTACTGTACTTGTAATATCCACTTGAAGCCCTGTGTCACCTAGTTCAGCATCATTCCAAACATCAATTGAAAAAAAGTATTTATTAGATACGTTAAAAGTACCTGATGGAAAAGTGAATTCTACATATGAGCCTGCTGGTGTTTCATTTAGATATAAAGCTACGTTTCCATCTGGAAAATTGACTGCTGTAGGTACTCCTCCACTTGAAGAACATGGATTAGTGTTGTTGGTATACCAAATACGACCACTTGTTGACCAATTACCTGATATTCCTTGTGTATTATCTGTAGCAAAAGGAGCAACGGTACCAATGAGCCATGTCTCGTGATCTCCAATTTCAAACCCCAAACAGTTGGGGCCTATTAGCCCGGCATTGGTAGCATTTTCAAAACTTTCCTGAAAAATTAATGTTCCACATTCTGAATCACAACCATCAATTAAGCCATCTCCATCATCATCAATATTATTATTACATACTTCTTGTCCTTGAATTGCTATTGTAGACAACAAAAACAATAGCAATAAGGTGAAGTTTTTGATGTAAGAATTAAAAGTAATTTTATCCATAATAACCTTATTTTTTAAAAAATCATAATACACTAAAAAGCAGGTATTTAGAGTATTAAATTACAATTCTTAAAAAATATAATTGATTGATTTATAATGTTTTAGATTAAACGCAAATTAATTAGATTATATACCATTATTATCGACAAAATACTTGATCATCTTATTAAAAAACATAATAATCTAAAATACAGGTGTTTAAAAAAATATAATTTTACATAAGTTAGATAAAAGAAAAGAGGTCTATTCGAGTGAAATTCAGCAAGAATTTTATTTCTATAATCATCATTTTCATATCAAAATTGCCCTTCTCTATACAATTTTTCTATCAAAAATTACTTGAATTGACAATTTTATCAGCAAATCGTATAAGTAGATCTCTTTATCCATCGGGAAGACGGTCGGTTAAAAAACACAAAGGATACTCCAAACTAATGAAGTATCCTGATAGTTATAATTACAGTTCAATAGACACAAAATGTCTAATTAGGCGCTATTGTAGGTGGAACAATATCGCAACAAGCAGTATCATCAATTACATCTTGACTACCTCCAATAGCCTGCGTATTCGGTGTATTGGCTAACGTAGATAACGGAACTCCAAAGCTTACTCCTGGATTGGTATCTGAAATTGTTCCTAAATTGGTAATTACCGATTCTGTTGTACTACCTGCATATCCACTTGGTATACTTAGATCATTATTGTTATTGTTGGGTACATCTAAGCCTGTACCTGTAGCGTCTGCTAAATCTCCTATTTCAAAATCCAAATCCCCTTCGACAGCATCGGGACAACCGTCGCCATCACTATCTAAGTCTAGACTATTGATAATACCGTCATTGTCTACATCAATATTGACCTCACATACATCGGTTAAAATGATTCCGAATGGGTTGTCTACATTCGTTCCTAACTCTGGATTAAAGTCCACAAAATCGAATTTAAAGGTAATCTCGGTAAAGGTGGCATCACTGTAAATTAACAGAGAACCACTAGTAGTAGCTCCTTCTCCTCCGACAAAAGCCCCTAAGCTGCCATTTACAAAAGTGGTTGCTACTCCCGTACTCGTATTGCTATGTTGAATATTAAGACTTCCTGAATTATTAATTGTAAAAGTATTGATTTCTTCTTCTCCATCAATATTATTATTAATGAATGCAAAACCTAGCCTTACTGCAGTTACAGGGTTTGAAAAGGTAACACTATAAAACCTATCTTTTGTTGCTGTAGCTGTTCCTAAACGATATCCTGTACCCGCATCATTTACTACCACATTATCCGATCGGTTTTCCACAATTACTGTATTCGTATTAATTGCTGTAAAGGTTTGCGGATTTCCTGAACCTGCTCCTAATTGCGTTGGGGTAATATTGCTATCTACAATACAGGCATTTTCATCTACATCCAAAATACCATCATTATCGTCATCTACATCATCTATATTTGCTACTTGGTCATTATCTGAATCGACACAAGCATTGAGCGTCATATCTTGACTGAATCCTGCTGTTTGATCTACTGCAGTATCTGTTCCTGGAGAAGTGTTAGTAGCCGACGTAATAGTTACTTGCCCTTGCGTATTTACATAATTATCAGCTACAGGGTCCAATGAGCCTCCGTAGGTTCCTGTTAAATTGGTTTGTACCGCACTTGCACTACCAATGTAATCTGTTCCTATATTTCCACCTGGCACATTGGAAGCTGTTATATTGGCAGACATAAAACCATCGCCTCCTTCAATAGCATCGGCACACCCATCTCCATCACTATCCAAATCCAAACTGTTGATGATGCCATCTCGATCTGGATCACATTCAAAAGTATCCGTTAATGACATGATGAATGACCACCAAGGTTCATTGATATCGTTTACGAATTCGATACTAGTATACGTTCCTGGTACTAATACACTACCATTTCCTCCTATATTATTGGTTAAATCATTAGAAGCAATCTTATCGACATCGGTTTGACGTAGTGAATTCGTTGTGCCATCTACACCATTACCAGGTAACATTCGTGATGATATAAGTGTAACATTTCTATCAAAATCCAATTCGGGTGCTAAACCTCCGAAGAACCCTCCATCTCCTAAAGACCAAAAGTGAATGGTTACATCAGTCACAGGTTGACTGAAGTTGATAGTATATGTTCCTACTTCTCTAAAACGTGGAACAGTTTCAATTCCTGTCCCATCTGGATTTTGAATTGGAGTATAGATAGTTGGGTCATTAAATAGCCCTTCCAAGGCACGATTTTCACCAGAAAAATTTCCAGGAGCAAAAACATCGGTTTTTAGCGGGTGAGAAATCGTAAAATTAATGAGTACTCCATCTTGTTCTATAACCCCTCCTGTTGTAGTACTTTGAACTGAAAGGTTTTCTGTATAAAAAGAGAAATGATCTTCGGCTCCTGGCGGACATTCGTTAGTATCTAAAATTCCATCATTATCATCATCAATATCTACGATATCTGGCACTCCATCTTCGTCTGTATCCATACAATTTTCCTGACTGACATCCTGACTAAATCCTATGGCTTGTGTTATTGTAGCATCCGTTCCTGGTGACGTATTGGTTGCTGTAGCAATCGTAACTCGTCCTTGGGCATCTACATAATTGGAAGCTACGGGATCGAGAACACTGCCATAATCACCTGTCAAATTCGTCGTAACTCCTGTGGTAGCTGTCCCATTAAAGTCCGTTCCCGTATTGCCAGCATTCAAAGTTCCTATTCCATTGGCATCAACGACATCTCCAAAAGCAAAAGTTCCATCGCCCTCAGTAGCATCTGGACAGCCATCGCCATCACTATCTAAATCCAATGCATTTACAATACCATCCTTATCAGTATCTAATCCACATACTGTAGTAAAGAATGCGATATCGTCTATATAAATATTGTTATTTGTAATGGTAGAAATATCATTGCCTTGTAACTCGATACGTACCGTATTCGTAGCCCCAACATTAATAGTATAGGTGTATTCAACATAGGTAGCAGTAATACTATTAATAAGTTCATTGAAAAATTCTGTATTTGTATTATCAAACAATACGGCTCGAATCGGGTCGGCTTCTGTAGCCGATTGCGTTCGCGTCCAAAAAGTAAAGGTGTATATTGTATTGGGTATTACATTTACGGTTTGGCGCCAGAAATGTTGGTTACTGGTTCTCAGATCTACTAGTAAAGATCTGTTAGCAGAAGCCGTACAATTGGATGCAGGCGTATTATTAGCATATCGAGAAAAATTGGTTCCTATAGGAGCATAATCAGACCCTATATCGAGTTGATTGTCTACTCCTGTACTGAAGTTTGGATCGAACACTAAATTATTGTCGACACCACATTCATCTGCTGCTGCAATAAAGCATTCAACGGTGTCTAAAATTCCATCATTATCATCATCTAAATCATCGACATCCGCTATGGAGTCTCCATCCGTATCAGTACAACTTTCTTGTGATCCATCTTGACTAATACCAATAGTTTGTGTCACCGTTGCATCCGTACCTGGGGATGTATTTGTAGCTGTTGTAATCGTAACTCGTCCTTGCGCATCTACATAATTGGATGCTACGGGGTCGGCTACACTTCCATAATCTCCTGTTAAGTTTGTAGTCACAGGACTTCCTGTTCCTGTAAAGGTACCACCTGTATTTCCACCGTCTAGATCTCCAATTCCATTCGCATCAGATAAATTTCCGATTACAAAAGCATCTCCTCCTTCTACGGCATCGGGACAGCCGTCACCGTCGCTGTCAAGGTCTAAAGAATTTACGATACCATCATTGTCAATATCATCAATATAATTTGGACATGTAAAAATACTAACCTCACGCCATATCGTTTCAATGGCACCTGCTGGATTTCCTTCAAAATCAGTAAACCTTAAAGTAGTAACGTCATCAAGCGCATCTGTAAATAAAATTTGAAAAGGGTTACCCGCAGTACTCTCTGGAATACTCACAGAGAATTGATTGTAAATAACGTTATTACTAGAATTAAGAACTTCTATTAACCCAATAGACCCAACAGAACCTCCGTCCGTTAATATTGAACCTCCATTGTTATAAAAGTTTAAAGAAGTAACATCATTTTGTGGAGAGGAATAGGTATATTCAACTGTACCATTTATAGCATCGGGAGATGTATTGGAAGTAGTACCACCAAAAGTTGCAATATTACCATCGAAAGTATTAGCAAATTCTCTACCACCTCCTACCTGGAAAGCATTCGTCTGAGTAGGTGATCCTGATAAAATAAATGATCCTCCATCTGGAGTAATTTCAAGTAAAGAAGCAGAAGCATCACAGAAATTTTCAACTACATCCAAAATCCCATCATTATCATCATCTAAATCAACACTATCGGGTATTGTATCTCCATCGGTATCGGTACAGTAATCAATACCATCTTGTGTATTCGCTAAACTTTGCCCAGTACCTGCTAAATTAGGAACTCCAGGTAAAGTAGCCCCTACCATATTTCCTAAATTAGTAGTTACCAAATCTCCATTGCCATCTTCTACGGTTCCTATAGCCGTTACTCCATCATCTGCAACGGTGAAATTCCCTCCTGCTTCTTCTAAATCGGCACAACCATCATTGTCACTATCTAAATCGAAATTATTGGGTGTTCCATCTCCATCAAAATCAAAGTTTTCACAAGGGTTGATCGAAATATTAAAATTATCTAACGTTACATTATCCGAAGCATTTTCTGCTCCAAAAAGATAAATACGAATCGCATAGGTAATATCTGCTTGTAACAGTACATCATTATTAGGCCCTGCTCCATCTTGATAATTATCAAATTCGTTAAAGGCGTTTACCCCTCCTCCTGCATCATTATTAGTATCCGTAAAGGTCGTACCATCTTGGATACGCGTTGTTGTTTTTGAGGTTTGCAAAATTTGAGAAGTTACAAAGCCATCGTAACTTATTTCGATTTGATAGGACCAGTCAGCATAAATAGGCTTACGAGGTTCTGATGATAAATTCAACCCTCTAGTGGTTTCATAGGTTCCTGCGATATTGGTAGTCACATCAATAATATTATCAAAACGTGCGACCACATCAATATCATCTCGCATGGTAAAGCTAAACTCTAGATAATCATTATTGGTTCGAGCATCTGCTACCGTAGCTCCATCTACCCCACTTATCCAAACATATCCATGAGAAGCCACGTCATTTCCGACCGTATCTAGTGACTCATCGGTGACTCCTCCTCCAAAGCTTAAGTTACTTACAGTCGCATCTACATAAGTCGTATTTACAAAACTGGGTTCATAACGATTTACTTTTGCCGCTCCTGTATTTCCATTTAAACTATTTACATCTGCTGGAATACCAATATTAGGATCCCAACGTGCAATTTGTGCAAATATGGGACTGATATCACAGCCTTGTTCGATTCTATCTAAGATTCCATCATTATCATCATCTAAATCCAATTGGTTGGCAATCGTGTCACCGTCGGTATCTAATGCTTGAGGGGGACAACCTCCTATAGTAACTACCACATCTGCACTACCACCACCACATAAGCTACCACTATAGGTGTAAATTCCTGCCGTATCCACTGAAGGGTCAAATACTCCAGTTCCACTTGCGAGAGTTGGTGACCAAGATCCTCCTGTATCTGGGCTTCCTGCTAAAAAATTAATTAAATCTGTAGGAGTATCGGTAGTCTCAAAACAGGTTGTTCCGTTAGATCCTGGATCAAAAACACAGCTACTTTCTGTAATTCTTAAATTATCAATTACTGGAGAGGCAGAGGCTCCCATTACCGTGAGTTCTGTTAATCTAATCGTTACAGCACCCGTATCTCCACAAATTTCTGTTTGTAGTAAGTCAAAATCCCCGTCAGATGCTGTAACTGCATCATATTGTAGTTGAGTCGACTGAAGCAGGCCACCAATGGAGCTTGTTATATCCACTTGAAGCCCTGTATCACCTGGTTCTGCATCATTCCAAACATCTATTGAAATGAAGTATTTATTTGATGCATTAAATGTGCCTGATGGAAAAGTGAATTCTACATACGAGCCAGCAGGTGTTTCATTTAAATATAATGCTACATTTCCGTCTGGAAAATTCACTGCGACGGGTACACCTCCACTAGCAGAACAGGCGTTGGTATTGTTGGTATACCAAATACGACCGCTTGTTGACCAATTACCTGATATTCCTTGAGAATTATCTGTAGCAAATGGAGCAACTGTACCTATGAGCCACGTTTCGTGGTCTCCTATTTCGAAGCCCAAACAGTTAGGACCAATTAATCCTGTATTGGTCGCATTTTCAAAACTTTCTTGAAAAATTAATGTACCACAATCTGAATCACAACCATCTATAAGACCATCTGCATCATCATCCATACCATTATTACATATTTCTTGACCTTGAAGTGTCATTACAGACAAAACTATAAATAGAAATAGTGTAAGATTCTTGATATGAGAATTAAAAGTATTTTTATCCATAATCAATTTAATTTTAAAATAATCATAACATGCTCTAAATCAGATTTTTAGAATATTAAATTACAATTCTTTAAAAATATAATTTACTGATTTACAATATTTTAGATAAAAAGATAATTTTAATAGATAAAATACCCATTTTAACGATAAAAAACATTGACATTTATAGCATATAGTTTTTGAACAGTCTTTTTTTGTATTTTTCACAAAGAGAGAGACTTACTAATATCAAAAAACACAGTTCTTATAATTCTAGAATAAAGATTTTAAACGTTTAAATTAATTAGGCATAATAATCAAAGGTACAATTTGACAACAATCTGCATCGGTTGTAGCGTTTTGACTTTCCCCTAAACTTTGTTGTACTGCAGCAACTGTATTTCCATCAACTAGGGTTACGCTACCTGTACTATCTACAATACCATCAGCAACAGGGTCTGCACTAGTAATTACCCCTGTTAAATTTTCTTGAATGGATTGCTCTGAAGGGGTTCCAACATTCCCACCATCCATAGTAGACGTTAACAATACAGGCTGAATAATTGCATCTCCTCCTTCAACAGCATCAGGACAACCATCACCATCACTATCTAAATCGAGATAATTAGGAATCGTATCTAAATCTGTATCTGTAGTCCCTTCAATTATATCTAAAATTCCGTCATTATCATCATCTACATCTACTAAATCACTAACACCATCTCCGTCACTATCAAGTAAAGGAGGACAATTACTTAACACATAACTCCCTGTTGTTCCACATATTGTAGAACAATCTGGTGTTGATATTTCATAAAAAATGGTTTCCCCATCTATAGGTAAAACAGGGGGTTCTGAAAGCAAATAACTCACCCCTCCATCCCCTGAATATCTTACTATAGCATTACTACAAATGGTTGTAATAGTAGTTTCACAATTAGCGGCATTAGGCAAAGTAAAATCAGCTCCTGGTACAGGTGCATTACATACACGAAGGCCTGTAACCAAATTTGGTCCATTAGGATTACTGGTAGTTGTTATTGGGGCACTTGGCACTACTGATGGTGTAGAAATATTAACGGCATCTACAATGGAGTATTCGGTAAAATTGATATCAACTCCAGGGGGTAAGAAGTAATTTACTTTTAAAAGCACATAATTTAATACTCCTTCAGCAGCTCCTCCATTATCTAAAAAAGAATCATAAATGCATACTTCCCAGGTTCCTTGTGCTGATGTGCTCGAATTAATTCCTCCAAGATTAATTTCTGCAGAAGAAGCCGGAGGTATAAGTACTGTTCCTGATCCAACCTCTCCGGGTCCGCCTCCAAAACAGGTGTTATTCCCAACTACCCCTGCTGGCCCAATAGGACAGCCTCCATTTGTTGCCCAGAAAGGAGTACAAAAAGGCCCTTCTGTAGAGGGTATGGGCGTTTTAACATTAGTAACGGCTTCACAAATCCAACTATTCCCAAAAGGTGGCCCTGAAGAAAATCGAAACTGATATTCGAAGTTTTCTGCTATGGCTCCAGCATCCACACTTGTTAAATTCAAACTTAAACAGGTTTCTGCTGCGGCGTTATACGTTGCCACGACTGTTACATCTGCAGGTGTCCCCGTAGGAGGTAAGGTTGCTTCGGTCCCCCCTTGACCTATATTTCCCTGATTCAATTCATCTGAAGTTTTACAATACAATCTTGCCGTAAATACCTGATCTTCGAAACTACAAGCAGCTATTCCTCCCCCTACACTTAATGTATGTATATAGATCAATGCCGAAGCAGGGTCATCGGCAGTACCAAACACGCCATCTACTCCAACGGTCGAAGCTCCATTACTTGCTATAGGCGTTCCGTTTTGTAACCATTCTATATAATAATCTTGTCCCTCAATTCCAGTGTCAACTTCTGCCGTTAAAGTAACCGTATCCGATCCACAAGCATCATTTTCTACAGTAGCTTTTACGATTTTCGGACAAAATGCACAGGTGTAACCAGGACTTGATATCGTAAACACACAGCCTGAGTTGATATTATCTCCCAATATCGTAATATTATATGCAGAACCATCAGGAATATCATTGACAAAAATGCTTCCTGAGGCTACTAAATTAGGATCATCTCCTGCTATGACTCCAACATCTGTATTAACCGTATAAGTGCCTGCTCCTTGCCCTCCATTACTGAATACGACTTCTACATTATAATTTCCTGTTGTTCCTACATTCGAACAGTCCTGATCGGCTGTTGCTAATAGTAATTCGCAGGGTGCAGGTACCCAATGAGGAGCAAAACAAGGTTCTGAAACTAATGAACAAGTTCCCGATACCGTGACATCATAACATAATTCATAAGTGGTACTAGGAGCCACTTGCCAAATAGGCCTACCCATATTTGCTGGAAGATTAGGCTCGTTGGTTACTCTTCCTGTAGCTGTGACAGGAGAACACCCATTAAACAACTGCCAATTGTTGATGTTGGACACAGTACAACCAGCATTAGTAGTTGGTGTTGCCCCTAAAAAACTCATAAAATTCTCTTCCAACACTGCTGGTGTGGTGAATGTCGCACAAAAAGTTACGGTATCCCCAGAAGTAACTATCTCAAAAACATCAGGGTGGCACGCTTGATCTGGATCAACACCATCTACATTATCAAAAACACTAATCTGGTCTGTTATTGGCGCTGTACCACAAGTAGCTGTAGCGCAAGATCGACAGGGATCAGTTGGGGGCATAACTATTGCTTCTGAAAAAAGCATTCCTGTTGTTGCCTGTGCATAATGTATCATGAATAATACATAAAATAGGACTACTGTTTTATAACTCGAATGGGAGTTTTGCTTCATATCCAATAATTATTACGAAATATTTAAAGGTTAAGTTACGAAAAAATCATAAACAATTAAAAATCAATGCATTAATTTAAAAATAAATCTAATTCGGAGAAATAGTCGGTGGAATTATTTCGCAACATTGACTATTTTTTGTATTGTCTTGACTCTCATCAATACCTTGTGTAACCGCTGTAGTAGCAGGACTTACAATAGGCACTCCAAAAGTTATACTCCCTGGAGTAGTATCAACCGTACTTGGTGAATTTGACAAATTTTCATTTATTAAAGAACCTGTACCTCCGCTTATTGAACCAGAAGCAACAACTAGGTCACTATTTTTATAGCTACTACTTCCCTCCACGGCATCGGCACAGTTGTCATTATCACTATCTAAATCCAAACAATTAGGAATGCCGTCACCGTCAAAATCTTCGGCAATACTTATACGAATTTCATAAATGGCATTAGGCTGCCCTAGATTAGTGCTATTTTCATCAGTAGTAATTACTTCAAAACTTTGCACATTAGATATTTCGGATTCCCATATAAACGATGTTGAGGCACTGCTTGTTGATGTATTTCGTTGTACCAAATATTTATTACCATCTTGAATGTTTGAAAAACCTGCTGTTAAACTACCCGAAAAGAAATAGGTAGTACCGTCAACACTACGAATGCCATCAAATGATGTATCCTGAGCTAGTACTGGATCGTGTATTAATTGCAAAAAAACTTGTGCAGTACCCGAAAAATCAAACCTAGAGAATGCTGTAATTATTGCTGGGTTACCAGCTACAAATTCGCCGCTACTATTGGTATAAATATTTGTAACATCTATAATTACATTTCCATTTCCTAATCCAAATTTTGCGCTTACATCAACATTTGCTACACTTACATTACTTTCATTAGTACCTAAGCCTAAATCAGCTGCCGATATTGTTAAAAAATTTCGGGGACATTCCACATCATCTAAAATGGCATCATTATCATCATCCAAGTCTACATTATCTGTAATTCCATCGCCGTCGGCATCTCTTACTATATTAATAACCGTTGGATCGGGACTTGAGGCTGGTAATGTTCTAGGATCATCACTACTTATGGTTTGCGGACCAAAACTAATAAATCCTGTATTACTAAAACTACCCACTTCTGCCGATGGGCTTACGGCTATTTGTACATCAAAAGTGACACTCCCAGCGGCAGGTACAATTATGTTTTCTATTTCTATACTATTAATAGTAAAATTAGTAATGGTACCTCCTCCTGGATTTGCTGGCACTATAGAACCGGGTACAAAACTAAATTCTGAAGAAGTTAATACATCGGAAAAACCTACGTTTGAAACTGTAGTTAATGTATTTGAAATTTCAAAAGTATAAGTAAATGTTGATCCTGGAGCAAACGTAAAACCACTTGCCGATTTGGTAATTACAGGCGGGGTACACGCTGCTGCATCAAAATCTGAAAAAGGAGTAACCTCTCCTATTCTTTTGGCCACATTTGTAGTTACATTATAAAATAAGATAACGTTGCCCGTAGTGCCTCCGTTTTTATAAAAATATACATTTCCATTAGCATCTGACCATGCACCTCCTGCACTACTTATAAGTGTATCCGAACTTGGATCAACAGTAATATCCAAAACTTCACCTGTGGTTGGATTGTAGGATCGTATTGTAGATCCATTAACACCATAAAGTAATCCTGTTTGATTTGAAAAGGCAACATCAGCCGGATTAATATTTCGATCTAATTGAACAAAAGAATATTCAAATGCATTTAAATCCACTTTGGCAATGTATCTGGTACCATCCACATTATCTTGCGCAAATGTTAAAAAAGTTTCTGTTTGCGAATCAATTGTTCCTATAAAATTTCTAAGATTTAATTGAGAATTCGCTACATTATTACTACCCGGCCATGTAGGCATTAATGCCGCTGTAGCTGGAGTATCTGCTACTGGTTTACCCAAACTTACCACAACTCCCGATGGTGATATAGTTACTATATCACCACGTGCAACGGTATCTGTGTTATCAAAATCTCGAGTTTGAAGTGCATATAACAAATTATCATTTGTATTAAAAGCCAATGCATTATAAGTCCCCGCTGCCGATAGTGTAATTACTCCCGATGGCGTTTCTGGTGCTTGTAAATCTAATGCCCCCAAGGTTGATGAAGTAGTGTTATTTGGTGCGCTTATTACATAAGCAGTATTCGTACACACAAAATTTGTATTAGTCATTATTGTTAAAGTAAGACTAGCTGTGGCACAAACATCGGGATTAGCAAGAATATTACATACCCGATAATTAATAGTAACATTTGTTCCTGCTTCACTAGTTAATGGGGTGTACCTAAGTGTTCCTCTGTCTACATTAAAATTTACAGTACCCCCGGCCGTACCAGTTCCTAAATCTGTTAATTCAATAAAACCCACAGATCGCACATCCGAATTGCCTAAAAAATCATCGTTATCTAATATATAAATTTCCGATACTGTTGCTAATGGAATTGTCAACGCATCATTTACAGCTACAGCACTATTTACATTAGGATCTACCGTATCTGGAGTACCATCGTTATCTACATCTTGTGCACAAATAGCTGTAGATAATAAAAAAAAATTGGCAAAAAAATATTTACTAAATATTACTTTTAAATTTCCCTCTTTTATATTCATTTACATTTATTAATTTTAACCATACATGAAGGTATATATAGTATTGTAATACAACAACTTATATATAATATTTTTTTTCTAAAACTTTAAAAAGCAAATAACACCGATTAAATACAATTATTATGCTTTTTTTTCTTTTTTTAAGAAAATACACTTATATTAACAGACTTAAAATGAGATACTTAAATATTAATTTACAATGTCCAAATTTGATTGTGCCATTTACATTAGTAAAGCTACTATGCCAATAACTGATATTTTAATTAAAAATATCTTAAAAAAAAGCAGGATGCATAACTTAAAAAGAGGAATTTCGGGATATTTATATTATGAAGATGGATACTTTTTACAGTACATTGAATCTGATAAACCCCATACTATAAACGAGTTAATTTCTGTATTAGAAAAAGACCAAAGACACCAAATTATTAATTGCTTTAAAACATCCAAAACTGGCAATAAACTTTTTTTAGACTGGAGCATGGGAGAAATTGATAAAAATCAATTAATTAACTTGAATTTAGAACAACAAATTATGAATTACATGAAATGGCTAAAAAGTTTAGACCAAAGTATTGATGTAAATTCTTCAAAAATATGGAGTATGGTAGATTTACTTTCTTCGCATAAAGAAATACTTCAATTTATTTAGTTGTTCGACCAAGATATAAGCAACTTCTAGAGTCACCAAATAAGCAATTTAAAAATATGCGTACCTAAACTAATGCATAAAACGGGTTAATGTTGTATTTTATTTTTATAAAATTCATACACATGCTGTACATCTTTTTTTGCTAAAGGTTTTTCTATATAATCGAAAATCAAATCACATTTTTCTTTAGCCTTATCCATATCATTTTTCCAGTTTGAAGTGGTTAATAGACTTATTAAAATATCCGCTCTAAATTGATCTGAAAATTTCATGTACTCTTCCAAAAATTCAAAACCATCCATTACTGGCATATTTATATCTAAAAAAATTACATTGGGTTTCTTTTTATTTTGTATTTCGCAAGCTTTCAAAAAATGCAAGGCCTCTTCTCCGTTATGAACTTCAACAATCTCTTTAGTAACATGACAGGTGTTTAAAATTTTTTTATTGTAAAAATTGGCTGTAATACTGTCATCAACCAAGAGCACACAATCCATCTGTTCCATAATATTTATTTTAAATTCTACTTTGGTAACGTGAAATAAAAAGTTGTCCCGCTATTTGGTTCCGATGTTAACCAAATAGCACCATGATGATTATTAATAATTCTATTACAATTTGCTAAGCCTATGCCATTGCCTTCATACTCTTCGGGCATGTGCAATCTTTTAAACACTTCAAATATCCGCTTATGGTGTTTTTTATCTATCCCAATCCCATTATCTGCTATAAAAAACTCATAAAATTCTTTCTTTTCAGTAACCCCAATCTTTATTTTAGGCACATTACTTTTATATTGGTATTTAATGCTATTAATAATCAAATTTTGAAAAAGTTGTCGTATTTGCGTCTGGTCGCAAATAACCTTTTTGGGTAATTCGGACACAAAAATCATTGCTTCCGAAGCTTCGATAGCACCTTTCAAATCTTTTAAAACATCAGTTACTACTAAATTCAAATCATTTTTTACTTGCTTCAAAAATGTATATTCCAATTGCGAATAAGCCAATAAATCTTTTATTAAACTTCCCATTCGAATGGTGGCTCCTTCTATAAACTGAATATACTGTTGAGCATCGGCTTCCAAATTATCAAAAAATTCCTCTTTAAATAAATCAACAAAACTGTTAATTGTATTTAAAGGTTCTTTTAGATCGTGGCTTGCCAAATAGGCAAAACGTTCTAACTCTTCGTTTAATTTCTTTAATTTATTATCGGCCTCTTTTTTTTCATGAATATAGGTTAATGTTCCTATCACTTTTTTTTGCTTATGAACTTCACCTTCATTTATTTTTGCACTTATTTTAAACCATTTAAACTGATTATCTCTTGTTTTAATTCTTATATCTTTTTCATAATGCTTATTTTTATTAGAAAGTGATCTTAAACTTTTTATAAATAATATTCGATCGTTTTCATGTATAAATCCTAACAATTTTCTGAAAGAATTTCCTATTTCGACAGTACTCCACCCTGTTAAATCGCATAACTCTTCAGACCACCATGCTTTATTTTTTTTATCATTAGACCATTCCCATATGGCAGATTTACTACATTTAAAGGCTGCTTGAACTCTTTTCGTAAAAACAGCTAATTCTTGTTTTATATTTTTTGTGTCATTTATATTTTGAGTCGAAGTTATAATTGTTAGCACCTCTCCTTCGGTATTTTGTTGATAAATACTACTTGTAGCCAATAACCATATAGGCTTTTTGGTTACCTTATCTATAATACGGTATTCTATTTGTTGCGGAATTGTTAATTTTTTTTTAGCCACATCTAAATAATGCGTATTCAACAGAGAGACATCTTCTGGATAAATAATACTTTTAAAGAATTCATTATTGAACACAACATCCTTTTTTTCATTATAGCCAGCAAATCGAGCTATATTGGAACTTACATATGAAAACTGTTGTTTTTTAATATCATATGTCATAATTACAGCAGGATTAGTTTTAACTAATTTTCCAAAAAAATCGTTTATTTTTTTCCTTTCTATTAACTGAACTTTATATTCGTGAATATTAAAAAAACTTAAAAGCAAGCCCATAGGTTGACCTAAATCATCCTTGTCCAATTGTATGGTGGCACTAAACCAAATTCCATAATTATTTTGGACTTCAACTACGCAAAGCTCTTCTGTGTTTAACACTTGTTTACACAAACTTTCGATATCATGACCAACAATAGCTTCAGAAAATTTTTTGATCATGTTACTAGAGTTTTCAAACTCTACTCCAAAAAAATGACTAATCTCTGAAGCACAACTAAGAATATTTAATTTTAAATCTAAAAAAATCCAGCCTACTCCTGCATTATCTGCAAAGGCTTTAAATTTATTTTTACGCCTGTATAAATCATCTTTTATTGGTAAATTTCGTTGTATTTTTATCGATGTACATTCATCTAAAGCAATATCTAATCGTTTATCATAGTTGATATCATACAATGTTGAGATCACTTCATTTTGCAACTTTACTACATATAATCTTTTTCCATCTTGAAATTTCAGCGTTTTTCTAATTTCTACTAGAATACATTTACGATCATCAATGTCATAAATATTTGTTCTAAGTGTATTGGCATCCGAATGCTTAATTTGTTCGAAACATTTTAATAATTGAATTTCAATTTCTGGTAATAAAGTGCCTACTAAATTAGTAATCAATTCTTTTTCCACTTTACAATACCGCTTATAGTCGCCCGAAATAAAATGAATTACACAGCTTTCATCAACGCAAATTATTGTCAAACCAATATCGACAAACAACTCTTCTGGCGAAGATTTTCCTAGACTATTAAAAGCTTGTTTTTTTACCATATACAATTTTAAAATCAATCTAAAACACACAATTACCTGTAATTCAGATATTTACAAATGAAAATACTTCTTTTTTTTATATCTAAAAAATATTTCAGCTAATAGTTAGCGGATACCCCCTTAAAACAAGTAACTTTTATTCGATTGCAATAATTTTCATTGTTATGTTTAAAAAAAAACGATGCTTCTTTGTATATAATCTTAATTTAATATTTTTACGTCCGCATATAATTAAATCATTTATAAAATGGGAAGAGCTTTTGAGTTTCGTAAAGCACGAAAAATGAAACGTTGGTCAGCAATGGCAAAAACGTTTACACGTATTGGTAAAGATATCGTAATGGCTGTTAAAGAAGGAGGTCCTGATCCAGCTTCCAACTCTCGTCTGCGTGCTGTTATTCAAAATGCTAAGGCTGCTAATATGCCTAAAGATAATGTAGAACGTGCCATTAAAAAAGCGTCGGATAAAGATCAAGGTGATTATAAAGAAGTGCTTTTTGAGGGCTATGCTCCCCATGGAATTGCTATACTTGTTGAAACAGCAACGGATAATAATAATAGAACTGTTGCTAATGTAAGAGCTGCTTTTAACAAGTGTAATGGAAATTTAGGTACTTCTGGATCTGTTGAATTCATGTTTGACCATACCTGTAATTTTCGCATAAATGCTGAAGGAATTGATGTGGAAGAATTAGAATTAGAATTCATTGATTTTGGTGCCGAAGAAATTTTTGAAGACGAAGATGGAATTTTAATTTACGCTCCATTTGGAAGCTTTGGTGCTATCCAAAAAGAATTAGAAAACAGAAATATTGAAATCTTATCTTCAGGATTTGAACGTATACCTCAAGTAACTAAAGAATTAAGTGGTGACGAGTTAGCCGATGTAGAAAAATTACTTGAAAAATTAGAAGAAGACGATGATGTACAAAACGTATATCACTCCATGGTGGAGGCTTCTTAAATTAGATTTTAAAAGTGAGATTTTTTTTCTAGATTAAAAATAGAATGTTATAGTAAATTCTGTTTAAATTTTTCTACCATCTAAAATCTCACTTCTTATTTAAAAAACTGTTAATAAGTTGGTTTTTTATACAGCTTTAAAGTTGTATTTTTACACTCCTAACCAAATTTAACCGCATGGGAAAAATTATAGCTATAGCTAATCAAAAAGGAGGCGTAGGTAAAACTACAACTTCAGTTAATTTAGCTGCATCACTTGGTGTACTTGAAAAAAAAGTATTGTTAATTGATGCCGATCCACAAGCTAATGCTACCTCCGGATTAGGAATTGATGTAGAAAGTGTTGAAATAGGTACTTATCAATTACTTGAACATACTTCGAATATAAAAGATAGTATTATCAAAACTAGTGCACCTAATGTAGATTTGGTTCCTGCACACATTGATTTGGTGGCTATTGAAATTGAATTAGTAGATAAAGATCAACGCGAATACATGCTTAAAAAGGCAGTAGTTCCAATAATTGATCAATATGATTATATTTTAATTGACTGTGCCCCTTCATTAGGTTTATTAACCCTAAATGCATTAACTGCTGCCAATTCAGTAGCTATTCCTATACAATGCGAGTATTTTGCGTTAGAAGGTTTAGGTAAATTATTGAATACTATTAAAAGTGTTCAAAAAATTCACAATAAAAATTTAGATATTGAAGGCTTACTACTTACCATGTACGATGCACGCTTACGCTTATCTAATCAAGTAGTTGAAGAAGTACAAAAACACTTTAATGAAATGGTTTTTAAAACCATTATTCAAAGAAATGTACGTTTAAGTGAAGCTCCAAGTTATGGCGAAAGTATCATTAACTATGATGCCTCAAGCAAAGGAGCGGCTAACTATTTAAGTTTAGCCAATGAAATTATTGAAAAAAACAAATAGAATAAATAGCTATTTATGGCGAAAGCAACTAAAAAGCAAGCGCTAGGACGTGGATTATCTGCCCTACTCAAAGACCCTGAAAATGACATTAAATCAGCCAATGATAAAAATGCAGATCAGTTAGTAGGGAGTATCGTTGAATTAGATTTAGACTCTATTGAGGTTAACCCTTTTCAGCCACGAACTAGTTTTAATGAAGAAGCCTTAAATGAATTAGCTAGCTCTATTAAAGAATTAGGCTTAATACAGCCTATTACTGTTCGTAAACTTGGTTTTAATTCCTACCAATTGGTTAGTGGGGAACGCCGCTATCGTGCTAGTAAAAAATTAGGCCTAACAGCCATCCCTGCTTATATTCGTATTGCCGATGATAGCGAATCTTTAGCTATGGCGCTGGTTGAAAATATTCAACGTCAGGATTTAGATCCCATTGAAGTAGCCTTATCGTACCAACGTTTAATTGATGAAATCAACTTAACTCAAGAACAAATGAGTGAGCGCGTGGGTAAAAAACGCTCTACAATAACCAATTATCTTCGTTTATTAAAATTAGACCCTATTATTCAAACAGGAATTCGCGATGGGTTTTTAAGTATGGGCCATGGTCGAGCTTTAATTAATATTGAAGATCATGATACTCAAATTAACGCCTACGAAAAGGTAATTAGCGATTCTTTATCTGTTCGTGCAACAGAAGAACTTGTTCGCAGTCTTACAAACAAAGGTACTTCTGTTAGCAAAAAGGCAACAAAACAAAACCCTTCATTTGTAACAGAAGCACAAGACGAGTTTACTGAATTTTTTGGTGCTAAAATAGACATTAAAGCCAGTAGTAATGGAAAAGGAAAAATATCTATTCCTTTCTCGTCAAAAGAAGATTTTAATCGTATTTTGAAGTTACTAAAGCGTGGCTAAACAAGGGCTTATATTATTATTTTTATTTTTTTCTATTCATATGCTTGCGCAAGAAAAGGATAGCTTAAGCATCGTATCCGTAGATTCTGTTGCTATAAAAAAGAACCAAAAAAAAGCGGCACGAATAGAGCGTAGAGAACTTAGACAGCAAAAAAACATAAGACCTTATGATGCCCTAGCCCCATCCAAGGCGGCTTTTTACTCTGCAGTACTCCCTGGGTTAGGACAAGCTTTAACTGGTAAATATTGGAAAATACCTATTGTTTATGGAGCATTAGGGACTGGTATTGGTATTGCTATATGGAATAAAAACAGGCATGATGAAATTCGAGATATTTTCAAAAATCGACTCCGAGGCATAACCACAGATCGTTTTTTTGATCAAGAAAACAACCGTCCGTTATTAAGCAATAATGCCTTAATTGAAGCCCAAAGACAATTTAGAAAACAACAAGAATTATCCATATTAATTTCGGTAGGTTTGTATGTATTAAACATAGTTGACGCCAACGTAACAGCTCACTTACAACAATATAATCTAAATAAAAATTTAAGTTTTACCCCTAAAGTTGAATTAGATACTCCTACAGCTCAGCCTAATTATGGTATGGCTTTGCGTTATAATTTTTAAGTCCATACTATAAAGAAGTTGTATATTCGCCTACAAATTTATTTTTTTGATTAAAACAAATTAATAAACAGCAAAAAAACACCTTAGCTTAAACAGAAATAAAATAAAATGAAAATAGCATTACTTGGATACGGCCGCATGGGAAAAGCAATTGAAAAAATTGCCTTAGAAAGAGGTCATGAAATCGTACTTAAAGTTGATGAAAGCACTACTTCATATGATCTTTCAATAGCCGATGTTGCTATTGATTTTAGCATTCCTACTGCTGCAGTTGGTAATTTAACAAACTGTTTCAATGCAGGTGTTCCTGTTGTTTCTGGAACCACAGGTTGGCTAGATAACTACGAGGCTATGAAAAAGCTTTGTACAGAAAAAAATGGCAGTTTTATTTACGCCTCAAACTTTAGTTTGGGAGTTAACTTATTTTTTGAATTAAATAAAAAAGTAGCCCAATTAATGAATCCCATGCTTGGAACTTACGGAGTGACCACTGAAGAAATTCATCACACAAAAAAGTTAGATGCTCCCAGTGGTACTGCCATTACTTTAGCCGAAGGAATTATTGAAAATACTGATTTTGAGGGTTGGAAATTATACGAAGGCGACAAAAACAACGTTACCATTACGGCAAAACGCGTAGGTGATGTTCCTGGAACACATAGTATTACTTATCATTCTGAAGTTGACGAAATTGAAATTAAGCATACAGCCTACAACCGACAAGGTTTTGCTTTAGGTGCTGTAGTAGCATCTGAATGGTTAGTAGATAAAAAAGGAATTTTTGGTATGAAAGACGTTTTAGGTCTTTAATATTGAAATTATATTACAACAAAACAATAAGTACTTTTTAGTATACTTATAAAACATATAATTATGACACTAACACAGTGGTTTGTATTTTTTTTAATTATTCAGGTTGTTCATTTTTTAGCCACTTGGAAGTTATACGTTAAAGCAGGATTTAAAGCTTGGGAAGCTGCCGTTCCTGTTTACAATGCATATATTCTTACAAAAATAATAAACCGCCATTGGTCTTGGGTTATTTTATTATTTATTCCTGTTATAAATGTGATTATGCTGCCTATTTTTTGGGTAGAAACCATACGTAGTTTTGGTCAAAACACTAGTAAGGACACCTTTTTAGTAGTAATTAGCCTAGGTTTTTATATTTTTTATGTCAACTACTTTTTAGATGTTGAGCATATTAAAGACCGCAGTTTAACACCTAAAACTGCTGCCGGTGAGTGGATCAGCTCTATTTTATTTGCTGTAGTAGCTGCCACTATAGTGCACACTTATGTAATGCAACCGTACAATATTCCCACCTCATCCTTAGAAAAAACATTGCTGGTAGGTGATTTTTTATTTGTAAGTAAATTTCATTACGGTGCTCGTACGCCAATGACTGCTGTATCTTTCCCTATGGTACATGATACCATACCCAAACTTAAGGTACGTTCTTATCTAAAAAAACCTCAAATCCCTTATTTTAGATTACCTGGTTTTACCAAAATTAAACGTAGTGATATTGTTGTATTTAGTTGGCCTGTAGATACCGTTACTCAGTTTTTTGTTAAGAATGGTATTAAAGTTACCAAACCTATTGACAAAAAAAGTAATTACGTAAAACGCTGTGTGGGTATCCCTGGAGATAACCTAACTATTGTTGATGGTAAAGTATTTATTGACGGTAAGCCCCTCGATTTACCTGAAAAAGCAAAACCTCAATATAGTCATAAAGTAACTACCAAAAAGCCCAATGATATTGTCAATTTAAAATCTTTATATAAAAACTACGATATTACCGATCCTGTAATTAGCCCAAAAGGGATGGTTTTACCTAATGGCAACCGATTACCTGGTATACCAATTACTTACGAAAAAGCCAGATTATCAGGATTTAATAAATATAGAAATATTGGAAATGAATATATAATTTCTGCTATGACGAAAGACGAAGCAGAAAATTTAGAAAAAAAATCAGCCATTATTTCTGTAGAACCTATCATTGCTTCAAAAGGCGAAAAAGAATCTAAAATTTTCCCTAACAACGGAAAGTTAAATTGGAACAAAGACCAAATGGGGCCTATATATATCCCCGAAGCTGGAAAATCTGTAAATTTAACTCCCGAAAATATTGCTTTCTACAAACGCATTATTGAAGTTTATGAAGGTGAAGAAATGGGAATTGATAATAAGGTTAGCCTTAATGGATCTCAAGTATTAATTAACAATTCACCAACCTCATCTTACACCTTTAAGCAAGATTACTATTGGATGATGGGAGATAATCGCCATAATAGTGAAGACAGTCGCTATTGGGGCTTTGTTCCTGAAAATCATGTAGTAGGCAAACCTGTATTCTTATTTATGAGCTGGGATACAAATGCCAAGGGACTTTTTAATAAAATTCGCTGGGATCGTATAATGACTACTGTTGGTGGTGATGGTAAATTAGTTTCATATCGCTATTTAGTTTTATTACTCATTTTAGGATATATTGGAATTAGTTTCTTCTTAAAAAAAAGAAAAGAAAAACAAGCATAATATAAAAAGGAGGAGCATCAATTAAAATGAGTCAAATAGTTACGCATCCTAGTTATTTTGGTTCTATTGCCCAATATGTAGCTATAGCCAAAGCCAAAAGTATTGTTTTTGAGAATTGTGATAATTATCAAAAACAAACTTTACGTAACCGTACCTATATTTATGGAGCAAATGGAATATTACTTTTAAATCTACCTATACTTCATTCTGGCATAAAAGGTAAAAAACGATTATATAAAGATATCGAAATTGAACACCAATTTAATAGCTTAAAAATTCATTGGAAATCCTTAGAAGCAGCATACAGAACTTCTCCTTACTTTGAATTTTACGAAGATGATCTAGCACCTCTTTTTGAAAAAAAAGCCAAATTCTTACTTGATTTTAATTACAAATGTGCTGAATTTATTTTTGATTGCCTACAATTAACTTTACCACAAACAAAAACTACTGTATTCGACTTACATACTCCCGATAATCTTATTGATTACAGGTATCTAGTTAACCCAAAAGATAAATCTATTGGTGCTAATTTTGATAAATACATTCAAGTTTTTGAAAGTAAACATGGATTTATTCCTAATCTTTCTATTTTAGATTTACTTTTTAATGAAGGTCCAAATTCCTTGACCTATTTAGAAAGTCAAGATTTGTAACTAGCACCAGCACTTCTCGATACAATTTGTTTCATTCCATTTCACAAATCAATCAAAGTAATAACTAGCTCTAAATTAAACACACTTACTTAATGAATTGACTGGTTCGAGTGTTTTTATGTAGCCACAGCGAAGTAAAAATGTACCGAGAACTCACATCCACATACAATCTTGATAATCTGTAGCCATATGTAATAATAGCCCCAAAGCCACAATACGTGTCTTTGGAACAAAAAACAACACTAAATACATTGCTATTGCATAATATGAATGTAACGGATGAAAATCAATACTACATCGGTTTGCCTCAAAAAAATCTGCAGCTAAAAAATGATCTAAATCCACCAACATGGTCAATACTAATAGTAACCAAGCTTTTTTCCATTGCTTTCTAAAAAAAATAAAAGCTACAAGCCCTGGAAACAAGAAATGCAATCCATAATGGGTACAAAACCTCAATACCTCCCACATTGCTATAAGTTTATTTTGACAATTACAGGAAAATGATCTGACCAGGCTTTATGCCTTTCTATCCTATGAGAAAAAACTTGAGCAGAAGTTGGTACAAAAATAAAATCTATTCGCGTTGGGAAATAACTAAAATCGTAAGTAGCTCCAAATCCTTTACCCACTTCAACAAAAGTATCTTTTAAATCACTAGAGTGTAGCAACTCTTTATACACATAAGAAAATGCATTATTATTAAAATCACCCCCAATAATGACTGGATATGGAGAGTCAGCAATATGCTCTTTAATTTTATTAACCTGCTGCTCTTGATATTTAAACACCTTACTAAAACGCTTCAAAATACTCTTCCCTCCTCTTTTTTGTAATTGTTCTGCATTTTTTGAAAACTTATATGAAGATAAATGAATACTATAAAAACGTATGGTATCATTTTCTATTTTCAAATCTACAAAAGCGGCATCTCTACCCAGTTGTTTATCCTTCCAACGAATCAAACCTTCATTTATAATTGGATATTTTGAAACTATAAAATTTGAGCCTTTTTTAGAATCTTTTGTTTTAGTTGATGCATAAGGATATTCTTTTTTTAGCTTATTAATAGCACTAATTAATGTTTCTTGAACCAAAAGTACATCAGGCAAACTATCTTTATAAACCTTTATAAATTCTTTATAAAAAACAGTGTGTTCGTCTTCTGAAGAAAACTGACGGGAGTTATAAGACATGATACTTATAGGCTTATCTGCCAAACTTACGCTCGCTACTGACTTCAAAAAACTTACCCCATACAAACGTTGTAAATTTTTAACACTTAACAATAAAAATATAATTGACAATAAACTTTTTTTGTTTAACTGAAGTAACCAATACGAAGCAAAAAACACATTAATTAATAGCAACACAGGCATTAAAAGCGAGCAATAATTAATAAAATGCAACTTTGTTGGTGGGATATATGAAATAACCCATGCACATAATGAAATAAAAACTACTATGGAGTTTAATAAAAAAAGAATACGCTTCATGAATACTTTCTAATTTTTACCTGCTTTAAACAAAAAATCTTTCTCACTTTTTGATAAGCTTTCGTATCCACTTTTACTTATTTTATCTAAAATAGCATCAATTTGAGCTTGTGTAGGCGTTTTAGTTTGCCTAGATAAGGTTGTTTTTTTTATTGAAGAAGCATTACTGCTTGAATTCTTTTTTGTTTTTTTGGCCTTATGAACTGTTTTCAATACTGTTTTTTCTTTAGGCTTGGTTAAACTTACTGCCCAGTCCATAAAACTTTCAACTGGCTTTCCTATATCATTCCCTTTTTGCAATTGTACCATATACAAATAACCAATTAAGGCTCCTCCTAAATGAGAAAAATGTCCTCCTGCATTTCCATATTGAATACTAATAACATCTCTTAAAAGTAAAGCCCCAACAATCCACCATATTTTTATATTTACTGGTATAAATAATAATCTAAAAGAATAATTTGGACTCTGTATAGCTGCTGCTACCATAACTGCAGAAACTCCAGCCGAAGCTCCTTTCATTGTTGATCTATTAACTTCTTCAAATACAGGAAATAAACTATATGCTACCATAAATAACAAAGCACCAAAAATAACTCCTAAAAAATAAACATTTAAAAAGCGTCTACCATTGTGAATATTCAAGAATACTTCTCCAAATAAATACAATAAAAGCATATTAAAAAACAAATGTCCTAAACCATCATGCAAAAAACTATAGGTAACTAATGACCAGGGCTTAACCATATACCCAAATAAATCATGAGTAAAAGCAAACCAATTTTCTATAAATGATAAATCTATTTTCAGTAAGAAACTTAATGTTCCCAATACTGAAAATAAAACAAAAACAAATACATTAACAATGATCAGTTTATGTAAAACTGACGCTTGTAAAAAATATTTTGAGTATACTTCTTTAAAATTCATTAATACCAACGTTTATCATTAAACGAATTCTTTTTCCAATACCATATAATTATAAAACCAACTACCGCACCACCAATATGTGCCCAGTGCGCGATATTAACTCCTGAAAACATTGATTTTCCAGTTATAGCAAAGTATAAATCTAACAAAAAATACCCTCCAATTAAATATTTAGCCTTAATTGGAAAAGGTATAAACATTATTTGCAATGGAAGGTTAGGAAATAACACTGCAAAACCAGCAAATAAACCCGCTATAGCACCTGAAGCTCCTAATACACCACCAGGGAACTGTTCACTAATGATCATTCTTTTTATTATCTCTTGCTCTGGTATACCGTTTTGTATATACTTCTCAAAAACTGGCAAGAAATTAATATAATCTACTAAAAGATGTAGACCTAAAGCACCTAAACCTGCTGAGAAATATAAAAACAAAAAATGTTGTTTTCCTAAATGATTTTCTAAAATGGAACCAAACATAAATAAATTAAACATATTAAAGAATATATGTGAAGGGCTACCATGCATAAACATATGGGTTAAAATCTGCCAATATTCAAAATATGGATGCTTAGGAAAATACATTGTAAAATATTCATAAAAGAAATATTTTATTTCATCACCTAAAAATGCGCTTCCTATAAAAAATATCACATTTATGATCAGTAAAGTTTTTACCGTATCTGTAATTCTATCCATGCTAAAACTTTTTATCTAATTCATCAACTCCTAATGTAATAAAAGTTGTTTTTCCATTTGGAGCACGGCTAGGTTCTTCGCAAGCAAATAATTGATTTACCATATGTTTTTGCGCTTCATTTTCTAATACCACTCCTGTTTTTACTGCCGCACTTTTTGCTAATGACTTTGCCATTACATCTATTTGAGAAAAACCGGTATCGGGTAATTCTTGTTCCATATCTGCAATTAACTGCTCTAAAATAATAGACACTTCACTTTCTGTTACTACTGTTGGTATACCTTGTATGGATACACTTTCGTTTGTAAAAGCATTAAAATTAAAACCAGCATCTATCAAATGTGTTTCTAACGATTTTAACAACGCAATTTCTATTGAAGAGAATGTTAATTCTAACGGAAACAATAACTGCTGACTCACTGCATTTGACAAGCTAATTTGTTTCCTAAATTCTTCGTATAACACCCGCTGATGTGCTCTGTTTTGGTGCACCACAACCAAACCACTTTTAATTGTAGTTACTAAATATTTACGTTGTAATTGATATACTGTTTGTGTTTTATTCGCTTCTGCAGAAGCCTTATCAAACATAGGCACTGAATTTACTGAACTTTCAAACTCCAATTTTGAAGCTTTTCGTTCTGGTAAAATAGCTATGTCATTTTTATCATTTAAACCGGAATACAACGCCTCCCAATCATCAGTTTTTTTGGCCTTAAAATTGGACACAAATGTGGTACCTGAACTCTTTTGAGGCTTTGATTCTTTTGGATCTTTAAAACTTGGAACTGCTTTTTCAAAATTTGTATCAAAAGGATTAAAATTTCGATCTACTTCAACTTTTGGTACACTAATCGTTTTTTTAACTTGTTCATAAGGCAGATCCATACTCGCATCTCGCTGAAAATCCAATACCGGGGTAATATTAAACTGTCCTAAACTATGTTTTACGGTAGCACGTAAAATAGCATATAAAGCTTGTTCGTTATCAAACTTGACTTCAGTTTTAGTTGGATGAATATTAATATCAATTGACTTTGGATCAACACTTAAATACAAATAATAGCTTGGGTAACTTTTTTCTTTTAAAAGCCCTTCAAAAGCAGATGTTATTGCATGGTGCAAATAGGGACTTTTAATAAAACGATCATTCACAAAAAAGAATTGCTCTCCTCTGGTTTTTTTAACAAAATCAGGCTTGCCTACAAAACCAGAAATAGTAACCAGTTCTGTCTCTTCTGAAACAGGCACTAATTTTTCGTTTGTTTTTCCTCCAAAAATATGTACAAGTCGTTGACGTGTATTTGTTGCTGGTAAATTTAACACCTCATTCCCATTAGAGTAAAACTCAAAATGTATGTTACAATGCACCATAGCTACTCTATGAAATTCATCAATAATATGGCGTAACTCTACCGCATTAGATTTTAAAAAATTTCTTCGAGCAGGCACATTAAAAAACAGATTTTTAACCCAAATAGTCGTTCCTTTTGGTGTTGTACAGGGCTCTTGCAATATCACCTCACTGCCTTCTATTTTTATATGCGTTCCTAAGTCTTGATTTTCTTGCTTTGTTTTTTGCTCCACATGTGCAATTGCTGCAATAGAAGCTAAAGCCTCACCTCGAAAACCTTTTGTTGAAAGGGCAAATAAATCTGCTGCCGATCTAATTTTTGAAGTGGCATGGCGCTCAAATGATAAACGAGCATCGGTAGTACTCATTCCTTTGCCATTATCGACTACCTGAATAAGGGTTTTTCCAGCCTCTTTAACAATTAAGCTTATATGGGTTGCTCCTGCATCAATTGAATTTTCTAACAATTCTTTTACTACCGATGCCGGACGCTGTACTACCTCACCTGCAGCA
The DNA here is from genome assembly GCA_947489195.1 of uncultured Aquimarina sp. Lineage (GTDB taxonomy): Bacteria > Bacteroidota > Bacteroidia > Flavobacteriales > Flavobacteriaceae > Aquimarina. Next base: position 3,060 of record CANLCT010000032.1, on the reverse strand, counting down.
ATTTGATTAGCTACATGATCCGGTAAAAGTTGAATAATATCAGACATTAGCGTTTAAAAAATATGGATAGATCAAAATCTATAATAAACAAAAAAAGAACCAGTAATACGACACAAATATATAGCACTCTTTTATTGGCTTCACTTTTAGGATTACTACGGTATTCATCCCAAGCAGATGAAAATTTACCTTTTAATCCTTTTGCGGGTTCTATGGTACTACGATAACTATCAAATTTTTGATTTATTTCAAAGGGACTCCCCTCCTTTTCGCTTTTATAATAACGCGGGGTGTAACTGAATTTTTTGTTTTTACGCCTTGTTAACAATCCCATAAATATGAATTTCCTTCAAAATTATACAATATAATATTTTACTCTAATAGCCTATAAAGTAATCAAAAATCAAGCCAATTAAGAGTTTATTTTATAGTAAGAAAAGAACTTTTGAATATAAAATTATAAACAAATCGACACATTCCTTTAACTTAAAAAAAGTAACCCTCAAAGTTACTCAAAAGCGAGTAAAACCAAATAATAAATGCCTCAAAAATTAAGGCATTTATTTACTATTATAACATAAGTAACTTGAAACTAATCCAGTCCCTTTATTTATTGTCCTTTAGCTTCTTCTATAGCTTCTTTTTGCATTTTTTCATTGGCAACAATTCCTAATTCTACTCTTCTATTTTTACTTCTCCCCTCGGGAGTACTGTTATCGTATTTCGGCTTTGTTTCACCAAACCATTGTACCGAAAAACGCAAAGGATCTAGTCCATGTGTTTTTAAATAAGAGGCTACAGATTCTGCTCTATTTTTAGACAATTGCAAATTATAGGCTTCGGCACCACTACTATCTGTATGCCCAGAAATAGAAATATTTGTATCGGCATAATCGATTAGAATTTTTTGTAAACGCTGCAATGTTTGTTCTGATTTTGCATTAATATCCGATTTTGAAGTATCAAAATAAATACCACTTTCTTCATCAAAAATTACATTAATACTTTCGCCAACACGTTCCACAACTGCACCTGGAATTTCCTCTTCAATACGCTCGGCCTGTTTATCCATTTTACGTCCAATAATACCTCCGGCAACACCACCCAATACTCCACCCAGTACTGCTCCTAATTCAGAATTTCCTCCTTTGCCTATATTATTTCCTAAAATACCACCTAATACAGCTCCTCCAACAGCTCCAATTCCAGCTCCTTTTTGTGTATTATTCGCATTTTGTACTGCTTTGCAACTTGCTAACATACTTACTGAAAGCAGTACTACTCCTAATTTATTTATTATCGATTTCATATTATTCGCTTTTTACAAAATTCATAGTTATTTTAAACGGTTTACCTTCAAACTCTAATTTTTGAGACCAAACCATTTGTGATCCATCTAAACTTTCTAGAGTAGTTCTAAACCCTTTATTCCCTTCAATACTTTTCTTTTTTACTGTAAGTGGCTTCATCATAAAATTATACGTTTGCTGAGCTCCTTGCAATGGAATTGTCCATTTTATGTTTTTTACCGAAGTGTCACAACCATCAGTAGTAAATTGATATGTTCCGGTATTATTATTGGGAATAAATTGCCAAATACTCCCCTCAAAGCAATTTGCGCCAGCGTCATTATATAATTTCACATTAAAAGTCCCTGGCCTACTATATGATACCTTTGTTAAGGTCCAATTCCCTTTCAATATTTTTTCAGCCTGTCTTATAGGTTGTGTACTTTTACATGCAAATGTTAAAAACATCAGTACAGATAAAAATCCTAGTTTATTATATAAATTCATAAATCAAATAGTATTAGTTAGAAAATAAATTACTGATATATTACCAGTTACAAATTACAACTTATAACTATATTCTCAAATAACATTAACAATACAGCCTTTTGTACAGAAATGTTTACAAAAATTGTTCGTCATATTTATTTCATTTATACCTTTTCATAAATTACAAAATCTATAACATTATTCGGGTTTAAAAATGAAATAATAGTAATTTAGCATCAGCTTAACCTAACTTTTATTATGAATACTATACCTAGTTTAGATCTGTCTTTATTTTTATCTGAAAACCCTTTGGAAAAGCAACAATTTGTTACTGATTTAGGAAATGCTTTTGAAGAAATAGGTTTTATTTCGCTCAAAAATCATTTTCTTTCAGAAACATTAACTGCTCAACTTTATAAAGAAATTAAAGCTTTTTTTGAGTTACCAAAAACTACTAAAAAAACTTACGAAGTTCCTGATTTACATGGACAACGTGGATACACCTCCTTTGGAAAAGAACAAGCTGTTGGACATAAAAAAGCTGATTTAAAAGAGTTCTGGCACTTTGGACAAGAACCGCAATCTGATCTTGAATACACTAAAGATTATCATAAAAACATTCAAGTTACTGAGCTCCCTAATTTTAATCAAATTGGAATGGAAGCCTTTAAAATGCTAGAAAAAACAGGACAATACTTATTAAAAGCTATTGCTTTGTATTTAAAACTTCCGGAAACTTATTTTGATAAATGGAGCACCAACGGAAATAGTATTTTACGCCCCATACATTACCCACCAATTACAGAAGAACCTGATGATGCTTTACGAGCCGGTGCCCATGGCGACATAAATTTAATTACACTTTTAATGGGTGCTTCTACTGGAGGCCTACAAGTTTTAAATAAACAAGAGCAATGGATTGATGCCGCCCCACACGAAAATGAATTAGTTATTAATGTTGGTGATATGTTAGAGCGTTTAACTAATAACAAACTCCGATCAACCATACACAGGGTAATTAATCCGCCAAAAGAAAGTTGGCATGAACCTCGCTATTCTATTCCTTTTTTTATGCATCCTCGTTTAGATATGCCTTTAAATTGTTTGGAAGCATGCATTGACAAAACACACCCTAAAGCTCACGATGATATTTTAGCTGGCGACTTTTTACACGAACGCTTAGTGGCTATTGGATTGATAAAGTAGTTGATGGTTGATGGTTGATGGTTGATGGTTGATGGTTGATGGTTGATGGTTGATGGTTGATGGTTGATGGTTGATG
>CANLCT010000031.1 GCA_947489195.1 uncultured Aquimarina sp. | reverse complement strand
ATCCAAAACTTGAATTTATCAAATTTTGGATTTTTTATGTATAATTTTTGAGAATCAGGCTATTCTCTGAATACGCCCATTGACAATTTTTGCAGTTGAATAAAATTATGTGGAACTCATATTAAATTATGGTTTTAAAAACTATAATTTATACCTATACCACCAGCCCCAAAACTTAAGCCAATAGTATCTTTTTTGTTTTTTGATTTATCGTTGTACTTTTTATCATATTTTCGATTAAGATAAATATCAATAGCTTCAACCATAAAATAACTCATAGCCCAACTTAAAAAAACATCCGAAGCCCAGTGTGCATCTTCGTATATACGAGTAATACCTGGAACCAAACCTAAGGTGTAAATCCCTGTTTTAATCCAAGGGTTTTTAACCTGTTTGGCAATTACATGGGCATTAGTAAAAGTAAGTACGGCATGGCCAGAAGGGAACGATCTAAAAGTAGCACTACCTCCAAAAGGTCTAAAATGAGTACTTCCTAAATTTCCACCAGGCCTAGCCCTACCTGTAGCAGATTTAGCAACTTGCTGAACAAAACCAGTAGCAACAGCAGATGATATAAGTAAAACACCAGTTCTTCTTAACTTTTCATTTCGGGTAAATAACCCAGCTAAATAAACACTACTAGTAATTCCAAAATTGTTTTGCGGACTACCAGAATACCAACCATAACTTCTAATTATTGCAGGAACTTTATCCCTGTGACCTATAAACTCTTTTCGAATTTCATCATCGGCAGTGTGTAATAGTAAAGTAGATCCTACTACTCCTCCAAATAATAAAAAATTATTTTTTTGCCAGTGCAAAGGTCTGGTGTAAGCATAACCAGCTCCTGCAAAAACATTTCCCATATCATAAGTAAAATCTTGCCAAAGGTTAGGTTCACTTACTTTACGGTTACTTTGAGCTATACCAGAAAAAAAACAAAAGAATAAAAAGAGACTACTAAAAAAAGTAAGTTTTGATAACTTCATACGTAAAACAAATATTTTTCTAAAGAATTAATCAGTTTGCAAAACTAAGTTATTCTTTTCATGTGTACTAGTATATTTTACCTCTAAGTTCATTTAAACCTTTTAAGTTAAGTATACATATAGGTAATATACTTAACTTAAAAAGTGTAGTATTATGTGTATTTATTTGAAATTGAGATATTTGTTTATTGTTTGATAACTTTTACTGTAGTATTGTTATTCAAAATAAGGTAGTAAAGTCCAATGGCATGAGTGCTCATATTAATTGTTTTACCAAAACCAGATTTCAAAAATTTACCAGTATTATCATGTAGTTTCCACGTGGTAGCTTCTTTTAAAGTGATATTTTTATCAATTGGATTTTTAATGGTATATGTTTTATCAATTGGAAGCTCAAGGTTAATAATGCTAAGTGTAGATTCGTCACTCCAGCTAGCCGTTTTGTTAACGTTTATGTTACCTGCTCGTGAAAAATTGCCTGAAACATATATTTTTCCAATTGTATTTTGGTCTAGAGCAATACTGTTTACCTTATTGTCAATTCCAACTTCGTTTTTACCTAAAGCTTGCCACCCGTTAGTGTCATTCCATTTGGCTATCCCATTAACAATGTAATTTTCATTTGTAAACGAAGCAAGGCTAAAAGCACCTCCAACATAGAGGTTGTTACCATCATGTTCTAAACTTTTCACTAAATTATCAACACCATTATCAATAGCATTCCAAGTATTATTTGTTTTACTCCAACGTGCAAGTCTATTTACTGTTTGCCCACCTGCAATTGCAAAATTACCTCCAACAAATACATCAGTACTTGTTGCTACAATGGCTTCAACAAAACCACTGGTTCCTAAACCTAAATTACTCCATTTTTTTGAGGTATCATTCCAAACAGCAATTCTGTTTGCAGATACGCCTCCAGCTACATCAAAATTACCACCTGCATATATATCATTTGTAATAGGATCAGTAGCTAATGATCTAATTTCATTGTTTGTTCCTGCTTCGTTTGTATTGTTATCTTCCAAAATACTCCAAGTGCTGCCATTCCATTTTGCTATGTTTTGAGCTAAATTACCCGATACATTTTCAAAAACACCACCTACATAAACTTGATTATTAGCATCAATAGTTATGGCTTGTACAACTCCTTCAATTTCATTTCCATTACCGACAGTTTTCCATGAAATTCCATCCCAAACAGCTACAGCATTAGCAGAAACTCCGTTTATATCTGTAAAAGTACCACCTATATATACCAAACCATTACTATCCACTTTTATATCATTAATAGTTCCATTTACACCAGTACCAAAAGTTTTCCAGCCCGAATTTTCATTGTAAACGGCTAAATTATTTGCTGTAATATTTCCGGCTAATGTAAAATTCCCCCCGTGAAAAACATCTCCATTTGAAGCTGCTACTACTGCATTTACTTCGCCATTAGGTATTCCATTTTCTAAATTAGACCAAGTACCTTCTCCACTTAATTTATTTCCTAAAGGAGAAGCTAGACCATCAACTAATTGAAATAATTGTGCTTGATCTCCGTAGCTAGAAAAGTAAATTTCTCCATTATTATCTACTCCAAAAGAAGAAATAAATTGACCGTTTGTTTTGAACAGTAATGTTTTTGTACCTCTATTAGTAGATGGATTGTAATCCATTGCCCAAACACGACCGCTTACATAATCGCCAAAAATATATTTAGAATTTATATCAGGAGTGGTGCTTTTTATTTGTGTCCCTCTATAAACATAACCACCAGTAATGGAAACATCACCATTTAAATGATTATAAAATAATACGGGGTCTTCCTTTTGAGAACCATTAAGTGGTGTGTTATTTGCTAGATCTTGAGCTTCAAATCGGTTCCAACCGTAATTTTTTCCATTTTGAATCAAGTTGATTTCTTCAAATGCAGATTGTCCGACATCGGCACCCCATAAACGACCTGTAGGTGTGTCAAATGAAAACTTCCAAGTGTTTCGTATTCCGTAAGCATAAATTTCATCTAATCCAACAGTGTTTACAAAAGGATTATCTGAAGGGATTTCATACCTGCCATTTGGTAATGCACCATTAGTTTCAGCAGGATTGCTACCATCGATATCAACATCAATACGACAAATACTACCAAATACATTATTTATATTTTGAGCATTACGTTGAGGGTCATCACCACCACCGCCATCACCAACAGAAATATACAAATAACCTTCGGGTCCAAAAGCTATTTTACCACCGTTATGATTACTGTTGTTTTGATTTTTATCAAATTGAAATATAATAAATTCACTATTAGGGTCTGCTAAATTTGGATTGTTATTAGAAACAGTAAATCGGGATACTACCATACGAGGATTTCTACCTTGTGCAGTGTCTGTGTAATAAATATAAAAGTAACCGTTGTTTTTATAGTCAGGATGAAAAGTAAGACCTAATAATCCTAGTTCAAGGCCAAAACGAAAAAAAATAGAGGAGCTTAAATCTAAAAATGTTTCTACTTCATTAGGCTGCACATTTTTTTTCCGAGGAAATACTTTAATTTTTCCTGATTGCTCAACGACAAATAAACGATCAGTACCATCTCCAGGATTAGCAATTTCAACAGGGAAGTTAAAGGTAATACCAGAAAAAGCAGGTTCATATGTGATTTGCGCTTTTAATGGGGTGAATAAACTAATAACTCCTAATAAAATAAAGCTACGTAATATTGTTTTCATGAGTTTGTTTTACTAGAGAACGCGAACTATATGTAGGTAGTATTTCAAAATAGAAAATATTATAAAATTAAATATATAGGTATTTTATTGGTTGTGCGAAAACACCTAAAATCGAATTTTGGACTATTCTAAATTGTATTTTTGATATTATTTTAAAATTTTATGATTTCTTTATTATAGTTTTTTTTGAATATTTAGTATAAGCTAAATAATTGACGGTTATTTTTTCATTTATGTAATAATCAAGGTTATTTAACTTGTATAATTATCAAATTAAGATTTTGTTTTGAAATTATAAGTTAACTAACTCTAACACATTACAATTATGAAAAAGTTAAAATCAATTACATTTGGAGTAATGTCTGTGGCATTACTATGTATGTCGTGCCAAAATGACGAAAAAGGACTATTAGATCAGAATAATAATGATCAAATACGAAGACCATCCAACGGTGAGGCGGCAAAATTATGGAACTTATCATTGAATCCAAATTATGCTGAAAGATATTCTTTTGAAACACCTAATGGGAAAAAAGCTGAAGGATGGAAAGTAGATGATGTATTTATTACTGATAATGAGCTTGATATAAATAGTGACAATGTACAAGTGCAGGAAAACCCTGATAATGGAAAGCTTTACCGGGTTTTTAATAGGGTAAATGTACCAAATCAAGGACAACGAACTTTAAGAGTACGTGGTATTAATTTGCTTCCGAATATTCAAGAAGGACTGAGAAGAGCTATTGCAAATTATAATAATGCAGGCTTGAAAATTAAGTTCCAAGTTACTTTTGGAAGTGGTTTTAGTAATGAAGATCTTATACTTTATCAAATTGAAAATAATAGTCTTTCGGCAATAGCTACAAGTCCATCAAATGGAAATCCTGGTCGATGGATGGAAATTTCAAATGGATCAAATAGATTTAATATTAATAATATTGAAGCTTTACTTACGCATGAATTAGGGCATAGTTTAGGTTTGAGACATTCAGATTTTGGAGGTCTAAATTCATGTATTGAAGCTGGAATTATTGGAGGCCCCTTTGACCAAGGTTTAAGAGATCCTGCACCAGCTAATACATTTTCAGTACATATTCCTGGAACAGACTCTAATTTTGATTCTCCTGTACGTTCTGTTATGATGACATGTGGTAAAGATCTAAATCCACCTATTAAAGAACTAACAGGTGAAGATTTGATAGCCTTAAGATGGTTATTCTAAAAAAAAGGAGTTAAAAATATGATATTTTAACTGATAGTTACAAAATTTATATAGTATAAAAGCTAGCAATTTAAAGTTGCTAGCTTTTTATTTTAAGTTTACAAAATAATACTAAAAACAGCACCTTTACTTTCTGTAGATTGTACTTTTAAATTTCCACCATGTAACTGTATAATTTGTTTAGAAATACTAAGTCCTACACCCGAACCGTTTGTTTTAGTGGTGTAAAAAGGAACAAATATGCGTTCCATTTCTTCGTTGGTAATGCCTTTACCATTATCCTTTATGGAAATCATTTTTTTTGAATTTTCAATGGCTTTAGCAGTTAATTCAATTTTTGGATCAGTAGTTTGTTGTAATGATTGAATAGCATTTTTTACTAAGTTTAGTAATACTTGAGTTAATTGTTGTTCATCAGCATATATAGTTAAACCTGGAGTAGTGACTATTTTTAAGTTAATATTTTTTTGAATAATTTGTTTTTCAAATAATAATTCAATCTTTTCAAATAGTTTAGTAATATCTATTAGTTTTTTTTCGGGTTTGGGTACATTTAAAAAGCTTCGGTATGACTCAACAAAACGAATTAAATCATCTCCTTGATTTTTTATAATACGCAAGCCTTTATTCATAATATCTACAGAAGATAGTTGCTCATTATCATTTTTATTAACTATAGAGGTGGAGTTTTTGTTTTTTTGATGATGTTTTAAAAGGGATTCTGATATGGAAGTAATTGGAGCAATACTGTTCATCATTTCATGAGTAAGTACTCGAATTAATTTAATCCAAGAGTCGGTTTCTTTAGTATCCAATTCCGAATTAATATCCTGAAGTGTAATTAATTTTAATTGATTTCCATTTAAATTAATACTATTAGCTTTTATAGCTAATTGAATGCTTTCTCTTTCATTTTTGATTTGAATTAGCTTTCGTTGAAAATTTAATGTATTACACAGTAACTGATATAGCTCTGTATCAATTTTTTCAAGTTGCTTTATATGGGTTAATGGAGTATGATTTAATAGTTTTTCAGCTCTGGGATTAGCTAAAATAATATGACCTTTTGTATTTATGGTAAGTATGCCAATTTCTGCTTGTTTAATAAGTTCTTGGTAATATCTTTCTTGGGTTTGGTTATGTAAATGTGTGCTTTGAAATTTTTGAGTTAGCTTGTTTAAGTTCGTATTTAGTTCTTTTACAGAAGAAATTTGAAGATTTTCATTAAAATCGAGGGTGAAATCTTCGTTTAATAAAGCTTTAAAAAAGTAAGCGATTTTTCGGTTAGTACTGTTAAAAAATTTTATTAATAAACTAGTTTGTATTATTATAAATAAAACAAACAAACTCATAACCATATAATTTTCCTTACTAAAAAAAAATCCCATAGCTAGGGCACTTAGTGAAATAGCGAATAATCTAATAATAAGTATGTAGTAAATTTTTTTACTTATCATTATGGGCTTTTTTTAATTTATTATAAAGTGTTTGTCTCGTTATTCCTAATTGGCTAGCAGCGGCGCTATAATTTCCATCGTGTTCATGTAAGGCTTTTTCGATCATAAGTAATTCCATTTCATCTAATCTAATTGGATTTTGTGCCGAAAAAGTGTTGTGTTGTTGAAAATTAAAATCATTTGAAGTCAATGTATTTTCCGAATTTAAGATAACAGCACGTTCCATACAATGTTTTAATTCTCGAATATTTCCAGGCCAATTGTATTGAAGTAGTTTGTTTTTTGCATTAGCATGCAACTGTATTTCTTTTTTTTGGTATTTTTCAATAAAGCTTTTTAGGTAAAATTCGGCAAGTAAAATAATATCTCTATCTCTGTGTCTTAGAGCAGGAACTTCTACATGGATAGTATTTATTCGATACAACAAATCTTCTCTAAAAGTACCTTCTTGAACACGTTTTTCTAAATTACTATTTGTTGCACAAACTAATCTGATGTCAATAGGGATTTCTTTATTAGTTCCAACACGAACGATATATCGATTTTGAATTGCAGATAGTAATTTGGCTTGCATTGGGAGTGATAAATTTCCAATTTCGTCTAAAAATAATGTACCGCCATGAGCTGCTTCAAATTTACCAATACGATCTTCTTTAGCATCAGTAAAGGCACCTTTACTATGACCAAATAATTCACTTTCGAATAAGTTTTCAGAAATGGAACCCATATCGACATTAATAAACACTTTATTAGCTCTAGGCGAATTGTAATGTAATTCACGAGCAAATAATTCTTTTCCTGTACCATTTTCACCTGTAATAAGTACGTTTACATCAGTTTTAGCTACTTTTTCAACAATTAGTAGCACTTGTGTTAAAGCTTTCGAATTACCAATAATAATAGGTCGGTTGTTTTGCAAACCTGTTTTAATCTTTTCAGGAAGTTTTGCTTTTGATTTTTTTAATAAGTATGATGCTTTTAAAGTAGCTAGTAGGTCTTCATTTTTCCAAGGCTTTAGTACAAAATCAGTGGCGCCATTTTTAATGGCCTTTACAGCCAAATCAATAGCACCATACGCTGTAATCATAATAACATGCGTTTTGGGAGCTATTTTTTTAATTTCAGATAACCAAAAAATACCTTCGTTACCAGATTTCACCGAGGCAGAAAAATTCATATCCAATAAAATTAGATCAAAAGAATCCAAATCTGGATAAGAAATAACTTGGCTAGGATTAGCTAATGTTTTAACTGTTTTATATTCACACGAAAGTAAAATTTCTAATGCACTTAATACATTAGGACTATCATCAATAATAAGTACTTTTCCTTGTAACATAATCTTGGGAATTACAAGTAAAGCTACAAATCTGTTAGTAAAAAAGCAGAAGTGGTGTCTAATTTTTTTACAGTATTTGTTTAAGTATTGTGATGTAAAGAGTTATTATTTCTCAATTTATGATGAGGGATTTGAGGTATTACTTAGCCTAAAAATTGTGATTTCTGGTCTTACGTTAAATCTAACTTGCCATAAATGTCCAAGGGCTCGATTAATATAGAGCGTCCTGTTTTTTGAAAGTTCAATTTTACCAGCGGTATATTTTTTATTTTTAACAGGTAATAGAGGAGGGTTTAAAAATGGAGGTTTACATTGTCCGCCATGAGTATGACCCGAAAGAATCCAACTATCATAATCCCCCCAAATATCAAGATCACATACATCTGGATTATGGCAAAGTGTAACTGTGGGTTTTTTATTATTATAATTTTTAAACGCTTTTTTAGGGTTAAAGTTAGTCCCCCAAAAATCATCAATACCAATAAAATGTAATCCATCAATTTCGGTTTGTTCATTTCTAAGCATTAAAACTCCTATATTATTCAAAACATTTGATACCTCATTAGCTACTACATTTTGCTTCCAATTTTTACCATAATCGTGATTTCCTAAAATAGCAATACTGCCTTTTTTCCCTTTAACGGCATGTTTCATTACTTTTTTAAGCTGTTCAATTTGTGTTGAATTTTCATAGCTTACAAAATCACCAGTGTATACAACATAATCAGGATTGAATTTTTGAGCTTTTTTAAAGGAATCAATTAAATAATTCCAATTAAATCGATTACCTACATGGATGTCACTTATTTGCATTAAAGTAGCACCTTCCAAATGTTCTGGAAGGTGCTTTATAGGCATATTAATTTTTACAAATTCAAGGTAAAAAGGTTCAATAAGCCAAGCATATAGACCTGTACTTAGGCTTAAACCAACAATTCCAAGTATACTTTGAATAAATTTGCGCCTTTTCATATTATTATTTTTCAAATTGAATATTATACCAGTTGATGTTTCGGGTACTATACATGGTAATTGCAAGAATTAATGTTAATCCAATACTTCCCATAAGTAATGCAAAATCTTCGAGTTGAAGAATAACAAAAACAAATCCATATAGTGCAGCTAGTACAACAAAAATTAATAATGAAATTTTGGTTTGCTTAAGTACACTTATTGTATAGAGTGTAATGGTTATTATTACGGAAAAACTTGCGACTAGATAAGCTATATTGAAATTACTATGTTCAGATATTGAGACTAATAATATATAGAATAAACATAATGCCATACCTACTAAAATATATTGCAAAGGATGTATTTTTCTTTTGTTTAGTACTTCAACTAAAAAGAAAATTAAAAAGGTTAACCCCAGTATTAAAATAGCGTATTTAGCTGATCTCATAGTTTTTTGATAATCATCCATAGGGAGCTTTAAATGGACTCCGAAAGCGGCTTTTTTCATTAGCTTTTTTGGATTGACATCCATAAAAGTTTGTGAAAAATTTCTATTTAGTTGTAATACCTTCCAATTGGCATCAAAACCTTGTTTGGTTATATTTCTATTATCAGGTAAAAAGTTACCAAAAAAGCTAGGGGAGTTCCAGTCAGATTTCAAATCAACCTCAGTTGTATTTCCTATAGGGATAAAAGAAAGATCTTGACTTCCTTGGAGTTTTATAGTGTAGTTAAAAGGAATATTTTCATTTAATTGATTTGACAAATTAGGTAAAGGTATGGTTACTCCAGAATTGATAATGTTAGCAATTCTGGAACCAGGCATTACAGGTATTTTAGTTGAATTCCAATTAATTTCTACTTGATTTTTGATTCCTTTTAAATCACTCAAGCCTAAAGTTATAAAAGCCTTATTTAACTGAATTTCTTTAGCGTCACTGTAATTAGATAATTCAGGAAGTTTAAAAACACCTTTGTTTTCTAAATTACTTTCATAAACCACAACTTCATAGATCCCCCTTTTCAATTTTTTAGGATTTATAACTCCGCTTACTGCCAATTTTTCTGGCAGAATATGCAAATGCTTTTTGATTGTAATAAAACCTTCTCTTGATTTTTGTTCATAAATTATTGGTATTGATAAAATAGGACCAGTTACTTCTTGTTTACCCGCCCATTTATTGCTTACCTCATTAATAGCAGTTTCTCTTTGTTGCTCTCTGTCTCTAATTATCGATTTTATCATTTCCATAGGAATAAGTAAAAGTAAAATCAGAACAGATATGGTAATTGTTTTCATACTGACAGAATTTTTTAATCGTTGTCCCATTCCTATAGGTTTGATCTCTGGTGTTGTATTCATTTTTTTTAAATTTAAAGTACTTTGAAATTCAAAGTTGTTAGACAAAAAAATTATTTTAATAGTTTTTCAATAGCAGTTATGTGCTGTTTAAAAGCTTGTTTTCCTAGTTTTGTAGCAGTGTAGGTGGTTTTAGGTTTTCTACCTTCAAAGGTTTTTTCGTAAGTGATGTATTCATTTTTTTCTAATGATTTTAGGTGACTGGCTAAATTACCGTCGGTTACTCCTAATAGTTCCTTAAGGCTATTGAAATCAATACTTTCATTAACCATAAGTATAGACATAGTTCCAAGTCTAACCTTGTTTTCAAAAGCTTTATTGATATTTGCTATGATCGACTTCAATTAATTGTGTTTTATTTTCATTAAAATACCATAAATAATATGAAGCACTCCAAAACCAATTCCCCATAAAATAACACCTATACCTATTTGATAAACTCCAATAAGACCAAGAATACAATTTAATATTCCTAAGCTTTTGATTTCTCCTATGGTATATGAACTGGCATTTATTAAAGCTAAACCATAGAATAATAAGGTGAGTGGTGCAACAACACCATAATTTCCTTTTTGTATAAATAGTAAACACAGTATGCCTCCAATAACTAATGGAATTAATAAATTTATTAATAGCGATTTACTTTGCTTGCTCCATAATTTTTGATTGATTCTTTTTGATTTATTAATGGTGAAAATGATTCCAAATACAAGAGATATAACCAATGTAATACCAGCAATTAGTAATAGTTCAATTTTTAATGCCTCAATAGCTGCACCATTAAGTAGTCCATCAAAAGAATTAAGAGTGTACCATTTTTGAATTTTGAAATGAGCAATAAAAGCAGCAATTAATGCCACTATACCAATACTTATTCCAGACCATCCACTAAGTGATATAAACTTAGAAGACCGATTCATTAAATCTTTAATATCCTTTAAGTCATCAATATATTTGTCTCTTTTCATAAAGTACTTTGAGTTACAAAGCAAATATATAAAACTTTTTTATATAATAGTGAATTATAAAAAATAAAATTATTTAGCGGTCAAAGCTTTTTTAATTTAAGCCCTAACAAAGAGGTTGTTTTTGTCTTAAACTAAGAGTTTTTAATTTTTTAAAACTTATAAGTAGGAGAAGGGGCGTGGTAATAGATTGTTTTGATAAATCATTTTCTAATTGCTGATAGGTAAGGTAATGAGCAATATAATAATTTTATATGCTTGATTAATAAGAATGATTTTTTATATAGAAGTATCAAGAAGAATAATAGATTTGCCTCAATAGTTAACTGATTGAGGCAAATCTATTACTTTTATATTTTTAGTGTTGATTTCTAAATTTTAGTAATTTTATATTTACTATTTAAGTTTTAATAACTTTTTAAAGTTATATATCCTTTTTTAGACCAACAATTCCCTTTTCTTACTCTCAAAGACATTCTTAAACCTTCTGGCCAAATAGGTTGGAAAGCTGGTCTCGGACCATATTGTACGGGTGAAAATACAGTTACAATTCGCTCTTTTGTTTTTTTTCTTTTAATACCTGGACTGCCAGCATTTGATCGACTTATAAAAGATCCTGTATTTCCTCTGGTACTGTTAGTAAGTGTCCATTCATATTCATCAGCAATAACATCAGTAGTTATGGAAACTACGGTGCTTCTATAGCTTGGAGTCATTTTGGGAGCTTTAGTACAATTGAAGGTTTTGTTTTGGCTTTTTGATGATTTTAGTGTCGATAAATTGTAGCTTTCATTATCTGAATTTTCAATAAAACTTTGATTTACTAGTTCTTCATCTGTTGCATTTAAAGATTCGTCTTTTGAACAACTAAAAAATAATGTTACGGGAACCAAGGTGAAAAGTGAAAGATTAATAAAGCTTTTTTTTAAGATAGATAAAATTGATTTTTTCATTTTAAATGATTTTAGATTTAATAATGAGCAAGTTAGGTCTATGTTTTTCTTTAAAAATCACTGTTTTCAGTGAAAAAAATAAAGTGTATAAAGCGGAATTCAATAAAGTATTTTAGAATCGAAATTATTTTTAAAAGAGGTGAATCACTATTTTTATTGGGAAATAAAAGGACATAATAAATTTGCCCCAAGAGGTAAACCCTTGAGGCAAATGTTATCTTATCTTATTGGAGTGTTTCTTTATTCTGTAAAATTTAAGAGTTGAGCGCCTTGTGAAATAGTTTCGTAATCGAAAGCACTGTTATTTAAAATTTTAGCACCAGTGTTTACAGATGAAGTACTAGCACTTACAACAGCAATTCTAAATACTTGATTTGTTAAAAAACGATTAGCTTGATCGGTAGTTAGGTCGTCAAGATCAAAATTTGAATCAATAATAATCTCAAAATCATCTTTTGTGTGATTAAAATTGACTTGTAAAGTTCCTTGATCTAAAAAATAAGCTTGAGGTAGCAACTGCCAAACATCATCACCTTCACTATTTACTTCGTTAGATCTGTAGATTAAAACTAAATCCGAATCATCAATAGGAATGTCATTTGGTATAATATCTCCAAAAGAGTAGTTTGCGTCTTTTTCGAAAGTTACATTAGCAATTTCAAAAATAAAAGTTGGACTACCATCTCTACCATCAAATCCATCATTCCCAGGAGGTCCAGAAGGACCTTCGCATGAAGCTAATATAAAACTAAGACTTAATAGGCCTATTAAAAGTGTTTTTATTTTTTTCATAATTGTTATTTTTTAAAATTAATACTTAATGAGTTTACGCAATAGCGTTGTCCGGTTTCTGTTGGGCCATCATCAAATACATGACCTAAATGTCCGCCGCAATTAGCACATAAAATTTCGGTTCTTATCATTCCATGGCTGGTATCTCGATTGTAAATAATTGAACCTTCTTCAGAGGCATCAAAACTAGGCCAACCACAACCACTGTCAAATTTTTGTTCACTAGTAAAAAGTTTCGTTTCACAGCCTTTACAAGTGTAAGTACCCTTATCGTAATGAGTATTAAGTGTACCACTAAATGCTTGTTCGGTTCCTTTTTCTCTAAGAATGAAATAAGATTCTTCGCCTAATTGTGCTTTCCATTCTTCATTACTTTTTTCTACTTTAAATTTTTTCATGGTTCAATAGGTTCAAATTTTAATGACACGCTATTAATGCAATGTCTTTTCCCTGTGGGTTGTGGTCCGTCGCCAAACACATGACCTAAATGACTACCGCAATTACCACAAAGTAACTCTTTTCTAGCATAGCCTAATTTATAATCCACACTAGTATCCACATTCCCTTCAATAGCTTGATAAAAACTTGGCCAGCCGGTACCACTATCAAATTTGTGAGAACTGCTGTACAAAGGCTTATTACAAGCTTTACATTGATAAATTCCTTTTTTGTAATGTTTGTTATACTCTCCAGTAAAAGAACGTTCTGTACCAGCTTGTCTTAATACATAGTATTCAAAATCTGATAATTCAGCTTTCCATTCTGCTTCTGTTTTATTTATGGCATAAGTTTTGGTCTGTTCTGTGTTGTTTTCTTGTCCTTTGCAAGAAAATAAAATACCACAAATGGATATAAAAGTTATAAATTTTTTCATTTTACCGAAATCGATTTTTAGTTGCTGTTAAACGAATATCTCAAAAAGTTAGCCAAACTTTATTTTTTTAATAAAAAATTAGAAATAATATTTGCAAACTTCCTTGAGTTAGTAGGAAAAATAAAATGTTCTTAACATAATTATGTAAAAAATTGTAATTTTAGTATTGAAAACAAAACAGGGTTATTATGAAGTATAAAAATCAAATAATAGGAGCATTAGCATCCGTATTACTAATGGGGTGTGCTACCAACCCTTTTACAGGGAAAAAAACATTAGCCTTAGTAAGTAATAGTCAGATATTTCCTATGGCTTTTCAGCAATATGATCAGTTTTTAAGTGAAAATAAAGTAGTGAAGGGAACTTCTGATGCTGAGATGATTACTCGAATTGGACAAAAAATATCTAAGGCAGCTGAGCGTTGGTTTAATGCAAATGGACATCCAGAGTATTTGAATGGATATAAATGGGAGTATAATTTAGTAGATGATGCTACGGTAAATGCATGGTGTATGCCAGGAGGTAAAATTGTTTTTTACACAGGGATTTTACCTATTGCAGCAAATGAAGCGGGTATTGCAGCTATTATGGGACATGAGGTGGCTCATGCATTAGCAAATCATGGACAACAGCGTATGAGCGCAGGGCAAATTCAACAAGTAGCTGGTGTAGCTGGTTCTATAGCCATGAGTGGTAAAAGTGCAGCAGCACAACAAATATTTGCTCAAGCATTTGGGGTAGGTTCACAAGTAGGAATTATGTTACCTTTTAGTAGAAGTCATGAAACGGAAGCTGACAAAATAGGTATTAACTTAATGGCTATAGCAGGTTATAAACCAGAAGAAGCAGCAAAGTTATGGGTACGTATGAAAGCTAATTCGTCCAAGAGTGGTAACGGTGCTCCACCAGAAATGTTGAGCACACACCCTTCAAATGATACGCGTATTGCTAATTTAACCAAATGGGCGCCAGAAGCCAGAAGAGAAGCAGCTAAATTTGGCGTAACTTCTTTTAAGTAAGTATAGTAAAAATATACTAAAAAAAAGATAAAGCCTATGATTATTTAAATTATAGGCTTTATCTTTTTATCTGTCCCGTCATAAAATAAGTTGAATTTGTATCAATCTATTTTAAAACAAAAAAACCACTCAATTTGAGTGGTTTTAGTCGGGGTGGCAGGATTCGAACCTGCGACCTCCTCGTCCCAAACGAGGCGCGATGACCGGGCTACGCTACACCCCGATATAGTTTCCTATTTCGGATTGCAAATATAGTTACTTTTTTAAGTTTAATGTTCGATTTTAAAAATATTTTTAAAAAAAATATTTTTAACCTAGTTCTTTTAAATATTGCCTAATTTGTAAGGAATTACTTGAGTTAAGACCTAATAATATAGTTTGAGAAATTGATGTATTAGGGTAATATTAAATTAAAAGATTTAAACTATTGAAACAACAAAGGATTCTTTTTTTTATTGTAATAGCACAGTTTATGTGTACCTCGGTTTGGTTTGCAGTAAATGCAATAATGCCAGAATTAACCTTAGCTTATCAAATACCAAAGAATAGTGTTGGTTTTTTTACTTCAATTATTCAGTTTGGGTTTATTATAGGGACGCTAATATTTGCTGTTTGGAGTATCTCCGACCGGTTTTTAGCAACTAAAGTTTTTATGTATTGTGCATTGGTATCTGCATTAAGTAATGCCGGACTGCTATTAAGTTTTAATACATTTACTTCTATTGCTTTATTAAGATTTATTACAGGCGTTTGTTTAGCAGGTATATACCCTGTGGGTATTAAACTAGCAGCCGATCATTTTAAAAATGGTTTAGGTAGGGCGTTAGGCTTACTTGTAGGTACCTTAGTATTGGGTACAGCAATACCACATTTTTTTAACTATATAGCTTTAAAAGATAGTTTATTTATAGTAATTGGTTTAACATCGACATTATCAATTATAGGGGCACTATTAGTAGGTTTTTTTGTTCCAAATGGAGCCTATAACAAAACAGGAGCACAATTTCAGCCCAAAGTAATGTTTCAAATGTTTACATCAAAAGGCTTTAAAAAAGCTTCGTTTGGATATTTTGGTCACATGTGGGAATTATATACTTTTTGGGCATTTGTACCTTTTTTTATTGGTTTGTATAACAGAATGAATCATGCCGATTTAAATATAAGTTTATGGGCATTTATAATTATTGGTATTGGGTTTGTTTCTTGTGTTTGGGGAGGTTTACTTACGGCAAAATATTCGAGTCAATTGGTAGCTAAAGTAAGTTTACTAGGCTCATTAATTTGTTGTTTATTATTTCCATTATTTTTATTTGTACCTCAGTTTTTATTTATTCCTTTTATGCTTATTTGGGGAATGTTTGTTATTAGTGATTCTCCACAATTGTCAACCTTAGTAGCTCAATCTGCACCATTGACATACAAAGGTACTGCTATCACATTAGTAAATTGTATTGGTTTTTCGATCACTATAGTAAGTATCCAGGTATTAAGTTATTTACAGCTTTATTATACAAGTATACTTGTATATTGGGTATTGGCAATAGGTCCAGCTTTAGGATTAATATATTTAAATTTAAAGGATAAGACTAAAAATTTAGAATACTAATTAGTTATGCCAATTTGAGCATTTATTAAGAGCTAATTAGTTTTATAAATAAATGGTTTAATTGGTGTAAAATTTATAGTTAAAAGCAAAAGATAATAAGGTTATGGAACATTTAAAAAATAAGAAAGCAATAATAACAGGTGGCAGTAGAGGTTTGGGTAAAGCTACGGCAATAGCACTTGCAAATGAAGGTGTAGATATTGCTATAACTGGTCGTAATGAAAGTAAATTGAAAGAAGTAGCTAAAGAATTAAAGCTTATAGGAGTAAACGTAACTTATGCTGCTTTTGATGTAGGGAATTATGAACAGGTTCAATTAGGAATTGAGAAGATAATTGAAGACTTTAAGAGTGTAGATATTCTTATAAATAATGCAGGTATTGCAGCATTTGGTTCAATAATGGAAATGGAAGTATCGGAATGGACAAATATTATACAGACCAATTTATTAGGAATGTATTATGTGACTAAAGAAGTATTACCATTTTTGATTGATAAAAATGAAGGTGATATAATAAATGTTTCTTCAATGGCAGGTTTATCTGGGAATGCTACAATTTCAGCGTATTCTGCATCAAAATTTGGAGTGATCGGTTTTTCAGATTCTTTAATGAAAGAAGTTAGAAAAAACAACATTCGAGTTTGTACATTAACACCAAGTACTATAGCTTCAGATATGGCTTATGATTTAGGAATTACTGACGGAAATCCTGATAAAGTATTACAACCTGATGATTTTGCAGAGTTGATAGTTGCGGGCTTAAAACTACCAAGACGCGCAATGCTAAAAGGAGCTTCTTTATGGTCTACAAATCCTTAATTATAATATAAATTTTCAAATTTTTGTTGAGAAGTATAAGTGTAATTATATATGCTATAGAATAGAGATTAATAGTATAATCAACGATATTGCAGATTTAAAAAAAATAAAATATAGCTATTATCATGAGGTGATTTAATGTGTTTTTATGATATTATTTATATTTTTCTATTCTTGAATAAATGAATACTATTACAAACTCATTCTAAGTTTTACATTAAGAATTCGAGGAGTTAAAAAATTAGGCACGGCAAATTCTCGTAAACTATTTGCATCTCTAACAAAAGTATTTGTAATTGAATTTTGAAGATTAAATAGATTAAAGACTTCAATACCAATTTCAAAAGTTTCAAAGTGGTTAAGAAAACCTAAAGTTTTGGCTTTTTTTCTTTTGCCATCAACTAGTACGTATGAGGTTCCGATATCAACCCGGCGATAATCATTCAATCGAGATTGAAAATCATAAGGATCTGCAAAACTAGGAGAACCTCCAGGAAGACCTGTTTGGTATACTAAATTTAAATACATTTTTAAGTTAGGTATACTTTTAACATAATCTTGAAATAGGACACCAAATTTTAAGCGTTGATCAGTTGGACGCGCTATATAACCTCGATTATCTAAATTCTCTTCAGTACGTAAATAACCAAAACTAAACCAAGATTCGGTACCAGGAACAAACTCACCATTAATTCGTAAATCTAAACCTTGCGCAAAAGCCTCGGCATTATTATTAGCTCGGTAACGTATACGAACATTTTCTAAAGTATAGGTGTTTACATCAGAAAGTTTTTTATAATAAATTTCTGAGGTAAGTTTGAAAGCCCGATTCCACATTTTAAAACTATAATCATTACTTAATGAAATGTGAAATGATTGTTGAGCCTTAACATTAGGAACCACAGTACCTAAACTATCACGCAATTCGCGATAAAATGGAGGTTGATGGTATAAGCCAGTAGATAAACGAAATAACATATCCTTTTTCCAATTCGGTTTAATGGTAAATTGGGCTCTAGGGCTTACTGTTATTTGTCTTTTACTAATAGCTTTTCCACTATTATCAGCTATTTGCCATAATTGAGAACGGATACCTGCATTTACCCAAGCTTTGTGGTCACCAATAAATGTTTTTTTACTCCATTGCGCATAATTTGATAAACGATGAATGATGACTTCATTTTTAGCACGAACATTACTAAAGGGAATAATACGTCTGTCGTTACGATTATCTCTTGGATCGCCATCTAAAGGATCTTCGGGAGTAGGGTCAACAATCTGTTCTTTAAAAGGCGAGGCTACAAAAAAGCCAGAATTATCTACAAATTCATATTCGCGTACACGGTCACGTACATTTTCATTAGTGTATTTTAATCCCCAATCAAATTGATTGTCATTTTTAGTATAGGTACCACGGTGTTCAATATTAAAAATTAATGCATCTAAATCATTTCGAGCATGAGATACTTGAGCTCCTATCCCTTCGATTGATTCGATCTCGCCAAAAGAATCACTTCCTATAGCTGGGTTTACCTTACCTATACGGTATTGCGCCAAAAAATCGAAGTATTCTTGTTCTTGCGTATGGTAACCAGAAGCAATTAAGCGTAAACTTAAATTTTTATTGGGTTTGTAAGTTCCTTTGAAGGCACCAAACAACGTTTGGTAACGATCATTTTCTTGACCATCATAAACTACAGTAAGCGCACGTGGGCTATCAAGAGTTCCAAAATTAGTTCTTCGACTAATTGGCTCTAAATCATATAAATTTATAGCTACATTACCTAAAAAGCTTAACTCAAATTTAGATGAGAAATTATGTGTAATATAAGTTTGAATATCACCAAAACGAGGGCGAAAATTACTATTAGTATCACGTGCGTCAACTAATAAGCTATTATCGCGGTAACGCAATCCAAGCATAGCTGTTGTATTGGCATCTTTTGATATACCCTGTAGAGCTAGGCTACCACCTAATAGACTTAGTTCGGCACGAGCACCTATTTTTTTTGGAATTTTGTAAGTAACATCTAATACTGAAGATAGTTTATCTCCATATTTTGCTTGAAAACCTCCTGCAGAAAAATCAACATTACTTACCAAATCTGTATTTACAAAACTTAAACCTTCTTGTTGCCCTGATCTGATTAAAAATGGGCGATATACTTCAATTTCATTTACATATACCAAATTTTCGTCAAAATTTCCACCTCGAACATTATATTGAGTACTTAGCTCATTATTATTGCTTACTCCTGGTAGTGTTTTGAGTAAACCTTCAACTCCTGCATTAGCTGACGGGGTGTTACGAATGGTTTTTGGATCAAGGTTAACAATACCTTCGATATCTTTTCGGCTAGTACCAGTAATAACCACTTCAGAAATTTGCTCAACTTCAGCTTTTAAAACAGGATTAAATTCATATTGTTGACTTGGTTTTAATTTTACCTTGAAAGATATTTTTTTTAAACCTGTATAATTTATAGTTATTGTTACTTGCTTGTTGGCAGGTATATCCAATACATATAAACCATTAATATCTGTTTGCGTTCCTGTACTTGCATCCGAAACTACTTCGGCTCCGTTTATGGGGTTATTAAATTCATCAAGAACAATACCTTTAACTTCGGCAGTTTGTGCATAAATACTAAAAGATAATATGCTTAAGATAAAAAAAAGAGTAGTTTTCAAATTCGTTAGTTTGTCTGTTGTTTCCTGTAAAATACAGCTTCAAAAATAGTATTATTTCCCACATTATCTTCAACATATACCTTTAAGTTGTTTTCGCCGGTGGTACTTATTCCATCATCAAAGTCGTAAACAAGTAAATTTGTTTTATAATCGTATTCCATTAACGCAAAAGTACCGTTAATAGTTGCCTTGTAATTTTTTATTCCTGTTTGTAAGTCTTCAATCCATATTTTCAGAGTATTGTTTTTAGATATCCATTTCTTGTTACTAAAATTAACAGGTTTAATTTTAGGAGCAATACTATCTGTAAAAACCCCGAATTTTCCAAAGGTACGTGTTCGGGCAGTAATTCGATTTTTTATTTTTTTAGCACCTACATATTTAGGCCTTTTTTCATCAGTGTATGTGCCAATATAACATTGATTTGGTAGTAGTTGGTTTTCTAATGAAAATGAAAGATTCATATATTTATGCAAAGGTACTGTGTCATCATGTATTTGGATTTTGCTGTTTGGTAAATCGATAATTTGTAAAGGAACCGATTCATAAACTGCTTTTTTTGGTATAGTAAATGAAACATAATCATTTTTGTATGAAAAAGATTCTTCGGGTGTAGCAAAGTAGGCAGAACTTTTTGAAGTTATATTATCTGGGCTAGATAAAGCTTCTCCAGTAATGGGTATAAATATAGATTTTGTATTTCCTTTGATATCAGAAATACTTAAATTAACTGTATAGGAAAGATCATTGGTTACGGAAATATAACCATTACCATACTCTTTATTGTAAATACTTAATGGATTATTGTTTTCAATAAAAAGTTTAGTAATACGACTTTTGTTTTGTGTCCAATAACTGTAATCAAGTAATCTATTAATGTAGCGTGTTTCTGCGAAGGAAAAACGTTTCATTGTTAGTTCAAAATTAGGAGTGCCATTTAGTTTTGTATGTATTTTATAAATACCATTTTTATTTGGAGCATCATTTTGTTGATCATAAGTGCATACACCTATACCAATTTCACCACAAGCTTTTACGGCCGAAGTAGTTAATGTGCCATCTTTTTGAGTAGTAATTTTTAAACGATATGGTTTATATTGTCCATTGATATGAGAATCTTGCGTTAGGGGGTATAGCCATACACTTTTAACAAGTGGTTTTTTGGTGTCTTCAATGTCAATACCAAATAACATTGGATTCATAGGTCTTGATTGAGCATCTCTGATTTCAAAATGAAGATGCGGACCACCACTACCACCACTATTACCAGTATAGGCAACAATTTCATCTTTAAGAACAGGAAGTTCATTTGCTTTTGGGTATAATTCTATAGTATATGATTCTTTAGTATACTGTTTTTTCTTAACATAAGACTGAATTTTAGGCGCAAACTTTTCAAGATGAGCATATACTGAGGTGTATCCATTAGGGTGTTTAATATATATGGCTTTACCATAGCCTCCTTCAGATATTTTTATACGACTAACATAGCCTTTAGCTATAGAGTGAGTATCAAAACCTTTTGTTCCTTGAGTTTTTATGTCCAGGCCAGAATGGAAATGATTACTACGTAATTCACCAAAAGTACCCGATAAAATTAAGGGTATTTTTATAGGAGTAGTAAAATAATTATCGGCAATTTGGCTCCAACTATTTAAGGTTAAAAAAAAAGAAAAGAAAAGTAGTAGAAAGTATTTCATAAAATTTTTTATATGTATTTTTTTTGTGATCATCTGATTGTGTTGCTAATAAGATAAAAATTATTATAGTTTAATGCTTTATAATAACTCAAAATAATTTTGTAGCAAAAAAAATACCAAAACGAAACTATAGAAATTATTATGGATTAGGAAAAGATTTAATAAAAACTTAATTTGAACTTGCAAGATAGCTAGGGTATGTTAACTTTGTATGTATTAGTAATGCATTTTTTGTATGAATGAGCGTTTTGAACAACTGATTGATACTCTTGAAGGTAAATTAAAGCTATTGCTTGAAAAGTATATAGCGCTTGAGAAAAAAAATCAATCGTTACAGTTAGTCTTAGAGCAATATGAAGCGGATAATGAAAATTTAGAACAAAAACTGTTTGATTTGAAACATCAAAATGATTTGCTTAAAAATGCAAATGCATTACTAGGTAGTGACGAATATAAAAGAGAGACTAAGCTTAAAATAAATGCATTGGTTAAAGAAATAGATCAATGTATTGCGCAACTTTCGTAATTTTGTATATGGCGGATAGACTAAAAATAAAATTGTCAATAGCAGATCGGGTTTACCCAATGACTGCCATGCCAGAAGAAGAAGAGGGGTTGCGAATTGCTGCAAAAAAAATTAATCAATTGATTAAGCAATTTGAGCAAAATTATGCCGTAAGAGATAAACAAGATGTATTAGCCATGTGTGCCTTACAATTTGCTACCCTTACAGAGCAAAAGTCAATTAATAAGGAAAAGGATATTGCAACAACAACAAATCGATTAGAGCATTTAATTGAACAAGTTGATGTTATATTATCGGAACGTTCATAAAAAATAAAGTTACTGCCTGTATTAGTACTTTTTTGATAAACTCAACAAGAATTTATTTGAAAAGGGTGAGTTTTGTGTTGTAAGAGCGTGCCATCTTGAATGGATTTTCGAGCAACCAGTTAGCCCTAAACCTGTTTTTACAGAGTTTATACAAAACCAAACTAATGCAGGCTTTTTTTATATATACATTTAACTAAACTATGGATTTAATTATACTCGTACCTGCATTAGTTGTAGGCGTTGTACTAGGATTTGTGATTTCAAAAATTCTGGAAAAAAAGAAAGGTGCAAGCAAAATAGCTGAAGCAGAAAAGACAGTAAAGTCGATGCTTAAAGAAGCTAAAATAGAAGCAGAATCCTTAAAAAAGGATAAAATTTTACAAGCTAAAGAGAAATTTATTGAGCTTAAAGCTGAACATGAAAAGGTGATTTTATCGAGAGATAAAAAAATGGCAGAATCAGAAAAGCGAACAAGAGATAAAGAATCTCAAGTTTCAAGTGAGCTTTCAAAAAATAAAAAGCTAAATCAATCTTTAGAGTCAAAACTTAAAATTAACAATGAGTTAAAAGAAAAACTTACTGTTAAAGAAGAAAAATTGGCCGAGATTTTAGATAAAAAAGTAAAGGAATTAGAAACAATTTCTAATCTTTCTGCAGATGAAGCTAAAGAGCAATTAGTAGAATCATTGAAAGATAAAGCTAAAGCTGATGCAATGTCTTTTATTCAAGATACTATTGAAGAGGCAAAGCTAACAGCACAGCAAGAAGCTAAAAAAGTTGTTATAAATACGATTCAGCGTATTGGAACAGAAGAAGCTGTTGAAAATTGTGTCTCAGTTTTTAACATAGAAAATGATGATGTTAAAGGCCGTATTATTGGTAGAGAAGGACGTAACATTAGAGCAATAGAAGCAGCTACTGGAGTTGAAATTATTGTTGATGATACTCCTGAAGCAATTATACTATCTTGTTTTGATTCTGTTCGAAGAGAAGTAGCGCGTTTATCACTTCATAAATTGGTTACAGATGGACGTATCCACCCAGCTCGTATTGAAGAGGTGGTTCGAAAAACACGCAAGCAAATTGATGAAGAAATAGCTGAAGTAGGAAAAAGGACCGTTATTGATTTGGGTATTCATGGATTGCATCCGGAATTGATTAAAACTGTTGGACGAATGAAATACCGTTCGTCATATGGTCAAAATTTATTGCAACACTCTAGAGAAGTTGCTAAGTTGTGTGGTGTAATGGCTTCAGAACTTGGATTAAATCCAAAATTAGCTAAAAGAGCCGGTTTGTTACACGATATAGGAAAAGTACCTGAAACAGAAACAGAAGTTCCACATGCTATTTTAGGAATGCAGTGGGCTGAAAAATATGGAGAAAAACCAGAGGTTTGTAATGCTATTGGAGCACACCATGATGAAGTTGAAATGACCTCGTTATTATCACCAATTATTCAGGTTTGTGATGCGATTAGTGGAGCAAGACCAGGAGCGCGAAGACAAGTGTTAGATTCATATATTCAACGTTTGAAAGATTTAGAAGCCATTGCATTTGGATTTCAAGGAGTAAAGAAAGCTTATGCAATTCAAGCTGGACGTGAATTACGTGTTATTGTTGAAAGCGAAAAAGTGAGTGATGAAAAAGCAGCAGCATTATCCTTTGAAATTTCTCAAAAAATTCAAACAGACATGACTTATCCAGGTCAAGTTAAAATTACTGTAATTAGAGAAACTAGAGCGGTTAATATTGCTAAATAAGTTCTAATATACTTTTATTTGTTAAATAAAAAAATGATCATCTATAAATTTATAGATGATCATTTTTTTATAGTGTCTCGTCAAAACATAGTATTGTATTTGAATGTTATTTGGAATCGAAACATTCAAATTGCATTAGTACACACAGAAAATTATAGTTGTTTTTAAACAACAAGCTGATAAGTAAATAGAAGAGGAATTTTTAGTGAAATTTTTTGATATCATCTTATTGTAACTTTTGCTAAATATTTAATAATTAACTAAATGTTTTTTATTCTAAACAGACACTTCTAGCTGGTTGAATATCGATTTAAATTGTTTTTTATCAGTGTAATTAGGTTTTTTTTATGTTAAAACAATTGATTTGTAGTTGTTTGTATTTTTGTTAGTGAATTTAAGAGCTGGTTAATGTGTTATTTTAAGTCATATGTAAGAAAAAAATAATATTAAACGGTTGAAGGGTAGGTATAAAAGTTGAAATTAATAATGAGGCTTTTTTTACTTATTTTTTTTTAATAAAACATCTTAATTTGTTGATTTTTCTTACATATATGTGTAAAATTTTAAGCGTGATCTTACGTTATGCAAGCACAATAATATAATTTAGTTTACACAATTTTTAACTTATGAAAAAAAGAATAATTACCCTTTTTTCAGCTCTTATTGCATCTTCAATAGCATTAGCTCAAGGCGTTGTTACTACTAATGGAAGAATGCAAGTAGATGGAAATCAAATTGAAAATAAAAACGGAGTGCCTTTCAGTGTTGCCGGTAACAGTATGTTTTGGAGTGGTTTCCAAACTGTTGGAGGTAAATTTTATACAAAAGAAGTTGTAGATCATTTAGCTCAAAATTGGAAATCTGGGGTAATTAGAGCAGCTATGGCTGTTGAAGAGGCAGATGGTGATGGAGGTATTCCACCAACAAATGCTAGATTTCCAGGCGCCAGAGTAGTAAACCCTAGTGGGCGTGGTTATTTCAATAATCCAGCAGGTGAGTTAGCTAAGGTGAAAACAATTATTGATGCAGCAATAGAAAATGATATTTACGTAATTGTTGATTTTCATTCACATTTTGCACATTTTTATAAAGATCAAGCTATAGAATTTTTTACTGAAATAGCAACTACATACGGAAATAATGATCATATTATATATGAAATTTTTAATGAACCAATTGGTTTAGCGGAAAACAGAGCAAATAATATTGATGGAGCTGCATTTGGTCAGTTTACAGAAACATGGACACAAATTATTAAGCCATATGCTATTGATGTAATTAAGGCAATTAGAGCAATTGATCCTGATAATATAATTATTGTAGGTACACCAGGGTTTTCACAAGGAGTTGGAGCAGCTGCCGATGATCCAATTACAAAAGCAGATTTAGGCTTTAGTGCATCTCAAACATTAAATGTGGCGTATACATTACATTTTTATGCAGGTCAGCCAGAGCACATCGCTTTACGTAGTGCTGCAAAAAGCGCCCTTGATAAAGGGATTGCATTATTTGTAACAGAATGGGGTACTGTAGAAGCAAGTGGAGATGGAGCTGTCGATGGTGAAGAGACACAGAAGTGGATGGAATTTATGAAAGAGAACAATATTAGCCATGCCAATTGGTCAATATCAGATAAATTTGAAGGAGCTTCAGTAATTCAAGGAAACAAAAGTATTGATGGATTGTTAAATGATGAGTTAACAATTTCAGGAGAATTTGTAAGATGTTTAGTAGAAAACTGGAATACAGGTTTTGGAGCATGTGAGCCAGAGGAAGTAATTGAAACAGGACCAGTAGATAGTGCATTAGTTCCAAATGGAGTAGGTACAAAATTTGAAGTAGAAGCACCAACACAATTAGATGCTTCAACAAAATCAAGAATTGATTTTATATCTCCAAGTTTAAGTGTAGATACATTTGATGGAGAAGGGATTTTAACAGGCTTTAAAGCAGGAGAGTCTGTTGTAGTTCATGCCAATGGATTTATTACACAAGTGGGTACATATACTGCTCAAATCGTAGTTTCTTCAGCATCAGCAGGTCATTTATTTGTGTTGCAACGTGATGCAGGAATGACAACTTTGGCAACAAAAGTTATTCCAAATACAGGTGGTTTAGATAAGTATCAAATAGTAAGTATACCAGGCATTGAGTTTGGAGGAGAATTACAAGATCTTGCTATTGCTTTAGGTGGAACTACAGGTACTGGAACTGTTAATATTGAGTCTTTTTACTTAACATTGGACAGTGACCCAAATTTA
Source organism: uncultured Aquimarina sp. (assembly GCA_947489195.1). GTDB lineage: Bacteria > Bacteroidota > Bacteroidia > Flavobacteriales > Flavobacteriaceae > Aquimarina. The sequence goes on along the minus strand of CANLCT010000031.1, from coordinate 26,758 downwards.
GGGAGTACACCAACGACACCTACTACTCCGACAACACCTACTACCCCGACAACACCAACAACTCCTAGTACGCCATCAAGTGGAGCAGGTGTTGTAAGTGATAATGGTCTAATGATGGTAGATGGAAATCAAATTGAAAATAAAAACGGAGTGCCTTTCAGTGTTGCTGGTAACAGTATGTTTTGGAGTGGTTTCCAAACTGTTGGAGGTAAATTTTATACAAAAGAAGTTGTAGATCATTTAGCTCAAAACTGGAAATCTGGGGTAATTAGAGCAGCTATGGCTGTTGAAGAGGCAGATGGTGATGGAGGTATTCCGCCAACAAGTGCTAGATTTCCACAGGCAAGGGTAGTAAACCCTAGTGGACGTGGTTATTTCAATAATCCAGCAGGTGAGTTAGCTAAGGTGAAAACAATTATTGATGCAGCAATAGAAAATGATATTTACGTAATTGTTGATTTTCATTCACATTTTGCACATTTTTATAAAGATCAAGCTATAGAATTTTTTACTGAAATAGCAACTACATACGGAAATAATGATCATATTATATATGAAATTTTTAATGAACCAATTGGTTTAGCGGATAACAGAGCAAATAATATTGATGGAGCTGCATTTGGTCAATTTACAGAAACATGGACACAAATTATTAAGCCATATGCTATTGATGTAATTAAAGCAATTAGAGCAATTGACCCTGATAATATAATTATTGTAGGTACACCAGGGTTTTCACAAGGAGTTGGGGCAGCTGCCGATGATCCAATTACAAAAGCAGATTTAGGCTTTAGTGCATCTCAAACATTAAATGTGGCGTATACATTACATTTTTATGCAGGTCAGCCAGAGCACATCGCTTTACGTAGTGCTGCAAAAAGTGCCCTTGATAAAGGGATTGCATTATTTGTAACAGAATGGGGTACTGTAGAAGCAAGTGGAGATGGAGCTGTCGATGGTGAAGAGACACAGAAGTGGATGGAATTTATGAAAGAGAACAATATTAGTCATGCTAACTGGGCAATATCAGATAAATTTGAAGGAGCTTCAGTAATTCAAGGAAACAAAAGTATTGATGGATTGTTAAATGATGAGTTAACAATTTCTGGAGAATTTGTAAGATGTTTAGTTGAAAATTGGAATACAGGTTTTGGAACATGTGAGCCAGCAGAAGTAATTGAAACAGGACCAGTTGATAGTGCATTAGTTCCAAATGGAGCGGGTATAAAATTTGAAGTAGAAGCACCAACACAATTAGATGCTTCAACAAAATCAAGAATTGATTTTATATCTCCAGGTTTAAGTGTAGATACATTTGATGGAGAAGGGATTTTAACAGGCTTTAAAGCGGGAGAATCTGTTGTAGTTCATGCCAATGGATTTATTAGACAAACAGGAACATATACTGTTCAAATCGTAGTTTCTTCAGCATCAGCAGGTCATTTATTTGTGTTACAACGTGATGCAGGAACAACTACTTTAGAAACAAAAATTATTCCAAATACAGGTGGTTTAGATAAGTATCAAATAGTAAGTATTCCAGGCATAGAGTTTGGAGGTAATTTGCAAGATCTAGCTATTGCTTTAGGTGGAACTACAGGTACTGGAACTGTTAATATTGAGTCTTTTTACTTAATATTAGATAATGATCCAGCATTAAGTAATCCTGAATTTGATGCAGAATTAGCAAATCAAATTAAATTATACCCTAATCCAGTAGTTGGTGATGTGTTGACGATAGAATCGCCTAAAGATTTTGAATATTCAATTCTTGATTTAGAAGGTAAAACTATTGTTGAGAAAACAAGTTATGATAAAGAGATTACAATGTCAAGCTTGGGTTCAGGTGTATATTTTGTACAGCTTTTTATTGAAGGAAAATCTCAAGTATATAAAATTGTAAAAGAATAATTATTAATTAATTATTTAATAAGTAAAAAGCCTCAATTTTTTGAGGCTTTTTTGTTTTCAAGTATTTATTAATTTTACTAATAAGAAATTTGGAATTTGAGTTCTAATTATTTTAAATGATGGAAGAAACGATACTACAAAACATAGAAAAATATGTTCAATTAACAACTAAAGAAAAAGATTTTCTACTAACTAAAATTAATTATAGAAAATATTTAAAGGGAGAATATTTAGTGGAACAAGGAGATGTTTGTTACTATAATAATTTTATAATTTCGGGTTGTACTAAAACATTTTATACAGATAAAAAAGGGAATGAACATATTGTGTTGTTTTCCGAAGCTGATTGGTGGTGTTCCGACTTAGGTAGTTTTATATCAAAATCTTCTGCAGATTATAATATTCAATGTATTGAAGCGACAGAGGTATTTCAATTTAATTACGTTACTCGTGAAGCATTGTGTGATAAAATTCCAAAACTTGATCGTTTTTTTAGAAAAATACTGGAAAAGGCATTAGTAACATCACAAAAACGGATTGTTCGTAATTTAAGCTTAAGCGCTAAAGAAAGGTACTTGATTTTTTGTAAAGAATATCCAAATATTGAACTACGTGTTTCGCAATATATGGTAGCTTCTTATTTAGGCATTACTAAAGAATTTTTGAGCAAATTAAAAAAAGAACTGATCTATGAAAAAAAAGAATAACAAAATTGATCTTTTTTGTAAACTAGTTTATTTTTTGGAGTCTAAGAAATGGTAATATTTGCATAAATAATATTAAAAACACAAATTATGAAAAATGTATTTAAAAAACTAAGTGTAGTGTTAATGGCTGTTTTTGCTATGTCGTTTACAAGTATTGATGGAGAAAAAAAAGAAATTAATACAGCGGAGAGTAAAGTAGAGTGGAAAGGCTATAAAGTAACTGGTTTTCATGAAGGGACTATTGCAGTAAAATCTGGAGCATTAGAATTTGAAGGAGAAAAGTTAGTTGGAGGGTCATTTGTAATTGATATGACAAGTTTGGTATCTACTGATTTAGAAGGGGAATATAAAGGGAAGTTGGAAGGTCATTTAAAGTCAGATGATTTTTTTGGAGTTGAAAAATTTTCAACATCAACATTAACTTTTAAAACAGTGACTCCTAAAGGCAAGAATACATACGAAATTGTTGGGGATTTAACTGTTAAAGGGATTACTAAACCTGTAACTTTTGATTTTTCTGTTTACGGAAGTAAAGCAACAGCTTCTTTAAAAATTGATAGAACTGAATATAACGTAAAATACGGATCAGCTAGCTTTTTTGATGGCTTAAAGGATAAAGCGATTTACGATGAGTTCGATATTTTGGTTGATTTAAAATTTTAAAAATTAAATCGGTTTTTACAGATTTAAATTAGTGTAGAAGAAAAGCTATTATAACATTTGTTGTAATAGCTTTTTAATTTTTGTCACTTATTTTTTAATCAAGACTATAAACAATACTATGAGTTGCAACAACTGCAGCAGTTTCGGTTCGTAATCGGGTATTGCCTAAAGTTACGGGTTGATAGTTATTTGCTAAAGCAAGATTGATCTCTTTAGTAGAAAAATCACCTTCGGGACCAATGAGTAGGGTAAAATTCATACTTTTAGTATTGGACAGAATATGTTTTAAACTCTGGCGTTTAGTTTCTTCGCAATGTGCAATTAAACAGGTTTCACCTTTATGATTTTTAATAAATTCTTTAAATAAAATTGCTTGGTTTAATTTAGGCGTATGATAGCGTAAAGATTGTTTTGTAGCACTTTGAATTATTTTTTGAAAACGATCTAATTTTATAGTTTTTCGCTCACTATGATCACAAATAATGGGTGTAATTTCTTGTATGCCAATTTCAGTAGCTTTTTCTAAAAACCATTCATATCGGTCATTCATTTTTGTAGGAGCAACAGCTAAATGAATGTGGTATTTTTCTTTTTCTTGATATTCAGTTTCTATAATATTAGCTAAACATTTATTTATACCAGCCAATGTTATTTTTGCTTTAAACAAATAGCCTTTGCCGTTGGTAATAAATAATTCATCGTCTATTGTTTTACGTAATACTTTTACAATATGTCTACTTTCCTCTTTTGAAAATTGAATTTCGGTATCTTCAGAAGAAATGTTGGAATTGAAAAATAATTGCATAGTTAAAATTTTGTTCTAGCTGAAGCAGTAATACTTAAGTCAGCATATTCTTTTTTTAGATATTTAAAATAGCCAACAATACCAATCATAGCTGCATTATCTGTAGTATATTCAAATTTAGGGATATGCACCTGCCACTGGTGCTTTTTTTCTGCATTAAGCAGCATATTTCTAATACCAGAATTAGCAGAAACACCTCCGCCAATAGCTATAGTTGTTATTCCTGTTTGTTTTACCGCTTTTTTTATTTTATCAAATATAATTTCAGTTAAGGTATATTGAATTGAAGCACAAATGTCATAAAGGTTTTCTTGTACAAAATTAGGATTTTCTTTAGTCTGTTTTTGAACAAAATAAAGTACAGCAGTTTTAAATCCACTAAAACTAAAATTTAAATCAGCTACTCGAGGTTTAGAAAAAATAAAAGCTTTAGGGTTTCCTAATTGTGCATACTTGTCAATTAGTGGACCACCAGGGTAGGGTAAACCTAAGGTTTTTGCACTTTTATCAAAAGCCTCTCCAATAGCATCATCAATGGTTTGTCCAATTACTTCCATTTGAAAATGATCAGTAATTTTAACTATTTGTGTATGGCCACCACTAATTGTAATTCCTAAAAAAGGAAATGTAGGCTTTTTTGTACTAGCTCCATCTATAAAATGGGCTAATAAATGCCCTTGCATATGATCTATATCCAATAAAGGAATATTTAATGCCATTGCTAATGATTTTGCAAAAGAAACACCAACAAGTAAAGAACCCATTAAACCAGGACCTTTAGTAAATGCTATTCCATGAAGTTGTTCTTTTGTAATACCTGCTTTTTTTAGCGCTTGATCAATAACAGGAACTATGTTTTGTTGGTGTGCTCTTGATGCTAATTCAGGAACAACTCCGCCATAAGCTTCATGTATTTTTTGAGTTGCAACAATATTGGCTAAAACCACGTCATTTTTTAATACAGCAGCAGCAGTATCATCGCAACTGGATTCAATAGCGAGTATATAAATATTTTGTGTGTCCATTAAGAGGAAAAGGGCATAGAAATTGTTAATATTGTTCTAAAATTACATCACAAAGTTAAAATTAATTGCTAATCAAAAAACTTACTAACATACTGTTTCGTACTATAGCTATTATTTTGCTATTTTTTGTAATGTTAATTGTCTTGTTTTCATTGCCTAAAGTACAAACTTGGTTAGCACAAAAAGTAACTACTTCTGTAAATGAAAAATACAATACAGATATCAAAATTAAAGGAATTGGTATTGGTTACACAGGAAATATTGAATTAAATGAACTTTTTATAAAAGATCATCATCAAGATACTTTAATTACTATAGGACAATTTGAAACATCAATTGTTAATTTTTCGGATTTGATACAAGGGAATGGGAAGTTAACAAATGCTTTTTTAGAAGATGTTCATGTAAAAATGAAAACTTATAAGGAGGATAATGTTGATAATTTTAGGGTTTTTCTAAAAAAATTCATTTCAAACAAAAAAGTTACCCCCCCTTTTTTATTAATGACTAATTCAGTTAACATAAAAAATGGGCGATATGAATATTATTCCGAAAAAATAAAAGAAGCACCTATAGTTTTTATAAAAGATATAAATTTTAGTGGTACTGACTTATCGGTTAAAGGGACAACCGTTGGTGTACATTCAGATCAACTTTCATTTACATATAACAATGCGATTAATGTTACTAACCTGTCTACTTCTATGGAGTTATCTACAGGAGTAATTGATTTTAAAAACGTAAGCTTACAATCAGATAAAAAATCTAATATTAAAGGCGATATATTGTTTACCTACAGTCCAGGAGACATGGAAGACTTTAATAATTTGGTAAAATTAAAAGCATCTATAAGTAAAAGTAAGGTTTCAACAACCGATTTGAGATATTTTTATAATGAATTTGGAAGAAATAGATTTATAACTGTAACCTCTGAATTTGAAGGGACATTAAATAATTTCAAATTAAATCAACTTCATTTAAAAGGTTTAACAGAATCTATTGTTGTAGGGAATTTACATTTAAGAAATTCAATGTCTAAAAATCTAATTGAAGATTTTAGTATGTCTGGAAATCTTAAAGAATTGACAAGTTCTAAAAGAGATTTAAGTGATTTACTTCCAAATGTATTAGGAACAAGATTACCTAAGCAATTAGATGCTTTAGGTAAGGTAACTATTGATGGGGACGTAAAAGTTACACCTAAAAGTGTAGATTTAAATGGCGGAATTAAAAATAAATTAGGTGAAGCCAATGTTGTACTTTTAATGGATCATTTGCTTACTCCTTCAAAATCAACTTACCAGGGTAATTTAGACGTAACTAATTTTGATTTAGGAACTTATTTGAAAAATAAAAATTTAGGGGTAACATCGTTTAATGTAGATGTTAATGGGAAAGGGTTTTTTCTTAAAAATTTAGATACAAGCCTCGAAGGAACATTCTCGAAATTAGAATATAAAGGCTATACTTATTCTGATATTGCTGTTATTGGAGAGTTAAAAGATCCGCTTTTTGATGGTAAAATTATAGCTAATGACCCTAATCTTCAGCTAATTTTTAATGGATTAGTTAATATAAATGAAGAACAAAACGATTATGACTTTTCGGCTAATGTAGCTAAAATTGATTTTAATGCTTTAAACCTGTTTAAGCGAGATAGTCTTTCGTTTTTTAGTGGTAATGTTACTGCAAAATTGAAAGGAACTACTGTTGATAATGCCTTTGGAACCATTTCATTTAAAAACACTTATTATAAAAATCAAAATGATGCTTATAAGTTTAAAGACTTTAAAATAACTTCTTCTTTTAATAAAGAGAATATCAGGACAATAACAATGAATAGTCCAGATATTGTTCAAGGAAAAATACAAGGAAAGTTTAAATTCAAAAATGTTAAGCGTTTATTTAAAAATTCGCTAATTAGTTTATACAACAAAAAACCTATTGAATTTGTTGGTGAGCCAGAATTTATAGCTTTTGATTTTAAAATTTATAATAAAATTGTCGATGTTTTTTTTCCAGATGTTAGTTTTGCGCCCAATACTTTTATAAATGGAAAAGTTTCAAATAATGTTTCTGAATTTAAATTAGATTTTAAGTCACCTCAAATAAAAGCTTTAAAAAATAGTATTGAACAATTTAATTTTGAAGTCGATAATTCCAACCCATTATATAACGCATATATAACAGTAGATCGTTTAAATAGTAAACGTTATCCTATTACCGATTTTAGTCTATTAAATGTAAGTCTTAATGATACCCTTTATGTAAGATCAGCTTTTAAAGGAGGTAAAAAGGCTAAAGATATTTTTGATTTGAATTTGTTTCATACTATTGATGATAAAGAAAAATCTGTTATTGGAATTCAAAAATCTTACTTAAAAATTAAAGGAAATACATGGGATATAAACTATCAAGATGATAAAAGTCACTTGGTAACATTCGATCGTAATTTTAATGAAATAAAAGCAGATTCTATTCAGTTAGTTCATAAAGACGAACGCATAGGTTTTTCTGGCGTGGTAAAAGATTCAACATATAAAGATTTTAAAATAAAATTTACAGAAGTTGATTTAGCTAAAATTACGCCAAGTATAGATAGTTTATCATATAAAGGTATAGTAAATGGGAATCTTTCAATTTTACAAAAAGATGGAGCTTATTATCCAGAATCTAATGTTACTGTTTCTGAATTTGTGTTAAATGAAATTCCGTTGGGAGAATTAGTAATGAATATTATTGGAAATGAAAATTTGACAAAGTATGTAATTAATTCCAGTTTAAAACAAGAAGAAGTATTTCCACTATCACTAAAAGGTGAAATTGACGTTTCTGGTGCACAACCAAAAATAGATTTAGATGTTGATTTTAAAAAATTTAGATTAGAACCATTTAGCCCATTAGGAGGTATAGTTTTATCTAATTTAAGAGGAAATGTTAATGGGAAAGCAAAAATTACAGGTAATTATAAAAATCCAGATATCAACGGAGCACTCTTTTTAAAAGATGGTGGATTGAGTTTTCAATATTTAAATGTAGATTTTGGTATTGAGCAAAATTCAAAAATAAGTTTAACTAAGCAAGAAATTACATTTAATAATACCGTACTTACCGATACGCAATTTAGTACAAAAGGCTATCTAAATGGAGCTATTTCGCATAATAAATTTAAAGATTGGAATTTAGATTTAAAATTAAATAGTGATCGTTTATTGGCCTTAAATACTAATGAAGCAGATAATGATTTGTATTATGGAACGGCATTTATAAATGGAAGTGCTACCATTACAGGAAAAACAGATAAATTATTAATAGCGGTTGAAGCATCGAGTGAACCAGGAACAAAGTTTAAAATACCAATAAGTGATGCAGAATCGGTAGGTGATAATTCTTTTATTCATTTTGTAACTCCCGATGAAAAAAGAGCACGTAACCTTGGTGAAAAAGTATATTTTGAAGATGTTAAAGGTTTGGAACTCCAGTTTGATTTAGACTTAAATAAAAATGCTGAAGTTGAAGTAGTAGTTGATAAAGAATCGGGTAGTACCTTAAAAGGATCTGGAGCAGGTACTTTGCTAATTGAAATTAATACGAATGGTAAATTTAATATGTGGGGGGATTTTGTAGCTTATCAAGGTACCTATGATTTTAAATACGGAGGTTTGTTAACTAAACGGTTTGATGTGCAAACAGGAGGAAGTATTAGTTGGGATGGTAGTCCTACTGCTGCTAAATTAAATTTATCGGCAGTATATAAAACAAACGCTAATCCAGCTATTTTGTTAGAAAATTCATTTGTAAACCGTAAAATACCTGTTGAAGTAGTAACTACTTTGCAAGGAGAGTTATTAAAACCTGACTTAAGTTTTGATATTGAATTTCCGCAGACAAGTTCAATTGTTAGGAGTGAGTTGGATTATGTGTTGTCAGACCGAGTAACAAAAGAAAGACAAGCATTATCATTAGTAACACAAGGTAGTTTTTATAGTGACGCACTAATTGAAGGGAATTCTATTGTTACAGATAATTTAGTAGAACATGCATCAAGTTTGGTGAGTAGTATATTTTCTAGTGATGATGATAAACTTGATTTTGGTTTTGATTATGTAACGGGTGATCGAACGAATCCTGATCAAGAAATTTCAGACCGTTTTGGGGTATCGGTAACCACTCAAATTAGTAACCGAATTTTAATTAATGGTAAAGTCGGAGTGCCTATTGGAGGGGTAAATGAATCGGTAGTTGTGGGTGATGTTCGTATCGATTTCCTTTTAAATAAAGATGGAACATTAAGAGCAACAATTTTTAATAAGCAAAACGATATTCAACAATTAATAGGCGAAACAGAAGGGTACACTCAAGGTGTAGGGCTTTCATACTCTTACGATTTTGATACATTTAAGGAATTACTTCATAAAGTTTTTGTGAATGAAAACAAAAAGAAGTAAAATTAAATAGTTATAAAAGGTACTTTTATCTCTAAATAACTCTGTATGTGATTCTTTCTAAAGTTTATTATTGATTATTTAAAAGAGAAAAGAACAGTTTAATTAAATTGTTTTATCTGATATTTATGTTTTTTATCTATTTTATTAATGCTATCCCTGTTTTAAAGCTTGATTAGAACACGTTAGTTTCGATTTTTGGATTATGAAATTCAAAATATCAACAATAGTGAAAAGTCATTTTGAGAAAAAGAAAGAGGTTCTATTAATTATGGAAGGTACTTATCCATATAATACTGGAGGGGTATCAACTTGGGCACATTCTTTATGCCAAAAATTAGACGATTTTGATTTTACATTATATTCCATTAATGGAAATTTTGAAACCAAACTAAAATATAATTTGAGTGATAATGTAAAAAGTATTATTCAAGTTCCGTTATGGTCGTTAGAAGAACCACAATCATACATACATTACGGTAAAGAGTATTATAAGGTAGTTAAGAAAAAAGAAAAAACGAGTGATACTGTCATTGCTGAAAAATTTGTTCCCATTTTTAAAAGACTTGTTGTTAGTGTTTTAAATGAGTCTTATCAAATAGCAGAAATCGATGCTGTTTTTAAAGATATGTGGCAGTTTTTTCAACATTATGATTATGAAACCACAATGAAGAATAAACATGTATGGCAAGTATTTAAAGATGTTATACATGATTTTTCAATAAAACAACAAACAGTACATATATCATTGCAAGATATAACTATAGGAATGAGATGGTTTTTTCATTTTTTACTTCCTATATCAATAGATATACCTAAAAAAGATATTTCGCACATAACATTATCAGGTTTTCCAGTAATACCAGCACTTATTTTAAATTATAAATATAATACCCCTATTGTTGTTACAGAACATGGAGTTTATATAAGAGAGCGCTTAATAGCCATTAGTGCTTCTGATTATTCTTACTTTTTGAAGGACTTATTAATAAAATTTTCAGAATGTATAACAAGGTTAGTATACTACAAAGCAGATAAAATTTTATCTGTAAATAAATTCAACAAAACATGGGAAGTAATGTATGGTGCTGATCCAGCAAAAATTGAAGTTATTTATAATGGTATAGATCATAATGAGTTTAAACCTAGACCGAAACCAAAACATTTACAAGATGTGCCAACAGTAGTTGCTGCTGCCAGAATATTTGAGCTTAAGGATATTTTAACAATGATTAAATCATGTGCGGTAGTAAAAAGAGAAATTCCAAATGTAAAATATATTATATACGGAAATAAAGATGCTGTTCCAGAATATACTGAAAAATGCGAAGCGTTAATTATTGAAATGGAATTACAAGACAATTTTGTTTTAGCAGGCTTTCATGATCAGCCACATTTAATTTATTCCGAAGGTGATATTTCAATTCTAACATCAATTTCTGAAGGTTTTCCATATACTGTTATAGAATCTATGAGCTGTGGAGTGCCTGTAGTTTCGACAGATGTAGGTGGAGTTACAGAAGCTATAGATAAATCAACAGGTTTTGTGTGTAAACCTAAGGATCATGAGGATATTGGTGAAAAAGTAATAAAGCTTTTAAAGGATGAAAAATTAAGGAACTTAATGGGGGAAAACTCAAGAAAAAAAGTACTTGAAAATTTTACAATAAAAACTTTTACAGATGCCTATGCTCATGTTTATAAATCCATGACAACCAAAAAAGATATTAGAATTGTAGGTAGACCCAAAAATAGAGAAGTGAAAAATCATTCATTAACATAAATTTTTCAACTTATTGTTTTCTAACACTACATTACAAAAATAGATGCCCTCTAATAATAAACAAGATAGTAATTGCCAAAAGCTTTATTTGGATATTAAGAATAAAATAGGGAAACCTGTAAATGTTAAAGTTGTAAGAGCTACCATTGAATCATTTGGGATTAGAAATATAGATACTAGTAGTGATTTTGGTTTTGAATCAATTGAAAGCCTAGCAAAAGATATTTATATCAAACTAAATATTACAGAAATTGATAAAAACGAGACTAATAATGCTACACTAGATAAAAGCATTGCTGTTTCAGGATATCAATGGGTAAACGCTAAATTGTTTTTAAAGCATTATCCTTTGGGGTTATTTCATTTGATTCCAATTTTTTTGCAAATAGCATCAATTATAATATTTAGATACTCTCTATGGACTTATTTAGGTTTTAATAAAATACAATCCACAGCAGTGGTTTTGGGAGTTATTTTAGGATTAATTATAACAGGAGGTTTTGTTCAAGTCATCGGTAGGCAAGCTTCTTATCATTGGTATCAAATGGATTTTGATTTAACAAAAAAAGTAAGTTTAGATATTATAAAATTAGGGATATATACTATTATAGGAATTTTTCTTATTATTTGTTTAATAAACTTTTTAGTTTACTTATACCCGTTTGAATTTATCTTAACTGTATTTGTTTATTCATTATTAATTGGAGCTTTATTACTTGTACTAGCTCCCATGCATACAATAAAAAAACGTGGTGTAATATCAGTAGCTATAATTTTAGGAACATTTGTAGCCATTTTGTTAAAAATAAAAACTGATATACATATTTACTTTACACATTGGATAGGTATAAGTTTAGCTATTGTTATAGCTGTGGGGTATTTTAAGTATTATTTTAATAATAAAACAACTGAATCTAAACAGGAAGTAGCGTTAAGAAGCCCAAGAATTTCATCAATAATTTATAAAAATTATCAATACTTTGCCTATGGGATTTTATTGTATGCATTTGTTTTTTTAGATAGAATATTAGCATGGTCATCTAGTAATAATAGTAATGGACCACTTCCATATATTTTATATTATGATAAAGATTATGAGATAGGAATGGATATAGCTATTCTTTCATTTTTTCTATTAGCTGGGGTTTTAGAATATAGTATAGTGGCATTTAGTAAATTTTTGGATGTAGGTCAAAAAGAAATTTCTTTTGAAAACCATCAAAAATACAATCAAAAAATTTATAAAATGTACCGTAAGCATATTGGTTTATTACTCTTTACAAGTTTATTTATTGGTGCTTTAATTTATAATATAGTGGTTAAAGATTGGGGATATCAATCTCAGTTTGGCGAAGCCTTATCAAATACCAGTAAAATAGTTTGTTGTATTGGAGCCATATCATATACTTTATTTTCTATAGGTTTATTAAATACATTATATCTATTTACTTTAAATAGACCAAGCAAATCGTTAAATGCATTAGCATGGTCTTTTTTAGTCAACCTTATTATTGGTTTGTTATTAAGTAGAAATGTATCATATGAATACAGTGTATTAGGCATGTTTAGTGGAGCCTTCTTATTTATGATTCTAACGACAAAAGAAAATATTAAGTTTTTTAAAAAATTAGATTACTACTACTATGCGTCCTATTAATTTAATGTTTTTTATTATGGTAATTTTTAATACAAACTATACATTTTCTAATTCCCTTGTTAAGAATAAGGATTTTATTATTTGTTATGGGAAATTAAATCCAAAAGAAGTTAAAGGTTATAATTATGTAATATTAGAAGCTCAACACTATACCCGTGAGGATATTACTATTTTTAAAAATAACAATAAATCTATTTTAGCTTATATAAGTTTAGGAGAAGTCCATCCATCAGTTCCATATTACAAAGAAATGATGCCAAATACTTTTGGTAAAAATGAAATTTGGGGAGGAAATTACTTGAATTTAGAAAAAGAAGAAACCCAAAAGATTCTTATAAAAGCCATGGGTAATTTGTTTGATTTGGGTTTTGATGGGGTGTTTTTAGATAACATAGATAATTTTACAATATATGGACCAATGAAAGATCAAGCAGATGATCTAATTAATTTTTTGAAAAGAATAAAACAAGAGTTTCCTTCTTCTTTTTTAATGCAAAATGCGGGCTTATCATTATTAAAAGACACATCTATTTATGTAAATAGTTTGTTAATAGAATCTGTTGCTACAGCTTATGATTTTGAAAACAAGAAATATAAGCTTAGATCAAAAAAGGATTTTATTTACAGAAAAGAGGAATTAGAAAGAACAACTTTACAAACCAATATTCCAATACTGATTATTGAATATGTAGATTCAAAAAAGCTTTGTAGAAAAGTAAAAAATCGAATTAAAAATAAAGGCTGGAGTTATTTTTTTGCAAAAATAGATCTTCAAACATTATCTAATTATAACTAAATAAAGTATCTCTATATGTTAGATAATTATTCAATCCTAATAGGACCTTTAAGGTTGATGTTAATTTTTATTTTCTTGTATTTTTTAAACAAATATGTTATTAAGTACAGCATACAAAAAGATAGTATTAATTTTTTAGTTACTAGGTGGGTAAAATATGCGAGTTTATCAATAATTATAGTTTTTTTACTTGTTCAAATTAATGCTTACGATATTTTTTCATTGTTATTAATTTTTATTTGTTCATTAGTATATAAATTCACAGGTTATGATGGAAATTCAAAATTTATAGAACATTTACAAAGAGAAAAATTATCATTATTATTATTTGGGCTTAAAAAAATTGAAAAAAAATCAAGTATTCTTATTAAATATAAAAATAAGAGTCAATTACATAAAAAACTTACTTTAGTGTTAATTATACTAGTAGCTACGCTAGCCTTTATAGTGCGGGTGTATTTTTATAATTATGATTTATATACATTTTCTCCATTTTGGTTTCAAGATCTAACGATTTTAAATAATTTAAATCACCAGCAATGGATCTCTACAGGAAATGTTATGATTGGTGAATATGCTTTGATTAGTTTATTTGCAAAATTAACAGGAATCAATCCAGAAATGGCAATTCAATCTTTTTCTATTATTGAATCAAGCTTGATATGCGTTGTAATTTATTGGTTTACTTATGTTTTATCAAAATCTAGATACATAGCGCCTCTAATAAGTTCGTTATCTTTTGCATTATTATATTTTTTAATTCCTGTTAATATAAATTTTATTACTCAGCACAGTCAAATGCTACTGGCGCTTATGTTATTATTACCATGCATGGTTTTTATATTAATACCAGAACGTTTTGTGTTTGATAAAAAAAAATATTTTAAATATCATGTAGTTTTTATTAGTGCTATTTTTTTAACTAATTTGTTTACAGCACTAATTTTATTTCCTTTATTTCTAATAGTAGCGTTTCTTTTTCATAGGAGAAGGAATTATAAATATTTAAAAAAAGCGATTAAAGCTTATTTACTAGCCTTTACAATAGTTGGTGTTTATTACGCAATTGGAGGTTATATTTTAGGATATAGTTTTGTACAGTTTTTATATACTAACTTAGTTTCAATAAGTACTGTTAAGTTTACTCCACAGCTTATAATACCTTATGAAAATTTAATTGTAATTCATTTAATATTAAGTGTTATTAGCAGTATAATAATACTATTTAAGGTAAAGTATAAAAAAAGTTTTAATAGGCCTTTATTCATTTTTCTGTCTTTTTTTATTGTATTAGTTTTTGTTGAATATTTAACTAAAAACCTTGATATATGGTTTATTGATAAAGATTTAGTTATGCAATCAATGACCATTTTTATGAGTATTCTATTAGGTGTTAATAGTGCAGTTTTTTTTAATCTTCTAAAAGTTATTCATAAAATAGAATCAAGAAAAATTCCTGCGGCAATTGCTAGTAGTTTAATTTTAACACTATTTATTTCTGTTTTTTGTTTTGGTCATCAAAAAATAAATTTGAATAAGGAGAAATCAAATATAGATTCGCAAAAAATGCTCTTAGCGTATTATAAAATTTCTCAAACTTTTTTACCTTTTTCATATGCAGTGATTAATAAAAATAAGTTTCAATCAATAAGTAGAGATAAACACTTTTTTATAAATTATAAAGATTTTGTTGATACTTATGAAGAGAAGGATTCTATATATTTTGAGCATATTAATGATAAAGAATACCTTAAAGAGAACCCACAAATTATTTTGCCAGCAAGTATTTTAGTTTTTATAAAAGAAGCACAAAAAGAAAAAAAGAAAACAAAAAAGAAAGAGGGGCATTTTCATCATCATTCCGAAGAAGATTTACATTCCACATCAAATTTAGAAGTAATAAGCTTATTAAATAAATTAAAAAGTAAAGGCAGAAAAGTAGCTCCTTTTTTTACAGATGGGAAAACTAAAATATTTGAGATAGTTAATAGCCCTAAATCAAGTAAAATTAAAGATCTCATATTCTAGTATGTCAAAAAAAATATTCAATTTAAGTTTATCATTTTTAGTAAAACTTTTTTTATTGCTAATAGCTTTAATAACAGATTCTTGTAAAAAAATTATTGAAGAAGTATATGTTGATGAAAAAGAAATTTCAATAGTAGAAAAAATACCACAAATTCAATTTATAAATGATAAAGAAATAACAGAAAGTACTAGTTATGCAAAACATTTTCAGAAAATTTGTGAGTATACAAAATTTTCATTTTTAGAAACTAGTATACGAGATTGGAATAAAAATGCTTTTATACCGAATAGTGTAAAAGTTCTTATAGTTAGGGATACCCGTGACATAAAAACAAAGACTATTAATGCTATAGTTGAATTTGTATCAAAAGGAGGATCTCTTGTATTATTAAGCACTATCGAAGATAAAAGATTTGCCTATTTTATGGGGGTAAACCCCGATGCTAATTTAGAAATAGATAATACTTCTAAGGGAGTATATTTTCAAAAAGCAGTATTACCCAATTTAAAAGGGAAAAAAAATGCCTTAAAAACAATTCATTATGGTTTAGCACGAAAAAATTTTGTTAGTGATATAAATGTATTGGCCACATCAGCTACCAATATGGAGTATCCTGTATTACTTGAGCATAAAATAGATAATGGGAATGTAATTTTATATAATAGTACCAATACTTTAACAAAAAGAGATAGAGGACTGCTTTTTTCAATGATAATTAAAGGCTTGGAAGGAGTACCGTATCCAATAGCTAATGTAAGTACTATTTTTATTGATGATTTTCCATCTCCTTTATACGATTCAAAAAATGAACCTATAAAAAGTGAAATGGGTATTTCAAATAGGGATTTTGTGACCAAAGTTTGGTGGCAGGATATGTTAGCACTATCTAAAGAATTTAATATTGATTATACGGCATTAGTGGCTTTTGAATATTCAGATAATACATTACCTCCGTTTGCTTTTGAACAATGGGATCTAAATAGCCAAAAAGGAGATGTTTTAGGGAGTAATTGGATGGCTGAAGAGGTGTTAAATAAAGGTCACGAATTGGGTTTACATGGTTATAATCACGTATCATTACTTTTAAATGATTGGAAAAATGTTGATTATATGGGGATGTCTTTAGAGGCAGCTAAAAAAAAGTGGAAAATTTCTCAATTGGGTAAATTACCTATTAGTTACGTGCCTCCATCAAATTATATTGATAGTATTGGTTTAAACAAGCTTGTAAAAGTTATTCCTAGTATAAAATATATGTGCAGTCTTTATTTAGGAAGTTATGCTGAAGGGAATGGACGAGAATACGATACAGATAAATTGAACAAGTATTTATTTGATTACCCAAGAATTTCGAGTGGGTATGTTATTGAAAATGAAAAAGATTACGATATACAATCTTTATATTTATATACAGGTATTTGGTCTCATTTTGTTCATCCCGATGATGTATATCAAATTAAATCAGAAAAAAATACTTCAAGCGGTCATTTTGAATATAGAAATAAGTATAATTTATTTTGGAGAAAATCGATCAATGATAAAGAAGGAATGTTTACTACTTTTAAAAATTATTTAAAAGAATTTCAAGAGATATATCCTTTTAATAGATATTTGAACGCCGATGATGCTTCATTAAATGTGAAAAAGTGGCGAAGATCTCATTATTTTAATAGAAAAGAAGGGAATAGATATATAGTTGAAAAATTAGAAATTAAAGATTCAACAAAAGAGCATTTTTGGTTTATGTATGTAGGTTATTCCAATAGTGCAAAAATGGATACTTCATTAAATAATGAAGGCATTGAATATCATAAAACAGAATACTTAGAAGGTTACCTTTATTCTTTAAAAACAAATAGAAAAGCGATATCCGTAATTAATTTAGAGCCAACTAAAAATTTAAAAATTCAAACTCCATCGGAAAATTATACAGCTTTTTATAAAAGAAGGGCAGAAATTCTTGCTATTGATTACATGATTCAAGAATATATACAAGAAGATAATTTAGGAGCAGCAATTTTGAATTTGAAGAATAGAATGGATACAAATTCAATTATAAAGCCAGAAGTTTGGAACGCTTATATAAAGCTAAATAATTGGGAAGAAATAGAAATTGATATATGGGATTCATTAGATGAACATTTTATAAAATATCCATATCCCGAAAATTTAATTTATGCAAAAAAGCTAAGTAATGTTATTGGATATAAAAATGAAGAGGCTTCAAAAAAATGGCTTAGTAGAGAAATTAAATTATTCCCTAATGCTATCGGCCCAATTAAAAAGTACATAAAAATGTTTTCATCTGAGAAAAATAAAGATGAAATAATAGGTTTGTTAGAAAAATTAGTAACACTAGAGCCTAATAAAAAAAATCATGAACAATACATTCAATATTTATTGTGGTATATGCCAAATAGTATTGTCTTTAAATTAAATTAAATTAAATAAAATAAAACCATGTATTGAAGGAACAGTAAAAAGTTCAAGTGATATAGCCTGGATTTATGCTAAAAATAAAAATTATAAAAAAGCTTTAGAATGGGCAGATTGTGATAATATAATAACAGAAGAAGCAAAAATAGATTGGATAATAAAAGCAAAAGACTTTGAATTATTAAAAAGTAAAAATTATGCTAGATATATTCAATATTTAATAAACAATGATCCTATTAAACTTGAAGAAGAATTGAAAGAAATTATTGTTTGTAAAAAAGAAGAATTAACTAGTTTAACCGATGAAATAACTTGGTTTTATGCTGGTAAAAAAGATTACAAAAAAGCCTTGGAATGGGCTAAATGTAGTGATGAAATTGAGATCGATTCTATACTATACTGGCATTATGAGCTAAAAGATTATGAAGGGTTAAAAGAAGCATATAAATCATACATAGAAAAGCATCCAGAAGATTACAAAGCAAAAATTGTAATGGTTAACTATTTACATGCTATGAGTGATTTTAAAGGATCGTGGATTTTAGCAAACTCATTACCTGATAATAATGATAAAGAGATTCCTCGAAAAATGCTTAATAACGATGTTTTATATGTGGAACGAAATTTACAGAAAGAATTAATAAGATATTATCCAGCTCTTTTTTATCCAGAAATTAAAAGAGAACTCATTAAAAATATACGAATATCAGAAGGTGAGATTTTAACAGTAAATTCAAGTATTGAGACAAACAATGATGTTATAAGCTTTTTTTCTAAAAGGGGAGGGTATACTTTTTATGATAAAAAGAAAAATAATCATTCATTATTTGCAACGCATACAAATATTTATAAAATAGACATACCTATTACTAGCATAGATAATATTGACAGAACTTTAATAGGGATACAGTACGAATATTATAATAAAACAAAGTTTAAAAAATACAGATATAAATTAAGGGGAGGCACAGAATTAGATGAGTCAACAAATTTATTTTACAATTTAGGAGGTACTTTCCATACAGTAAATATTAAAAACTTTTTTGGGGCAGAATTAGATATTTATCCAGTTCGAACAGGCCCTGGTTACAGTAAAAATATATACAGATCTCAACTTAATTTATATAAAGAACATTATATAAAGAATAGATTTCAGAATATAATTTCATTAGAAATAAACTATTATACAGATAATGAAATTCAAGGAGTAGTAGTTAATCGTACGACATTATTACCTTTAAATAAAATAAAGAAACATACCTTTTATCCTTTTATCGAAGGAGCTTTTTCAAAGGCTTCTGTAAATAGAGGAGCGGGATATCCTTATTGGACAATTGATCAAAGATTGAATGGAGGTTTAGGGGTTGGATACAAATTAGGTAAAGAGAAAAGTAGATTTAAACTACGAGTTGATGGAACGGTATTTATAGATGATTTTTCAGGTCTTTTTACAAGATTTACAGGAAAAACTTCTTATGGTATTTCAGATTATACAATTCTTACTGGTAATTTTGAAATTTTTAATGATGATGATTTCTTTTCAAATGTATTTCAAGTAGGCTTAAAATACTATTTCCCTTACAAAGAGAATATTCCTAAAAAAGAGAAATAAAAATATAGTCGATTTATCCTCCAATAGCAATCATGCTTCGGTTATTTGAATGTAATTTAGGGTCTTCTAATTTTGCCATGGTATCCATACCTCCTCGATATTTATGTTTACCTAACATGGCTAGTTTTATTTTTGAGGTAATATCTAATCCATTTCTAAAATCAGTAAGTAGTTCGCTTTCGCTAGAAGAAAATAAACAGTTTTTAAGTTTACCATCGGCAGTTAAACGAATCCGATTACAGGTATCACAAAAGGGATTAGTTACAGAACTTATAATAGCAAAATGACCTCGAAATCCTTGAATTTTGAAATTTCGAGAGGTATCGTTAGGAGCATCTGTAATTCGTATAACTTGACTTGTATTAAAATGAGTATTTAACCTTTCTAAAATTTCAGTTTGTTTGACTAGTTTTTCTGTATTCCATTCATTGCCATCAAAAGGCATAAACTCAATAAATCGAATCTTTAAATTTTCTAAACGTGTTAATTCAACAAAATTGATGATTTCATTATCATTAACACCTTTCATTAAAACGATATTCAGTTTTACTTCATCCGTTAGTAATTGTATTTTTTTGATATTATTCCATACAGTTTCAAAATAATCTCGTCTTGTAATTTGTTGATTTTTTTCAGCGTCAAGCGAATCAATACTTATGGTAATATTAGTAATTCCTAATTCGAGTAAGAGTGGGAGGTAACGATCTAATAAAATACCATTGGTGGTTATGGCTATTTCAACATTGAGTGTGGCAAGCTTTCGAATTACTTCTTCAAAATCTTTTCGAACTAAAGGTTCGCCACCAGTAAGTCTAATTTTAGAAACCCCGTTTGCAACAAATAGTTTGGCAATTTCAAAAACCTCATTAGCAGTCATTAAATGTGCTCTGGGAGCTAATGGAATACCTGCAGCAGGCATACAGTAAGTACAACGTAAGTTACACTTTTCGGTTAAAGAAATGCGTAAATAGGTATGCTTGCGCTTAAATCTATCAGTTAATATATCGGTTTTTGTATTCATTAGTGTTGGGCTCCTTTTAAAATTTTAAATGCATGTAACACGGCAGGGAAAATAGCATCCATAGATTCCTTAGCTCCATTTGTCGAACCAGGTAATGCCAAAACAATAGTATTTCCAATAACACCTGCTAAACTTCGCGAAAGCATAGCATAGGGCATTCTATTTTGTCCATAATTACGAATAGCTTCTTCAATACCAGGGATTCGTTGTTCTATTAATGGTTCTAATGCTTGTGGAGTCACATCGCGAGGTGATAAACCAGTACCTCCAGTAAAAATGATGAGTTGATTGCCCGCTTTTTGAAGTGACTTAGTTTTTTCTTGTATTTGATCAAATTCATCAGGAATAATAGTGTATTCACTAACGGAAACTCCACAGCTTTCAAGTTTTTCGATAATTGCTTTTCCTGCACGATCTTCTTTATGACCGGCACTAATACTATCCGAACAAACAATTACAGCAGCTTTAATACCTTTACCAGAATCTTTATATGATGATTTTCCTCCTTTTTTATGTAGTAGTTTAATATTTTCAATTTCAATATTATTATCTACAGGCTTTAGCATATCATACATAGTGATAGCAACAACCGAAGCGGCATGCATAGCTTCCACTTCCACACCCGTTTTATATAAGGTTTTAATAGTTACCTTAATATGAATTAACAAGTTTTCAATAACAAATTCAACACTTGTAAACTCAATAGGTAAGGGGTGACAATCAGGAATCATATCACTGGTGCGTTTTGCAGCAAAAAGCCCAGCGGTTTTGGCCATTTCAAAAACATCTCCTTTTGGGATTTGTTTTGTTAGAATAGCTTCTATCGTTTTGGTACTCCCTACTTTTACAGATGCTTGTGCAACAGCTGTGCGTAGTGTGTTATTTTTATGAGTAATATCTACCATTTTTTGTTGATTATTAGTTGTTGGTAAAAAATATAGAAAACTATTAAAGAATTATTTATTTACTTTCCAAACATGTGATTGGTCTTCAAAAATTTCTTTACCAAAAACTGGAGCTTCTTTTTTTATACGCTCTACTAAATATTCAATAGCGTCAAAAACAACCTTTCGGTGTGGTGCAGATACAAAAACAAATAAACAGATTTCGCCAACCCCAACTTTTCCAATACTATGATAAATGTGTGAGCAGGTTAATTCAAATTTTTCAAAAGCAGCCTCTCTAATTTCATGAAATTTTTTGTTTGCCATTTCTTCATACGCAGAATATTCAATAGCGGTTACTTGCTTGTTTTCAATTTGATCAGCACGTACTTGACCTAAAAATATATTATGTGCACCAATGCTAGTTTTTGATTGGTGTTTTTGTATTGAGTTTCCAATAAATTCAGAAGTTATGGGGCCTTGTCTAAATACGTTTTTCATTTTAATTTTTTTATATGCTACTTATGTATTTTAATTCAAAAAAAGGTAGTTTTGAACTACCAAATATTACCCTCCAGCAAAAGGAGGTAGAATAGCAATTTCGCTAGTTTTAGATATTATTTGATGATCATTAACTAATTTTTGATCAACGGCTATTTGATAGCTTAACTTTTCTAATACATTATACTTATTTATTAAAAGCTTTTTAATTTCTTTTATAGAAGTTGTTTTGCCGACTTCTAATTTTTCTTGAGTACATTGAATAGCCTCAGCTATTAAACCAAAATATAAAATATTTATAGTCATAAGGATATATTTTTTAATTGCTCAGGTGTATTAATATTAACTGTTTGATAGGCTAATTTGGAGGGTGTTTCAATGTAATTAATATGTAATTCCTTTAATACATTCATTAATTTCAGTTGTTCGTTTTTTAGATGCTGTTCAAAAATCGGTAAGCTTTTTTTATTATAAATAGCTATCAGTGGCATATGTTTTCCATTACAAGTAATAACAGTTCCATCATAGCTAGTATTATGTTGATTAAGAAACCAGCCAACTAAGTCGTTTTTAATTAAGGGAATATCACAACTCAAAATAATATTGATATCAGTTTCAGTATTTTTTAATGCAGTTACTATTCCAGATACGGGACCCTTATCATTAATGATGTCTGGAATACATTCAATATTCAGATTAATATGTTTTGGATTCGAACTAACTAATACGATTTTATTTTGTAAAAAATCAACAGCTTTAATAATTCGAGATAAAAAAGTTTCTCCTTTATATATAGACAAAGCTTTATCAGTTTCCATTCGGCTACTTTTTCCTCCGCATAATATGTAAGTGGAACTATCCATTAATCCTTAAATAGGTCTTTCTGCGAATTCATAAACTCCCAACAATTCTTTTTTAAAATATCAAATTGTTCAATTTTCAGTTTACCATAATCAGTTACTAAAGTGCCGCCGCCGCCGTTACCTCCTGTAGATTTTGTTACAATAGGTTTAATGGAAGATTTGTTGATAGCATCAATTAAGTTCCATGCCTTTTTATAAGACATTTTTAATGACTTTGCAGCTTTAGATAATGAACCTTCTGTTTGGATCGCTTTTAATAGTTGAATACGGCCTTCTCCTAAAAAAATGCCATTTTCATTCTCTAACCAAATACGACTTTTAATTTGATACATTTTGATTTCGTTATATAAGCAAAGATATAACGATTGTAATAAATATTAATTTGAATTTTGATTTTTTTGTAAATCTATTTTTTTGTCTAAAAGCAAATAAAATATGTAAGAAAAAACTAAAAACTATATTCGTTTTCGTAGGGGTATTTATGTTTTAGTAGTTTTTTTGTATTTTTTTGTAGCATTATGTATGGTATTTGAAATTTAATATTATATTTATCTCATAATTAATTTAAATAACATTAAAATTTAACTAAAAATGAAAAAAATTACATTATTATTAACTTTGGTAATTGGTTTGTTTTCGACGAGTGTTTTTTCTCAATTCGGAGGACCAACAATAGAAGCCTCGTGGGATAATCCAGTAGGAGTTTTAGCAAATGGACAAACCATTGATTTAGATGTTTCATGGGTTTTTCCTGATGGTCAGGATTTTAATTTTTTGTGTATTTGGGTAAGGGAACTTGGTGCTGATGGATCTACTGTTGTAAATCAATATGGTGATTTCGTTTTTTGTCCTGCAAGAGGAGTAAATAGAGCTACTCCTGAACCAGCTGGGGCGACTTTTTTTGAAGGTCAAAATACTGATTCAGCAACATTAACACTTAATATGGATGATCTTTTAAATGAAGCAATCCCTGGTACTGATCCTGTAGAAAGAAGAGACATATCATCAATCCCTTTATCTTCTGAACTTCCAGAAGATCATCAATATATATTGGTTATTGCAGCTTTTGATAATTCATTTGCAAGTGCTGATGGAGGTATGCCTATAACAATCGGAACAACAGAAGAGGCAGAAGCAGCTTTATCAGTAAACGATTTTGCAAAAGAAAATATTTCAGCTTCAATTTCACAAAAAGATGGAATTGTAACTATTGCAGATAGTGTAGAAACTGAAGATTATAAACTATATGACATGACTGGTGCTTTGGTTATTGAAAAAGAAGCAGATGGAATTCTAGACATTAATGGGTTACCAAATGGTGTATATATTTTAGCTACAGATGCTGGATTAACTAAGATTGGTAAATAAAATAGCACAATTTTTTTATATAAATACACTCTACAAGTTATAAAAAAAGCGATTCGTATAAATACGAATCGCTTTTTGGTTTTGTAAAGCAGAGAGAAAGGGATTCGAACCCTCGATACACTTTTGGTGTATACACACTTTCCAGGCGTGCGCCTTCGACCACTCGGCCACCTCTCTTTAATTATAACGATGGCAAATCTAAGGTTATTCTTTTTCATTTCAAATAGAAAATAAAAATGAAATTTAGATTTGACTTTTTATTAAATGACTGTAGAGTAATTCTATTAACTCAAACAAAATTCTAAAAGAAAATATAAAGTAAATTTGGTTTGATATAAATAGTGCTATTTTCATCAATGAATATAAAGTAAAAAGATAATTAAATATTATTATGAAAACTTGGAGTCTATTGTGTTTGTTTTTTTAGTAAAAATGAGTTTTTGTCAGCAGTTAGAAGGTCAGTGGGAAACTTACGATGATAAAACAGGAGAAAACGATCAGTCGTTGAAATATTCAAACAAAAAAATCAATATTTTGGGAAGATTATTCAAAAAGAATCTGGTACTCCGAATGATATTTGTGATAAATGTGAAGGGGAGAAGAAAAACCAAAAGATTTTAGGAATGATTATTATTGAAGGTCTAGAAAAAGACGGAGATGAGTATAATGGAGGTGCAATTACTGATCCTGAATCGGGTAATGTTTATAAATGCTATTTAGAATTAGTAGAAAATAATAAATTGAAAGTTAGAGGTTATATAGGTTTTTCGTTATTAGGAAGAACCCAATATTGGTTAAGAAAACAATCGTAGACTAAATAAATTATAATAAATGTTAGAATAATTTTATGCTACATTGTTTACCAGCATAAACCCACTTATATTTGCAGTTAATTTAACTCGCATGTTGCGAAATTTAATTATTTAGAGAATTATCTCATCATATAAAAATTTTTGTTCAACGAATACTTTAGTAGAATTTCTATTAAGTAGTTGACTGAATTCAAAATAAAACTGAATGAAAGCTGGTATTGTAGGATTGCCAAATGTTGGAAAATCAACATTATTTAACTGTTTATCAAATGCAAAAGCACAAAGTGCTAATTTTCCATTTTGTACAATTGAACCCAATGTAGGGGTTGTAAATGTTCCAGATCCAAGATTAGAAAAACTTGAATCTTTGATAAACCCTGAACGAGTATTGCCAGCTACTGTTGAAATTGTTGACATTGCAGGTTTAGTGAAAGGAGCAAGTAAAGGTGAAGGTTTAGGTAATCAATTTTTAGCGAATATAAGAGAAACTGATGCTATAATTCATGTGTTACGTTGTTTTGATAATGATAATATCGTACATGTTGATGGTTCAGTAGACCCAATAAGAGATAAAGAAACTATTGATATTGAATTACAATTAAAGGATCTTGATACGGTTGAAAAAAAGCTAGATAAGGTTAAAAGAGCATCTCGTACAGGAAATAAAGAAGCTCAAAAAGAGGAGGCTATTCTTTTAAAGATAAAGGAACAGTTAGAAGCAGGAATTTCAGTGAGAGCAATTGAGTTTTCGGATGAAGAAAGAGAGGATATAGTTTCGACCCTTCAATTAATTACAGATAAACCAGTGTTGTATGTTTGTAATGTAGACGAAGGATCTGCGGTTTCTGGTAATGCATATGTTGAGAATGTAAAAAAAGAGGTTGCTAATGAAAGTGCAGAAGTGATTATTTTAGCAGTAGGTACCGAAGCCGATATTAATGAATTAGAAGATTATGAAGAACGCCAGCTTTTTCTACAAGATATTGGATTAGAAGAGCCGGGAGCTGCAGTTTTAATTAGAGCTGCTTATAAATTATTAAATCAGCAAACCTATTTTACAGCTGGAGTTAAGGAAGTGCGAGCTTGGACTATTCCAATTGGAGCAACAGGACCTCAAGCGGCTGGAGTGATTCATACCGATTTTGAAAAAGGTTTTATTAGAGCCGAAGTAATTGCTTATGATGATTATGTAGCATTAGGTAGTGAGTCAAAAGCAAGAGAAGCAGGAAAATTAAATGTAGAAGGTAAAAATTATATTGTTAAAGATGGAGATGTGATGCATTTTTTGTTTAACGTATAATTGTTATAAATCAAAAAACTTAAAAAAAGCCTTGGTGTTAAAAATACTAAGGCTTTTTGTTTTTTATGCTTATCCGTATTAGTACCTAATTTCGTAAATTAGACCTAATTTAAGAGCGATAAAAATGCGAATATTAGATT
>CANLCT010000030.1 GCA_947489195.1 uncultured Aquimarina sp. | reverse complement strand
TTTCGGGGTTTTTATTTACATTAATTTACGACAAAACCCTCGTATTTACAAGGGTTTTGAGTATTCTGAATGCGCCTCAATGGTATTAATTTTAGATAGAAAATTGTATCGATATGGACAATTTTAATACAAAAAAAGATGATTCTCGGTATAAAATTCTTACTGAATTTCGCTCGATTCACATTAATTTAATTTTATAAACAGTATTAAAATCAATTATTTTTCACTTTCCAAGGTGGATTGATTCTATTTTCTCCACCATAAAATAAAATTAATTGATTTCCATCTGGGTCTTTCAATCTAGCCTCTCTCCATAACCATGGCTTATCATTTGCATATTCATCAAATGCTATTCCTTTTTCAATAAGTGCTTCAATATGCTTGTCTAGATCTTCACATTCAAAATAAACATATACTCCTTGTCCCTCAGCTAACTTTTCCACCTTGTGTATCGAAAAAGTTGCATTACCATTAGGACACTTAAATCGAGCATAATTTGGTGCCGAATAAACTATTAATTCCAAACCTAATATCTTATAAAACAAAATTGATTTTTCTAAATCAATAATAGGAACTGTAACTTGGTTTAAATTCATATTAAAAATTATTTCTTACTCAATTAACTTAAAATGTAATCATTGTTAAATCAACACCCAAAACTGTATTTGAAATTTCAGAAAGGGTTTCTTTTGCACCTTTAAAATGATATAAAGTTTGCTTATGAAACAAGGCTTCCCCTACTCCTAATTCTTTTGTACTTGACGAAGACTCAAACTCATAAAAAGGCCAATTATAGTTTTTCTCTTTATTAATTTCCCCATTAAAAACATTAATTACATCTCCCGAATAAGGGCTTTTGTTTCCTGGAATTGAATTTACATAAGTAGTTGCATCTCGATCAAAACTAAACGTAACAATATTTAGTAAATTAAGCTCTGGAGAATAACTACCGATTATATTTTTTGCTTGTTCAGCTGCTATTCCTAATTTACTCAAATGCAATGCATTCGCTTTAAAGTAAACGAAATCCCCTTTTTTAACCAATACATCTTTAGTAAAAGCTTGCGAAAAGTATGATTTTATACTACCTGCATTTTTTTGAACTGGAATAATCACTTGATTTTTGGGTGAAGTTAACATACAACTTAACTCCCAAATACTCAATAATCCTTTATCTTTTTGCCAAGCTTCACTCCCAATATTCTTTAATATTGTTTCTGCACTAAACCCAACATAATCAATATTTTTATGCAAATTTATTTTCAAATTAGTTTGAATTTCATTTTTTGTAAAAAGAGTTACTGTCCTTTCTACCCCACAATCAAAAAAATGTCCTTTGGCATTTTGAATTTTTAACGTTCCAACTGCTGTTATAGCATGATCATTTTGAGAAGTTTTTATAAATTTTTTAGAATCCAAATCTTTAGGGGCCCTCATATTTTCAATAGTCATTTCCTTTTCCGGATCAAAAAATATTGAAAATGCACCAAATTCTGGGGCCAACCAAAACCTACTTTCGCCGCCTAAATAGGCAAACGAATCTTTGTGTTTACCCGAATTCAATAATTCCCAATTAATCCATCCTCTACTCTTTCCTTCGTTTCCATTAGTAGTACTCGTAAAAACTCTTGCTTGATAACTTGGAGATACAGCTATCATTGATTTATCATTTTTTAAAATAACAATATCATCTATAGCCGTTTTTAATTGCTTAGCAGCATATCCAAAAGATTCTTGATTGATTTCTTGAGCTAATGTAGGTATACTTAAAAAGACCAACAACAGCAATAACACATGTAAACGCTTCATTTATATACAACTATTAAATACACAACAATGTATCAAAATTTATCTAAAATGAATAGATATGATAAAAATAAATAGGCTATTATATAATATTAGGTCAAAAAAGTTTAACCAAAAAAAAACGGAAGGTCTCCACCTTCCGTTTCTCAACACAAATCATTTTAATTTCGGGGCTTAATCTAAAATTAAAACATTAACTCTAACTTAAAATCAATCAATTATTGCTTATTGGGAAAACAATAACTCTTATTTACATTACAAAGATACGATACTTTTAGACTTATGCAAGAAAAAAATGCATTTAATCTGAAAAAAAATACGTTTTAACGTTTTTAAATATACTTTTTTTCATTTATATAGGCTCCTAAAAATAGTCTGAGACTATATAAATAAAGGGATGAGCCTTTTAAAATAATTAAATTTAAATAAATTATTATTTTTATTTTTTTTTAAAAATTAAATTTAAATAATAATCTAAGTGTATAAAAAGTATAAAACGCTAACTTAATTAGTACATTTGCAATCCAATTTTTAGCACCATGCGTTTACACCGTAACCTAGTATTTGCCGTAATTGATGCACTTACTGAAATATTTAATGAAGATAAATACGCTGATAAAGTCGTAACTAAAACCTTAAAGCGTGACAAACGTTGGGGAGCACGTGATCGAGGCTTTATTGCTGAAACTACTTATGAAATAGTACGATGGAAACGTTTGTATTCGGAAATTGCTGATATAAAAGAACATTACTCTCGAGAAAATTTATTTAAAGTTTTTTGTGTCTGGGCCGTATTACGTGGTATTGAATTACCAGACTGGAAACAATTTGTAGGTACCCCTGCCCGACGCATTAAAGGACGCTTTGATGAATTATCAAAAGAACGCTCTTTTAAAGAATCTATTCCAGATTGGATGGATACACTAGGTAGTACCGAATTAGGTGACACCATTTGGACTAAAGAAATTAATGCTTTAAACAAGCAAGCACCAGTAATACTTAGAACAAATACATTACAAACTGATGCTAAAAAACTAAGAGCCCTTTTAGCTAATTCTGAAATTGTTTGCGAAACAATTCCTAATTATCCTGAAGCATTACAACTAGTGGAACGTGCTAATGTTTTTAGTACAGAAGCTTTTAAAAATGGATTATTTGAAGTGCAAGACGCCTCATCACAACTAGTCGCTCATTATTTAGATGTACAACCCGGTATGCGAATTGTTGATACTTGTGCAGGTGCAGGTGGTAAAACTTTACATTTAGCTGCTTTAACAGAAAACAAAGGTCAAATAATAGCAATGGATATTTATGAAAATAAATTAAAAGAGCTTAAACGACGTGCCCGAAGAGCTGGTGCGCATAATATTGAACCCAGAGTAATAAACAGTACAAAAGATATTAAAAAATTAGCTAATAAAGCAGATCGAGTACTTATAGATGCTCCGTGTAGTGGATTAGGTATTTTACGTCGAAACCCCGATGCAAAATGGAAGCTACAACCTGAATTTATTGATAATATAAAAAAAATACAGCAAGAAATATTACAAAGTTATTCTCGCATGGTAAAACCTGGTGGAAAAATGGTTTATGCAACCTGCTCTGTATTACCGTCTGAAAACCAAAATCAAGTGAAAACTTTTTTACAGAGTGAAGCTGGTAAAGAATTTTCCTTTATAAAAGATCAAAAAATATTAGCTCATACATCAGGTTATGATGGTTTTTATATGGCTCTTCTTGAAAAAAATAGTAGCTTAGTTGAGTGAAGATTGATACGTTAAAAAAAATTTTAAAAATTAGCATAGTTGCATTATTGCTCTTATTATGCTGTTTGTTTATTGCTAATAAAAGTATCAGTACTTCTGCCAAAAAAAAATTGTATTCTTCTATTAATGCTATTCCAAAAAATAAGGTTGGATTATTATTAGGTACTTCAAAATATATTTCCACTGGTCAATTAAATTTATATTATCAATACCGTATACAAGCAGCAGCGGCTCTATATCATGCCTCTAAAATTGAATTTGTTTTAGTTAGTGGTGACAATAGCACAAAATCATACAATGAACCAAAAAAAATAAAAGAAGATCTTATAAAAAAGGGAATACCAGCCAACAAGATTGTATTAGATTATGCGGGTTTTCGAACTTTAGATTCTGTTGTACGTGCTCAAAAAGTATTTGGCGAAAATAAATTTACTATAATATCTCAAAAATTTCATAACGAACGTGCTCTATTTTTAGCCAATTACTTTAACAATAACGCTATTGCTTTTAATGCAAAAAGTGTGACTCCTAGATATGGTATAAAAGTACAAATTAGAGAATATTTTGCACGTGTTAAGGTTTTTATCGATCTGTTATTTAATGTAAAACCTAAATTTTTAGGTGACAAAATAACTATTCAATAGATATTTATCACCTAAAAATTTATTTAATCTACTATAACAATTCTTTTAATGCTTTTTTAATATTGTCATACTGATATAAAAAACCATGGGATAATATTTTTTCGGCACTAACGCGTTGACTGCTTAATAACAAAACGTGCATTTCGCCCAATAGCAACTGAGCTGCAAATTTTGGAATATTTGGTAATACAATGGGCTTTTTAAGTAAGTCGGCACTTGTTTTTATTAATTTATTTTGAGTTACAGGGTTTGGAGCCACAGCATTATACGTGCCAACTAATTTATTTTTAGCTAAAAAAAGAAATAATTCGGCCAAATCATTTATATGGATCCAACTCTGCCACTGCTCCCCTGACCCAAATGCTGCGCCTACATATTTTTTTATTGGAGCAATCATTTTTGGTAAAGCGCCACCTGTATCAGATAAAACCAGACCAATGCGGAGTTTGGCAACATCAATACCCAAAGCTTCAAAATGATCAGCAGATTGCTCCCATACTTTTACTACGTTACCTAAAAAATCTATCTCAATTTTTAAGGTTTCCTCGGTATAAAGTTCTGTGTATGAATTAGGATAAATACCAATAGCACTAGCTGATATAAAATGTGTTACTTGATGCTCTATACTCGCAAGCGTGTTATATAACAATTGAGCCGTTTGCACCCTGCTTTCTATAATTTCATTTTTGTAAGCTTTTGTCCAACGTTTGGCTACTGTAGCACCTGCCAAATGAATAATCGTTGATACGTTTTCAAAAGCAGCTTTATCAATTTCGCCTAAATTAGGATTCCAATAAAAACCTTTACACAACTCCGTGTTCTCAATCTTATCCTTACTGGTTGTTAAATAATGCACCTGTATTCCATGTGATTTGCAAAGGTTTACTATAGCCTTTCCTACCAAACCTGTAGCACCTGTTATTAAATATCTCATTAACATTTATTTACTTAACAAAACTAAGCCTGTATAGCTTAATCAAAATAAAATTTATCATCTATTTAACAATTAACGATGTGAAGTTATTATCAATATAGAAATCATTTAGTAGCTCGAAGCATTTCTCGTTTTCCTGGCGGCCCCTCTAAACGTTCAACGCTAAAACCTACTGCTTTCATGGCTCTGCGCACACTCCCTTTTGCTGCATATGTAACTAAAACACCCTTAGTTTTGAGGGCTTTATACATCAGTTCAAAAATAGTTTCTGTCCATAATTCTGGTTGTACTCTTGCTCCAAAAGCATCAAAGTAAATCAGATTATATACTGAATCATCGGTAATAGCTTCAAATTTTTTTTCTTCTTTTTTTAATAAAAAAGAGGTTTCAATTCCTATTTTTTTCTCCCATTCGATTTGATGTATTTTATTATAAATTGTAGTCGCACCTTCAACATTCAGTAAATTCCCATAATCCATAGCTTTCCATTCATTTAAACTTACTGGGTAAGCCTCTATCCCAACATAATCAATGTTTAAGTTTGACTTTTGGGCTTCAAAAAAAGTAAGTAAGCAATTTAATCCAGTACCAAAACCAATTTCTAAAATTGAAATGGGTTGATTTTCATTTCTATTTATTAAATGTTGTAATCCCATTTTAATAAATACATGCTTTGCCTCTTGAAAAGCACCGTGTTTAGAATGGTATTGTTCATCAATTTCTGGCAAATGTATAGTCATTGATCCATCTGCCGTTTTAAATAATTCGCGTTTCATAGACATGTTTTTTTCATATTTAATAAAATCTAAGCTTTAAAAAGTACTTTTTTAAAATGACCTCATTAAATAAATCGCATATTTCTCAAAAAAATAAATAGTGAATCCGTGATTTCCTTACAAGAATGTTAATTTAAAGCTTAAAAAAGCGCTTCTATTAGATTATTAATAACAATTCTATATTTAACAAATATACCTAAAACAAAAAGCATCAATTGCCAATATTTAGGTATTTTTGTTGATTATATTCTAAACAATTTTAGAAAGTATTAATTAAATATTTTTCTAAAATAAATCATTTTCTAACAGTGGTTAGATAAATTAACCCTTAATTAGGGAATAAACAGTATTAAAATTACAAGGGATGAAAGAGACACTTTCTAAACAGGTAAAAATTACTAAGATTGCACAATCTAAAATCAACCAAGTTGATTTTGCAAACCTTAACTTCGGTAAAGTATTTACCGATCATATGTTTGTGTGTCATTACGAAAATGGCGCATGGCAACAGCCTGAAATAGTCCCTTATGGTCCAATACAATTGGACCCTTCGGCTCGTGTTTTCCATTACGGACAAGCTGTTTTTGAAGGTATGAAAGCCTATAAAGATGCTAAAGGAGACACCTATTTATTTAGGCCAGACGAAAACTTTAAACGAATAAATAAGTCAGCCGAGCGATTGGAAATGCCTGCTTTTCCTGAAGCTTATTTTAACGAAGGTTTACAAACCTTGTTAAAATTAGATAATGATTGGATTAAACCTGGCATGGGAAATTCGTTATACGTTAGACCCTTTGTTATTGCTAGCGAAGCTAGTTTAATGGCATCAGAGGCTAATGCCTATACTTTTTACATTATATGTTCGCCAGCACAATCCTATTATGGTGGCGAAGTAAATGTACTTATTTCCGATTATTATTCGCGTTCTGCCAGTGGTGGTATTGGTTTTGCTAAAGCTGCAGGGAATTATGCTGCGCAATTTTACCCAACTAATTTAGCTAAAGAAAAAGGTTATGATCAAATAATTTGGACCGATTCGAGCACCCATACTTCCGTTGAAGAAGCTGGTACAATGAATATATTTTTCCGAATTAACGACACCTTACTTACTGCTCCAACTAGTGAACGTATTTTAGATGGAATTACCCGTAAAAGTATTATTGCTTTAGCTGAAAAAGAAGGCTATAATGTAGAAGTAAGAAATATTAGTGTTGATGAAATTGTAACTGCCGCTCAAAATGGCACTTTAAAAGAGGCTTTTGGAGCTGGAACCGCAGCTGTAGTAAGTGTTATTAAAGGTATTGGTTATAAAGATACACATTATGATATTCCTGTTTTAACCGATGGTTTTGCTCAACATTTCAAAAAATCATTAACCGATATCCAATACAACTTAACAGAAGATGCATTTGGTTGGAGAATTAAAGTAGATTAAATTATTGTCAAAAATAAATTTTGAATTTTATAAAAAAACTGCCCTAATAAGGCAGTTTTTTTTATAAAATCAATAATTCTATTAATTATTATTATTTGTAAATCTTTTTGATCCCTTTCAAGTATATAAATTGCAATAGAAGTATCTATTTTATCTCAAAGACACTGAATTATCCAATTTCTTTAGAAAAATAGCTTTAAAAAAAGGACGACAAGTCGCAATAAGTGCAACTGCTAGAAAATTAGCCGTAA
This sequence comes from uncultured Aquimarina sp., assembly GCA_947489195.1. Taxonomy (GTDB): domain Bacteria; phylum Bacteroidota; class Bacteroidia; order Flavobacteriales; family Flavobacteriaceae; genus Aquimarina. The sequence goes on along the minus strand of CANLCT010000030.1, from coordinate 47,035 downwards.
TTATATGGAATATGGCTACTAAAAAAGAGCCTTGTAAACCCAAAAATGAATACCTTTTTCTTGATCAAAAAAGAAAAATGGGTTTGGTTAAAAGAATGAAAAAACAAATCAATAAATTTGATATTAAACTCGAAGATCTCGATTTTTCAACATCCTGATTTTCAATAACAAAATTTGACGTTAGTCGAGATTTAAGAATGACCAGAATATATATTGATGATTCCGTCCACGAGAGAGGAAAATTTATTATTAGCGGAGTAGTTAAGACAGAGAAAGATATTGATATTCAAATAGCCGAAATACTTATCGAAAATGGTTTTGACAAAAAAACTGATGAGTTCAAAAGTCGATTATGTAGCCCTGATAATCCAGCTATGATTGAAGTCCGAAAACAATTAAATTATATTATCCGTAAAGATTGTAAAATTGGACTTATTATTTTACCAATCACTCACAAAGAAAAAATTGGAATAGAAACTTTAAAAGGTCTAAAAAAAATAATAGACAATAACAACTTTGGAGAAAAAATAGAAATAAATATTGACGAAAATTATTTTAAAAATTCTCATCAAGGAATGAAATTATGCTCTGAATTTGGGTTAGATAACTACTCGCTGAATTTGGAAGTAGATTCAGCTGAAAAAAAAGGGATTCAACTTGCTGATTTGGTTGCTCATACTTGTTCAACTATGTTACTTGAAGAATTAGGTTTAATAAATAAGAAAGTTAAAGCTGGTAAAGGTTCAGGATATGACCCAGATTTGGATATCGAATTAGGATTTGAATTGTGGGCAGGTTTAAGATATAATTTTCTTGGAGAAATTGATATGGAAAGATTTGAAAATGGAGATGGATTACCACATAATTCGACAGAGCCTTTTGGACTTTATATTTCTGAATATTGCAACAGAAGACTAACTAAAAAAGTAAGAAATACGTTTAGTGAAATATATTTAGGATGCATACATTAAAAAAACTACTGCCAACACATAAATCATTCGTCTTGCCGATAGGCTATAGATGAATGCGATGTTGACTGACCCGGTGGTGGATTTATGGGGAAAGTGATGAGGGGTACTCCTTAATTTTAGAAAGTACAAGCCCGTTTTTAAAAGACTTCACTGCTTGAGCCCCTCTCTAGCTAACAAAAAAATGAATCCATTACTATAGATTATAAGTTTTATGTGGGTTTCAATCTGATTTTGAGCTGTTTTATTTAAGTTTGGACAATACTTGTCCTGTCCCTATTATGGAATTTTTTAAAAATCTATGTTGTCTTTAGCTTGTCTAACCAGCGCTTTGGTGGACCTCGTACCCCAAAGTAAGAGATGATTTGCAAAGTGCCTTTTTTACATTTAGGGCAAATACGGTGGTTATCCTTGGCCTTTTCTTCTTTGATATTAAGTGGTCCTTTAGACAATGTCGCTTGCAGCTTCTTTAGGTACTTCCGCTTGGTGGTACTACTGAGCAATCCATAATGGCGGATTCAACATTACTACGAGTTTATCCGCCACCTGATTAAATATTGGTAATAGTCTTTTAGGTACTGCCTACTTGATGGTTCCCTTTAACACCCTAATCAGGCTTCCTGCGTTCCGGAAAAATGCCTAGATAAAAGTCATGCTACCTTTATGACGGTTGCCGTATAGCCAATATTTAGGTGACCGCTATACTTATCCTCAAGACCTCAATAATTCTCAAGTTTTGACAACAACTGGTCTTTTCGCCATTTCACCGGTGAGTTCGCTTGCGCTCTTCTCTTTTATCCACACTTGACTTTTTTTTCAAAGCCTTTTCTGTTATCGCTTAAAACACTTTAGTTACCCGCTGTGCTTCATAACAGTAGTTTGATTAGTTGTCTTAATACCCCTGGAAGACCTGCCTCCATCATAATTCCAGTTTCGAAACTTTTCTGTTTCCTACAGCACACATCGAGTAGACGGCTCTCCCTGGACTGCCTAAAATCTATTGATGAATAATTCCTCTCTTTTTTATTAATTTCTGTTCTTTTTTTAGGTATCAGTAATATTTTTTTTTGAAAAAAGCGTAAAGCATGTAGGGCCATTAATACTACTATGTGGTATTATATTTTTGGACTCTTACTTTCTAGTCTTTTTTATTTTTTTATAGAAAAGCCCGTAATAACTAATTATACCGTACTCAAATGGCCTTTTCTTGTTGCTCTATTCTTTGTTAGTAGTGTATTTCTATTTAATATTTCTCTACAAAAAATAAATATTACAATAGCATCAACAGTTAGATCACTAGCATTTATAGTCACCATTTTATTAAATTTTTATCTTTCGAAAAAGTGTTTGACTAATAAACAATTATTAGGAATAATCTTAGGTATTAGTTCCATATTACTCATGAAATAAATTGCTTTATAATAAATTAGATACATTTCACGTTCACATTTTAGTAATCGCATAATTTTTAATACTAATTATGTTTGTCACAGAACTACTATCAAATTAAAATAACACAATTCAATGCTTATTGAGTCAAAATTAAAATATGTTGTCTTGATTTTTTTATTGTATTCTTGCAAGCCAAAGAACACTAATTTAAGTATCAACAACAAGCATTTGACTTTAGTTGATGGAGTAATGCTTTACAAAAAGCAACCTTTTTCGGGAACTCTTTCATCAAAAACCGATACACTTACTACCTATAAAATAACTTATGTCGAAGGACAAAAAGAAGGGAAAGAAGAAAAGTTTTTTTTCAATGGCAATTTAGCAGAATCAAGATTTTACACTAACGGAAAAAAATACGGTATACATCGTGCTTGGTGGAATAAAGAGCAATTAAAATCCGAATATCATTTTAACAGCAATGGAAATTACCATGGTGTAATGCGCGAATGGTATAGTAATGGACAATTAAGCAAAGAGTTTAATTATATTAATGGTAAAGAAAATGGAGCACAAAAATTATGGGATGCCACCGGACGAATAAAAGCGAATTATTCGGTAATTAACGGTGAACGCTTTGGATTAATTGAATCAAAAAATTGTAAACCTATTGCTAATGTTAAATAATAAGATAATTAGGACTATTTTTTTTGCTTTTATCTTTTTGATTTCGTGTAATCCAAAGTCAGAAAAGAAACCAAAAAAAGATGATATAAAGAGTACGGAAGTTTTAACGAAAAAAGCAATTAAAAAACTACCCTATTTTAACACACCAGACTTTAATCCTACTTGGTTACCTGGTGATAATGAATTAAAAGACTTGCATAAAATTCCTAGCTTCAGTTTTAAAAATCAATTAGGTAATAAAATAACTAACAAAACCTTAGAAGGTAAAATTTATATAGCAAGTTTCTTTTTTACTACATGTCCTAATATTTGTTTACAACTTGCCCAAAATATGCGAGAATTACAAAAAATGTATGCTAAAGATGATGAAATTAAATTAGTTTCGCATACTGTTTGGCCTAGTGTTGATACTGTAGAGGTATTAAAAGAATATGGTGAGCGACAAGATATTAATCCTGAAAAATGGTATTTGCTAACAGGTGACAAAGAAAAAATTTATGATTTAGCTAGAAAAGCCTATTTTGCAGATGATCTTTACAAACAAACTAAAGATGCTGAACGTTTTATCCATACCGAAAATTTAATACTTATAGACAAAAATAGTCATATCCGTGGTGTTTACAGCGGTACATTACCTGCAGAAATTAAACGCATACAAAGACATATTAATATCTTAAAAAGAGAATAAATCTCTATTTTAACTTATCATACAATTGAACGTTTAAATAACCTTATTAATCCACTCACAAGAATAAGGTCCTATTTTTTTATTCCTTGTTACTCTCCATTTTTAAATTATAAAAAAAAAAAAACAATTTGCATTTGCAAAACACTTTTCTATTTATTAAATTTAAATAATTGATTATCAGTATTTTAAAATAATAATTGATTATTTTTATGATGCTTTTATCTATTGACTAATCATAAAATCAACCTCAATGTAACTCAAATGAAAAATTTTATTTTATGCATAGTAAAAAAATATTTGTTACTAAAATCTATTGTAAAATATTAGAAATTAAAACCCTAAAAAATTTGTAGGTTTTTTTACTTTCATTATTGAATTTGGTTTTAAAAAATTAATTTAGTATGAGCTCATTTACTACACACAACTTTTCCGTAGGGATAATATATGCTAAATTGTTTTTACATTTTAAAGTATAAACTAGATATATACATGTTTAAGAATTACAGTTGTCATCCTGATAATTCTATAACAATTAAATCAGGTTATACAACGTAGTAAGATAGTAACACAAATATTAACTCAAACAACTACAAATCATTATGAAATCTAACACTCAAAGAACTATTTTTTTTAGTAAAGTGATCCTAATTACTTTACTCATGCTATCAGGGCTATCCGTTTTTGCCCATGGTACAGTTACAAATCCTCCAAGCCGAGTTTGGATTTGTTTTCAAGAAAACCCTGAAAGTCCAGATTCACCCGCATGCCAAGCAGCAATTTTGGGCTATGGAACTCAAGCTTTTTATGACTGGAATGAAGTAGCACGAATGGATGCAGGAGGAAGACATCGCCTTATTCTTCCTGATGGTAATTTAGCTAGTGCAGGTAGACCGGATAAATACGGTGGCTTAGATCAAGTAAGAGACGATTGGGTTACCACTGCTGTAGAACCAGGTCCATTTACTATTACTTGGACAAACACTGCGCCGCATCAAACACTATATTATGATGTATATATTACTAAAGCAGATTGGACACCTGACCAACCTTTAACATGGGATAGCTTAGAAAGACTTGTACGTACCGACCCAAGACCCGCATCAGCTACCGATAATATCGATGTAGTGCTTCCGCAAAGAACTGGAAAGCATATTATATTTAGTGTTTGGCAACGTTCCCTTACACCCGAAGCTTTTTATTCAACAAGTGATGTCGACTTTGGCGCAAACTCATTAGTAAGTTTACCTCCAGTAGCTACATTTACTAGTGATAGTGGTCGTTGTGGAGGACCAAATGTTGAATTTAGTGCTGCTAATTCATCTGATCCAAATGGTGACCCATTAACATACTCATGGGATTTTGGTGATGGAACTACAGCTGAAGGTGTTGATGTTTCACATAGTTATACTGGTTTAGATACAGCCACGGTAACATTAACTGTAAGCGATGGGCAATTTAGCACTGCCTCTGTAGAAACTATAGACCTTACTGTTGAATCTGATTGTATTGAACCAATTTGTACATTTGACACTCCTTTAGCTAATGCATTACCATCAATAAATGCTACTTTTGAAAATATTCATGTTATAGGAGATAATGGACCAAGCTTAAGTAATGTAGTAAGCTTAAATATCAATTGGGATTTAGGTAATAATGGTCTATACCAATTTTCATTAAATACAAACAATGGATTCCCTAGCTGGTTTATTGACTTAGGTGATAATGCCGAACGTAACTTTAATAGTTCTGAACCTCAAATAACAATTTCAAATTCTAACATTGATGGCTTAGATGGGTCGTATTATGCTACTATTGATGGTGAAAATTTTGTTTTAGTGTCAACTCAATTTGGATTTACTATATATTTCAGTAATTCAACTTCTGTTCCTGATTGTGATGATTCTATAATTGTTTCTCCTACAAATACTGCTCCAATAGCTGTTTTAACTAGTTCACTAAGTTCAGGAACCGAGCCTTTATCTATAACATTCGATGCTTCAGGCTCTACAGATGCAGACGGTGACAGCCTTAGCTACAGTATTGATTATGGCGATGGAAATTCTGGAACAGGAGCAACTTCGACACATACCTATTCTGCTGGTAATTATACGGCAACAGTAACTATTACTGATGGTAATGGAGGTACAGATACTGCTTCTGTTACTATTACTGTTAGTCAAGATGAAGACACCACCATTGTTACACCAATCGATAATTGTAATTTTGGAGCACCAATAGGTACTCCTTTAGCAAGTGTAATTAACTCATACGAATACAGTTATGTATTAGGTAACGGTGGACCAGATTTAGATAGCGTATCTAGATTTGTTATTAACTGGGATTTGACTAACAATGGATTATATCAATTTTCATTTAATTTAAGTTCCTCTCCTTGGTATATTGATTTTTCTGATGCTAGTCAAAATTTTAATGAAGCTAATCCTCAAATTTCTTTAGTAAATACTGGTATTCCTGGTTTAGATGGTGATTATTATGTAACCACCAATAATGACGACTTTGTATTAGTTGCTGAAGACTATACTATTTATTTTAGTAACTCAGCCACTACACCTAACTGTACGGTAACCGGAGCTAAAGAAATAGATGAACAACTTAATTTTTCAATATATCCTAATCCAGCAACAACAAGTATTGCTATATTCAACAAAACTGATTTAATTGATAGTCAATTGACTATTTCTGATCTTAGTGGTAAAATAATAAAATCATTGTTGATCACAGAAAACACAAACACTATTAATTTAAATATTTCAGATGTTACTTCTGGATTATATATAGTTAGAATTATTGATTCGTCTGGTTCTAGCCGTTCATTAAAATTAATAGTTGATTAATTATAATTTCATAACAATTAAGTTAAAAAAGCTCCTGAATATAAATTTCAGGAGCTTTTTATATAAGATATCTATCAATTAATTATTAGAACTATTACGCATCTCGATATAACCAATATTTTTCATATCGATTATATTGTTCGTTTCTAAATTGTTCAGGTGTTTGATTTGTAATCCGTTTAAACAATCGTATAAAATAAGAATTGTCTTTATAATTTAATTCTTCTGCAATCGAAGCTATCGATAAATCAGAGTGAATAATTAATCGTTTGGCTTCTAAAATTATTCGATCTGTCATTATTTCCGATGGCTTCTTCCCTACTGTTTTTTTGCATAAATAATTCAATTGCCTATCAGTTATATTCATTTTTTTAGAGTAACATGATATAGGTCTGTGCATTTTAAAATACTTATCTACTAGAGCTTCATACCGGTGTAATTGTAATAAATCATAACCATATAATTTGCCTTGAGCCTCTTTTTCTGGATAAATTCTGGATAAGTCAATAAACATGGCATTTAAATACATTCTAATCATATCTTGATATTTCAATGACCTATTTTGATATTCTTTATAAATGAGCTTATACTTTAATTCAATTTGTTCACTTTCTGAATTGTTTAGTTTTACATACGGAGAACTAAATGTTGAATTAAAAAAAGGAAAATTCGTTAATCGATCGGTATTAAAATCATGTAAAAAAAAGTCTTTTGTAAAAAATAAAATAAATCCATCAACATCTTGCGAAACATTCCATTGATGTATCTGTCCTGGCGAAATAATAAACATTGAGCCTACGTTTACTTCGTATTCCAAAAAGTCAATAGTATGACTTCCATAACCTTGCGTAATTAATAAGATCAAATAAAAATTATGACCATGCGGTTTTTCAATAAATAAATTTTCTCTTACATGTTCAGAAAACTTCCTTATATAAAAATTACTTTCAAATTTCATACAATTATTATAATCGTCAAAATTTGAAATATTAAAAACAGGAAGACTTTTACTCATAATTAAAATTATCTAAATATTAATAATTACTATACGTATAATATGCTATATATACTTAATTATTGTCGTATTTACAACTAAAAACTTATAAAATAAGTACAAATACTTAATAATAAATTTTCATACATCATTATATTTAATAAGCAACAATTAACATTTAATTAATAATTAATACAAACATCATCCTTTTTTATTGAAAAAAAACCCACAAAAACTCTATTAACATATAAAAAGTTGAATTTGTACCATTTTTTGTCGGTTTCGTGCCATGAAAAAAATACTTAAGTAATTTATGTTTGTATAAATCAATTTTAAAATAAAAAGTTATGCCAAAAGTAGAAAAAGCAATGCACAAAGACGGAGATTTTTTTGTGGACTATGAAGACAAAGTATTTGAAGATGTAAAAGCCAAACCTGGTGAAAAAGCATTAGTAACATTTCATACCGTTGCTTTTGAAGGATCAATAGGTTTAGTAAACATTTTATCTGCTACTCGATTACAACGTAAAGGTTATGAAACATCAATTTTACTGTATGGTCCTGGAGTTACTTTAGGAATACAACGTGGTTTCCCTACTTTAGGAAGCGAAGCTTTTCCTGGTCACTTAAATTATGCTGCTCGTTTGAAAAAATTTATGGACGAAGGAGGTAAAATCTATGCTTGTCGTTTTGCTTTACAAGCATTGTATGGACATGGAGAACCTTCATTATTACCTGGTATACAACCAATAAGTCCTTTAGACGTAATGGATATTCAATTAGTACACAGAAATGAAAACGCATTTGTTTTACATACTTGGACTATGTAATAAGTATATAAGTATTCAAAAACTTCTAAGCTAAATACTTCTGAGTTTTTGAATACTCTTTAGCAAAAAGTATGTGTAATAAATACACTTGAATTGAATATAATAGTTCGCTATGTATTCATATGTTTTTAAGAAATAAAAACCTGAATTAGGTTATATGCTTATGTTTAAAAAACCCATTGTTAAAGCGGCAGCTGTTCAAATTGCTCCTGTTTTAGAAAGTAGATCAGGAACTTTAGGAAAAGTAGCAGACGCTATCGTTGAAGCCAGTAAACATGATACAGATATCATTGTTTTTCCAGAAACTTTAGTACCTAACTATCCTTATTTTTCCTTTATAAAACCAGCCGTTAGTATTCGAAAAGATCATACAAAACTTTACGAAGAAAGTGTAGTTGTTCCAAGTGAAACAACTGATTTTATAGGGAGCCTTGCTAAAGAACATAATATGGTTGTGGTTTTGGGTGTAAATGAACGTGACAAAGGTACTTTATACAATACACAACTCATTTTTGACACCACAGGTGAATTGGTCTTAAAACGCAGAAAAATAACACCAACTTATCACGAACGTATGATTTGGGGTCAAGGTGATGGTAGTGGCTTAAAAGCTGTAGATACTTCTGTAGGAAGAATAGGTGCTTTAGCTTGTTGGGAACACTATAACCCTTTAGCTCGTTTCGCTCTCATTAAAGATAATGAAGAAATTCATTGCAGTCAATTTCCTGGATCCATGGTAGGTCAAATATTTGCTGATCAAATGGAAGTAACCATGAGACATCATGCCTTAGAATCGGGATGTTTTGTAATTAATTCTACCGGATATTTATATCCTGAACAAGTTCAAGAAATAACTGCCGATGAAAAAATGCAAAAAGCCTTAGATAAAGGTTGTTTTACAGCAATTATTTCTCCCGAAGGGGTAATTATTTCAGACGTATTAACCGAAGGCGAAGGCATTGTATATGCAGAAATGGATATGTCATTAATTACCAAAAGAAAACGAATGATGGATTCCGTAGGTCATTATTCCAGACCAGAGCTTTTATCACTAAATATTGATAAAAGGCCTAAAAAATTAATGTATGAAACCCAAAGCTCATTAAAAGACACTAACCATGAACAATACATTAACACAACAGAACAGCCACACATTACTAAATGATATACAAACACAAGGTATTCGTTTAGAGGGTTTACAAGATCTTAGTATACGCAAAGGAGGTGCTGGACCAACAGATCATAAAGCAGTAACTATTTTTAATACTACTATAATGATTCCTGTATTCAGTCATGCGGCTAAAAACTCCCCTTTTGTAGCTACTGCTCCATCAAAAATGGGTTATGCTTCATTAAAAAAGAATGGTGAATTGATAACCACCATTCGCTTTATTGGCGAACCTCAATTTTACAAAGAAAAAAGTTCTGATGGTATTCCCTTTTGGAAAATTGCCCGGTTGCATAGTAAAGATGTTTTAGCAACAACAGTATTACAAAACTGTATTCGTTACAAGGACAAAGAAACTTCTTGTCAATTTTGTGCCATTGGAGAATCATTAAAATATGACACAACAATTGCCTACAAAAAACCTCATCATTTAGCAGAAGTTGCTAAAGTAGCCGTAGCACTTGATGGCATTTCGCAATTTATAATGACAACTGGCACGCCTGCCAGTAGCGATCGTGGAGCCAAAATACTATTCGAAAGTGTTAGTGCGGTAAGTGAAGCCGTTTCTATTCCTATACAAGTACAATGCGAACCACCCGATGATTTTAACTGGTTTATCATGCTAAAAGAAGCTGGAGCTAGCTCTATTGGAATGCATTTAGAGGCAGTTACGGATCGTGTTCGAAATAAAATTATGCCAGGCAAGGCAAGTGTGTCTCTTAATTATTACTTCAAGGCTTTTAAAGAAGCCGTAAAAGTATTTGGTAAAGGAAATGTAAGCACATACATTTTAGCTGGTTTAGGTGATACACAAAAAGAAATTCTCGAAATGTCGGAAAAACTTATAGCCATTGGTGTATATCCATTTGTAGTGCCTTTTGTTCCTATCAGAAATACTCCTTTAGAAAACCATGCTTCGCCCGATAAGGAATATATGCATGGTATTTTAGATCCCTTAGCTGAAGCTTTGGTAAATGCCCAAATGACTTCAGATTCCTTAGAATCGGGCTGTGCCAAATGTGGTGCATGCTCAACTTTAGCAACTTTTGAAAAAAAATATAGCGCATGATATTTTTCGAAACAAAAAAACAAGATACTGGTTTAGATTTTATTGATATCAATATACCCAGCGATAATGCTCAATTAGATGCTTATTACGAAACCAGAAAAGAAATATTCTGTAAAGAACAAAACCTTTTTGAAGGTACCGATTATGATAAAAATGACTACTGCTCTATTCCTATCATTGCTCTAAATCATTATTTAGGAGCACCTGATAAGGTAGTTGGTGTAGTTCGCATTTTTGAAACAAAAGAACGCGAATGGTTTGGAGGTAGATTAGGAGTTATAAAAGAGTACCGAACATTTTCGAAATTTGTTTGTCCCAATTTATTTAAAGATAAAAAGGTTTCTCCATTATATCAAATGTCTATTGCTGCTGGTTTAATTTACAGAGCAGTATCCTTAGCTAATTATGTTGGATGTGACAAATTTTCGGCTCATGTACAAGAACAGAATGTAAAATTATTTAAACGCTTACATTGGAATGTAGTTGAAGAAATTGAATTACATGGTGTAAAACATTTTTTAATGGAGGCCGACTTAAATGCTTATCCTGCAACACCAATTTACACCTCAACTGTTGCAAATACTGAAATACTGGTTAAACTTTTAGAAGTAGCTTAACAAATAAAAAATGATTACTGAATTGGAAAACATACTAGAATCCATTGGCCAATTACGAAACCACCAAAGTATTGTGGATAAACAGCACATAAGCGATACTCATAAAAGTATTGGTAACTCAGTAAAAAGTAGTATCTATTTTAATAAAGATTCTAAATACCAACAAGAAAATATAAAAATTGGCGATGACACAGCCGCAATTCGTCAAGCAGATGGAAGTCATTTATTATTTGCTGCAGAAGGAATTATTGATAGTTTTTTAAATGCCGATCCATGGTTTGCTGGCTATTCAGCAGTTATGGTAAATATTAGCGATATCTGTGCTATGGGCGGCTTGCCTATTGCAGTAACTGATACTGTTTACTCAAAAAATGTAGAAGATAGCGCTCAAATTTGGGAAGGAATGTTAGCTGCTTCAGAAAAATATGGAGTGCCCATAGTTGGAGGACATACCTGTTACCATTCTAAAAATAAAGCATTAAGCGTATCTATTTTAGGAAAAGCAACACAAAATCTATTAACCAGTTTTGATGCTAAACCTAATCAAAAATTATTATTAGCCATTGATCAAAATGGCACTTATTATAAAGAATACCCTTTTTGGAATGCCAGTACAACTAGTGATTCTAAAATTTTACAAGATCGTGTTAAGCTTCCTTACCAAATAGCGAATCAAGGCTTAAGTAATGTGTGTAAAGATGTGAGTATGGGCGGAATTATTGGTACTATTTATATGTTAATGAATACATCAAAGATAGGTGTTGAAATAAATTTAGAAAACATTACCAAACCAGCTAATGTGTTATGGAAGAAGTGGTTAATAAGCTTTCCGAGCTATGGCTATTTATTTAGTTGTAATGAAGAAAATGTTTCAAAAATTCAAGCTACTTTTTCTGAAAAAGGAATTAATTGTGATGAAATTGGAACCCTAACTTCAAAAGAAGAACTAATTATAAATTACAAAGAACAAAAAATAAAATTTTAGTACATGCCAGTAACTTATGTAAATATAAAATGGCCCGATAATAAAACGGATCAAGTCTATTCTCCTTCAAGCATTGTAGAAGAATATTTCAAATCAGGACAAGAAATTACAATTGATGAATTTTTAAGCACCTGTAATACTGCTTTAAATGAAGCGAGTGAGCGTGTACGACAAAAATACGGTTACGCATGTACTTCTGCGCAAGCGGAGTCTTATAGAATAAATGAATTGTGTCAAACCTATGACCAATCTAAAAAAGTAAAAATTGTATCTATAAAATAGAAAAAGTATGAGTCACTATCAAGTTATTGTTGTTGGAGGAGGTCAGGCGGGCTTGTCGGCAAGTTATTGTTTAAAAAAAGATAATATTAATCACCTAGTTTTAGACCGAGGAGAAATTGGAGACTCTTGGGGTAAGCGCAGATGGGATTCTTTCTGTTTAGTAACTCCAAACTGGCAATGTAGATTGCCAGGGTTTGATTATGATGGAAATGATCCTAAAGGATTTATGGTAAAAGATGAAATTGTTGATTATGTAAAACGCTATGCAGCATCTTTTAACCCTCCAATTAAAGGAAATGTAGAAGTTTATAAAGTTTACAAAAAAGGAACTAATACTGTTTTTAATGTGGATACTTCAATTGGTGATTTTACTGCAGACAAAGTAATTATAGCTACTGGAGCCTATCATATTCCTAACATTTTACCTATATCAAAAGGTTTTGACAACGCTATAAAACAAATACACTCGGCAAACTATAAAAACCCAGAACAATTCACAGAAGGTGCGATACTTGTTGTAGGATCTGGTCAATCGGGTGCTCAAATTGCTGAAGATTTACATATTGCTGGTAAAAAAGTATACTTAAGTGTTGGTACTGCTCCAAAAGCACCACGTACTTACCGAGGTAAAGATGCTGTTGAATGGTTAGAAGATATGGGATATTATGATCAACCTATTGAAATGCATCCAGATCCAGATGAAGCTCGTCATAAAACGAATCACTACCTTACTGGTAGGGATGGTGGACGTGATATTGATTTACGTAAATTAGCTCTAGAAGGTGTTCAATTACGTGGTCAAATTAACACTGTTGAAAATAGCATGATTAGCTTTTCAAATGATTTAAAGGAGAACTTAGATGCTGCAGATGCTACTTATGAACGGATACAAAATAATATTGATAAATATATCGACATCAATAATATTGAGGCACCAGAACCAACCAGGTATAAAGCTGTTTGGAAACCAGGCCCCGATAATGACAAAAATATCAATTATAAAACCGAGGGAATTACATCTGTAATTTGGTGTACTGGCTTTAAGGTTGACTTTAAGTGGGTTGATTTTCCAAAAGTATATGATCAAAGAGGTTTCCCCACTTATAAACGAGGCGTTACCGAAGAGTCTGGATTATATTTTATTGGTTTACCTTGGCTACATACTTGGGGGTCTGGTAGATTTTCACACGTGGCACAAGATGCTGAATATATTTGTAATCATATTGTAAATGCTTTTGATGATGAAATAGTGGAAACTTGTTTATCTAAAAGCAAACCTTCTTAAAGTAATTATTGCCTTTCATTAGGTATAAAAAATAACCAATGCACACTTAAAATGTTTAATGAATTATTTTGTTTATTGATTTTTAGCTTAAAAAATGAACATATATCTAGACGATATTTTTTTTAATCAAAAGCAATACTTATTTTTTATCATTTTAAGTGGAGATTGGTATAATTCACTATATTTTTTTACTAATTAGTAAAACTTAAAATAAATTATAAACTAGCCTTTTGCTCTTTCCATTTTCCTGATAAGTATTTTTCTCCAACTGATATTTCTCTAATTTCTTTTGCTGGAACTCCATAAGCTAATCTAAAATTATTAACATCCTTATTTACTAAGGCTCCAGCACCTATGATACTATGCATGCCTATGCGTATAGAGTGAATAATGTTAGCACCTAAACAAATTGCAGAAAAAGTATCTATACGGACATTTCCACCTACTGTTACTCCTGGTGCAATACTTGAATAATTATTAATTTTGCTTTCGTGACCAAAATTTGATCCTGTATTTATAATACAGAAATCTCCTACTCTAGATTCTGCACACAATGTGGCAGATGCCAAAAGAACACTACCTATACCTATTTTGGCCGTTTTACTTAATATTACAGATGGATGTACTACTGTAATAAATTCAAAATTGGGGACTAATCTTTTAATTTTTTCAACTAATAAAAAACGAGTCCAATTATCGCCAATCGCTACTACGCCTTTAGTTATACCTTGATCAAATAATTTTGGAATAATTTCTTCTGTTCCCAAAACATTATAATCTAACACTTTTTCTCCAATGGGTTTAAAAGAATCAATATACCCATATACACTATATTTTTGATTAAGTTCAATAGCTTCTGCAACTACTTTACCATGACCAGATGCCCCAATAATTATAACTTTTTCCATTTTTTTATATAATGTATGGGTAAACTAATCATTTAATTTTAATTATTAAAAACCTTATCAGCTTGAAAAAGCTATTTAACGATGATCTGTATGATTTAACTGTTTAAATTCATTTCATTTACTATAACTCTCCTTTTGCCCGAAGCTAACAATGGAATTTCATTTACATATTCAAAAGTAATTATTGCTTGACTACCTAAATAATATTTTAATTTATTGATAAACTCTTCTAATCTTAAAAACTCTTTAGAAGTATTTAACTTTAAATGATATACTCCTGCTGATTTTTGAATAAGCTGACATTGTTTTAATTCTGGATATTTATTAACAAGTAACATTAAATTCACATTTATAACTTCTCCTTTGGTATTATAAATAGCATCAATTTTTCTTCCATAAACTTTTTTTAATACAGATATTCCATCAACTATATCTTTTATTCCTAAATCTCCTGTATCATAACGTATCATTGGCATGGCATAATTATACAAGTCGGTAACTACTATTCTTCCTAATTCTCCTTTATTTACAAGTTCATTTGATTCTAAATCTAATATTTCAATTAAATAACTCGCTTCATTTATTAAAAAATAGTCTTCATTTAATGGTTGCTGCGCTATTATTCCATTTTCTACATTAGAATATCTAGATACAACTGTCACATTAAAATAAGTTTTCATTCTTTGCTTTGTATACTCATTTAAGCTTTCTGATATTGCAATAGCCGATTTTAGTTTATTGATTGGATTTATTGCAACTTTTTTTTTATCCAAAAATTTACAGATTAATTCAAAAGCCGATGCATAACCTAACCAACTGTTAGAAACCTTACTTTTAGATAAATCAGAAATTATTCGTGATTTATATTGATCATTTTGTAACTCAAAAACATCAACTGGAACTATATTTTGTATAATTTTTTTCCATTTCGATTTTTGTTCAAAAGCTTTCCACATTCTAAAATAAGTGAGTCGAAAACCTAATTTAAAACCTGCTTTTTTTGAAAAATATAAATTATCTGCTATGTTCCTTAGCTTTTTTGTTTTATTGTGGTATACTTCAAAAGGAGTTCCTGTTGAACCACTAGTACTTACTTTAAATTTTTCTAATAAAGGATATTGATTAGAAAAGAAATCTTTACGGTTTTCTATTATGCTATTTTTATCAACTATTGGAAAATCATTGATCGAATTATAGCTTTTAAATTTTTTATAATATTTAGTAGTATTTACAACATGATCCAAAATGTTTTCTAATGCTTCATCCTTAATTTCAATAGCCTTTTTTAATTTCGGATTTTCATTTACAAATTGAATTTCCTTTGCATATTTTTTTTTTATTCCTCCTTTAATATAATCGATACTCCAAAATATCACTGCTCTTAATCGTTCTGATATCTTCATAATAAAACAACTTAAGCTTCCGACATAATTTCATTAAACAATGGATGTTTTAAATATCCGCCATATGCAATATCTGGACCTATAAATGAATTATTATCATTCCCTTCAACTATTATAGGACCCTGAGGTGTTATCGCTATATCCCATCCAATAATTCGATCAGGAATATAGCTAACTACTTTTTTTACCAAATCACATGCTTCTTCAAAAAATGGAATTTCATATCCATCAAACAACACGCCTGTATCTGAATGATTTTTAAGTTGCTCTCCTCCATACTTCATTAATTGAAAACTCTCTCCTTTTAACATTCCTTCACTTAAATCTACGGCAACATAAAACCCTCCTGAACTACTATTATCTAAAACACTTCCTCCTCGTCCAAATCTCATAAAAGCTGACAAAATATGAATTTGATCATTTTTATCTATATAGGTATCAAAACGAATTGTATTCACACTATGCTCGTATATTTCACTTACCTTATTGTGCTGTACTAGTACCTCTTGATGAATACAGTCGTTTTCTAAAATATATGATCCACAAAGTTCAATTTCTTTTAAAAGATTTTTTTGTGATAATAAAAAACATCCGTTACCCCCCATTTCGGTAATTGATTTTACAAATATTTTATTTATGCTAGTACTCTCAAAAATCATTCTAATAAATTTAACTAAATCTTCTTTGGTGTCAACATAATGTATTGTTGAATTGTAAAAGAATCTCTTTTTTAAATTGTAACTAATTAATTGGGGAGTGGGTAAATTATTCTGTTTCATAAACAATGAAAAAGCTAATTTATTACGCAATAAAGAGGCATACTGAAAATGATGTAGTTTTTTTGACAATGTAATTTTATCAACTTCTGCACTACTTAAATAATCGAGGTAGTTAGTATTTTCTACTCTGTATAAAAATTTCCCAAAATAAAAATAAGGAAACTCTTTTTTCTTGATTCCAAAAATTAGAGCTTCTTTTATTATTTGACCTATTCCTTTTCTATTAGAATCATGTATAATAACAGATAAACGTTTTTTAAGCAAATGCATTTTTTGTTTCATGATCAAATTAAAACAAGCCGTTTAAAAACTAATTAATTAGTTCTTTATATTCTTTCAGTAATTGTTCCCAAACATATGTTCTTTCATACCTATTAACTATTACTTCTCTTGATTTATTACCTAAGCGCTCTTTTAATTTAGCTTCTGTTAGTATTTTTTTCATAGCATTATGTAACGCTTCTGTATTTTTTACAGGAATGATCAATCCATTAATACCCTCGCTAACAATTTCGTTACATCCATTTATATCAGTAACAATACTAGGTAAACTCATTGCTCCTGCTTGCATTACTACATTTGGAAAACCTTCGCGATAACTAGGAAAAGTTAACACATCTGCAATTGAAAAAAAAGGCCTTACATCGCTCTGCCACCCGACAGAAATAATATTAGAATTCAAATTAATTTCTTTTTCTGTTTCTGGATCTAAAGGATCTAAATCTTTTTCATAGGTACCGACTAACACTAATTTAGCGTGGTCATATGCTTTATTTATTTTTTTAAAAGCTGTTATTAATTCATTAATTCCTTTGTCTTTTACCAACCTTCCCACAAATAGAAAAACAATATCAGACAACTCTATAGACAATTCTTTCCTTAGCGATACTTTATCTGTCTCCGCATATAAAGTAGGATCAAAATGAGAAGTGTCAATACCATTAGAACTTCCTTTTGCTATTACTTTCAATTTACTTATTGTAGTATACTTATTTGCTACAATAATATCCTTTAAGCCATATGAATTTGGATAAATTTTAGTAGCACATGAATAGGTTAACTTTTCAACAAAATCAAGTAATTTTCGTTTGGGCCCAGTCACAACTAAAAGAGGTAAACCCGCAATAGTATGTAACCTGTTAGGCACACCCGCTAACTTTG
The DNA here is from genome assembly GCA_947489195.1 of uncultured Aquimarina sp. GTDB lineage: Bacteria > Bacteroidota > Bacteroidia > Flavobacteriales > Flavobacteriaceae > Aquimarina. The sequence goes on along the minus strand of CANLCT010000030.1, from coordinate 28,967 downwards.
CCGCTAACATGGATAATGTTCCTGCTTTTGGGGTATGACTATGTACTATAATTGGTTTTTCTTTTTTAAAAACTTTATATAGCTCATAAACAGCTCGTAAATCTTTAAATGGTGTAATTTTTCGAGTCATTTCAACGGGTATTACTCGAATACCTTCCTCTTTGGCAACATCATGAATTCCACTGTTTATTGTGGTACTTCCCTCACTTGATATTCCTATAATTTCATAATAATTAGACATAAATTTTAACTGCCCTTTTAGTAAGCCTCCTAATGATACAGGTACTGTAGTTATTCTAATTATCTTTGTCATTATAATACTGTTAATTTTGAAGTAAATATAACTATTAGTCTAAATGCTTTCACTTTTTAATTTTAATGTTTATTTTTTTATTTCTATTTTAAATAAGGTTCCTCTTTTGGGGTGTGAGTCAATAATAAGTGAACCCGATAATTGATTCACTCTACTTTTTATGTTTTTCACACCAATTCCGTCATTTTCTTTTAGTGATTCTACAGAAAAACCTTTCCCATCATCTTCATAAGTTATATGTAAACTATCCAAAATATACTCAAATCTAATATCTATACATTTTGCATTAGCATGCTTTAAAGTATTAGTTATCAGTTCTTGCAATATTATAAAAATTTCATTTTGAACAGAAACATCTATTTGATTAAACGCTTCTTCTTCAGAGGTTTCGAAATTAACTTTTAAATCCGTTGCCTCGTCAATGTTTTTTACGTACTCTTTTAAAACTTCTATGTAATCGTTTTGCCTATTTTCTTTAGGAATGGTATTATGAGAAATTTCACGTACTTTATTATACGTACGATCCATTTGATTTTGAATTTTTTCAATTTTAGGAGTTCTTATTTCACCTATTAATAATTTAATTGTAGCAATATCATTTCCAATCGAATCGTGAAGTCCTTGTGCTAATTTTTTTCGCTCCCTATCTTGACCTTCAATTTTGGCTTTTATTAGCTTTAACTCCTGTTCTTTCATTAATGAATTTATTTTTTCATCAGATACTTGCTTTAAAATTTCATTAAACTTTTTTTGAGTTTTTAACTTTTTTGAATAAACAAAAGCAATTAATACAATTGAAATAAATAGTATTATTGAAATTAAAAGTATTAGGTTTTTAATATAAATCTGCTTTTCTCTATCTTTTTTTAATTGATTATTTTCTTTTTCTTTTTGTAGAGTCTCAAACTTTATTTCCAACTCATTAATTTCTTTTGCTCTCTGGACTTTATTAATTGAATCTTGTATGACTAAAAAGTTTTCAGAAAATCGTAAAGCTTGTTTATATTTTTCGCTTGCTTTAGCATTTTCTTTTAATTTATCATAACAAAACAACATTTCGAGCAAATTTCCTTCTCTCTTTCTATCTTCTAATAAATCTAAAAGTAATATTTCGACCTTATCAAACTGCTTTCTCTCTAAATATTCATCGATCAATTCTTTTTTGGCTTGATTTTCAAGGTGAGATATTTCCATTTCCTCTCCTCGCTTAATGATTCCCTTAAGTTGCGGAATCATTTCATTTTTTCTACCTGTATGTTTTAGATTTTTAACTATATAAAAATTAAGTGCTAAATCATAATAGGGATTTTCATTAATCTTTAGTGCTTGATAATAATATGAATTAGATTTTTTATAATCTTTTAAATCATAATAAATACGACCTAATGACATCATTGAACCTACAGCAACATCTATATCTTTACTATTTATTATTTTTTTAAATAATGCAATAGAAGTTTCGTGTTTTTTTTCATAGGAATAAATATCTCCTAAAAACAAAATAAATCGATCATGTTCTTCTTCAAAATTCCATTTACCTGCATTTTCTTGACCTTCTATTGATACTTTTTTAGCGTTTTTATACAACCCTTTACTCAAAAAAGTATTCGCTAAACTCATATTAGCCAAAAGGTTTCGTTTATGCTTTATGGAATCGTGTGAAAAATTAGTATAACTTAATGTTTTTTGAGAGTAATATAATGCAGAATCTGAATCTCTTTTCAATTCTAAAAAATAACATGAAATTAAGTGAGTTAATCTTGATTTACTCGCATCCGTTTTAAGCTTTTTTAAAAGCTGATGTGACAATTTATAGGCGCCTTCTTTATCATTTTCTGTATAAAATAGATTAACCGCTTTTTTTAATGATTCCCTTTCTTCATTTTCGGCAATAATTAATGTTGTAACATCCTTTTTTTCAAATAATTCTTGAGAAAAAGCACTATTACTAAGATATAAAATCAAAAAAAATAAATGCAAAGTTTTATAACTAGCTCTCATGTATTAAATTCTATAAATGGGTATATGATATAAGTTAGAGCTAAGGTAATTTTATCTTATCATAAATAACAACCTTTAAAAGAATTAGCTTGTAGGAATTTTAGTTTAAAACAAGAAAATACACCTAATCTAGGTATTATAAATAGCTAAAAGTTATTATTTTAACTTTGTTTTCGTCAATTTTCAAACTCAAATTACATATGTAAAAAGCTGATTTCATAAACTTTTACTTAAAATATTTCCTAAAATCACAACCCGATTTATAGTTACTACAACCATAAGCTGTACGCCCTTTTATAATAACACCTTGTTTACATTTTGGACATGTAGTATCATTTACTTGAGCTACATCCGTCTTTTTTTCTTCTAAGACTAAACCAAAACCTGTATCAAATCTGAGTAAGCCTTCTGTTTTTTTATCATCAACTTTAAAGCCTTTTAAATTTACTGTCGATCCTTTTTTAAGTAAGCGTATATATTGTTTTTCTGAAATCTTTTTTTCATTAAAAATAAAAGGTAATACGAAACGACAACCCGATTTGTAGTTACTACATCCAAAACCTGATTTTCCTTTTAATAATTTGCCTTGTTTACATTTTGGACAATCTTCTAAAGTAATACCCTCATTTTTTTTAGGTGCTTTTTGTTTTTTTGTTGGAGCTACAGTGGCGTATGAAATATTTGCTTTTTGTTTTTCACTTCTTACCTCATAAACCAAATGATCTACCATTTGCTTCATGTTTTTTATAAAACTCGCCGCATTATAATTCCCTTTTTCAATTTCTTTCAACTGTTTTTCCCAGGAACCTGTAAGTTCGGCAGATTTCAATAATTTATTTTGAATGGTATCAATCAACTGCACTCCAATAGTTGTTGGCAATACTTGTTTTTTACGCCGCTCTATGTATTTACGTCTAAATAAAGTTTCAATAATATTGGCGCGAGTGGAAGGTCTACCAATACCATTTTCCTTCATTAATTCTCGCATTTCATCATCATCCACTTGCTTTCCTGCTGTTTCCATGGCTCGTAAAAGTGAAGCCTCTGTATACTGATTAGGCGGTTTTGTTTCTTTTTCTAAAAAAGTAGGTTCATGCGGACCTTTTTCACCTTTTACAAAAGTAGGTAGCAGTTTTACTTCTTTAGCTTTCTTTTTAGAAGAATCTTCATCTCCAGGTGTATTAATTTTTTTATTACTTTTTGAAGCCTCAAAAACAACACGCCAACCTTTTTCTAAAATCTCTTTTCCTGAAGTTTTAAAATTAACATCTAATACTTTTCCAATAACATTAGTATTGGACACTTTACAATCATCATAAAATACAGCAATAAAACGTTTCGTAATAACATCATATACCTGCTGCTGATTATATTGCAAATTCATTTGAACACCTGTTGGAATAATTGCATGGTGATCAGTTACCTTTTTATCATTAAAAACACGAGCTGATTTTTTAATTTTTTTACCCAAAAGGGGCTGGATTAACTCACTATATTTGGTTAATTTTTCTAAAATTCCCGATACCTTTGGGTAAATATCATTAGGTAAAAAGGTAGTATCTACCCTAGGGTAAGTTACTACTTTTTGTTCGTATAATTTTTGAGCAATTTTTAAAGTTTCATCGGCAGAAAAACCAAATTTAGTATTGCAATACACTTGCAAACCTGTTAAATCAAATAATTTTGGGGCATACTCATTTCCTTTTTTCTTAGTAATAGAAACTATTTCAAAATCATGCATTTGTACTTTATCTGCTAAAACTTGACCATCTTCCTTTTTAAAAAAACGCCCTTCTTCATAACTAAAAAGTGTATTTCTATAATTAGTTTGTAATTCCCAATAAGCTGTAGGCTTAAAGTTTTCGACCTCTTTAAAGCGATTTACTAACATAGCTAAAGTAGGTGTTTGTACGCGCCCTACAGACAATACTTGTTTATAACCTCCATGCTTTAAGGTATACAAACGTGTTGCATTCATACCTAAAAGCCAGTCGCCAATAGCTCTTGAAAAACCGGCATAATATAAATTATCATAATCTGCTGCAGATTTTAAATTTTGAAACCCCTCTTTAATTGCCTCTGTTGTTAATGATGAAATCCATAATCGTTTAACGTCTCCTTTATAATTGGCTTGATTGATTACCCAACGTTGTATCAATTCTCCTTCTTGACCTGCATCCCCGCAGTTTATAATTACATCAGCTTTATCAAACAATCTTTTTACAATATTAAATTGTTTTTTTATGCCTTCATTGTCCACCACTTTAGTCATAAACTTTTCGGGTAACATAGGTAGATTATTTAAATCCCAACTTTTCCAATGAGGTTTATAATCATTGGGTTCAAACAGCGTACATAAATGCCCAAAAGTATAAGTAACAGCATATCCGTTACCTTCATAATAACCATCATTCTTAATATTTGCACCTAAAACAGCCGCAATTTCTCTGGCTACACTAGGCTTTTCTGCAATACAAACTTTCACAATTCTTCAATTATCAATACCATATTTTACTTATTAAATAAACATTAATCAAGTATTCGCTTTTTTTGCTCAACAACTAGTAAATATGAATTCAAATTAGTTAATTCGTAAATAAAAAAATATGGTATAATTCCAGCATGGCAAAATAGCAATTTTTAATGGATTAGATTGTCCCTGTTTTTTATTCGTAATAATTCTATTAACTTGTATAAATAATTTCTATGGAAATTTTAAAATAAAACAGTAATAACAATACTATTTACATCAACACATATCAACCAAACCTCCCCCACTAACATGAATGACAACACATCCAAAATTAAAGTTTTAGTTGTTGAAGATGAAGTACTACTAGCTCAAGATATTATTCAAAGACTAACTGATATGAACTATGAAGTTGTTGGCTTTGCCATGACTGCTAATAGTGCTTTAGAGTTAATTGATGAAAATCCTAATATTGATATTCTACTCATGGATATTATGATTAAAGGAGAAAGAGATGGAATAGAATTAGCTAAAATAGTTAAGGAAAAATTTAATATTCCATTCATATTCTTATCATCAAATGCCGATAAAGATATTGTAGATAGAGCTAAAAAAGTACAACCCTATGCCTATATGCTAAAACCTTTTAATGATAGGCAGGTTCAAATAGCTATTGAATTGGCTTTAATGAATTTTTCAAAAAAAACACCTCAAAAAGAATTATTAAAAGAGCAAAAATTTGAAGCTTCAGATAACCAAGTGCTACAAATAAAAGATTGTTTATTTTTAAAGAAAAATCATCAGTTTAAGCGGGTCTCTTTAGCAGATATTTTATATATACAAGCCGACAATAATTACTCTACTTTATTTACTACTAATGAAAAATTCATCTATTCAATAGTAATGAAAAAAATAGAAGAACAGCTTCCTAAAGAACTATTTTTACGTACACACCGAAGCTATATTGTAAACATAAATTGTATTGATGGATACGAAGGAAATATACTTTTTGTAAAAAAAATAAAAATACCTATTAGTAAATCTTATAAAGAAAACGTATTTAAATTATTCCCTACCATTTAAATAGGTACATAAAAACATAAATTTCTCAAAATATACTTTCATTGCTAAAAAGTATATTTTGAGAAAACTTTAGTACTTTTTATTATTTACCTCCCGTACCTTTAAAATTTTGGTCGCTATTTTTAAATAACACATTAAAAGTAGTTAAACTTCCATAAATACGGCTTATATATTGCTGTAAATCAATTTTATCTTGCTCTTCTAATACTTTTGAACTATTTATTTTTTGTTCCATTACTCTAATGCGATCACGTACCATAACTATTTTATGAAAAAAAGTATCAATCGGAATTTCTTTAGAGGTTAAACTACTATCCTTTGGTTGTAATTCAATAGTACCCCCTTTCCATTTATCGGCAATGGGAACAATTTCCGAAATGTCACTGTATTTATGTAACAACTTCTTAAATATATCTTCAACTTCATAAAAACTAACCGTATCAACCTCTCCTTCAACGGTATCAATAACTTCAAAGTCATCATCTACTTCTATTGTTTCTAATCCATTATCAATAAAAGTTACCCAATAGTATTTTGCCGAAACATTAGTAACTACACCCACTCCGTATTTTTCATGTTTAATACGTGAACCTATTCCTAAAATCATATATTATTTCTATTAAAATTCTAACTATAAGTTTACTACAATTTTATAATGCATACAATTATTTTTTTAAAGATCATTTTAATAATGAGTAATCGAGCTTGACAAACAACAATTAGCAGTCTATATTTAACGCCTGTTAATTAACTCTTTTTATTAATTATATATTTTTAAGACTGCATTCACAATAGTTATTGCAAATTACAACTCGAATTAGCTACCTTTAGCACGATTATGAATACAAGCGAATACACAGAAAATACCATTCACGTACAAGGAGCACGTGTACATAACTTAAAAAATATCGATGTTGTAATTCCAAGAGATAAACTAGTTGTTATTACGGGTTTATCTGGTTCTGGAAAATCATCATTAGCTTTTGATACCATTTACGCCGAAGGTCAACGACGTTATATTGAAACATTTTCTGCCTATGCGCGTCAATTTTTAGGTGGATTAGAACGTCCTGATGTAGATAAAATTGATGGCCTTTCGCCTGTGATAGCCATTGAACAAAAAACAACCAGTAAAAGTCCTCGTAGTACTGTGGGAACGATTACTGAAATTTATGATTTTTTACGTTTATTATTTGCCCGAGCCAGTGATGCTTTTAGTTATGAAACTGGTGAAAAAATGGTTAGCTATTCTGATGAACAAATACAGAAATTAATTACAGAAAAGTTTAACGGAAAGCGTATCAATATTGTTGCCCCAGTGGTGCGTTCACGTAAAGGACATTACCGTGAATTATTTGAGCAAATTGCCAAACAAGGCTTTGTAAAAGTGCGTGCCGATGGTGAAATTATTGATATTGTTAAAGGCATGAAGCTTGATCGATACAAAACACATGATATTGAGATTGTTGTTGATCGATTACAAGTTTCTACAGAAGAAGATACACAAAAAAGACTTGCCGAAAGTATAAAAACTGCCATGTATCATGGTAATGATATATTGATGGTAGTAGAACATGAAAGCCAAAAAGGACGTTTTTTTAGCCGTAATTTAATGTGTCCCTCGTCTGGAATTTCATATCCAAATCCAGAGCCTAATAATTTTTCTTTTAATTCCCCTAAAGGAGCATGCGCAAATTGTAATGGAATTGGTAGTTTGTATGAAGTAAACTTAGAAAAAATTATTCCAGATTCATCTATTTCAATAAAAAATGGTGGATTAGCGCCTCAAGGACCACAAAAAAACAACTGGATTTTTAAACAACTGGAATTGATAGCTATGCGATTTAATTTTGCATTAATTGATCCTATTAATAAAATTCCAAAAGAGGCTTTAGATATTATTTTACATGGAGGGAAAGAAAAATTTACAATAAATAGTAAAGAACTCGGCGTAAAACGAAATTATAATATTGATTTTGAAGGTATCGCAAATTTTGTTCAAAGCACTTATGATAATAGTGATTCCACCTCATTAAAAAGGTGGGCTAAAGAATATATGGATCACGTTAATTGTAGTATCTGTAATGGTTCCAGACTACAAAAAGAATCTTTAAACTTTAAACTAAATCAAAAAAATATTGCCGAATTGGCACATATGGATATTGTTGAACTAAAAAAATGGTTTGATGAGCTTCCAAAACATATAACTAAAAAGCAACAGCAAATTGCTAACGAAATCATAAAAGAAATTTCGACTCGCATACAATTTTTAGTCGATGTAGGCTTAACCTATTTATCGCTTAATCGTAGTAGCAAATCACTATCTGGTGGCGAGGCACAGCGTATCCGTTTAGCAACCCAAATAGGTTCTCAATTAGTTGGTGTACTTTATATTTTAGATGAGCCTAGTATTGGCTTACACCAACGTGATAATGAAAAATTAATTCAATCTTTAATTCAACTACGCAATATTGGAAATTCTATTATTGTGGTTGAGCATGATAAAGATATGATTGAACAAGCCGATCATGTTATAGATATTGGACCAAAAGCCGGTCGCTTTGGAGGGGAGATTATAAGTGAAGGGCATCCAAAAGAATTAAATAAATACAATACCCTAACAGCAGATTACCTTAGTGGAAAAAAAGAAATTGCTATCCCTAAGGAACGAAGAGATGGAAATAAAAAAACCTTAAAATTGACTGGTGCTACTGGAAATAACTTAAAAAATGTATCTATTGAATTGCCGCTTGGACAAATGATTGTTGTTACTGGTGTTTCTGGGAGTGGAAAATCAACGCTGATTAATGAAACACTGTATCCCATTTTAAACAACTATTATTTTAATGGAAAAATGGAACCGATGCCTTATAAAAAAATAGAAGGTTTAGATAATTTAGATAAAGTAATTGATATTAATCAATCCCCAATTGGACGTACACCAAGATCTAATCCTGCTACATATACTGGTGTTTTTTCTGAAATTAGAAGCCTTTTTGCAATGACACCAGAAGCTATGATTCGTGGTTATAAACCTGGACGTTTTAGTTTTAATGTAAAAGGAGGCCGCTGTGAAACTTGTGGCGGTGGTGGATTACGTGTTATTGAAATGAATTTTTTACCTGACGTATATGTCGAATGTGAAACTTGTCAAGGAAAAAGATTTAACAGAGAAACACTTGAGATTAGATATAAAGGAAAATCAATTTCCGATGTATTAAATATGACTATTAACGAAGCTGTTGATTTTTTTGAACCTATTCCTAAAATATACAGAAAATTAAAAACCATTAAAGATGTAGGTTTAGGTTATATCACTTTAGGTCAACAGTCTACAACACTATCGGGTGGTGAGGCGCAACGTATTAAATTGGCTTCTGAACTATCTAAAAGAGATACTGGAAACACCTTTTACATATTAGATGAACCTACAACCGGCTTACACTTTGAAGATGTACGTGTACTAATGGAAGTACTGAATAATTTAGTAGACAGAGGAAACACTGTACTAATTATTGAACATAATATGGATGTAATTAAATTAGCCGATTATATTATTGATGTAGGCCCCGAAGGTGGTAAAGGAGGAGGATCAATTATTGCTAAAGGTACCCCCGAAGCTATATGCAAAGTTAAAAAAAGTCATACTGCTAAATTCTTAAAAAAAGAATTGTTATAAAAGTGTAACATAATTCACATTACTTACGTTATTAACATTGTCAAAAACTTAAATCATTTAAATTGAGAAACGAACAACACTACAAGCGCTGGAATGAAATAAAAACAAATGACTCATGGGCTATTTTTAAAATCATGGGAGAATTTGTAAATGGATTTGAAAAAATGAGCGAAATCGGGCCATGTGTTTCCATATATGGATCTGCCCGAACTAAACAAGATCATCCTTTTTACCAATTAGCAACCGATGTTGCCGCAGAAATTGTAAAACATGGTTACGGAGTAATTACTGGTGGAGGTCCTGGAATTATGGAAGCCGCTAACAAAGGGGCTTTTGAAGCTGGAGGAACTTCGGTTGGTTTAAATATTGATTTACCTTTTGAGCAGTTTGACAATCCGTATGTTGATCGAGATAAAAATTTAAATTTTGACTATTTTTTTGTGCGAAAAGTAATGTTTGTAAAATATTCGCAGGGATTTGTGGTTATGCCTGGTGGGTTTGGTACACTTGATGAACTTTTTGAAGCCATAACACTTATTCAAACAAATAAAGTTGATAATTTCCCTATAATTTTAGTAGGTACTGAATTTTGGGGAGGCCTTTTCGAATGGGTTAAAACTACATTGTTGGAAAAATTTGGTAACATAAGTCCGCAAGACTTAGATTTAGTTCATTTAGTAGATACTCCCAACCAAGTCATTGAAATTTTAGATAAATTTTACGACAAAAATAACCTAAGACCTAATTTCTAGTTACCATACTTTGTCAAAAAAACTGCTTTTACTTTTTTATTTTTTAATATCATTTGCCGCAAGTGGTCAAAATGAATCATTTATAGATGCTGTTCTTTTTGATAAATTAAAAACGATTATATCTGTTCAAGAAATAAATTATCATAATACATCAAATGATACTTTAAGTGAAATTTACTTAATGGATTGGGCTAATGCTTTTTCAAATAAAGAAACACCTTTATCCATTAGGTTTAACGAAGATTTTCGACGAGCTTTTCATTTCTCAAATAAAAAAGAAAGAGGATATACTGAAATTATCAATTTAAAACTTGAAACAAAAAAAAGCACGAAATGGTCTCGTGTAAAAAATCATCCCGATGTTATTAAAGTTGATTTAGAAAACAAATTATTACCTGGTAAAAAAGTAAAACTTGAATTTCAATATCAAGTAAAAATACCCGACGATCGTTTTACCAAATATGGTTATGGCAAAAATGAATATAATTTAAGGTATTGGCATTTAGCTCCTGCTCTATATAATAAAGGTTGGAAATATTTCAGCCATAAAAATTTAAATGATTTTTCGGCTGCAATGTGCAATTACACACTCAGATTAAAAATTGACAAAAACTATAATATAGAAACAAACCTTACTAAAACAGGTAACAAAAAAGAAGGTTTTAGCACTTTTACTGGTAAAAACATCAATAATATCAAATTATATTTATCCAATAAAAAGCGATTTGATCACTTTGTTTATAAAGATAATATGATTGCTACCGATATCCCAAAAGAGGGTTTAACAAAGGAAATACAAGAAAACTCTATTAGAAAAGTATATGATTATGTGGAAAGTTATTTTGGAAAACTACCTCAAAAAAAACTTTTACTTTCATACACTAACTATAAAAAACAACCTGTTTATGGTTTAAATCAATTACCTAGTAAATTAAGGCCCTTCGAAAATACATTTCAATATGAATTGATTTTATTAAAGGAAATGACAAAAGAGTTTAATAAACAAACCATTCAAACTGACTTGCGCCATGATCAATGGTTTACAGACGCCATACAGGTACATGCCATGATCAATTATGTCGATTCATTTTACCCCAACAGTCATTTAATAGGTCGGTTAAGTAAGTTTTTAGGAATAAAGTGGTTTCATGCTTCAAAATTACCTTTTAACGATCAATATTATTTAGGAGCCAAAAATATGGGAGCTCGTTTTTTAGAGCAACCTTTAACTATACCTAAAGATTCATTACTCAAATTTAATTTTAATATTTCAAATCCATACAAAGCTGGTATGGGCTTAAATTATTTAGACAAAAACCTAAATGGTACTGTAAAAGAAACTATACATAAATTTATAACTACTCAAAAATTAAAAATTACTACAAGCAATGACTTTAAAAATGCTTTAGCTAATAGTACTGAAAAAGATATCCGTTGGTTTACCCATGATTTTGTTAGTTCAAATTCTAACCTTGATGTAAAAATAAAAGGGGTTACCAGAAAAAAAGACAGTCTATACATTCATTTAAAAAATGTTGGCAAATCGCCTGTTCCTATTAAAATTTCGGCATTAAAAAAGAAAAAAGTTATTGAAGAAAAATGGATTGCTAGTTTTAAAGATACCGTTTCTGTTCACTTCGAAAAAAAACATGCCAACAGATTTGTTATTGATTTAGATGAATTTCTACCTGAAGTAAATAGAAGAAATAATTATTGGAAAACTTCAGGAATATTAAATAAAAACATACAATTTAGACTTTTTCAAGACATTGAAGACCCTAAATATCATCAGACATTTTTAATTCCTGTTTGGGATTTTAATGTTTATGATGGGTTTTTAATTGGGGGTAATTTTTTTAATAAATCATTAATTAAAAGGAATTTCAATTATAGTTTTACCCCATCATATGGTTTTAAATCGCAAAAAGTTTTAGGGTCGTTTGGTATTGGTTATTCGCATCAAATAAAAAAATACGGTTGGTATTTAATTAATTATGGCATAAGCGCATCTACATTTAGTTATGCTCCTGACTTACTTTTTAGATCTTTTACTCCTCGAGTTAGCATAAATTATCGCTCTAAAGATTTAAGAAAAAACATTACTCAAATAATTAGTAATCGTTTAGTTTCTATCGAAAGAGAAAAAGATCCAAACATACCATTAGAGACCCCTAATTATAATATTTACAATGCACGTTATCTTTATTCAGACCCTAACTTAACTCATTCATTAAGTTTTTTAGTAGATTTTCAACAAGCTAAAAATTTTAATAAAATATCTACAACATTTGCTTACAGTAAATTATTTTTAAACAATCAACGTGTAAATTTTAGATTTTTTGGAGGGACTTTTATAAATAATAAAACCAAGGCAGATGGAGACTTTTTTAGTTTTGCTTTAGATAGACCAACTGACTATTTATTCGATTATAATTATTTAGGAAGAGATGATAGTTCGGGAATTGCCAGTCAACAATTTATTTCTGCCGAAGGTAACTTTAAGTCACAACTTTCACCTGCTTTTGCTAATCAATGGTTAGCAACGTCTACAGTAGAAAGTAGTATTTGGAACTGGGTACAAGCCTATGCCGATGCTGGTTTTGTTAAAAATAGAGGCTTTGACCCTGAATTTGTTTATGATTCAGGTATTAAATTAAATTTTTTAACCAATTACTTAGAATTGTTTTTCCCTATACAATCCTCATTAGGTTTCGAACCTAACCTTGATAATTATCACAGACGCATTCGTTTTAAAATCTCTTTAAGTATTAATACTCTAGTTGGTTTATTTACACGTGAATGGTATTAATACTATTTTTAAGTTAAAATTAATTTTATTTCTTACAGCTAAATAAAAAATACAAAAGCAACTACCGAGAATTCGAAATAAGAAAAAGATATCAATTCGAATGATATTCAGTAAGAATTTTATAACGAAAATCACCTTTTTCGTATAAAAACCACCCTTATCTATACAATTTTATACCGAAAAGCACTCAATTTAACAATTTTTGTAGTTAAATAAAATTATGCCAAACTCGCATTAACTAATATTTTTGGTTATAAACTGTAAAACAAATAACATTGTAAAAACACTTATTTATCCTTACTTTTGCTTAGTCCACCTTATATCATTATATGCACACTAAATCTTCGTCAACACTGTCATTATCATTTACTGAATTCAAAGAGCAAGTATTAGCTGATTACCGAATTGCTTTTATGAGTAGAGAATGTAGTTTAGCAGGTCGTAGAGAAGTGTTAACTGGAAAAGCCAAATTTGGAATTTTTGGTGATGGTAAAGAGTTAGCGCAACTTGCTTGGGCCCGTGTTTTTGAAAAAGGAGATTTTAGATCTGGTTATTACCGAGATCAAACCTTTATGTTTGCTGTAGGGAAATATGAAATTTCTGAATTTTTTGCTGGCTTATACGCATATACTGATATTAACGAAGAACCCTTTTCTGCCGGAAGGCAAATGGGAGGTCATTTTGCCACTCATAGTTTAAACGAAGATGGAAGTTGGAAAAATTTAACAGAACAAATAAATTCAGCTTCTGATATTTCACCAACTGCCGGGCAAATTCCTCGTTTAATTGGTTTAGCTCAAGCTTCAAAAGTGTATAAAAATAACCCTGCACTTAAAAATCATACAAATTTTTCTAAAAATGGAAACGAAGTAGCTTGGGGTACTATAGGAAATGCAAGTACTAGCGAAGGTTTATTTTTCGAATCTATTAATGCTGCCGGAGTACTACAAGTACCCATGGTAATTAGTGTTTGGGATGATGATTATGGGATTTCAGTTCATAATAAACACCATACCACTAAAGAAAGTATTTCTGAAGTTTTAGAAGGTTTTCAACGCTCTGAAAACACTAATGGATTTGAAATTTTAAAAGTTAAAGGCTGGGATTATTTAGCTTTAATCGAAACTTATGAAAAAGCAAATAACATTGCTCGAAATGAACATGTCCCAGTTTTAATTCATGTTACCGAACTAACACAACCTCAAGGACATTCATCATCTGGATCACATGAACGTTACAAAAATGAAGATCGTTTATTATGGGAACGTGATTTTGATTGCAATAAAAAATTTAGACAATTTATTATAGATAGTAATATTGCCACTCATGATGAATTAAAAAGTATAGAAAAAGAAATTAAAACTGAGGTAAGAACAATTAAAAATACCACTTGGAAGAGATTTATTTCAGTGGTTATTAATGAACAATTAGATGCATTAACCTATTATAAACCAATTATTCAAAAAAGTACGCAAAGTGTTTTCATTAAAACTATTGTGGATGAACTTGAAGCAAAAAATGAGCCTTTACGAAAAGATATTTTAGAAACAGGGCGAAAAATTTTGCGTTACATAGCACATGAGAATTTTAAGGAAAAAACTGCTATGATTAATTGGTTAAATAATTATCAAGAATCACTTCGCCCTAAATTTAGTGCTCATTTGTATAATGAAAGCGAACAAAGCGTTATTAATATTGATGAAGTTTTACCAGAATACAATGAAGAGTCTCCAATTGTTGATGGGCGTGTTGTACTTAGAGATAATTTTGATAAAATTTTCGAAAACATCCCCGAAACATTAATTTTTGGAGAAGATGTTGGCTACATAGGAGATGTTAACCAAGGTTTAGAAGGCTTACAAGAAAAATATGGAGAAATTCGTGTTGCAGATACTGGTATACGCGAACCTTCAATAATAGGTCAAGGTATTGGAATGGCACATAGAGGTTTACGCCCTATTGCCGAAATACAATATTTAGACTATATTTTGTACTGTATACAAACACTAAGTGATGATTTAGCTTGTTTACGTTATCGTACTTTTAATAAACAAAAAGCTCCTTTAATTATTAGAACACGTGGTCATAGACTTGAAGGCATATGGCACTCTGGTTCGCCAATGGGCGGTATTATTCATTTATTAAGAGGCATATATATTCTAGTTCCTCGTAATATGACTAAAGCTGCTGGATTTTACAATACTTTGTTAGCTAGTGATGAGCCCGCTATTGTAGTAGAATGCCTTAATGGATATCGTTTAAAAGAAAAATTACCGAGCAACTTAGGAGAATTTAGAACACCTATTGGTTATGCAGAAATATTAAAAGAAGGAAAAGACATCACCTTGGTGTCATACGGTTCTACTTTGCGACTTGTTGAAAGAGCTGCTAAAGAACTTTTAATTGTGGGTATTAATGCCGAAATTATTGATGTACAGTCTTTAGTTCCTTTTGATATAGATCATACCATAGCAAAAAGTGTTTCGAAAACCAATCGAATTTTAATTATTGACGAAGATATGCCAGGTGGTGCCACAGGTTATATGTTACAGCAAGTGCTCGACGAACAAAAGATTTTCAAATATTTAGATAGTGCTCCCCAAACACTAAGTGCACAACCACACAGACCTGCCTTTGGTACCGACGGAGATTATTTTAGCAAACCATCTATTGATGATATTTTTGAAAAAGCTTATGCAATAATGCATGAAAGTAATCCTGCTAAATTTCCTAAATTAAGGTAATACAACCTTTATTTGTTTGATTTAAGCATAATATTTATGTCAACATATCACCAGTTATTTTCTCATGAATCGCTTGTGCTACCAATTCACCTGAATGCATAGCTGCATTTAGAGAACCATTTAACATCGTATCACCTGCTAAAAAAATATGTTCTGTTAACTGTGTTTCTGATGGATGCATTGTCATTTTTACATCTGTTAATCCTGGTAAGGCTTTAGGAATATCAAATGATTTTAAAAATCGTAAAGGTTTAACATTAAAAATTACACTTAATTCTTCTTCAGCCCTATAAATCAATTCCTTATCATCTAATTGATGTTGTTTTGTTATGGAAACAGATACTAATTTATGCTGTGCAGTCGCAGTAATACTTTTAGGAAAACAAATAGAATTAATTAAGCTATTTTCATCTGAAGCTACCAAACCTATCATGTGCTTATTAAATTCTACCTTAGCAACTTCAAAATACAAGGTTTGTGTTCCTTTCCAAGTTTGCAATGTTGAAGTCATTTGTGGAATTATTTTCGACGCCTCCTCGGTAGCAACAATAATAAAATCTGAGTGTTGCATTTTTCCATCATCAAAATATATCATATTACCTACTACTTTTTCAACTTTAGTTGAAAAATTAATTTTGGTCGTTTTTAATTTTAAAACTAGTTGATCAGGAATTTCTTGCATTCCTTTATTAGGAATTACAGCTTCTCCCTCACTAAACATTTTAAAAATAAATTCAAACATTCGAGAAGAAGTTTTTAATTCATTTTCTAAAAAAATTCCTCCAAAGAATGGTTTAAAAAAATCAGCAATAAATTGCTTTGTAAATCCAAAGTTGATTAAATAATCTAATGTTTGATATTCCTTATCTTCAAAAATCTGCTCAATTTTCTTGTTTTTTAATTTTCGCGAAAGCTTAAACACTTTTAATTTATCTGATAAAGTTCCAATTACAGAAAAAGTAGTTTGAAAAAATAATGATTTGTCCCTTAAAGGATCTCCAACACAAAACTGTTTCTTATTTTTAAAAACAAAAGCTCCTGCATCAAATTTATCTAAATTTAAAGCTTCAAAATCCAAATACTTTTTTGCTCGAGGATAAGCACTCAGTAACACTTGAAACCCATGATCTAAAATATAACCATCAAGCTCATCACTCTGAACCCTTCCTCCTACCCTTTTATTAGCTTCAAAAATTGTTGGATTATAACCTAAAGCTTCTAATTGTATTGCAGCAACTAGTCCACTTACTCCAGCTCCTACAATTGATATTTTTGGTTTCATAATTTACTTTTACTATAAAAACTAACAATTGTGCCAAGTTAGTAAATGATAATGTGCTTTATAAAAAACATATTATAAAAAAAGAGTCCTAACTATAACTGTTGTAATTCATTTTAGCACATCTGTATTTATTTTTATTTATTAAATATTAATTGTCAGATACTTACATTTAAACTAACTTAGTTTATGAAAAATGCCTATTGTATTGCTAAAGCAATACAACTTAATAAAAACATAGGTATTTTACTACAAAACATAAATACTATAACAAATCACTTATTGACAACTACAAATGTCTTTATTATATAATTTTAACATAATAATAAGTTAAATTGCTAATAAGAAACTATTAAAAATCATATATGATGAAAAATTTACTAAAAAAAATAATTATAATATGTAGTGCTATATTCTCGTCTGCAGTAATAGCACAAGCTGTACCTGCCTCAATTATGTATACAGCTGGAGAACCAACTACTGGACAAACATATAATATTGGTGATGTTATTTCAGGAATTTCGGGGGTATATGATGCTGGATTTGATGATAATGCCTCTGGAGGGCAAATCCCACGTGTAGTTGGACGTTTTAATGTGGGCCTATTAATAAGAAGAGTGAGTACAACAGGAGCGCCTGGAATTGTACAAATTGCTGGCACTACAATTGTTACAGGTGCTGCTCCAGTTGGTCCACCTAGAACAGATAGTTTTTCTGATGTATCGATTACTGTACCCATAAACACTCCAGCTTCATCTACATTAGTTGATGAAAAGTATGTATTAGTACTTACTATACATTCTGTATCAGAAGATGGAGACGCAGATATTACTAATAATCCTTCAGGTCAATTCCCTTTAATTTCTACTGATATAGTAATAACAGACAACCCCATAGCTATACCTACTATTAGTCATATGGATCCACCTACTTTAATTACAACAGATGGAACCACTTTTGATAAAGACCGAATTTTAGCCTATGAAAATTTTCCGCCTGAAACCTCATTCACCGTTTTTAATCAATTTAATGATAATACTGGAACTCAATTTGGTGGCGGAGGTGTTTCTTTTACTACACCTGCAGCTTCTGCTGGTGAAACTACAGTTTCGGGAACAGTAGATTTAAATTCATTAAGCGTTTTTGGTTCTCCTTCATTAGTAAGTGGTACAGCTGTAACCTGGAATAGTAACATAAATGCCCCTTTAAATATCAGTACTTTAAGTAACCTTACTGTTGATTCTACTCTAAGCAATACTCAATTTGAAAAAGGAGATCTAACTGGCCAGTTTGGTCCAAATCCAGCTACCGATACTATAACTTTTACTCCGACTTTGAAAACTACAACTTATAGTGTTGCTGATCTAAGTGGCGCCACAATTAAAACCGTTGAAGCTACAGGTACCTTAGATGTATCTGATTTACCAAGTGGTATTTATTTTCTAATAACCGATGCTGGTGTAGCCAAGTTTCAGAAAAAATAAAACAAATTATTTTATAAGTTAAGCGCCTATATATTGGGCGCTTTTTTTGTTTAAAACTTTATTTTAGGTTCGAGCTAGATTACTAAATAATGTATATTTGCTAAAAATTTTACTCGATGCAAGAATTACAACAAATTATAGAAAAAGCATGGGATAACCGTGAACTTTTAAAAGAAAATGCTACTCAAGATGCTATTAGAAAAGTAATTGATTTATTAGATTCTGGGAAACTTCGTGTGGCTGAACCAACAGCCGATGGATGGCAAGTTAACGAATGGGTAAAAAAAGGTGTAGTACTTTATTTCCCTATTCAAAAAATGGATACACTAGAGGCTGGTATATTCGAATACCACGACAAAATGCCTTTAAAAACTGATTATAAAGAAAAAGGTGTACGTGTTGTACCTGGTGCTTCTGCTCGACAAGGAGCTTACTTATCGCCTGGTACTATTCTAATGCCTAGCTATGTAAACATTGGTGCTTATGTTGATGAAGGGACAATGGTTGATACTTGGGCAACTGTTGGTAGTTGTGCTCAAATCGGTAAAAATGTTCACTTAAGTGGTGGTGTTGGTATTGGTGGAGTTTTAGAACCTTTACAAGCCGCTCCAGTAATTATAGAAGATGGTGTTTTTGTTGGCTCTCGTTGTATTGTTGTTGAAGGCGTACGTGTAGAAAAAGAAGCAGTTTTGGGTGCTAATGTTGTACTTACAATGAGTACTAAAATAATAGATGTAACTGGTGATGAACCTGTTGAAACAAAAGGTGTTGTTCCTGCACGTTCAGTTGTAATTCCTGGTAGCTATACCAAAAAATTTGCGGCTGGAGAGTACAATGTACCTTGTGCACTAATTATTGGAAAACGTAAAGAAAGTACAAATAAAAAGACATCACTAAATGATGCCTTACGTGAATATGATGTAGCTGTATAATTTAACAGTTAAAAATTGACAAAAAGCCAGAAGTTATATACTATAATTTCTGGCTTTTTATTTTAAATTGTTATTCTACTCTCTAATCTTTGACTTGTTTTATATTTTTGCTTTATGAAAATACTGGTGATACAACAAAAAATGATTGGTGATGTACTTACAAGTACCGTAATTTGTGAAACATTAAAAGCAAACTACCCAAATTGCGTTATACATTATTTAATAAACAGTAATACAAAACCAGTTGTTACAGGCAATCCTTTTGTTGATCAAATAATAGTATTAACTTCTGAACATCGAAAAAATAAATGGTCTTTTCTAAAGTTTATTTCTTCTATAAGAAAAGAAAACTACTCATGGATTATTGATTCTTACGGTAAAATAGAAAGTAATCTCATTAGTTTATTTTCCAGAGCAACCATAAAAAGTTCATTCTATAAACCCTACAGCAAATTTATTTATACTCATACCATGGAACGCTATCCGATTTCGAAAAACGGGTGCAACACAAGTATTGAACACCGACTTAACTTACTTGAAAAATTAGTAGACACCATTGACTACACAATAACTCCTAAAATATATTTGAGTAACACTGAATTAGAAGCGGCTGCAAAAAAACTTGAAAAAGTTAAAAATAATAAACTTCTAATGGTAAGTATACTTGGTAGTTCTAATGCGAAAACTTATCCTCATACATACATGGCTAAAATTTTAGATAATGTAGTAAGAAATACACAAGCTATATTATTAGTAAATTATATTCCATCGCAATTAGAAGAAGTTACGGCTATTTACAACAAATGTGAACTCCAAACTAAAAAGAATATTTTATTGGATATTTATGGCAAAAGTTTACGCGAGTTTTTAGCTATTACTGCCCATTGCAATGCCTTAATTGGAAATGAAGGAGGTGCTACCAATATGGCTAAAGCATTAAATATACCAACCTTTTCTATTTTTTCACCTCAAATTAGTAAATCATCATGGAACCACGGCGAAGATGATTTTAAAAATGTATCTATTCATATATTGGATTTTATAGAAACTCCTGAAACAATTGATTCTCAAAAATTATATGCTAAATTTACTCCAGATTTAATAACTCCTAAATTGAATACATTTTTATCAAAAAACTTACCTTAATGAAAATTGGTTACGATGCTAAAAGGCTTTTTCACAACACTACTGGACTAGGAAATTTTAGTCGTGATTTAATTCAGGTTTTAAGTCGTTATTATCCTGAAAACGAATATCACCTTTTCAATCCTAAACCAAAAAAAATAGATCGATTAACCATTGATAACAAAACTATTTTTGAGCATTTACCTACTCAGTTTATTGATAAAAAATTAAGCTCCCTTTGGAGAAGTAAGAAATGTATTAAAGACCTAAAAAATGAAGGGATTAATATATATCATGGACTTTCGGCTGAAATCCCTGTAGGAATTGAAAAAACTACTATAAAATCTATAGTAAGTATACATGACTTAATTTTTTTAAGGTATCCACAATTTTATAAAAAAATTGATGTAGCTATTTATACCAAAAAAACTAAAAATGCTTTAAAAAATGCTGATTTAATTGTAGCTATAAGTGAACAAACAAAACAAGACATCATTCAATTTTTTAAAACTGATCCCAAAAAAATCAAAGTCATCTATCAAGGCTGCCATAAAGCTTTTAAAAGTAAGGCTAGTATAGAAATTTCTCAAAAAACAATACAAAAATACAAGCTCCCCCAAAAATACATTTTAAATGTTGGCACTATAGAATTTAGAAAAAACTTGCTTAGTATTGTTGAAGCTATTAAAGGAACTGATATTAATTTAGTTGTAATTGGTCGAAAAACGCCATATTATGAAAAAATTGATGCATTAATTAAAAAAGAAGGCTTAAAAAATCAAGTCTTTTTTTTACAGGGTTTGACAATAGAAGAACTAGCCTGTGTATATCAATTGGCTAGCATTTTTGTATATCCATCATTATTTGAAGGTTTTGGTATTCCAATAATTGAAGCTTTGTACAGTGCTACACCTGTTATTACAAGTAAAAACGGATGTTTTAGCGAAGCTGCTGGTCCACATAGTATTTTTGTTGATCCTAAAAATTATTCAGAATTAAAAGATAACATTTTAAAACTATGGGGGGATCCCGACCTATGTAACCAAATGGCTACTTTTGGCTTAGATTTTGTTCAAAAATTTAATGATGAAATTATAGCCAATCAATGGCAGGAAACTTACCTAAACTTATTAAATAAAAATGACTAGTCGGTGTAATTCTTCCAAAAAAGAAATTTTCTTTTCAATCTTCTTTTCCTAAAAAATTTTTCTTGAAATTTTGAAGTTTGCTTCCACATTTCATTAAAAACTAACTGATAATCCATTCCAGTAAGACTAGCATATTCATCACTCATAACACTAATCATTTCTTTTTTTGGTGTTAGCCGCGAAAAATTTTTCATCCGTTCTTGAAATGTTAAATTTTTAAAATCCATTCGGTTCAAGTCAACCAAATAAAAGTTATACCTATCTCCTTTTTTTAAAATTAATGTATTACCCGGTGAATGGTCTTTAAATAAAATTTCTGCCTCATGCAACTGATGCGTAAACCTTACGAATTGACGTAGAATTTGTTCATGGTCAATAAAATCAGGTTCCTCGACCAGCTCTCTGAAGGTTAAATCGGCATTAATATGTTCACTCACATAAAAACTATTAGTAAGTCCAATTATATCCGAATCTTCTAAACAAGCTATAGGTTGTGGTGTCCCTATCCCCTTTTCAATTAATGTATTGGCATAGTTATAAGACCGAACAGCCTTAGTTTTTCTAAAATGGCCATAAATAATCTTATTTAATAAACCAGGAGGCTTAAAAGACTTAATGTTAAGCAACAAATCTCCAAAAGAAACTACCTTTATAGTATTCCTATTTTGATTCCCAAAAACATTTCCTATACTATCAAAATTACTAATCAAATTTAAAAGCGATTCTTTATCCAATTCAAACTTAGAAGCTGTTATTATTTTTTTCATATCAAACAAATACTTATATCTGATCACTTAATTTTAAGCAATTGAAATATAAAACAAATATACTTTTTTACTAGCTGTTGATTTGCCTCTACTAAAAATAATCAAGTAAAATAATGACAAAAAATAAGCTTGCTAAAAACCATTTATATAAGTTTAAGAACTTAAAAAACTTGTTAAGTAAAAGCAAATTCAATTTTAAAAAATTACTATTATTCAAAGTAAAATTTACAACTCTAATAACTAACACTACTCAAATACGATCCAAAGTTTTAAAACTGCGTAGTACATCAAATAAAATAGGTACTAGATTACAGGTGTATTTTAAAATGTGATAATCGCCTTATTTCCAGCTTATACTATTTAAAAATAGATTATAAAAGCTAAAAAACGTAAAATAAAAACATAATAATAATCAAACAAAAAAGACAAAATACAAAAGTATTATCAATAAAATAGCAGCAAAAATTACAACATCATATAAAATCAAATTAAAAATCGAAATTATCATAAAAAACAAAAAAGCGTAAGATTTTTTTTTATTACAACAAATAATTAAGTATTTTATCGAAACATATAAATCATAACATAATAATAGCTTTTACTTATCGTTAAAGTAGAAACTTAATCAATTAATGTTATGAAAATTACATCCTACTGCTCATTAAGGATTGTATTCGGTTTTTTGTTTTTTGTATACATAAATATTAGTGCTCAAAATAATGTAACAAAATCTATCGCAAACGGAAACTGGAATACAACCAACTCATGGGATAATGGCATCCCAAATGCTAATAAAAGAGCTATTATCAGCAAAAACCACCGCATCAATATTGTGGGTAATCACACAGCAAAAGAGGTCGTCGTTCACGGCACACTAAATGTCAACGAAAATGGAAACCTAAACAAATCACTTAATACACGGTGGATTCATGTAAATAGCGCAGGTGTTTTTAGAATTGGCACAGCCAATAATCGTTTTAATCGCGGAAATTTTACACTCACGCTAACAGGTACTAATCCCAATGCCAATCAATCTGTTCCCATGGCAAATGGAATGACTATGGACATTAAAAAAAATGATGGCTTCTTGATGGCTGGTGGAGGTGGAAGGCTTCAGTTTTTTGGAGAAGACAAGTTGCCTTTTACAAAATTGTCGCAAACAGCTAGAGTTGGTGCCAACACTATAACTGTTGCTAATGTTATTGATCGCAATCATTCAGGTGCACTATCCCCACAACATGATGGAATACTAAATTGGGAAGTTGGTGATCAAATCGTAATTGCAAGTAGTGCCACAGATTATTCGCATGAAGATGTTCGAACCATTACAGCCATTCAAAATCTAGGTACTACTACTAGATTAACGCTTAATCGAGCTTTAACATATATGCACTATGGCGAAATTGAAACTTATGGTACTAATTTAGATTCTCAAAGCATTAATCCTGGAAAAACCTTTTCCATAGACATGCGGGCTGAAGTAGCCTTATTGAGTCGGAATATTAAAATAAAAGGAACGGAAGCTCAAGATACCGATAATTTCTTTGGTGATAGAGCTAGATTGACCAAAGAAACTAATGGAAAAGCTAAAAATGGAGTTGGTGCTCATATTATGATTATGCCTTCTGCTGGTCAAATTAGTGTTGATGGTGTTCAGCTTGACCTTATGGGACAATCAGGAAGACTTGGCAGGTATCCTTTTCATTGGCATGTTGCCAGAGATCGTGCTGGAGATTACATAAAAAACTCATCTATAACCAATAGTAATAATCGCGGTGTTGTAGTACATACTACAGACAATGTTGTTGTTGAAGGTGTTGTTTTACATGATGTACATGGACATGGTTTTTTTACAGAAGATGGAGTTGAGCTAAATAATAAGTTTATAAATAATATTGCCTTTGGTATTCATAGGGTTGATCCCGATGATGATCGAAAAGGTGCCGCTGCTTTTGTAGTTGATGATACAGATCGCTTTTTTGATAGAGGAGATCGTTCTAGAACCACTTCAGCATTCTGGATTGGAAATGCAGGTAATGATTATGTTGGTAATGTAGTGGCTGGATGTGAAGGATCGGGAATTTGGTTTGGACAACCGGCATTACCCAGAGGTGCTGCTAGCAGAATTGCAGATTATGCTAATTTTAAACCTAGAGAAACACCTTTAGCCAATTTTGATCACAATACTGTTCATTCTTCTAGAACAGGATTTGTAGTTGCTTTACGCGGATCAATTCCAGGTGGTGGTGGTGCTTTTGGTGAAAATGAACGTACTTTTGGCAATATCGATCCTATTTATAAAAATCTAACTATCTATTTAACAAGAATTGGATTATATCCACTTGTTTCAAATGTAAGACATACTTTTCCTAATTTTAAAGCTGCAGATAACAATTATATTAGTTGGGATTCTGATCCTAATCTTATTAAAGACGCACTACTTGTTGTAAGAAGCCGTGGAAATTTAAATGAAAGAAAAGATAATGAAGTTACGGGTCTAGCTCTTTATCACGGAAATACAATTATTGAAAACGCTCATATTGCAGGTGTGACTGGAAGGTTTTTTGTTCCTCAAGGTGGCGGTAATAGAGTACGATCTGGTGCTGAAACTGAAGGTTTATCTTATGAAAATGATGGCTCTTATGCAAATATGAATAAAACACAAAGATCTAATCATATCGGTATTAGAGATGTTTATGATAGAGATGGTACACTTACCGGAAGGTTTGGAGGTGGACCAGGCTATTCATTTGCTCCTTTAGATGAATGGACTCTTGACACTGAAGCTGGAGACAAAAGAACAGGAAGTACTAATGATCAATTTAAATCTATACTTACAAAAAAACGTTATCTTAACCTTGAAACCCCTACAAGCTCTAACCCTGAGCAAGAAAATAAAAGACCAAAGATTACAATTACCTCCCCAATTGGAGTAACTAGAGACTTTGTTAAAAGAAATAATTTTAATCAAAGAAGAATTGGGCTTTGGGCAGAGGAAGAATATACTGTAAGATTCCCCGATGGGTTTGACACCAACAAAAATGAATTAAGGCTGACAGTACATCATTGGGCAATGCCTTCAAATTCAATAGGCGCAATATTAAAAATTGTTAATCAAGCAAATAATATAAAACCCCAGAACCTTAGTAGTAAACAAGATTTTGCCCTTGTTAATTCTTTAAGTAGACTTAGAAACGCTAAACGAGATAGTTATTTCAGAGCAAATAATAATGATTTGTATGTAAAAATAATGAACCGAGGAGAAGGTATACATGGCAATTGGATTCATTTTGTAGAAGCCGATACCGTCGTTGGTCCTGTAAATAATTCGGATCCTCAGGTTAGTTTTGTTACGCCAACTAATAATAACTTAACTGTTGGAGATGACTTATATGTTAACGTAAATGCTAATGATGCTGATGGAACAATTAGCAATGTAAAGCTATATCTAAATAACACATTGGTTAGAACTGAGAATACCAGCCCTTATGAGTGGGGTGCCGACAATCAGAATGATACTTCGTTACAAAATTTAAGAGCCGGAAATTATAACCTTAGAGTTGTAGCAACTGATAATAACGGAAGTACCAAAGAAGCTACACTTCGAATAAGTGTTAATGACCCAGCTACTACAGTAACTAATACTACTAATCAGGTAGTATTGTACCCTCATTGTAACTATCGTGGTAACAGTGTTGCCTTGCAAGAAGGAACCTATGCCCTAAAACAGTTTACTGATAGATTTCCTAATGATCAATTATCTTCTGTAAGAGTACCAAATGGATATAAAGTCACCTTATATCAACATGGTGGCCCTTCAGGAAAAACTTTAGAATTATTTACTGATAATAGTTGTCTTTCAAGTGAAAACTTCAATGACTTAACATCGGCAATCAAAATTGAAAAATTGCAATTCCGATTTGATTTTGGTACTTCTAATTCTCCTTTACAAGCTGGGTATACTCGTGTAACTAATACTACTAGAGGTAGTAATTTTGGTTGGTCAAGTATTGCCAATTTATCAGCTCGGGATCGAGGAAATACTAATGGAACAAGTAATTTAAACAGAGATTTGATCTTTGCTTCGGAAAGAAAAACTTTTTATGTGAGAATTCCTAATGCTACCTATCGCGTTAGAGTTACTTTTGGTGATGCAAGTTTCCCTCACGATCAACAGCAAATAAATGCTGAAAGCGGATCAAAATTCACAAATCCTGTAAACACAAGAGCAGGACAATTTGAACAAAAAACATTTGACATTGAAGTAACAGATAGATTTTTATCACTAGAATTTAGAGATAATGGAGGAAGTGATCAAAACTGGTCAGTAACTAAAGTTGATGTAGATTTTGTTAATCCATTACCCTCAAAAGCAAACAAATCTTTACCAAACAAAAGCACTGAAGCATTAAAAGTTTATCCAAACCCTGTATCGGATGTTCTAACTGTTAGTTTTCCTTTAGCTAATGAACAAGGTAGTAGTACTGCCACGTACACGGTAACCAATTTAGAAGGAAAACGAATAATGTCTGGAATTTTTAAAAATGAATCCTTAACACAAATAAATGTATCAACACTTGAAAAAGGACTGTATCTTTTAACCGCTAAAATCAACAAAGCTTATCATGTAGAAAAGTTTATCGTAAAATAAAAAATCAAAAACAAATAATTAAAAAAAGCTAACTTCATTAATTGGAGTTAGCTTTTTTATTTCAAGGCAAGCCTTGACGTGTCCTACCCTTAGCTTTGCCAATCAAATCAATACTAACAAAGCTCAACAAATTTTATGTATTTCGATTACAAAATATTCTGAATCAAATAAAACTTTAATCAAGCGTAATTTTTTACTATTTTCACATGTAAACCCCAATATGCTATGGATTATTCAAATTTAGAAGAAGAAAATAAGCGCTTAAAAGCCGAACTTGATAAACACGATAGCAAAAAAAAAGAAAAATGGGCTAAACGTGCCAGGTTTACTAAAAAAATTTCTGCTAGTTTTTTAGGAACTAATTTAAAAAATGCCATTACTGATTTTTTTACTGAGCTTGAAGAAAAAAGAAGTGTTTCTAAAAACACTGTTTCTGATTTACTTACCGCATTATTTATGCGTATCACTCGAATTGGAGTTTTTTTAATTCTTACTTCTTTGCTGCCCACACTATTCTTACTCATACAAGTATATTATTTACGTAATCAAAATGAATTAATTACAGGACAAAATGAGCGCTTAGGGCAGCAAACAAATTTACAAGAAGCCGACAGGCGTAGTTCCATGCTTTTTGTGTTAGATCAAATGATTAAGGATGTTACTACCGATGGGTTTCGTAATAATGGTAAAATTTCGAAAGCGAATAGCACTCGAATTATTGCTATGAGTAAAATTTTAAAACCCTATCGATATTTAGATAAAGACACACTAATAAGTAAACCTGTAAGTCCCGAAAGAGGCTACTTGCTAATGTCAATGTTAGAAAGTAATATTGATTTAGGCAAAATGATAGATCAAAACACAAAACAAACTCTAGCATCATTACTAAATTTTGAATATGCAGAGCTTACGAATGCTAGTATTACTGGTATCGATTTAAAAAACCTTAACCTCAATCATGCAAAAATGGATGCGTCTAATTTTATGAAATCTTACATTCATAAAAGCCAATTTAATAATGCTTATTTAAAAAAGTCCAATTTTTCGCGTACAGATATTGTTGAATCAAGTTTTTTTAATGCAAACCTAAACCAAGCAAACTTTAAAGGAGCTTCACTAAAAATTATAAATTTTGAAAATGCTAATTTATCAAATGTTGATTTTTCAGGTGCAGATCTTATACAAGTAAATTTTAAAAACGCCATTATACTTGAGGCTAAATTTGATAATGCACATGTAGCCCCAGACTGGATGGATATACAGGAAAAAAATCTAGATAGTGATAATTTTGACTATTTAGAAGATCATTATAAAATAAAAATTCACAATAAAAAAGGAGTACTTATACGAAAGTAAAAGAACCTTTTATTCCATAGTAATAGTAGTTAGCTTCAAAATGTCAACTTTTATTTAGGGATTTTTGTTAATGAATTGTCATATATAAAAACATATATAAATTCATTAACAAAAATTTAAAACTATGAAAAAGTCAAATCAGCTTCTATTAACTCTAATTATTTCATTATTTTTATTTTCATGTGAAAAAGATGACACAACTAATAACGAATCGTTGCCAACAGCAACAAAATCGGTCCTTTCAAAAGAATTAACAACGAGTTTTGCTTCTTATACAAAAAATGCACCCGAGTATAATTTAACGTGAGTTCGACTTAAGAAAGAGTAAAAACATAGACAAAAAAAGCAGAATATTTAGTAAATTATAGTGTTGA
>CANLCT010000029.1 GCA_947489195.1 uncultured Aquimarina sp. | reverse complement strand
AATAACCTAAAAAACAAAAATCCAAAACTTGAATTTATCAAATTTTGGATTTTTTATGTATAATTTTTGAGAATCAGCCATTCTCTGAATGCGCCATATTAAAAAAGCTCCTTAAGAATTTAATCTTAGGGAGCTTTTTAAAACAATTATTAAAAAAACGTTTATTTTGAAGCAGAAGTGGCTTTTTTCATACCATCTTCAATCATATCATAAAACTGATCTAATTTAGGCAGTACTACAATTCGAGTACGTCTATTAGCTGCTTTATTGGTTTTTGTAGTGTTGTCCTTTAAAGGTACATAGTGACTACGACCAGCAGCAGTTATACGAGCTGGATCAACATTAAATTGATTTTGAAGTACACGAACAACAGAGGTTGCACGTTTAACGCTTAAATCCCAGTTATCAAGTAAAACTCCTTTTTTGTACGGAACATTATCTGTATGTCCTTCGACCATAAAGTCAATATCTTTTTTGTCATTAACTACTTTAGCAACTTTACCCAATACCACTTTAGCTTTTTCACTTACATTGTAGCTTCCGCTGGTAAATAAAAGTTTATCCGAAATAGAAATAAAAACAACTCCTTTTTCAACATTTATTTCAATGTCTTCGTCATTTAAATTACCCAAAGCTCCTTTTAAACTAGTTACTAATGCTAGTGTTACCGAATCTTTTTTATTAATGGCGTCACGCATGGTTTTAATTTGCATGTCTTTTTCTTTGATACTTTCTAAAGAACGCTCTAAATTTTCAGCCTCTTTTTTAGAAAGTGTTGCCAAGTCACCAACATTATTTAAAAGCGATGAGTTGGTATTTTTTAATAAGTCAACCTTTTCTTTGTAAACTTTTAAAGAGCTGTCTGCGGCAGCTTTTTCTTCGTTACATATATTCAATTTTACAGTTGCTTTATCCAATAATTCTTTGGTACGCTTCTGTTTTGCCTCTAACTCGGCAAATTTCTTTTTAGCTACACATGACGAGAACAGTAAGGGGATACATGTTCCAATAATCAACAATTTCTTCATAAATAAGATTTTAATTTCTCTACAAAAATAGAAACACTTAATGATAATAACGACTAACGGAATTAATAATTACGTTTTTTTTTAACAAAATAATCGAAAACAATACTCTTTGAAAAGTATTCTCGCGTTTTTTTTTGTATTTTTTTTCTTTTACTTAGTATTCGTGGTAAATGTACATAAAAAGAAATATGTGCTTTAAAAATTGTATAGCATTGTTTTAAGTTTCCTTGAATTAAAAAACGCAATGCTGCTATACCGTCTAGAAGCATTCTGATGAATAGAATATATAATACAGAAATACCTTTATGATTTTTTAAAATAGAAAATAAAGAGTTTCTAAAATTTAAAAAGGTTTTTTTTGGGTTATCATACGATAATGATCCACCACCAACATGTAATACATACGATTTTCCTGTGTAAAAAACCAATTTACCTTGGTTGAAAAGTCGCCAACATAAATCTATTTCTTCTTGATGAGCAAAGTAATCAACATCTAAACCACCAGCATTCCAAAAATCTTTTTTCCGAATAAATAAACAAGCCCCCGAAGCCCAAAATATAGGAATTTCATCATTGTATTGCCCCGTATCTTTTTCAATGGTATCAAAAATGCGACCACGACAATAAGGATAGCCAAATTTATCCATAAAGCCACCTCCAGCACCAGCATATTCAAAATAATTTTGATTGTTATAATCTAAAATTTTTGGTTGTATTGCGGCTATATTTTTATTAGTCTCAAATAATTTTTTTAAGGGGAATAACCAGTTTTCGGTAACTTCAATATCGCTATTTAATAAGCAGTAAAAGGGTTCATGTATTTCCTTTAATCCCTTTTGGTAACCACCAGCAAAACCTAAATTTTTATCAAGCTGTATTATTTTAACCTGTTTGTAATTTTGGGTTAACCAAACTACCGAATTATCAGAGGAAGCATTATCAATCACATAAATATTAGCATCTTCACTATATCTAATTACACTAGGTAAAAATTGAGCTAAAAACTGCTGTCCATTCCAATTGAGTATGACAATGGCAAAATTAGAAAAACGTTGATTTGATACTTCTGTCATTGTTAATTATTAAGTGTTATTCAATGGTTATTATTTGGTGGTAAATCGTTTTTCCATAATAAGGTATGATAAACCATTTTTGACAAATGTATGTCTTGTCTCTTTTAATCCAAACTTTTTATAAAATGGTATTTTTTCTGTTCTAGCATTACACCAAATTTTAGCTATATTTTTAGTTTTTGCCTCCTTCATAACATGATTTAGCAATTGAGATCCATATTCTTTTCCTTGATAGCTTTTTAAAGTAGCAAATTTTCTAAATTGTACTGTTTTTTGATCAAGGTTGACAAATAATGATATTACTGTAATTAATTCATCATCAATAAATAACCCATAATGTAAAGCTTTATGGTCATCACGGAGCTTAATATACTCCAAAGGCATATTGGGCCACATGACTTTATGCCTTATTTTCCAGGTAAGCTCAAATGAAATAGGTTTTATTAGCATCAAACTATTTTAATTAAAAAGAAGGAAGTTCTGGAATAAAATGATAAGCTTCATTATCATAATCAATTTGGCAATAATAATGTGTTAAACCATTAGTAACCATTTGATAGTTACCTTTAAGTGTAAGGTTATATCGTGCAATTTGATCAAAGGTTTGTTGTGTTATTTTAATTTTAGGCGCTTTACATTCTACTAATAAATGTATACTTCCATCCGAATTAAATACCACCACATCATAACGTTTAATAGTGCCATTTACTTTTATTACTTTTTCGACATTAATAAGTGATAATGGATATTTTTTATCCGTTATTAAAAAATGAACCACATGTTGTCGTACCCATTCTTCGGGGGTTAAAACAATAAATTTTTTACGAACTACATCAAAAATAGTAGCTTTATTTTCGCTATTTTTGATTCGAAATGAATAGGCAGGAAACGCTAATTGTTGCATGCCGTAATATTACTAAATTTAACACAAATTTACTTAAGGGTAATTTAATTTTTGTGTTTTAATCAACATAGTGGACGAAGCAAAACGAATTATAACTGATATAAAGGCTGGTAATATCAAACCTATTTATTTTTTAATGGGTGATGAGCCTTATTTTATTGATATTGTTGCTAACTATATTCAAAAAAATATTTTAGCGGAGCATGAGCGCGACTTTAATCAAACGATTGTTTATGGTAAAGACACCACGATACCCGATATCGTTTCAATGGCTAAACGTTTTCCTATGATGGCCGAACGGCAGGTGGTTATAGTTAAAGAGGCTCAAGATTTATCTCGCTCTATCGATAAGTTAGAAAGTTATGCCAATAACCCCTTAAATACTACAGTATTGGTTTTTTGCTATAAATACAAAAAGTTAGACAAGCGGAAAAAAATAAGTAAAGTTATTGCTAAAAATGGTTTGGTGTTCGAAAGTAAAAAACTTTACGAAAATCAGGTCGGTGATTGGATTCAACGTGTATTATCGGGTAAAGGTTACAGTATCGATCCTAAGGGGGCTCATATGCTTGTAGAGTTTTTGGGTACTGATTTAGGTAAAATTAATAATGAATTAGAAAAGCTTCAGTTAATTTTACCTAAAGGCACTAGTATTACGCCTCAAGCTATTGAACAAAATATTGGTATTAGTAAAGATTTTAATGTTTTTGAATTAAACAAAGCTTTAGGAACAAAAGATGCCATAAAAGCACATCGAATTTGTAATTATTTTACTCAAAACCCTAAAGAGAAGCCTTTGGTAGTAACTATTTCGTTGTTATTTAGTTACTTTTCAAAAGTGATGCAGTACCATGGTTTAACCGATAAAAGTGAATTACATACCGCTTCGCAACTAAAAGTAAATAAGTTTTTTGTAAAAGATTATATCACTGCATCGAGAAATTACCCTATGCGAAAAGTTAGTTACATTATTGAAAAAATAAGAGCAGCAGACGTTAAAAGTAAAGGAGTAGGAGCAAGTCCTTTGGCGCAAGGTGATATTTTAAAAGAATTATTGGTTCAGATATTAAATTAGTCAGAAGAAAGAAGTAATTTATATTAACTAAGTAATTAATTAAGAATAATTTTTTATTTGCCCAAAGCCCAAAGCCCAAAGCCAACAACAAACAACGAACAACCAAATGAAAACAAACATTAAGTCCTGGTTACAAGCTGCTCGACTACGAACACTTCCGCTTTCCGTTTCGGGAATTATTGTGGGATCTGCAGTGGCGGCATTTCAGGGGTTATTTAATACATCTATTTTTATAGGAGCAATTATTACAACTGTAGGTTTACAAGTATTATCTAATTTTGCTAATGATTATGGCGATGGTGTTAAAGGAACAGATAATGAAGATCGTATAGGGCCTAAAAGAGCCTTGCAAACAGGAGCTATTTCTGTAAAAGCAATGAAAAATGGAATTATTTTTACAGCTATAATTACATTAATAGCAGCTTTACTATTAATTTATGCTGCTTTTAAAAATAGTGAAATTGGTTACTCTATATTGTTTGTGCTTTTGGGCGTAGCTTCCATTGCCGCTGCTATTAAATATACTGTGGGTAAGTCTGCTTACGGTTATAATGGTTTAGGAGATGTGTTTGTCTTTCTTTTTTTTGGATTATTGAGTGTAATGGGGTGCTATTTTTTATATGTCAAACAAATTTACGGGCCTTTGTGGTTTCCTGCTATAAGCATTGGATTATTGAGTACGGCTGTACTTAATTTAAATAACATGCGTGACCGTGAGAATGACCAAAAAGTAGGTAAAAATACACTTGTAGTGAGTATGGGGTTTACCAAAGCAAAAAAATACCATTATAGTTTAGTGATCATTGCTATGCTAAGTATGTTAGTATATACTTTTTTAACAGCCACCGAAATTAGTCATTGGATATACATCGTTTGTTTTGCTCCACTAATAAAGCACTTGCGTTTTGTTCAAGAAACTGTGGAGCCAATAAAACTAGACCCAGAACTTAAAAAAGTAGCTTTGACGACCTTTAGTTTAGCCTTATTATTTGGGTTAAGTTTACTCATTTGGTCTTAAAAAATAACTTATTTCTTCTGTAAAATGAAAGCAATCTACTTTAAGCATATATTAGAATTTAAAAGGCCAAGTGGTACCTCGCGAGGTGTTTTAAAAACAAAGGAGACTTGGTTTATTAAGCTTACGCAAGAAGGGAAAATAGGAATAGGAGAATGTGGTATTTTAAGAACTTTAAGTGTTGATGATCGGCCCGATTATAAAGCTAAGCTACAATGGGTTTGTCAACATATCCATTTAGGAAAGGATAAGTTGTATTCTGAATTAAAAGCATTTCCCAGTATTCAATTTGGTGTTGAGCAAGCATTTTTATCACTAAATGCACAAAATCCATTTGAATTATTTCCGTCAGCTTTTACAAAAAGTAAGGCTCCAATTTCGATAAATGGATTGGTTTGGATGGGGGATAAGGATTTTATGAAACAACAGATTCTTGAAAAGCTTCGGCATGGTTTTAATTGTATAAAATTAAAAATTGGTGCTATAGATTTTGAATCGGAGGTATCTTTATTAAAATTCATTCGCTCTCAATTTTCAGAAAAAGAAATTGAAATTAGAGTAGATGCTAATGGAGCCTTTTCTTCAGCAGAAGCTTTACAAAGGTTAGAAACACTAAGTAAATTTAAATTACATAGTATTGAGCAACCTATAGCCGTAAATCAACATGCAGAAATGGCCGAATTATGCTTAAAAACACCTTTAGCAATCGCTTTAGATGAGGAATTAATAGGTGTATTTGAAAAGGAAGCTAAGCAAGAGTTAATAGAAAAAATTAAGCCACAGTATATTATTTTAAAACCAAGTTTAATAGGCGGTTTTAAAGGAAGTATGGATTGGATTTCAATAGCAGAACACCATAAAATTGATTGGTGGATCACCAGTGCTTTGGAAAGTAATGTGGGTTTAAATGCTATTTCTCAATTTACGTACACGCTCAAAAATTCGCTGCCACAAGGTTTAGGAACAGGTAGTTTGTATACTAATAATATTGAAAGTCCATTAACGGTTCAAAATGGGGCTATTTTTTACGACCCCCAAAAAACATGGAACCAAACAATTCTTAATAACTCGTGTATAAAGTAAGTTTCTTTCAAAACTTTTTTGTGGTGAAAATGGTATTTTTAAAAGGTTATTTAAAATAGGATAGGTAATTTAATTCAAGTAAAGAATGTTTTTAACACAAGTAAAAACTTTTCCAAGAGCCGAATTTTGGAGGTATATTTTAGGTTTTATAATCATTGCAGCATTTTATTTTATAGGACAGGCACCAATTACATTAGCTTGGGTAGCTAAATTAGGCGTGGAAGAACTCCAAAATACGGTACAAGATCAATTGTATTTCATTTTTGATTCGAACACCACCTTGTTTTTAATGTTATTAATGTTTGTAATCACACTTTTTGGGATTATCCTAGTGGTAAAAAAAGTCCATAAGCAAGCTTTTGTAACATTGGTAACTAGTCGAAAAAAAGTAGATTGGAAACGGGTATTTTTTTCTTTTACATTATTGGCAATTTTTGTATGTGTCACCACATTTATTGGTTATAAAGCGTCTCCTCAAGATTTTGAATGGAACTTTAATTTACCTAAATTTTTAGGTCTTTTTGTAATTGCAATAGCATTATTACCTATTCAAACCAGTGTGGAAGAACTTATTTTTAGAGGATATTTAATGCAAGGTTTAGCTAAATTTTCAAATAATCGATTTTTTCCTTTAATAGTTACTTCGGTAATTTTTGGAGCCATGCATTTAGCAAATCCCGAAGTGCGCGAGTTAGGTTACATCACTATGGTATTTTACATAGGAACAGGTTTATTTTTGGGTGTTATAACGCTTATGGACGAAGGGATGGAATTAGCATTGGGGTTTCATGCGGCAAATAATTTAGTAACAGCACTTTTAGTAACTTCAGATTGGTCTGTGTTACAAACTAATTCGGTATTAAAAGATATTTCAGAACCTTCGGTAGGTTTTGAAATATTAACACCAGTATTAGTGTTATATCCGATATTCATTTTTGTATTTGCAAAACGTTATGGTTGGAGTAATTGGACAGCAAAATTATTTGGTAAATTGTAGAATAAGTGGTTAAATAATTAAATTTTAATGGTTTAACATTTTGATAACAATAATTTTTTTCAAATTTCACAGTTATAAAAATTGCAAAAGTTATTTTTAACATATGTTTATTGAAGATAAATTTATAACACCAGACCTGCATCCGTCTTTTTTGTTGAATAACAAGCCTTATTCTAAAATTACACTAGAGTCTTACGCTCATCATTTAGTACGGACGGGAGAGGAATATGAAGTTGAAATTGGTGGTTTTTTATTAGATTGGTTAGATGATTCAGAAATTATAGAAGTAAAAACTTCGGGCTCAACAGGGGTACCAAAAACTATTAAAATTAATAAAAGCCATATGATTAATAGTGCTAAAGCAACAGGTACTTTTTTTAAAATGCCTGAAGAGTCAAATGCTTTATTATGTTTGTCGGCAAAATATATTGCTGGTAAAATGATGCTTGTACGGGCCATGGTTTTAGGTTGGAAATTAGATGTCGTTGCGCCTAAATCAAATCCATTAGATAATGTATACAAGCAGTATGATTTTTGTGCCATGGTACCTTTACAATTAGATAATTCTATAAATCGATTACATTTATTAAAAAAACTAATTATAGGTGGAGGTGCCATATCAGAACATTTAATAGCGCTTATTCAAGGTTTACATACCAAAATATACGAAACTTATGGAATGACAGAAACTGTAACACATGTAGCTGTACGTAGGGTTAATTCCAAAAAGAAAGAAAATAAAGAGTGTTATTTTAAAGCCTTACCTCAAGTAGTTTTATCCACCGATGAACGCAATTGCTTAGTTATAAAAGCCCCCATGTTAAGTAATGATGTCATTATAACTAATGATATTGTTGATTTATTAACGTTTAAAAAGTTTTTATGGAAAGGTCGCTTTGATAATGTTATAAACAGTGGAGGCGTTAAACTACACCCCGAACAAATAGAAAAAAAATTACAATTAATAATTAGAGAACGTTTTTTTATTACCTCTCGCAAAGATCCTAAATTAGGTGAAAAACTGATTTTAATTATTGAAAACGTTAATAAAACCTATACGGTGGATACTTATTTTTTAAAAGTAAATAAACTAGATACGTTGGATAAGTATGAAATTCCAAAAGAAATTTATTTTCTTGAAAATTTTATAGAAACCAATACAGGTAAAATTCACAGATCAAATAATGTAGCACAACTTTTTGCTCCGTTACGAAAAGCATAATTATCCTTTTAAATCTTTTTTGTTAGCAAAATTTAAAGTTGTCATAGTATTAAAGTAACTTTTTAACTATTTTTGTTAAAGTCCAGATTGGAAAAACATTCTTATGAGTCAAAAAGTACTACTTACTGGAAAAGAGGTAAACATTATACTGCATCGTTTGGCTTGTCAACTTATTGAAAATCACACGCATTTTAAAGAAACAGTTCTTGTTGGTTTACAACCAAGAGGAAGCTTTGTGGCAGAACGTTTGAAGCAAATTCTTATTGAAAAATATGGAATTGAAAATTTAAAGCTTGGCTTGCTTGATATTACTTTTTTTAGAGATGATTTTAGAAGAAGTTCGCAACCCTTAGAAGCCAATAAAACTACCATTGATTTTGTTGTTGAGGATAAACGAGTAGTTTTTATTGATGATGTTTTATATACGGGCAGAAGTATTAGAGCTGCACTAACGGCTATACAATCATTTGGTAGGCCAGCAGAAGTTGAATTATTAACTTTAATTGATAGACGTTTTAGTAGACACTTACCCATTCAGCCTAATTATAGAGGGAGACAAGTTGATGCTATAAATGAAGAGCGTGTAAAAGTTAATTGGAAAGAAAACGCAGGAGAAGACGTAGTTTATCTGATAAAATAATAGTTGTATGAGCGAATTAAGTGTAAATCACTTATTGGGAATAAAGTATATCAATGAAAAAGATATACAGCTTATTTTTGAAACAGCAGATCATTTTAAAGAGGTTATTAATAGGCCTATAAAAAAAGTACCATCATTACGTGATATCACTATTGCTAATTTATTTTTTGAAAATAGTACACGTACTAGACTTTCTTTTGAATTAGCAGAAAAAAGACTTTCTGCAGATGTTGTTAATTTTTCTGCAGCTTCATCTTCTGTAAAAAAAGGAGAAACCCTAATTGATACGGTTAATAATATTTTAGCAATGAAAGTGGATATGGTGGTCATGAGACATCCTAACCCCGGTGCTGGAGTATTTTTATCGAAACATATTAATGCTTCTATTGTAAATGCAGGTGATGGTGCTCACGAACATCCTACTCAAGCTTTGTTGGATTCCTATTCAATAAGAGAAAGATTAGGCGATGTTGCAGGGAAAAAGGTAGTTATTGTGGGCGATATACTACATTCGCGCGTAGCATTATCAAATATTTATGCCTTACAGCTTCAGGGAGCAGAAGTTATGGTATGTGGTCCAAAAACATTAATTCCTAAGTATATTGAAAGTTTAGGAGTAAAGGTTGAAACTAACCTGAAAAAAGCCTTGGAGTGGTGCGATGTTGCTAATATGCTTCGTGTTCAAAATGAGCGTATGGAAATATCTTATTTCCCTTCGACAAGAGAATATACCCAACAATATGGAGTAACAAAATCTCTTTTAAATAATTTAAGTAAAGAAATAGTAATAATGCACCCAGGCCCCATTAACCGAGGTGTAGAAATAACAAGTGAAGTAGCTGACTCTAACCAAGCCATTATATTAGATCAAGTTCAAAATGGAGTTGCCATTCGCATGGCTGTGATCTATTTACTGGCTTCTAAAATCAAATAATTATGATTATAGAACATATTAAAAGCACAACTGTAATTACTCAAGAAAAATTAACATTAGAAAAGTTTGTTATACGTTTAAACGAAGTTTATGATGAATTGAGTAATAATAATTTAGTAATTAACCTTTTTTCATTGGCTACATTAAAAGCTAGTGATTTAAAAGAATTTGCACTGTTATCAGAAAAGCATAAAACAAATAACCATTCATTTGTATTAGTTACAGATAGTGTTCCTTATGAAGATATACCCGATGAGTTAACTGTAGCACCTACTTTGCAAGAAGCTCATGATGTTATTGAAATGGAAGAAATTGAACGTGATTTAGGTATATAAAAATATTTTATATGTAATTCAATATAAAGCGAGACTTAGATTATAGAAAAATAGAAGAAAGATTTTAATTTCATATACCCTTTTTTTCAATAGCTTATATGTTCTGTTTTCTTTATCCTATTTTCTTTACTCTTAAATGTAATTATGAAATTAACTATCTTAGGCTGTTATTCAGCTACACCTCGTACGATTACCAATCCAACATCGCAGGTGCTAACTATTAATAACCATTTGTTTTTAATTGATTGTGGCGAGGGGACGCAAGTACAGCTAAGAAAGCACAAAATTAAATTT
The DNA here is from genome assembly GCA_947489195.1 of uncultured Aquimarina sp. Lineage (GTDB taxonomy): Bacteria > Bacteroidota > Bacteroidia > Flavobacteriales > Flavobacteriaceae > Aquimarina. Next base: position 46,428 of record CANLCT010000029.1, on the reverse strand, counting down.
TTCAGAATAAAACATATTTTTATTTCTCATTTACACGGTGATCATGTATATGGTTTGGTGGGTTTAATTTCGACTTTTAAAATGTTAAAGCGAGAAACTCCTTTACATGTATATGGACCCAAGGGAATTAAGGAAATGATTACTGTCCAGTTAAAATTATCCAATTCGTGGACAGATTATCCACTACATTTTCATGAACTTGAAAATGATAAATCTGAACTTATTTTTGAAGATGAAAAGGTGAGCGTAAAAACGATTCCATTGCAACACAGAATTTATTGTAATGGTTTTTTGTTTACAGAAAAACCAAAAGATCGAAATTTGAATTTAGGAGTGGTTCTTAATTATGGGATTGATGTTGCTTATTACAATTCTATAAAAAAAGGAAAAGATTATACATTGGATTCGGGTAAAATAATACCCAATACCGAACTCACTTTTGAACCAGAACCAGCAAAAAGCTATGCTTTTTGTAGCGATACTAAATATGACGAAGAAAAGATTCCTTTAATAAGTAACACAACAGTGTTGTATCATGAATCGACTTTTTTAGAAAGTCATGAACATTTATGTGATTTCACCGGACATAGTACCGCTAAACAAGCCGCTACTATTGCCAAAAAAGCACAGGTTCATAATTTAATATTAGGGCATTATAGTACACGTTACGGAAGCATCACTGCATTTAAAGAAGAAGCGGTAACTATTTTTGAAAACACCGAATTAGCTGAAGATGGAAAAGTTTTTGAATGGGAGTAATTTTTACAAATTGCTAACAAAAATCCTTGAGATAAATGTTAAATTGCATTAAAAGTAAACTATGAATTCTGATCTATCAGGTTACAGAAAATCTTATGAAAAAGGAGCATTGCTCGAAGGTGAATTGCCTAATGATCCCTTAGATTTATTTACAAAATGGTTTGCCGAAGTAGATAATACTGAAGGAGTAGAGGAAGTAAACGCAATGACTATTGCTACAATTGGTACGGATGGTTTTCCTAAAAATAGGGTAGTACTACTAAAGCATTATGACAATAAAGGTTTTGTCTTTTATACAAATTACAATTCTGAAAAAGGAAAAGCAATATTGAATAATCCTCATGTATGTATTTCATTTTTTTGGCCCAATTTAGAGCGTCAGATTATTATAAAGGGAATGGCAAACAAACAATCTGAGGAGTTAAGTACAACATATTTTCATTCCCGACCTAGAGAAAGTCAATTAGGCGCATGGGCTTCAGACCAAAGCACCGAAATTAATTCGAGAGAAATTTTAACTAAAAATTTAATAGCTTTAAAAAATCAATATAAAGATAAAGAAATACCGAAACCTCCACATTGGGGTGGTTTTGTTATAATCCCTGAAACCATCGAATTTTGGCAGGGTAGGCCTAATAGATTACATGATAGAATGTTTTACAAAAAAAACACAAATAATAATTGGATTCATAAGCGTTTAGCACCATAATCATTATAATAATTTAAATGAAAAAAATATATTTTATTAGGCATGCTAAATCATCTTGGGAAAATCAAGTTGATGATCATGATCGACCTTTAAGTGAACGTGGATTTGATGATGCTGCATTAATTAGTGAAGAACTTATAAAAAAAGAAATCAGTGTACAAAAAGTTTTTTCTAGTACAGCAAAACGCGCCAAAACAACTGCTCAAATTATAACATCGGCTTTAAAAGTGCCCGAAGAAAATGTAATTTATAAGAAAAACTTGTATAGTTTTAATGGAATATCAGTAAATAACTTCCTTAAAGAATTACCAGAAGATTTAGATACGGTACTTATCTTTGGCCATAACCCAGCCTTTACTATTTTAGTTAATAGCTTAGGGAGCCAAACTTTTGCAAATATACCTACGTGTGGTACAGTGGCTATTACTTTTAAAACAGACAAATGGTCCAGTTTAATATATGGTAAAACTGAATTTCACCTTTTTCCTAAAGATCTTAAATAAAACATTCAATTTCTAAAGTCCAGACATGGTTAAAAATAGTTATCAATATATTAACAGAGAAATTAGTTGGTTACAATTTAATGCACGTGTACTACAAGAGGCAAAAGATAAAGGTGTTCCATTACTGGAAAGGTTACGTTTTATAGGAATTTTTTCTAATAATTTAGATGAATTTTTTAAAGTGCGTTATGCAACAGTTCAGCATATTGATTTAGCAGGTAAGTCGGGTAAAAGAGCCCTTAGGGGAATGGAAGCTAGGAAATTGTTAGAGCAAATAACAAATATTGTTATAGAGCAACAATCAGAAAGTTTGTTAATCATTCGAAAAATTCAGGAAGAATTACAAGACCATAATATTTATGTGATTAAAGAACATCAAGTAACAAGTAAGCAGGGAGAATTTTTGCGATCTTATTTTTTAAATAAAGTGAGTCCTGCTTTAATGACCTTTATGCTAGATGATCTGGAAGACTTTCCACATTTAAAAGATAGTGCAGCGTACTTGGCTGTTAAATTAACATTAAAAGAAACAGTTTCTAAAGAAGCACAAACATCAGAAGATGTTAATGAAAATGCTATAATAGAAAAAGATAAATTATATGCATTAATAGAAATTCCACGAACTATCGAACGCTTTGTTGTTCTTCCTGTAGGTGATGATGGAAAGGAATACATTATTTTTTTAGACGATTTGATACGTTATTGTATGGATCAGCTGTTTAGTATTTTTGAATATACTTCAGTATCCGCTCACATGATAAAAATTACGCGTGATGCTAAGTTGGATATTGATAGTGATTTTAAGAAAAGTTTTATTGAAAAAATTTCTAAAAGTGTTCAATTAAGAAGAAATGGAGACCCAGTACGTTTTGTATATGATAAAACCATAGATGCTGATACTTTAGCATTTTTAATGGACAAAATGAATATTGAAGATACAGATAGTATAATACCAGGCGGTAGGTATCATAATCGCAGAGATTATATGAAATTTCCAGTATTAGGACATAAGGACTTAGCATATGAATCTATAACACCATTGCCAATTAAAGGCTTAGATTTAAATTCTAGTTTATTTAAAGCTATTGCAGAAAAAGATTATTTGTTATACGCTCCTTATCAAAGTTTTTCTTATTTAATTAAATTTTTGCGAGAAGCAGCACTTGATCCAAAAGTGACAAGTATAAAAATAACGATATATAGATTGTCTAACGTATCGCACATAGCAAGTTCACTTATTAATGCAGCCAAAAACGGAAAAGAGGTTGTTGTTCAAATAGAGCTTCAAGCACGTTTTGATGAAGAAAATAATATCAAGTATGCCGAAAACCTACAACGAGAAGGTGTTATTCTAGTTTTTGGAGTGCCAGGTTTAAAAGTACACTGTAAAACCTGTTTGGTAGAGCGTAACGAAGATGGGAAATCTAAACGTTATGGTTTTATTAGCACAGGAAATTTTAACGAATCAACAGCTAAGATTTACACGGATTACACATTGTTTACTAGTAATTCAGCAATTTTAAAAGATTTAAATAAAGTATTTAACTTTTTTAAAATTAATTATAAAGTAAGTAGGTACCGACACTTAATTGTTTCACCACATTATACACGTAAAAAAATGTGTGAGCTAGTTGATAATGAAATTAAAAATGCAATAGCTGGTAAAAAAGCTTTTATACGATTAAAATTAAATAGCCTAAGTGACTATGATATGATTGATAAATTATATCAGGCCAGTAATGCGGGTGTAAAAATAGATTTGATTATTAGAGGTATTTGCTGTCTTGTACCAGGAGTAAAAGGAATGAGCGAAAATATAAGGGCTATTAGTGTAATCGATAAGTTTTTAGAACACCCTAGATTATATATATTTGCTAACGAAGGGAACCCTAAAATTTATATATCATCAGCTGATTGGATGACAAGAAATTTAGATCGAAGAGTTGAAGTAGCTTGTCCTATTTATGATGAAAATATTAAGCAAGAAATAATTGAAACTTTTAATATTTGTTGGACAGATAATGTAAAAGCACGTGTTTTAAATAAAACACAAGATAATACTTATGTAAAAAATGATTTGCCTAAAAATAGATCACAAATCAGTTTATATGAATATTACCAAAATAGAGTAAACTAAGAACAATAGTGATTGAAATTAAAAAATATGGCGCTATAGATATAGGTTCAAATGCAGTTCGACTGTTAATTGGATCGGTAACTACGATGGATGGAATTAAGCCAAGATTTAAAAAAACAAGTTTGGTTAGAGTGCCTATTAGACTTGGAGCAGACGTTTTTGTTGAAAATAAAGTATCTGAAGCTAATGTAGAACGTTTAATTGATGCAATGAAATCGTATCAATTACTGATGAAAACCCATAATGTTACCAAGTTTAGAGCATGTGCAACTTCAGCCATGCGTGATGCCGAAAATGGAGCAGAAGTTGTTAAGAAAATAAAAGAAGCTTCCGATATACAAATCGAGATTATCGATGGAAAAGATGAAGCAGCTATTATTGCCATGACAGACTTAACAGAGTTAACCAGTTCTGATAGTTCTTATTTATATGTAGATGTAGGTGGAGGAAGTACAGAATTTACTGTTTATCATAAAGGAGAAAGAATAGCTTCTAAATCTTTTAAACTGGGGACGGTACGTTTGTTAAATAATTTAGTTTCCGATGATCAATGGGATACGGTAAAAAAGTGGATTAAAAAGCATACTAAAAATTTCGAAAAAATTTCTTTAATTGGATCTGGAGGGAATATTAATAATATTTTTAAAAATAGTGGTAAAAGTACGGGGAAGCCATTAAGCTATATGTACTTGGTTTCTTACTATCAATTACTTAAATCATTAACCTATGATGAACGTGTTTGGGAGTTAAATTTAAATCACGATAGAGCAGATGTAATTGTACCAGCAGCTAAAATATTTTTGTCTGCAATGAAATGGAGTAAAGCACAACATATTTATGTTCCTAAAATTGGATTAGCAGACGGAATTATAAAATCATTATACAATGAGGATAATAAATAATTTTGTAATTAACTGATTTTTTGTACATTAGATCGGATTTTAGAGTTAAAAATGCATTTATTTACAAGATTATTCTTCGAAGTAATCTACTTTGTTTTAAATTGTAAACGATAAAAAAAGATTTTAGATATGAATAAAAAAATACTTTTACTTGTAACTTCCTTATTGTTAGGGTCAATAGCTATACAAGCACAGCAAAGTAAATATGGCTTTAGGTTAGGGTTAAATTATAGCGATATTGATTTTGACGATGATAGTTCGGGACTAATTGGAGCCGATGATGATGCTAGAATAGGTTTTGTCGCAGGTTTTTTTGCGACTTATTTCTTGTCAGAAAAATTTAGTATTCAACCCGAAGTTCAATATTCTTCACAAGGAGAAAGAACAAAAGTTTTAAATAGAGAATCAGTAAATATACCAGCAGATCAACCAAAATCTTTTGATCGTTTAAATTATGGAGTATTACAAGTACCTATACTTTTAAATTTTCATATTACTAATAATCTGCATATTTCTGCAGGACCACAAGTAGGAATTCTTATATGGGAATGGGAAAGAGCTGGTAATTATGAAATTTTTCAATTTTCTGGTATCGGAGGTATTGGTTACTATATTAATGATAATTTAGGAGTTGATTTAAGAGCCTCTTATGGTTTGACAGATGTGATTGAAACCAATAACACTAGTACATTTGATGCTAGGGGAGTAAATCATTACTTACAATTAACATTATCATATCGATTATAAAATAATATATTTTTAAATTTTTTTAAAGCCAGAACATTGTTCTGGCTTTTTTATTTGTGGGTTAGTAACATTAAACCGAACTTTGTCAATTCAATATAATATGACCTATATACATATGGAAATTGACTTTTCTAAAAATAATGATGGATTAGTTCCGGTAATTATTCAAGATTTTAAAACAAAAAATGTACTTATGTTAGGCTACATGAATAGTGAAGCTTATACAAAAACAGTAGATACCAAAAAAGTAACTTTTTATAGTCGAACTAAAAATAGATTATGGACCAAAGGTGAAGAAAGTGGAAATTTTTTACATTTAAAATCTATAAAAAATGATTGTGATAAGGACACATTATTAATTTTTGTAGACCCAGAAGGACCTACATGCCATAAAGGGACAGACACTTGTTGGGCAGATAAAAATACACCGAATTATGGTTTTTTATCTAATTTGGAAGACATAATAACAGATCGAATAAATACAGCTGATACTAAAAAAAGCTATGTAGCTTCATTATTAGCAAATGGAATTAACAAAGTAGCTCAAAAGGTAGGAGAAGAAGCTGTTGAAGTGGTAATTGAAGCAAAAGATAATGATGAAACTTTATTTTTAAATGAAAGTGCAGATTTATTGTTTCATTATTTAATTTTATTACAAGCTAAAGGATATAAATTAGAAGATGTAGTTAATGTTTTAGAAAAAAGGCAAAAGTAAAAGGTGATTTTTCGGTTTTCAAACTGATTTTTAGTTTTTTTTGATAATTTTCAATAAAAAAATAACACCATATTCAAAAGTTTTGTATTTTGGCTCAATCTTTGAATACCCAGAGATAATAATTAAAATACATTACAATGAGTAAAGGAACAGTAAAATTCTTCAACGATTCAAAAGGATTCGGATTTATTACAGAAGAAGGTTCAAACAAAGATCATTTTGTTCACATTTCAGGTTTAATTGACGAAGTTCGTGAAGGCGACGAAGTTGAATTTGAATTAACAGAAGGTCGTAAAGGATTAAATGCAATAAACGTAAAAGTTATCTAAACATATACGCTTAAAGTTTTTTCAAAACCCATCACAGTTGTTGTTGATGGGTTTTTTTGTATGTTGTATTGGCGTAACAATGACTGTAAAGAGTTTTATGTTTTAACGTCTATTTTACTATAAATATGAACTATGAAAAGTAATTTTAAAGAGATAATAAATTCAAAAACACCAGTTTTAGTAGATTTTTTTGGTGAATGGTGTGGTCCTTGCCAAACATTAATGCCTATTTTAAAAGATGTTAAAGATGAATTAGGTGATACTATTAAAATTGTTAAAATTGATATTGATAAGAATCGAGCATTAGCAGAAAATTTTCAAGTAAGAAGTGTACCTACTTTAATTTTATTTAAAGATGGTAAGGCACATTGGCGTAAATCTGGAGCACTTCCTAAAAATGCGATTATTGATGTTATTAAAACACATGCTTAATTGATAATGAATAAAGTTGTTTTAATTACTGGAGCAAGTAAAGGAATAGGGCTTGCTTTAGCTGAAAAAATGCTTAATGACAATTTTATTGTTATTGGAACTAGTAGAAATGAAGAATTTAAAGGAATTATACACGAAAACTTTCATTCATTTCAATTAGATCTTTCTAAAGAATCTAGTATAGATAATGCACATAGAAAGATTTTTAAAAATTTTAAGCAAATTGATATTTTAATTAATAATGCTGGAATTGGACCAGATTTAGATGTCAATTATCCAGACAAAAAATCTTTTGATAAAACTTTTCAAGTAAATGTTACAGGAACAGTCTTTTTTACTGAAGGACTAGTTAATATAATGATTTCTAATGGACTTATAGTTAATATATCATCCAAAATGGGTGTAATATCTAATTGTAATCGAATTGATTCTGTCGCTTATCGTATGTCAAAAAGTGCTTTAAATATGTACACTAAAATATTAGCAAATAGGTATAAAGACAAGCTTAGAATTGCATCTATTCATCCTGGTTGGGTAAAAACTACAATAGCTGAAGATAATATTATAAATGGTAATTTATCGCCAGAACAATCGGCATTAAATATAATTGACTTTATATATAGTGATTTTAAAAGCGGTGCATATTGGGATACAGAAAGTAATTCAACGCTTTTGTGGTAAAGTAGGCTATGCTATTTATTTAAATTTTTGCTTTATTGATTGTATTAAAAAAATAACATGTTAGAAATTATTGGTTTTGGAGGGGGATGTCACTGGTGTACCGAGGCAGTTTTTGATTCTTTAAAGGGCGTTATTCAAGTTAATCAAGGTTATATTGCTTCAGTAGGAATGTATGATTCTTTTTCTGAGGCGATTACTATTGAATTTGACCCTCAAATTATTTCACTGGCTACTTTGATTGAAGTTCATTTACATACGCATCAAAGTACTAAAAATCATTCTCGCCGAAATACGTACCGTTCTTCGGTATATTATTATTCACAAAAACAAGAGTTACAGGTAAATTCAATAATTAACAAATTACAAGAAAAATTTGAAGGAAATATTATAACAAAAACACTTCAGTTTGATCGTTTTGAAGCTTCCAGACCTGAAATTCAGCACTATTTTAAAAAGAATCCAGAAAAACCTTTTTGTAAAAAATATATACTTCCTAAATTATTACTTTTACAAGATAAATTTCCCACATATTTATAACGTGGTTATTGATTGTTTTATACTATGGCAAATAAACAAATTGTAATTATTGGTGCAGGCTTTGCTGGAATTTCAATGGCAAAAGCTTTAAAAAATAAAGGTACAGATGTATTAGTTTTAGATGAAAATAACTTTCACAATTTTCAGCCTTTATTATATCAAATAGCTACAGGTGGTTTAGAACCTTATAGTATTGCTTATCCTGTACGTCGTATTTTACGCAGTTGTAAAAATATACGCTTTCGTATGGCAAAAGTTAACAAGATTAATGCCCAAAATAAGGCTTTAGAAACTTCATTAGGTGTCATTAAATATGATCGTTTAATTATTGCTACAGGGAGTAAGACAAATTTTTTCAATTTTACAGAAGAAACCAAAAAACATTTACTTTCATTAAAAAGTGTTCCTGAGGCGTTAGATATTAGAAGTTTTATTTTTCAAAACTTAGAACGAGCTTTAGTCAAATGGGAAGGTGAAACCGTTGATGAAATTATAAGTATTGCTGTAGTAGGTGGGGGGCCAGCTGGGATTGAAGTAGCAGGAGCATTAGCCGAAATGAAAAAACATGTTATACCACGTGATTTTCCTGATTTGGATGTTTCCAAAATGAAAATACACCTGTATCAATCTTCGCCGAGATTATTAAAAACCATGTCAGAGGAAGCTTCTTCAAAAAGTTTAGAGTTTTTAGAAGCAATGGGAGTTGAGGTTAAATTGAATTCACGTGTAACGGATTATGATGGAGATTTATTAGTTTTAAAAACAGGAGAAAAATTTAAAACCGATACGGTTATTTGGACAGCAGGAGTAAAAGGAACGCTTATTAATGGGTTGCCAAAAGACGTTATTGTGCGTGGTGATCGTATAAAAGTTGATGCATACAATCAAGTACAGGGGAGTAATAGTATTTATGCCATAGGAGATGTTGCTTGCCATGTTACCGAAAAAGACCCTTATGGTTTACCAATGCTTGCACCAGTAGCACAACAACAAGGAGAATTATTGGCTAAAAATATATTGAATGCTTTAAAGGGCAAACCAATGAAAGCCTTTGAATATAACGACAAAGGATGTATGGCTACTATTGGAAGAAATAAAGCTGTAGTTGATTTACCAAATTTTAAATTTCAAGGTGCTTTTGCTTGGTATGTATGGATGTTTGTGCATATTTTTTCTTTAGTTGGTTTCCGAAATAAATTGGTCGCTATAATTGATTGGGTATCAAACTATTTTACATACGATCGTCCTTTGGGTTTAATTATTAGACGTTTTGAAAAAAAATAGTTTTGAAAGATTAATAAAAAAGAATGTCTTCGTCAAAAGATTTTCCTTTTATCTTTACATCATAACGAGCAATCGACAAATAAATATTGTTGATATTACTTTTTAGTCCTTTATACACTAATTTTCCTGATCTGTCGTAAATCCATATTTCGGGATTCCCATTTATTTTTTTGATGTACTCGACTTTATCTAAACTAACATTTCTAAAGTTAGATTTTTTTATAATACTTTTTGAAGAAATTCCTTCGGAATATTTACAAAAAATATAACTATCAAGCAGTTTAGGGTAAATTTTATTATCATCTTCAACTAGTATACTTCCTGTTAATTGCACAATAATATTGTTAAAAACAAAACCAGATTTATGATTAATTTTCATATTTTTTCCGGTTATAATTATTTCTTCTCTGGTGTTGTATTCCTTTTTTAAAATATTACCATCAATTATTAAATTACCTTTTATGTTAGCCAATTGATGCGTCATATCTACATACTTTTGCGAAAATATAGACAGATTAAGTAAAATTAAGGTCAAAAAAATAATTGTTTTCATTATAAATATAAGCTTAAGCAATCGATGTTAAGTAAAAATATTAAACTTATAAATTACTATGCGTGCTTAATAAATAGGATAATAAAAACTTAATATTTAAAGTTTATTTTATATAAAAAACTAACCATTAAATAGCTTAAAATTAACAGAGATAATTTTTGTAAAATCATACCATTTTTTAAACTTTTGCAAGGCATATTTGCAATGGTTTAAAAATGTGTTTATTAGATTTTATAAAGTAGATTTAATACATATTAAAATATTTATTACATAGTATCAAATTGATTTTTTCGATATTGGAAGGGAGTGTAACCTACAATTTTTTTAAATTGTTTATTAAAATATGGAGTTGAGTTGTAACCACACTCAAAACCAATTTCCTTAATGGCATAGTCAGTATTTGCCAATAACTTTTTGGCCACATCAATACGGATAGCATTTAAATAATTAGAAAATGTAGTATTAGTTTCATTTTTAAAAAATCTACAAAATGAAGAAATCGTCATGTTAGCAATTTCGGCACAAGTTTCAATATGAATTTCTTGCTTATAATTTTCCATCAAATATTCATGAATTTTAAGCATTCTATTCGATTTAAAATAAAAGCTTTTCTTTAAATAATTTTCAGAAACCAGTAATTCATAATCTGAAAGACTTATTAAATTTAAAATCTTTAATAGTTGAATTAATTGATCAAATGGATTCAATTTTGGAATTTCTCTGAGCAATAAATTAATTTCTTTTTTGTGTTTTCCAGTAATTTTTAATCCACGTTCAGAATAACCAAGGGCTTTTCTAACTCCTTTTAATTCAGGGACACTTACAAAAAAAGAGCCAAAAATTTCTTTATTAAATTGGACATAGATAGACTCGCAAAATTTTTCTGAATCTTCTTTTAAAAAACTTTCATCTGGAATCCAAGCATGGGGTAGTAAACCACCTAAAAGAACCAAATCATCAGGCTCAAATTGGTCAACATGATCACCAACTAAACGCTTACCAAAACCTTTTGTTATTGATAAAAGTTCAATTTCGGGGTGATAATGCCATGCACCACTAAAGTAAGGTTGTTTATAAACTCCCGTATGGAAAGAGGAATGTAAAGGTGTTTCAATTTTTTCTAATGAAACAGAAATTTGATCAGACTGACTCATAATAAACTGGCAATTAAATGGAATTTAGTGCAAATATAGTACAACTTTCAGTAACTATATTGTTATAGATTTACACTAGATTGTCAATTTATGAGGTATTTTATAAAAATTAGTTATACTTTTTTTAGTTTTTGTGCATTTATTTTTTTGTTTGGATGCACTAATTCAACATCGAAAAAAAGAGAAATTGTTGATTTTAATAATGATTGGAAATTCCATTTAGGAAACAGCAAAGGTGCTGAATTATTGGAGTTTGATGATACGACTTGGGAAACTCTTAATGTACCACATGATTGGAGTATAAATTCTGGTTATCAAAAAGAGGGAGAAACGGCATGTAGCACTGGTTTTGTTATTGGAGGTGTAGGTTGGTATCGAAAAACCTTTGCACTGGAAAATAAAGATAAAGGAAAATTAATAAGGATCAAATTTGATGGTGTTTATAATAATTCTAGCGTTTGGATTAATGGTAAACTAATTGGACATAGACCTAATGGATATAGTAGTTTTATATATGATTTAACGCCGTATTTAAATTATGGCAATCTTCAAAATACAATAGCCGTAAAAGTTGATCATACGGCTTATGCAGATTCTCGTTGGTATACAGGTTCTGGTATTTATAGAAAAGTTACTTTAATAAAAACAGGTCCTTTGCATATAAAGGAATGGGGAGTGCAAATTCAAACCGATAAAGTTTCTACAGAGAGTGCTATTGTTTTAGTAACAACCCAATTAAACAAAAATACTTCTTCCGAAAAGGAAAACTTGAGCTTATACTACCAAGTTTTGGATACATTGGATAATGAGGTAATTACTCATACCACTTTAGTAACAACGAATAAAAGCAAAGCAACAGTTACAATTAGTAAACCTAATTTATGGTCTATTGACACACCTAATATGTATCGTTTAAAGGTAAGTTTATTTTTAAACTCAACTAAAATCGATGAAGTGACAGAAACCTTTGGAGTACGTTTTTTTGATTTTGATGCTAATTCGGGGTTTTCATTAAATGGTGAAAAAATGAAACTAAAAGGAGTAAACTTACATCACGATGCAGGTGCACTTGGTGCTGCAGTTCCTAAAGTCATTTGGGAATATCGATTACAAAAACTAAAATCGATAGGAGTAAATGCTGTACGTTTATCTCATAATCCACATGCGGTGGAATTGCTAGAAGTATGTGATGAGTTAGGTTTGCTAGTTATTAATGAAGCTTTTGATGAATGGAGTGTCCCCAAAGCTAAAAGTAAAGTATACTTAGGCGATAATGCTGCTTCCGTGGATGCAGCAAAAGCATATCCTGTCCATTTTGATACTTGGGCAGAAAAAGATTTAAAAGATTTAATAAAAAGAGATTTTAATCATCCATCGGTAATAATGTGGAGCATAGGTAATGAAATTGAATGGACTTATCCGCATTATACCAAAACCTATAATGATGTCAATGGAAAGCAAGAATATTTTAGACATTCACCAATTTATGATTCATTAACTATAAAAAAAGCTTTTGATATAAATTTAGAGGGTGAAAAGGATCCATTAGTTACTTATGCCAATAAATTAAGTAAATGGGTTAAGGAAATTGATAGGAGCAGACCTGTTACTAGTGGTAGTGTACATCCATCTATTGGTTTGGCAAGTGGTTATGGCAAAGCTGTTGATGTATATGGATTTAATTACAGAGCCGTGGAGTATGATGCTGCACATAAAACATATCCAGATTTAAAAATGGTTGGCTCTGAAAATTGGGGAGCTTATTCGGAATGGAAAAATTGTGTGGAGCGCGATTTTGTTGCTGGAATTTTTATTTGGACTGGTTTTGCTTATTTGGGCGAGGCCGGACCTTGGCCACGAAAAGGCTTGGATATTTCGCTATTTGATTTTGCAGGTTTTAAAAATCCTCGAGGACATTTTTTTGAATGTTTATGGAAGGAAACTCCTAAAATATATATGGTAACTACTCCAGTAAATGAATCTGAATTTTCATTTTCGGATCAAACTGGTTGGAAATTTAATATGCAATTAAAAAAACCACCTTTATGGAGTAATTTAAGGTTGTGGGAGTGGTTTAATGTGTATTCAAAATGGAATTACAAATCTAATGAGTCTATTATTGTACAAGCCTATACTAATTGTGAAGAAGCTGAATTGTTTTTAAATAATAAGTCATTAGGAAAACAAAAACGCACAGATTTTTCAGATGATAATATTATTAAGTGGCAAGTTCCCTTCCGGGAAGGGAAACTAACTGTAAAAGGATTTAATAAGGGAAGTGAAGTTGCTAATTATGATTTAATTACCACAAATGATTTAAGAAAAATAGAATTGCGATCTAATAAAAAAGTAATGTATAATAATGGATGTGATGTTAGCGTAATAGAATTACACCTTTTAGATAATAATGGCCATTTGGTTACTGAAAAAGATATTGAAATTGAATTTGATATAAATGGACCTGCTAAAAATATAGGAATTGATAATGGTTGGGAAATGAATATTCAGCCACATAAATCTAATAAAATAACCACACATAATGGTAAGGCTGTATTGTTTTTACAGTCAACAAAAAAAGAAGGTGTCATTGAGGTAAAAGCTTCTTCAAAGGAATTAATTTCAAATAGTATTTCTATTAATAATAATCTATAAGGTTTAATATTAATAGAAAAAAGAAGTATTGTCAAGTCTCATTGGCTAAAAGGGTTGTATGTACTACTCATATATTTTATTTTAATCTATTTTATGTATTATCGCTTCGTTATAAGGATGTGATGATATACAATAAATACAGTTTACGGTAGTATTTTCAGCAAATCATGGACGGAATAGATTTTATAATGCCTAAAGAGGGTTTAATACGATTTACTGATAATGATTTCGTATAAATATGTTGAATTATTTTTTGCTAGTTTAAGGCAAAAAAATCAAGCATAGCTTTAGCTACGGTTGTTTTTTTAACGCTAGAATCGTAAAAAAGAAACAGCATATATGCGAAATTTTTGTTAGTAAATCGTATAACTAATTACTTGATAAACAGCTTAAAAACTAGATGTATTAAACTAAAAAGGTAATGTTTAAAAAGTTGAGTATTGATTATAAAGTTAGTGTAATTGTTATTTAAGAATAAAGAATTAAAGCCACACCTAGCATAATACCCAATAGAGGAATAAGTTTTTTACGTTTATTTTTTTCTTTAAAAATAAGTCCGCCTGCAACTACTGAAATTAATATTTGACTTCTCTTTATAGCAGAAAGTAACATTATTAAAGCTTCAGGATCTTGCAATGCTTTAAAATAAAAATAATCAGCTGTTTGTAATAAAATTCCAACTGCGGGTATTGACCAACGCCATTTGAATAGTTTTATTTTTTCCATGTAAGGAAACCATGTAAATGATAAAATTACCAGTAAAATTAAAATAGTGTAAAAACAAAACCAAAACTGTAAGGTTTGTGGGGTCAACTGTAAGCTTTGAATTAAAAATTTATCATATAAACCACTTGAAGCTCCTAAAAAAGTGGCTCCTATAATAGCAAAAATCCATTTATTCCTTTTAAAAATAATACCTTCTTTTTTTCCTATTCTAGAGTAGAGTAGTACTGAAAAAATAATAAAGAAAAACCCAATCCATTGCCATAAATTAGGACTTTCGTGATAAATGAGTATAGCTCCTATAAAAGTAAAAAAGGGACCAGCAGATCTAATTGGTGTTACTATAGTTATAGGTAAGTGTTTTAATGCTTGATAAGCCAAAATCCATGATAAAGTCATTATTATAGATTTTATAATAATAAAACCATGAGTTTTAAATGAAATATGGGTAATATAAAATCCTACCTCTTTAGCATATTGGGGAGAATTATAAGAAATTATTGCAAACGGGAGTAATAAAATAAAACCTGATAATAAAGTTCCTAAAAGTACAGGAAACACTTCGTTTTCTTTAACAGCATGTTTTTTACATAAATTATGTAATCCTAAAAATAAAGCAGCTAAAAGCCCTAAATACATCCACATGGGCGCGAAGATACTTTTTTAATTTTTTAGTGATGGAAATAATTATTAGTAAAAGATAAAGAAAACTAAACAGTAGATTTTCTTTATATCGAAATATAAGGTTGTATATCGGTTTATTTGTGTTGTATTTATTTGTTTGTAAGTTTTAGGTTAGTCTTCTGTAAGATTGCTTGTGTTTGTTATAAACATACACTAATTTTAGGGATGTAAATTGGTAAATCAATTATGATACAAGAAATCAAAAGCAATTCAATTTGTTTATTTAACAAGTATGGATTATCCTCAGTTTCGATGGAAAAAATAGCAGATACTATTGGAGTAAAAAGTGAAAAATTAAGCCAGTATTATGAAACAAAAGAGCTACTGTTGATTAGTATTTATGATGATATGTATGAAGAATCTTTGTTTTTTTCAATTCCCAAAAATGGAGATATCACTTTAAATCATTTTGAAGATATAATGATACAGTACGGGAATTTACAAAGTAAATATGCTTTTTTTTATAATGAAATTGTATTTGTTGTACGTAATTACCCTACCATAGCTAAACTGCATAATAATGCAAGTATTCAAAGGTTTAAAGAGGCTAGAAGTTTAGTAAATTATTATATTGAAACAGGGATTTTTGTACGGGAAAGTAAGTTTTTAAGTTACAGTAAATTAATACATTCATTATGGGTAATAGGTACTTTTTGGCAATCACAAAAACAAGTAATTAATTGTGATGAATATACAGAAAGTAAATGCCATTTTGTTGATATGCATTGGAACATTCTACTCCCATACCTTACTCCAAAAGGACTTGAAGAGTATCATCAAATTAGGGTTTTGGATGTAGAAACTAAAAATAATACTTTAAAAAAAGAAAAAAGAAAACTATCATATAGTCGAGTATGGCGAAAGTCTCTGAATTAAAAAATATGAAAGGCTATATTTTTTGACTATGAATTTATGAGATGTTTACAATTTTATGCTTTATGGCATAAAGAACTAGACCTATTCGATTTTTAATATGTAGTTTTTCGAAAAGCACATCTCTATATCCGTCAATTGTTTTGGGGCTTAAAAACATTTTTTCAGCAATTTGTTTATAAGTCATTTCAGAACAAACCAATTTTAAAAATTCAATTTCCCTATCTTTTAATTGTATGGTATTAGAATTGCCACTAAGTGAATTCATTAATAAATTGGAAACATCTTTTGTGTAATAAAATCCACTGTTGACTAATTCTAGTAAGCCTTTTTCTAAAATAGTTTTTTGTACATCTTTTAATAAATAACCTTTAGCACCAGCTTTAAGCATTTTTATAATTGTTTCATCTTCATCTTCGACCGAAAGGGCCAATACTTTTATTGAAGGGTATAGTTTTGTCAACTGTTTTGTAGTTTCAATACCATTTAAAATGGGCATATTAACATCCATTAGTACAATATCTGGTAGTATTTTTTCTAATGCTACACGGTCTAATAACTCTTGTCCGTTGCAACATAGGTACTTTGTAAAAAACTGATCAAATGAATTTACTAAACTACTAATAGCTTGAGCTAGTAAAATATGATCATCAACTACTACTACACTAATGTTTTTCATGAGTTGTAAATATATGTTATAGTTAATTTTGTCCCTTCATTTATTACCGACTTAATTTTAGCTGTAGCCCCAATAAGTTGAGCTCGTTTAGCTATATTACTCAAGCCAATACCTGTGGAATTCGCATTTTCATAATTAAATCCAACTCCATTATCGCAAACACATATTTGCAATTGCTTTTGTTCATAATTTAAATTTAAGTATAATTTTGTTGCTTTGGCATGTTTAATAGTATTAGACAAAAATTCTTGTAAAATTCGAAATAAAACAGTTTCAACTTTAGTATCTAAAACGCTGATTTTTCCACTAATATTTAAGTTAGACTTTAAGTAATTTAATCGATTTAAACGATCAATTTCTTGTTGTAAAGCGTCTGTAAATGAAATAGCTTTTAAAGCTTCTGGATTAGCCAATTTTGATAAAACTCTAAGCTCAGTAAGTGCTTTTGTAAGCGTTTGATCAATAGCTTTTTTTGTATCATCATTTTGTATTTGTAATTTAGCTAAAGTGATTAATTGTCCAATGTTATCATGTAATTCCCAGCTAATATTTCTAAAGGCTTCTTCTCTTATTTCAATTTTTGAAGAGGTAATTTCTTCTTCAAAATGTTTTTCTACCTCTTTCTGTTTAAGTAATAATTTATTTTTACGTTGCTGAAATATTATGAAAAGGGTAACTAATACAATTGCAATAATAATTGCAACTATTGAAAGCATTAAAAATAATTCATTTACTTGTTTTTCATCCATTTAAAACCCAATATATAACAAATGTAAGTAACCCAATTTAAAAGAGTTACAATTATAGAGTAACTCAATTCAGTAATATTAAGATATTTAAGTAAAATTACTAAGGGAAGCATACCTACAAAGTAGATAATATTTCCCATAGTAATCCAAAATGGTAAGTTGGTCTTTAGAGTAAGTACTTTTTCACTATTGAGTAATTGAAAATAATAAAAAAAAGAACATAAAATTATTGCTATAGAACCACTAAAAAAATTTAAAGTTTGCAATGAGTTGGTAAAACTTTCTTTATAAAAAGAGAATACTAAAAAAATTAAATACACAAAGGTTATACTTATAAAAAAATAGCTTCTTTTCTTTTCTAGAATTTTTTTATACCAACTGATAAAAAAAATAAAATAAAAAATAAACAAACTATTATATATAAATAGGTTATTATATTTTGTACTATATGCAATAATAGTTCCTGATACATCCATTAAAAAGACAATCCAGAAAAAATAAACAAACTTGCGCTCAGTTGAATGTTTATATTTATTCCACGAAAGCACAGCAACTATTGCGGTAATCAATTCAATAATATGTATGCTTAATAAAAAGTATTGAGTACATTTCATATGATTTTAAGCCGTATTTATTGAATAGCCAACTCTTTAGGTGGGTGTCCGGCTCCTCCTAAATTTAGAGCTTCAACATTATCCATATTTTCACTTATTTCATGTGATGCTGGTGCCATGAAATAGTTTGCTTTTTTCTCTCTCTTTATACTCGTTGTTGTAGGGACAGCAAATAAAGTAGTTAAACCCTTATTTTCTTCGGTATCAGGATAAGCCCCTAAATAAAAACGTAATCCAAGTTCTTTATACCCATTTTTTTCAGCTTCTTCCTCAACATATTTAATATATTTTTTCATTCTTTCTAAAGAAAACCATACCTCTCTCGAATCTTGAATTTTTAAACTATCAAAACCAAGAGCTCTATTTATTATTTTATGGCGTGTAGCTTTATATCTTTCTTCTAATTCATTAGCTTTTTTTAATGTTATAGTTCCATCGGGTTTACTTGAATTATTAGTTTTGCTTTCACAAGAATTACAAGCTATTGCATTAATAAATATTCCTAATAAAATTCCGCCGTTAATCACACTTTTTAACTTCATAATATTTTTATTTTAAGTTGGTAATTATTTAATGCAATGTATTGTTATTTAAGTTGTTAAAACAGGGTGTTTTTCCCTTTTTTTAAGGGGAAATAGTTGTAATTATTTTAAATGATATTAGTAGTGAATGAAAATTTGTATTTAAAGCTTAAATTTTTCAATGATATTTTATAATCTACGTTATATCAATCTTTAATTAAAATGTGTTTAAAAACCTGAAGTTATTTTTTATTTACCCCCTATATTGTTTTTAAAGATGTGTTATAGAAAATATGGATAAAGGTGTAAAAAGAAATGAATGATTTTGTATAGTTTATTTTAATTAGTAACGTGAGTTCGACATCATTTTATTTAACTGCCAAAATTGTCAATGGAGTGATTTTCTATATAAAATTGTATCGAAAAGAGCAATCTTGATAAGAAAAAGATGATTATTGATTTATCATTTTTCTTAAATCAAACTTACGTTAGTAATAAAGTATAGTTATAAGGTATAATACTGGCATAAAAAAAGCTTTTCATTTTTTTGAAAAGCTTTTTTACTTAGAAGGGAAAGTTGTAAGAAATAATAAGTATAACATCTTGTTATTTTTTTACTAATTGTTTTACTAAAGTTTTCCCTTTTTTCATAATTTTAATAATGTACTTACCTGACGAAAGTTTTGATATATCAATACTTTGTCTTTTCGCGGATAATTGCTTCGTCTTTATTATCTTACCATTGGTATCAAATAAATTTATATTTTCTATAATCATAATAATAAATTTAAGGGGTTTATTTATTAGTCTATAAATTAAAGAAAAACTTAATTTTTTTTTCGTTTTTTTATAATTTTAACGTAAAATATTAGAAATGTTTAAGTTAAATAGTATAAAAACTTAAAAAAGTAAAAGCCCTTAATGTAAATTTAAGAGCTTTTTATTGATAAATATTTTCAAAGTTTTATCTTCTGCGGTATGCGGATCCGTTAGAAATACTTGTTGATGCAATAGTTCTATTGCTTGAAGTTTTAGTCCTTAAATTAGAGTTGCTTTTTTTATTTGTTGTTCTTGGACTATAACTTCTATTATTATTACTCTTTGTTGTTCTTGGACTATAGCTTCTAGTATTTTGAGTTCGTGTATTACTGGATGTATAATTTCTATTGGTTGAATTTGCTCTTGGAGTATAATTTCTAGTACTTTGAGTTGTTCTACGAGTAGAAGTATATGATCTAGTATTTCTATTATTGTTATAATTACTATTATTTCTGTAATTTCTATTGGTATTAACGTATCTAGTATTACCATGACTATAATGGTGATTGATAGTTACGCGTGTACCAGGTCTGTGATAATTACGGAATTTATAAGGTTTGTTGTAGTACCCTGTATAATAATTATTTCGGTAAACACTATAATTAGAACGATTAGGATTGTAAAATTTACGATATGGGTTTCCATAAACAATACAGTGGTTTACTGCTGGTGTTTGGTAATACCTGTGATGTGGTCGGTAACCATAATTAACATTGTAATTATTAACATAACCAGTACAGTGACTAAATGAGCCATAATTATTGTAAACAATGTTTAAATTTCCTATTTGATAAGCTAAGCCTAGGTGATTATATTGCAATCGAATATTACCAATACGGTTTACTCGTCCGTAATAATCATAGAATACAGGTGTATTTTCAATTTGTACTACAGCACCATAATCATCATATTGAACAAATGCATCATAATTATAGCCAGAATTAAAGCTAAAATTAATATTACGTGTATTAATATGAACACCAACATTGGGTTGAATAATGTTGAAATCGAATTGTCCGTCTTTAAAAACTGCAAATTCAATACCTGATTCAACAAAAACAAAAGGTTTGTTATAGTTACTTGTATCTGCTTGTATTCCAATGCTAGTAAATAGAAAAGCAAAGGTAAGTAGGATATATTTTTTCATAATCTTTGAGTTTTAGGTGAAACCTTGTTCCTAATAAAAAAGAACCTCACAATGTAAGAATACCAAAGAGTGTGCCAAAAACGTTTTCGTTTATTGTATTTATTTATAATGAATGATTAAATGATAAGAAATATGAGTTTTATGTTTTGTAAACAAATAGTATGTTTATCTTATGATTTATACGATTTACAGATAAGAATTTCGTATACATAGATTGATTTATTTTTCGCTAGTCTAAAGCAAAAAATTAAAGCATAGTTAGCTACGGTTTAATTTTTTAACGCATGAATAGTAGAGAAAGAAACGACATATATGCGAAATTTTTGTTAGTAAATCGTATTATAAGTATATAGCAATAAATTAATCCACAACTTCAAACTCTTCAATGGCATAAATTAATGAACCATCATTACTGATACCTTGAATTTCCATTTGAAATTTACCTGTTTGATCTGCCGTGTAAAAATAATTATTTTCAATTTTTTCGGTAGTCACATCAATATTTGGATTCCAGTATAATGTGGTTCGATAATCAGGTTTTGGGTTGGTTTTATCACTAAAATAGTCAGGAGAAAAGAATTCTTTAGCTTTGTAAAAAGGATGAGTTAAAAAATTTATGATTCCCGGGGATTTACCTGTTATTTTTAAACTGGTATTCTTTTTTAAATATACAGCAATTACACCGTTAGCTCCTTGTGATCCAAAAATAGCGGCATCATTTCCTTTTAAAACATCAATAAAGGAAATATCAGATCCTTGTAAATTTTCAATAAAAGTAATATCAACTCTACTGCCATCTAGTAAAAAAAGAGGGTTACCATCTAATAAGGGATTGTTTATTTGGTTAACACTACTCCCAGTAGGTGTTCCACCAGTATTTGAATTTCTAATACTAACCAATTTATTACCAATAGTGCCAGATACTGAAACACCAGGAACTCGAATTAATAAATCAAATATATTAGCGGAGCTGGTACCAATAATTGAATCTAAAATTATTCTATTTGAAGGAAAACCATATGAGCCTAGATCGCTAGCTATATCATCATAACTTGCTTCGGTACGTTTAGTTTTTCCTTTAATTATAACTTCATTTAGTTGGTTGATACCATTGAAACTGAAATTAACTAAATCAATATGTGAGCGAACTTTTTTATAATTTTCAAAATATAGACGTTCTTTTTCTAAATTGTGTTGTGATAAAGGAAGTACTTTAGGACTTTCCTTTTCATTATCTAAAACAATAGTTACTTTTTTCTGGTTTTTTTCTTTTACATCAGGCATTTTTGCTTGTAAAATAGTTTTAAGAGTATCTTTAGCTACAAAAGGGCCGTATTTAAATCGATGTTTTGTTGTTGTAAGCTGCTTTTTGGAAAAAGGATTGTTTTCTAAAAAGACAAGGTTTGTTTCAATTTTTTGATTATTGAATTCAGGACTTTCAGGAAAAGCATAACCACTAATTATTATTCCTTTTTCGGGTAAATTTTCTTTTTTGTTATAGGCATTTTTATACAATTCATTCCAAGTAAATCTTCTCCAGCCATGGGTTAACATTAAAGATTCCAATAAAAAATTACGTTGTACTTTAGTCTTTTTAGGGTCAAAAAACACGGAAGCATTAGGGATTTCTCCGCGCAAATCTGAATTTAGAAGAAGCCAGCTCTCAATAGTTTCATTAGTAGCTAATGGAATTACTGATTTTTGAGTTACTGCAAGCGATAGGTTCGTATTTACGTTATTAGGGATTTCAATGTTATAACCTACTTTTTCTCTTTTTTTGTACTCTTTTTTATTGGTAATTACTTTAGGTGTATTGTTTTTATTTTTAGTATTTATAAAAACTAAGCGTTCACATTTTGGGTTACCATAAGGATCAAATAGTGTAAAATGAGAAATCCCTCTTGGAAAATTTTCGGTTATTAATTTTAATTTAATGTTTTTTTCTTTTTTAGAAATTTCTTGATTAAAAAAAATATGACCTCGTACGTGACCAATGATAAAATAACCATTTAAATTTTCAAACCCGGTGGAAATTTTTAAAATTAAATTTTCTTGATTATTTGTAATGCTAAGGTTTTCAACTTTATTTACGGCAATAGGTAAATCAATAGTTTTTTTAGTTCCATTAGCATTAATTTCAGCAACGTATTGTATGTTTTTTTTTGGGGTAAAAGCAGCTTGACCTAATCCGAAATCAAAGGTTCTAAACAAGGAAATTATTTCATTTTTACCTTTCTCTTTAATAGTACCTTCTATAGGTATTCCATTATTTTTGTTGTCAATAACTTTTACCCCAAATTTATTGGGTTGATTTGCAAGTAATGTTCCTCCCTCGGGATAAAAATTAATCTGTAAGTCATTTACGTTTTTAAGAGGAACAATTTTGTCAGAAACAGGAGTAGGGGTTAATTCGGGAAATTTATTAAGGTTAATAAACTCTAGTTTTGTTTTTTCTGAGACTGTTTTTTCAATTTGAATTTGCTTTCTAAAATAATAGCCATCATTGTCATTAAGCATGTAATTAGTATATGCTCTTAATTGGTATTTTCCCGATTCCCAATTTTTATCTATTAAAATATCGCCTGCAGTCCCAAAGGTGTTTTGATCAACAAACAATTTTGTTTTATGTACAATACTATCTTTAGGGTTAATTAATTCTATATGCAATACGTTACTTTTTGATGTTTTTTTGTGAGTAACACCATTTACTAAGTATGCTTTAAGCCATATAGTTTCTTCAGAAGTATAAAAAGGTTTATCGGTATGGATATAGGTTTTTTCTGGAGTGTATTTATTTTCAAAATCATGTAAAATTTCAATAAAACGTGCTAAAGGAGGATTGGAATTAAATCCAAGGCATATAATTGTTGCTAAAAGCAAGCCAATTTTTAGTAGTTTCATTGTAAAGAGTTATTTTAAGTAGATTTTGTGTTAATTAGCGTGATTTTTCTAATGATGTCACTACTATATTATAGTTGATTGTCCTAAATAAATATTTTCAATATTAAAATTTGTTAAATCAGGATTACAAATATAGTCAGCAATAAAATCGCCAATTTTTTCGGTACTTAAAGGTTTTTGTTTATTTAAATCTGGGGTAGTTAAGTTGAGTTCCATTGCCTTTGTAATAGAACGTTTTATAGCATCAGCTTCGATTTGTAAATTAAAATGTTCTAATAGCATAGCTGCCGATAAAATAGCTCCAATTGGATTAGCAATACCTTTATTAGTAGCCACTGGGTATGATCCATGAATGGGTTCAAATAAACTATATTTTTCACCTAGGGCGGCAGATGCCATAATTCCTTTGGACCCTACTAGTGCACTTGCTTCTTCAGAAATAAAATCACCAATTAGATTAGCAGTTAAAATAACATCAAAACTTTTTGGGTTAAGAATAATTTTAGCAGCAGCTTGGTCAACATACATTAATTCTACGTTTACATTTGGATATAGTTTAGCCATATCCATAACTGTTCGTCTCCATAAACGTGAAGTTTCAAGTACATTTGATTTATCAACTAAAGTCAATTTCTTTTTTCTGCCCTGTGCTGCTTTAAAGGCATCATGTGCTATACGCTCAATTTCTTTACTAGTGTAGGAGCATTCATCGTAGGCTTTGGTACCATTATCTGTAGTGCCTTTTTCTCCATAAAATAAGCCGCCAGACAATTCTCGATAGATTAAAATATTGGTTCCACGTGCATTCTGTGGTTTTAGAGGAGAATTATTTAATAAGTAATTATATACGATTACAGGTCTAATATTCGCATATAAATTCAATTCATTTCGTAAAGCTAATAGTCCTTGTTCAGGATATATTTTTGTTTTTGGATCATTATCGAATTTAGGATCTCCAATGGCACCAAATAAAACAGTATCACTTTCTTTACAAATAGCAATGGTTTCTTTGGGTAGGGGAGTACCCGTTTTTTCAATAGCAACAGCTCCTACTAAAGCATCTTTAAATATAAAGTCATGCTGGTAATATTCAGCAACAGCTTCTAATGCTTTTACAGCTTGTTCTGTTACTTCTGGACCAACACCATCACCTCCTAAGACTGCAATATTTAGTTTCATAATTAATATAATTACTCACTCAAAAATAGTGCATAATAGCATTAGAAAAAATAATTAATTGTTTAAAATAATTTTACAGATGTTTTGTCCAATGATTGTTAGATAGTTTTACATTATAATAGATAAGTTATAATATGAATTAATAAAAAAAGCATTACTTTTTTTATTAAAAAAGTAAGTTATAGTTATTTTTTGTGGTTATTTTTTGGTTTTTAATAAAAAATAAAAAGATCGAAACTTTCGTATCGATCTTTAATAATATTTGAATATTACTTCAGTTAAATTATTCTTTCTGTTATGCTTTGATATTAAAGGTTTCCATAATTTTATGAATATCACTATCAATTACTTCTTTTTTACGATCAGCATAATTTAAAAACTCCTTGTACACGTCATCTAATTGTAACTTAGTAAGTTCATAACCTACTTTTTTAGCACGGTAAGCTAAGGCAGCTCTTCCGCTACGAGCTGTTAATACAATTGCAGATTCTGTTACACCAACTTCTTCTGGATCTATAATTTCATAGGTTTCACGGTTTTTAATAACACCATCTTGATGAATCCCAGAACTATGGGCAAAAGCATTAGAACCAACAATGGCTTTATTAGGTTGTACAAACATTCCCATATTATCAGAAACCATTTTACTAGTATCGTATAATAATTTAGTGTTTATATCAGTATGTAAATCTAGATAAGGATGTTGTTTTAAAATCATTACTACTTCTTCCAAAGCAGTGTTTCCGGCACGTTCGCCAATACCATTAATAGTACACTCAATTTGACGAGCTCCATTAACTACACCAGCAATTGAATTTGCTGTAGCTAAACCTAAATCGTTATGGCAATGGCATGATAAAGTTACGTTGTGAATGCCTTTTACATTTTCACGCAAGTATTTTATTTTAGCACCATATTCTTCTGGTAAACAATAGCCTGTAGTATCCGGTATATTCAATACTGTAGCACCAGCTGCAATCATTGCCTCGCAAACACGAGCTAAATATTCATTATCTGTTCGACCAGCATCTTCTGCATAAAACTCTACATCTTCGACAAATGATTTTGCATATTTTACTGCTGCAGCACCACGTTCAATGATTTTTTCGGGTGTAGTATTGAATTTGTATTTTATATGTGATTCAGAAGTACCAATTCCTGTATGAATTCTAGGTCTTATAGCATACTTTAAAGCATCAGCAGCAACTTTTATATCATTTTCAACAGCTCTTGTAAGTCCGCATACAACGGAATTACGAACTATTTTAGTAATTTCTGTAACTGAATTAAAATCACCTGGACTCGAAACTGGAAATCCAGCTTCTATAATATCAACGCCCAAAAGATCCAGACGTTCTGCAATAATTAGTTTTTGTTCCGTATTTAATTTACAGCCTGGGACTTGCTCACCATCTCTTAAGGTTGTGTCAAAAATTTGAACTTTATTGTCGCTCATCAGTTATTTTGCTTTTAACATTCATATCAAATGTATATTTTTATAAACGGTATGTTTGCTATTTTTGTAAAACACTTACAACGGTAAATGTTTTAATAATTGCCTTGAACCCCTATTTTAAAAGGGATTAACCCTTGTTTTCTTACAATGACTAATGAAGTAAAAGATCCATTATTTGTACTGGTAAAATCATTAACCAAGTCCGAAAAGCGTCAATTTAAAGTATATGTTGGTCGTTTAGGCGGAAATAATGATTCAAAATTTTTGAATTTATTTAATTATTTAGACAAATCTGAAAAACTTGACGAAACCCAGATTATTGCCAAGGGTATTGTTACCAAGCAACAATTGTCTAATTTGAAAGCACATTTATACAAGCAAATTCTTATTAGTTTACGTTTAAACCCTTTGCACCGAAATTTGCGAATGAAAATTAGAGAACAATTAGATTTTGCTACAATTTTATATCATAAAGGCTTATATAAACAAAGTTTAAAAGTTTTAGATAAAGCAAAAGTATTAGCCATTGATAATGAAGAGAATAACCTAGCTTATGAAATTGTTGAACTCGAAAAAGTAATTGAAACACAATACATAACACGTAGTATTGCATCAAGAGCAGACGAATTAGCTATTCAGGCAAAAAACCTGAGTATGAAAAACGTAATTGCGAGTAGGTTATCTAATTTATCATTACAATTATATGGATTAATGCTTAAAACGGGTTACGTTAAAAACGATAAAGAGCATGAGTTTTTAAGGACTTATTTTCAAGGAAGATTACCAGATTATGACTGGGAATTACTCGGTTTTAGAGAAAAACTATGGTTGTATAAAGCCCATTTGTGGTATAGTTTTATGACTCAAGATTTTTTGGCTTGCTATAAATATTCAAAAAAATGGGTAGACTTATTTTTTGAAGAACCTAAAATGATAGCTGTTAATCCTGTTTTTTTCTTAAAAGGGAATAACTACCTTATGGAATCTCTATTTTTAATAAAAGATAGTACAAAACTAAGATTAAAATTGAATAGGGTTGAAAAGATGGTGCATTCAGATGGTTTTCCGCAGCATGAAAATACATTGGCATTGAGTTTTTTATACATAAATACGAATAAACTGAATTTGCATTTTAGTGAAGGTACTTTTAAAGAAGGACTTTCCTTAGTGTCTGAAATTTTACAAGGTTTAACCCATTATAAAAACCATATTGATGGTCATCATATTATGGTCTTTTATTATAAAATAGCTTGTTTGTATTTTGGAATGGAAGATCATGAAAAATGTATTGAATACCTAAATAAAATAATAAACAATAAATCATTAAAAATGAGAGAAGATTTATTGTGTTTTTCAAGAGTGTTGAGTCTAATAGCACATTATGAAGCTCGAATGGATTTACATTTGGATACACAATTGCATAACACCTATAAATTTTTAATTAAAATGGATGATTTATATGCTGTTCAAAAAGAAATGATCAAATTTTTAAGAAATTTAGAAAATGTAAATCCGCTAAAAATTAAAGAAGAATTTAAAAAACTTTATGATAGGCTTAAAAAATACGAAAACCACCCTTACGAAAAGCGAGCCTTTTTGTATTTAGATATTCTTTCGTGGTTACAAAGTAATATTGAAGATCGTTCTATAGGCGATATTATTAGAGAAAAGGCACAATTAAAAGTAAGGTGATTTAATTATAAATAGTTAACTATATCCCGTTACTATTTCATATAATTTTATTTTATTAAAGTTACTGCTATATTATTATCAATGTTGATTTTTTATTAGTCAATTTAGTTACACTTGTTGATAATATAGTGTATGTTTTTTGATCGATAGATATGCATTTTCCTAAAGGAAATTATTGCGATTATTTAATGTAAGAAGAAGTTTACAATTACATTTTTTTATTCATTAATCCATTTTCCAAAAAAAGAAAGTGCTAATACTATTAAAAAAATTATGAAATTAGGAATTTACACAGTTTTATCATTGTTGAGTTTTTCTGCTTTTTCTCAAGTTGAAGTTGACGTTAACTTTGACTTAAGGCATACAGTTGGAGGGCAAGATACCTTTGACAGGGAAAAATACATTGTAATGCATGCAGATGCATCAGATGGAGATTACAATAGGGAATTAGGAAAATTAGATAGTTTGTTAGTACTTTATAGAGCAAATTATGGACGAGGAACGGGGCTTATGCGTTTTATTTCGAGTCAAGTAACCGAAGATCCTACTAGGCCTGGTTTTGCTGATCCAGCAAGTATAGAAAATTTTGGAAGTCAAGCTAATGATAGGTATGCTAGATTTCAAACAGGTAAGCATGCTACACAAAATAGAGGAGGAGTTATAACAGCAGCTCAAGATAAACCTTTCTTTCCTGATGGTACATTAACAGACTCGGGTAACTTCGCTTTTTCAGAAGAGAACGGTCCAGCCGATGATGATTTTGGAACCGCTACAGGTGAATTTATGGGGAGATTTTTAAGAGATGCTTATGGCGATAATCCAAATATAGGTACGGACGGACCTCCAAGACCAATATGGGTAGAGGCTATTAACGAACCGTTTTTCCCTTTATTTGACTTTGCAAATGATAATCCAGCTACTGCCGATGAAATTTTTGAATTTCACCGAAGTGTTGCAAGAGAAGTGAAAAGATTTAATTCTGATGCATTAGTTGGCGGATTTACTAATGCGTTTCCCGATTTGCAATTTTTTGGTGCAGGAGGGGTGGATCAACGTATTTTTGGTCAATGGGATCAACGTTGGGAAGAATTTATTGATACCTCAGGTGATGTAATGGACTTTTATTCAATTCACTTATATGACTTTCCAAGTATTGGCGGAGGATTAGAGTTATTACGTAAAGGAGGAAATAATGAAGCTATTTTAGATATGATTGAACATTATAACACTATAAGATGGGGTAATGTTAAACCATGGTTAATATCTGAATATGGAACACAATTAAATGACTTTTTTAGAGAAAACTGGACTCCTGGTAGAGATTGGTTTATTCTTAGAGCTTTTTCTTCAATGATGATGCAATTTATGGAAAGGCCCGATGTAATAGCTAAAACAGTTCCATTTGTTTTAGGTAGGGCCGAATTTTTGTATGGAGGAGCAGCAAACCCAGGATATGTATACCCATGGCGTATGATGCGCAGAGCAGAAGAATTTCCATTGCCTCCTGGTATAGGAATTAATCAAGCAAATGCATTTCCTGCATTTCCAAACAATCAACCACCCGATAGTCAAAAATATGATTTTACAGAAGTTATTAAATTTTATGAACTTTGGGCAAATGTAGATGGTACACGTGTTGATACAAAATCTTCGGACTTAGATGTTCAGGTGGATGCCTATGTGGATAGTTCTAATAATAAAGCATATTTAATTTTAAATAGTCTTGATGATTTAAATTTGAATATTAATTTAAATCAAGTAGGCTTTGATGTGGCAAATGTTACCGGAGTTTCTATTCAACACTTATTTTTAGGAACAAACGGTAATCCTAGTCTTACTAAAGAAGAATTTGCAACACCACCAGATACTGTTACTTTAAATGAAGATGCTACAATGATTATTGAATATAGCTTTAGTTCAAGTCCAGTTGTTGATGGAGTATCTGAAGAAAAAAAGATTTATGCATTGTCAGCAAACCCAAGTCTGCCAGTAGAGCAGCAGGGAAGCGTTTTTCCTAGAGAAATTCAAGCAAATCAACCATTGACTTTCACAATTCCAAATGTAACTTTAGGGGCTAACGGTGAAGCTGTTTTACGTTTAGGTATTGGTAGAACGATAAATACACCTTTGATTCCTACAGTATTAGTCAATGGAACAGCCATTGATATTCCTGTTGATTTCAGAGGAGATGATCAAGCAGATAGAGCTAGGCGAGGAGTAGGGCAGCAAATATTTTTTGGCATGTTAGAAGCTGATGTTCCTTATAATATTTTAACTAATGGGAATAACACCGTAGAAGTAACATTCCCTACAGCTGGGGGTGCTGTAAGTAGTTGTGCATTACAAACATTTGAATTTTCAAGACCAGTAACTAGAGCAAATAGTAATGATCGTGCTAGGTTTGTTTCGTTTAATAATCAAGCTTCATTTGTTTTGCCAGATGAAACAATACCAACTTTTGAAGTAGGATCAAGTCCAGAGTTTGTAATTAGTTATGCAACTGGATCAATAAACGGAGTAGAAGAAGAATTGTTAAACATTTCTACTGATATCTTACGATTAGCTCCTTCGGGTGCCGTATTAGGCAGAACTGCTTTTTCAACATCGGTTGTTACGGGCAGCGAAAATTCTGCAAATGATGTATCCTATACTTTTTCAATTCCCGAATTTTTTGCTCAAGCAAATTTAGTAGACATTGACACTAGTAACCCGATGCCAACAACACCAGCTGAATTGGGTAATGACAAATTGGTATTACGTATTGTAATGTCAATCAACAACGATACTATTTTTGAGACCATACAAACAGATATTAATATAGTGCCACAAGGAACTTTGTCAAATACAGATTTTTCAGATAAAATTGAAAATTTAATTTCTATTTATCCTAATCCAACGGATGATGTTCTTGTTTTTTCTGAAAACACAGAGGTTAAAACTTGGAAAATATATGACATTACAGGAGCTAAAGTTAAAGAAGGCAATACTAAAGAAGTAAATGTTGCGAATTTAGCAGAAGGTATTTATTATATTTCTTTAAATAATAATTCAAAAAAAGAAGTATTCAAATTTGTTAAAGAATAAAAACGCTATACGACAAGTCTAAAACAATAAAAACGCCAATAACTAAAAATAGTTATTGGCGTTTTTTGTTATTAATTTTTATAATCAGTGTCATTTAATAGGTATACCTTTAATTCTTCATATTTTGAAATAGAAGAAAATGCTTTGTCTTTATCTAAAACTTCTTTGATTTGTTCTGGGATAGCTACTTTGGTATCTAAAGTTTCTTCAACAATATCTAAAAATTTTACAGGATGTGCAGTTTCTAAGAAAATACCGTATTCATTATCACTAAGACCATGTTTTTTAAGACCTAAATAACCAACAGCACCATGTGGGTCTGCAATGTAACCCGATGCTTTATGGATTTCCTTCATTGCTGAACGAGTTTCAGTATCATTAAAACTGTACGAAGAGAAATCTTTCTTTAAATCCTCAAAACTATTATCAAACAATTGTTGTATTCTTATAAAATTACTAGGATTACCAACATCCATAGCATTTGAAATAGTAGGTATAGATGCTTTAGGTTCGTAATTTCCAGTTTCTAAATATTTTACAACGGTATCATTTACATTTACCGAAGCCACAAAATGTTTTACAGGCATTCCTAATTTATGCGCTACAATACCAGCACAAATATTTCCAAAATTCCCACTAGGAACAGAAAATACAAGTTCTTTATTTAATTTTTTCGCTTCTTTATAGGCGAATAAAAAATAAAATAATTGAGGTAACCAACGTGCTACATTAATAGAATTAGCAGATGTTAATCTTCTATTAGAAGTAATACTTTCATCTAAAAAAGCAGATTTTACCATATCCTGGCAATCATCAAAAACACCATCAACACGTAAGGCTTTAATATTTTGCCCTAAGGTAGTTAATTGTCTTTCTTGAATATCACTTACTTTTCCATTTGGATATAAAATAACAACATCAACTCCTTTAACGCCTAAAAAACCACGAGCTACAGCACCACCAGTGTCACCAGAAGTAGCTACAAGTACAGTAACGTGGTCATCATTATCTCTGTTAAAATACTCTAAGCAACGTGCCATAAAACGAGCTCCAACATCCTTAAAGGCCATTGTTGGTCCATGGAACAACTCCAAAGTACCTACATTTTCGGTAATTTTAACAACAGGAAAATCAAAACTCAACACATCGGCTAAAATAGACTTTAACTCAGCTTCAGGAATTTCATCACCTACAAATTGTTGAATTGCTGTGTAAGCAATTTCAATAGTATCCATAGATTCGATATTTTCAAAAAAAGAAGTAGGTAAAGCAGTTATTTGCTCCGGGAAATACAAACCTCTGTCAGGAGCTAAACCTTTAACAACGGCTTCAGCAAATGATACATTGGGTGCATTTTTATTTAGACTATAAAATTCCATAATTGGGTAGGTTAGATTTTAGAAAATAATTATTTGTAACTCTCCAGATAATACATCTAGTTTACAGTTTCTAAAATCTTATTATTCAGCAATAACAGCTGTAAATTCTATTTCAATAACAATAGCAGGGTCGATTAATTTAGAAATCTCTACCATTGTAGTTACTGGTTTGATATCACCAAAATACTTACCATGTACTTCACCAATTTTTTCCCATTGAGAAATGTCTGTAGTAAAAATACGCGTACGTATTACATCTTTCAAGCTAGAACCGTTTTCTTCTAATACTTTTTTAGCTAATTCAATAACACCAGTAGTTTGTTCTTCTAATGTATCTCCAGGAGCTGTAGTTCCAGAAAGTTCAATGGTGTTTCCAATTCTTACGGCTCTTGAGTAACCGATTTTATCTTCCCAAGGAGATCCTGATGAAATGTTTTCTCTTTTAGACATGTCTTCGTTTTCTTATTATAATTAATCACTTGCATATAAAAATCAGCATTTTATATAGGACAAGTTTTTTAAGCCCCCAAAATTACAACTTTTTAAAAATTAGAAACTATAATTTTTAATTTATTACAGCCTAAGAGAATGTGAAAAACTGTATTTTATTAATTTAATAATACTTTTTTGATCATTTGTATGAGTAGAATTATAATTATTGTCAAAAAATTTATTAAAATTTATATCATGATAATTATTAATTATCATGATATAAATTTCTCGTTTTTTGACTTGTAGTATCCACGCCTAGCTCTTGAAAAATGCCACAAGATATACCTTTTTTAACCAGACTTTTTTTGGCATTTTTTTTTGCTAATTTTTCTATTTGAGGATTTAAGTATTTCATGAGTGTTAATTTTAATTTGTGTTGTTAAGTTATAACGCAAAAACTAAGCCAATAGTTACAGTAATTTATTAGGTAAATAGTATTTTTGATTCTTTGATAAATGAAATCAACCTTTTCAATAAAATTGTTTAAATCAATACTTAATTTACTAAGAATATTTCTGAAAATGAAAAGCATTTTGAGTAAATTGTTAGTGCTCATTTTTTCTTTAAATTTAGTGCTGATTTCGTGTCAAACAAAAAAAGAAATACCGCTAACCATAGCAGCAGCTTCAAATATGGTATTTGTTTTGAATGAACTAATTCCAGAATTTGAAAATCAAACTGATATTTCAATCGATTTGATTACAGCATCTTCGGGTAAATTAACGGCTCAAATACAATCTGGAGCTCCATTTGATGTTTTTATATCGGCAAACGCTAAGTATCCTAAGTATCTTATAGAATCCAATAGCAATTATGAAAATGCAGTTACTATAGCTAGAGGTAAATTGGTAATGATTTCTAATAAAAAAATAGCATATCCTTTATCAAGCAATGTGATTTTACCTTCAGTAAAAAAAATAGCTATTCCAAACCCCAAAATTGCTCCTTATGGAATGGCAACTGAGGAATTATTACATAATTGGGGGGTGTATGAACAAGTGGAATCTAAATTGATTTATGGAGAAAGTGTAGGTCAAACCAATCAATTTATTTTATTGGAGGCCGTGGATATAGGATTTACAGCAAAATCAACATTGTTTTCTAATAAATTAAGTGTGCTAAAGGAAAATTATGTTGAAATTAGTGATAATTTATATCAACCCTTAGAACATCAACTTTTATTAGTGAGTAAAACAGAAGCACAAAAAAATAAAGCATTACAATTTGCTAGATTTATGCAAACAAAAAAAGCGAGACAAATTCTTTTAAATTATGGATATGCCGTTCCTGAGTAGTTTTAATTGGGTCCCATTATTATTAACAGGGAAATTAGCATTGGTAACCACCTTAATTTTAGTTATAATAGGTGTGCCATTAGCATATGCAATTGCATTTTCAAAAAGCAAATTAAAACCAGTTTTTGAAGCTTTAGTAGGTATGCCTTTAGTTTTGCCTCCAACAGTTATTGGGTTTTATTTTTTATTAATTTTTTCGCCCGCTTATGGAGTGGGAAAATGGTTAAAAGATTTTTTTGATATACAACTGGTATTTTCGTTTAATGGATTGGTAGTAGCTTCATTAATATATAGTTTACCTTTTATGGTGCAACCAATTCAAAATGGATTGCAAAGTTTACCTAAAAATTTGCATGAAGCCTCATATACATTAGGAAAATCTAAATGGCAAACATTATGGTATGTATTGCTACCCAATTGCAAAAAAGCAATATTAACAGGAATGGTACTTACTTTTGCCCATACTATTGGTGAGTTTGGATTGGTACTTATGGTAGGTGGAAGTATACCAAATAAAACACAGGTAGCTTCAAGTATTATTTATGAAAAGGTAGAATCACTTAATTATGAAGCAGCTCATAAATACTCGGCTATTTTATTAGTAATAAGTTTTGTTATTTTGGTACTTGTATACTCATTATCTAAAAATAATTTTAGTACACAAATAAAAAATAATGGGCATTAATATATATGTATAGAAAATGATTTCAATAAATATTTTTAAAGCACTAAAGGGTACTCAAGGTTTTTTTGATTTAGCTATTGATGAGACTATTAATAAAAGTGATTTTATTGGTGTTTATGGAAAATCTGGTGCAGGTAAAACAAGTTTATTACGTATGCTATCGGGCTTAGATATTCCCGATAAGGGAACTATAATAGTAGAAGATACTCCTTGGTTTGATAGTTCAAAAAGAACAAATTTGCCAGTACAAAAAAGAAATATTGGTTACGTTTTTCAAGAAGATGTACTATTTGATAATATGACTGTATTACAAAATTTACATTTTGCATTATCAAAAAGTAATGAAATAAAGCTTTTGGATGAATTAATTGATATTATGGAATTAGAGGCATTGCTAAATTTTAATACTTATCAATTATCAGGAGGGCAAAAACAACGTATTTCATTAGCAAGAGCTTTGGTTAGGCAGCCAAAATTATTACTGCTAGACGAACCCTTGTCGGCGCTTGATTATGAAATGCGCCAGCGTTTGCAAGAATATATCAAAAAAGCACATAAAACTTACCAATTAACTACATTAATGGTAAGTCATGATCCATGGGAGTTGTACCAACTAGTTGATAAAGTTTGGCAAATTAATGATGGGAAAATCGTAAAAAAAGGAACTCCAGAACAAATTTTACCCTTGGAACTGTACAAAAAAATAATTTAGAGTATTTTAGGTTACCTGATAAATATAGTATAATTACAGAATTAAAAACGTATCTAAAATTAAGTAATATAAATAGTTATCTTAACTATTAATCAAATATGAGATAATGTTTATAATATTATATAATTACTAGTTTAGATAAGTCTTTTGAAAAATATTTAAGTGGAGGAAAGCATACTTTATATATAATAGTTTTGAATGCCATAGCTTTTTTTAGTCAAGGGATTTTAACTTTAAAATCCCTTGACTTTTATCCAAAAAAAGGTTGCCTTTTCAGACAGTCTCTTATCAATTTATAATAATAAAATTATCAACGACTAATATTAATGCTGATCAATTCTAAAATCTGGATAGGCATCCATTCCATGTTCATGTAAATCAAGTCCCTCAACTTCTTCACTTTGTGAAACTCTGATTCCAATAGTTTTCTTCAAGATAAAAATAATTATGAATGAAGTTAAAACACAAAAGGCACCAATTGCTCCTATGCCAACTAATTGAGTAATCAGTTGATCTATACCCGCTAAATTTCCGAAAATGCCTACAGCTAAGGTTCCCCAAATACCACAAACTAAATGTACCGCTATAGCTCCAACAGGATCATCTAATTTAAGTTTATCAGTTAAGGCAATACCAGCAACTATAAGGGCACCTGCAATTATACCAATTACTATAGCATTAGTAGGACTCATTTGATCAGCTCCTGCTGTAATACCAACTAAACCACCTAAAATACCATTTAAAAACATGGTTAAATCGTAATTTTTATAAGCTAATGTTGAAATTATAAAGCATGAAACTCCTCCGGCGGCAGCGGCTAATGATGTAGTTACCAATACAAGCGAAGTTAACTCAGGGTCTGCAGAAAGTACAGAACCTCCATTAAACCCGAACCAGCCTAACCAAAGAATTAAAACTCCGGCTGCAGCTAAAGGGATGTTATGTCCTTGAATCACTTGAGGTTTACCATCTTCTTTGTTGAATTTGCCAATTCTAGCTCCTAAAAGAGCAACAGCAACTAAGGCAGCCCAGCCACCAACAGAGTGTACTAAAGTAGAACCAGCAAAATCATAAAATGGGGTTTCACGCATTTCAAGCCATCCACCTCCCCAATCCCATGAGCCAGTAATTGGATATACCAAACCAACGTAGATAAGAGTAAATATCATAAAAGCACCAAGTTTGATGCGTTCTGCAACAGCTCCAGATACTATTGTAGCAGCAGTAGCTGCAAACATACCTTGGAAAAGAAAGTCGGTCCAATAGGTATAACCTTCATTATATGTTAAGTCTAAAGCTCCGGTAGCTGTTCTAGGTGAATCTAACCCAAAGCCTGCAAAAGCAAAAAATCCAGAAGAGCCTTCGGCAAAACCTGGATACATTAAATTAAAACCTACTAAGCAATAGAGTAGGAGACCTACGCATATAATAAATACGTTTTTAAATAAAATATTGATAGTGTTTTTTTGTCGGGTTAAGCCAATTTCTAAAAAAGAAAACCCTAAATGCATAAAAAATACGAGTGCAGTACACAGCATCATCCATACATTATTTGTCAATAATGTAGTATTGTCCATTATAAAATTATATTGTTGTTTGTTTTTTGAGTTAGTTTAATGTGTCGCTGCCTTTTTCACCAGTTCGGATTCTGTAGGCATCTTGTATGTCAGAAACAAAGATTTTACCATCACCTACTTCACCAGTACCTGCGTACTCAATAATAGTATCAATGGTTACTTGTTCAAATTCATTATTAACAACAATAGATATGTAACGTCGTTGAATATCACTTGTACTATAGCTGACACCTCTATATACGTGGCCTGTTTTTTCATTTCCAATTCCTGTTACGTCCCAGTATGAAAAGAAGTTTACACCTTTTGTGTGTAAAGCATCTCGAACTGCCCGGTACTTTGACCTTCTAATAATTGCTTCAATTTTTTTCATAAAAATGTTTAAATTGTTAGTATTGTAGCAATAAAAATAGGATAATTATAATAAGTTAACAAATATACTTGGTTTTAGAAAAAACGATAGATGTTGTATATGCGAAATTACTAGCGTATAGACCAAAAAAAAAGGCCACCATAGCGGTAGCCTTTTATAAAAATATATGATAGGTAATTATTCAGCAGTGTATACTGAAATACCATGTTCGTGAACATCTAAACCTTCAATTTCTTCTTTTTCAGAAACTCTAAGTCCCATTACTTTTTTAAGGATAAATAATACAATGAATGTAGTTAATACAGCCCATCCGATGTATGATAAAGAACCTAATGTTTGAACACCAAGTAATTTGGCACCACCACCATTTAATAGACCACCATCTAAAGCAAATACACCAACTAATACAGTTCCTAAGAAACCACAAGTACCGTGTACAGAAATTGCTCCAACTGGATCATCAATGCGTAATGTTTTGTCAATAAATTCAATAGATAATACTACTGCGATACCACAGATTAAACCGATAGCTAATGCACCACTAGCACTAACAGCACCACAACCAGCAGTAATACCTACTAAACCAGCTAAACCACCATTTAATGTCATTGAAATATCTGGCTTACCGTATTTGATCCAAGTAAAGAACAAAGCAGAAATAGCACCAATTGCAGCAGCAATGTTGGTATTAATGATAACGCTACCAGCTGCAACAGTATCAGAACCACCCCAAGCTAATTGAGATCCACCGTTAAATCCAAACCATCCTAACCATAGGATTAAAACACCAAGTGCACCAAATAATAAATTATGACCAGGAATTACATTTACTTTACCGTCAACATATTTTCCAATACGAGGACCAACTAATTTAGCAGCAACTAAAGCAGCACCACCACCAACAGCGTGTACTACAGATGATCCAGCAAAATCAACAAATCCTAAACCATTTAACCAAGCATCATCATCAAAAGGCCAGTACCAGCTACCTGATATTGGGTAAATAATTGTAGTTAAAACAAAAGAGAATACTAAGTATGTAGTAAATTTTGTTCTTCCTGCAACAGCACCAGATACAATAGTAGCAGCTGTAGCACAGAAAACGGTTTGGAAAAATAAGTTATACCAGTCATCAGCATGGAAAAAGAAATATCCTTGATCTGCAGAACTTGAACGCATAAATCCACCTAATAAAACAGTATCACCATACATAAATGCATAACCAACTGCCCAGAACATAATTGAACCAATACAAAGGTCCATAATGTTTTTCATAATAATGTTACCAGCATTTTTACCACGTGTAAAACCAACTTCTACCAAGGTAAAACCTGCTTGCATAAAAAATACTAATATTGCAGAAATGGTGATCCATAAGGCACCCATATCTCCATTGATGCTCGATATAGCAGCATCTAATGCTTTTTGTTGTACTTCATTCATAATAATGAGTTTTGTAATTTTTTAAATATAATTTTGGGGTTGTTTAGTTAAGTGTTTCGCCACCTTTTTCAGCTGTACGAATTCTGTATGCTTCAGTAACATCAGAAACAAATATTTTACCATCTCCAACTTCGCCAGTTTTTGCAGCGGTTAAAATGGATTCTATAGCAGCTTCTTCAAATTCATTGTTTACAACAATAGATATGTATCTACGTTGAATATCACTAGTACTGTAGCTTACACCACGATATACATGACCTGTTGATTCGTTTCCTATACCGGTAACATCCCAGTACGAGAAGAAGTTGATCCCTTTAGAATGTAACGCTTCTTTTACTGCGCGAAACTTAGATCTACGGATAATTGCTTCTATTTTTTTCATAGAGTATAATTATATTGTTAGTATTATATGGGTCAAAAATATATTAACTAGTTAATTTGAGCAAGAATTTACTTGATTAACTAAGTATTTTTACGAAAAAACAACAATATTTTACTTAATTATATCATAATCATAATTATTTCTTAAATTAACTTATGAATACTACTTATTTTGTAAGAACAACATTACGTATGGATACTTAAATAGTATTATTTTAATACTTGTTCATCATAAAATTGAATAGTCTTGTTTATTTTTATATATAAAATATTAAACAAAATTATTATTATTTTTTGATTGTTAAATTCTTACATTTTTTGAAGAATTGGTGATAATTATTAAAAAACGAAGCCTAAAAATAGGTAACTCGTAAAAGAGACTATTATAATGGTATAAATTTTCGGAATCCTTAGCATTTTCGTAATTTTGCACCGGAAAAACTTAAGAGAAATAAGAATATGCAAAAACAAGGAATGTATTTGCCTGAATTTGAGCATGAAAATTGTGGGGCTGGTTTTATCTGTAACCTTAAAGGTGAAAAGACCAACCAAATTATTCATGATGCATTAGAAATTTTAGTAAAATTAGAACATCGTGGTGGTGTAAGTGCTGATGGTAAAACTGGTGATGGCGCTGGTTTATTAATTGATATACCACACGATTATTTTAATAGAGTTTGTGATTTCAAATTACCAGAGCAAAGACAATATGCTGTAGGGATGGTGTTTTTACCTAAAAACACTAACCAATACACTTTTTGTAAAAATGAGTTTGAAAAGCAAATTAACGCTCAAGGCCTAGAAATTTTAGGCTGGAGAGTGGTGCCTGTTGATTCAACACAATTAGGAGAAATAGCCTTAGCTTCTGAACCCAATATTGAGCAACTATTTATTGCCCAAGGTGGTTTAGAAGAAAATATTTTTAGAGCTAAGCTATATGCTGCTCGTAAAATTACGGAACACGTAATCCGTAATTCTAAAATATCAGAAGCTGATTATTTTTACATACCTAGTTTGTCTAATACAACACTTATATATAAAGGTATTATTATGCCCGAAGATATAGGTCCTTATTATACAGACTTACAGCAACCTGATTTAGTGACACGCTTGGCTTTAGTACATCAGCGTTTTTCTACAAATACAATGCCTGCATGGGAGTTAGCCCAGCCATTTAGATTTTTATGTCAAAATGGAGAGATTAATACCCTGAGAGGTAATGTTTCTAGAATGCGTGTCCGCGAAGAAATTATGCAATCTGGGATTTTTGGAGATCAAATCGAAGAATTGTTTCCAATTATATTACCAGGAAAGTCAGATTCTGCTTCAATGGATATGTCCGTGGAGTTACTTACTTTAACAGGTCGTTCATTACCAGAAGTAATGATGATGACCATACCTGAAGCATGGGAAAAACATGCGACTATGTCCGAGGAAAGAAAAGCTTTTTATGAGT
This sequence comes from uncultured Aquimarina sp., assembly GCA_947489195.1. Classification (GTDB taxonomy): domain Bacteria; phylum Bacteroidota; class Bacteroidia; order Flavobacteriales; family Flavobacteriaceae; genus Aquimarina. The sequence goes on along the minus strand of CANLCT010000029.1, from coordinate 5,423 downwards.
ACAATTCTTGTATTATGGAGCCTTGGGATGGACCCGCATCTGTTCCTTTTACCGATGGTGATTATGTAGGAGCTTTATTGGACCGTAATGGATTAAGACCTTCTCGTTATACGGTAACGAAGAGTGGTAAATTAATCATGTCTTCAGAAGTAGGTGTAGTTGATATCGAGCCTTCTGATGTGGAAAGCCATGGTCGATTAGAGCCAGGGAAAATGTTCTTAGTGGACATGAATGAAGGTCGAATCATTGATGATGAGGAGATCAAAAATAAAATTGTTTCTGAAAGACCTTACAAAAAATGGTTAAAAGAAAATAATTTACAATTAAAAGATGTGCCAAATAATAATGAGGCATGTCCAATTGAAACCTTAGACTTAAAAACAAGACAGCGTTTATATAATTACACTATTGAGGATATTCAAGAGGTTATTGTACCAATGGCACAAGTCGGGAAAGAAGCTTTAGGTTCTATGGGTATCGATACACCTTTGGCAGTATTGTCCGATAGACCTCAGTTAATTTCAAATTACTTTAAGCAATTATTTGCACAAGTTACCAACCCGCCGTTGGATGGTATTCGAGAAGAAGTAGTGACAGATATTAGCTTAGCTTTGGGACATGATAAGAATATCTTTGATATTACACCTGATCAATGTAAAAAGTTAAGAATCCAAAATCCTGTAATTTCTAATAATGATTTAGAAAAAATAAGAAATATCAATGTAGAAGGTTTTAAAGCCGAAACTATTGAGATATTGTATGAGAAGGAAAAAGGAATGAATGGTTTAGAGGATGCTCTTGATACGATCATCACTAAAATATCTAAGGCTGTTGATAATGATGTAAATATCATTATTCTTTCAGATAGAGGAGCTAAAGAAGGTTTAGCACCGATTCCAGCTTTATTGGCCTGTTCTTTTGTGCATCATCAAATGAATCGTTTACGTAAGCGTTCTTATTTTGATATTGTTATCGAATCAGCAGAACCACGTGAACCACATCATTTTGCTACTTTATTTGGTTATGGAGCTTCGGCAATTAACCCATATATGGTTAATGAAATTATCCGTTTACAAGTACAAGAAGGTTTTATCGAATTGGATGAACAAAAAGCCGTAGATAACTTTAACAAGGCAATTGGTAAAGGAATCTTGAAAGTGATGAACAAAATTGGAATCTCAACATTACATTCATATAGAGGTTCTCAAATTTTTGAAATCGTAGGTTTTAACTCTGAATTTGTAAATAAATATTTTCCATATACTGCTTCAAGAATTGAAGGTATTGGATTATACGAAATAGAAAAAGAAATTGATAAGCGTTATAAATATGCTTATCCAGATACTGAAATAGATAAACGTTTAGGTTTAAATATAGGTGGAGATTACCGATGGAGACGTAACGGTGAGCGCCATTTATTTAATCCAGTAACTGTTGCTAAATTACAGCAAGCCGTAAGATTAAGTGATCAAGATTCTTATAATGTGTACAAAAATGACATTAATGAGCAGTCTAAGAAACACTTAACTATACGTGGATTGTTTGAGTTTAATAACTTAGATCCAATTCCATTAGACGAAGTTGAACCTTGGACAGAAATAGTTAAGCGATTTAAAACAGGAGCAATGTCTTATGGATCTATTTCTAGAGAAGCACATGAAAATTTAGCCATTGCAATGAACCGTTTAGGTGGAAAGTCTAATTCAGGTGAAGGTGGTGAAGACAGAAGACGTTTTCAGCCAGATGCTAATGGTGATAATAAAAACTCTGCAATTAAGCAGGTAGCTTCTGGTCGTTTTGGAGTAACTTCTCATTACTTAAGTTCTGCAAAAGAGATTCAGATAAAAATGGCTCAAGGAGCGAAACCAGGAGAGGGTGGTCAATTACCAGGGACTAAAGTATTGCCTTGGATTGCCGATGCTCGTAATTCAACACCATTTGTTGGGTTGATATCTCCTCCTCCTCACCATGATATTTATTCAATCGAAGATTTAGCACAGCTAATCTATGATTTGAAAAATGCCAATAGAGAAGCTAGAATTAATGTAAAATTAGTATCAGAAGTTGGAGTAGGAACAATTGCAGCTGGTGTAGCTAAGGCTAAGGCAGATGTAGTATTGATTTCTGGTTACGATGGTGGTACAGGTGCCTCACCATTAACTTCATTAAAGCATGCTGGTTTACCATGGGAGCTTGGTTTAGCAGAAGCACAACAAACACTAGTATTAAATAACTTAAGATCTAGAATTGTTGTTGAATGTGATGGTCAATTAAAAACGGGACGTGATGTAGCAATTGCGGCATTATTAGGTGCTGAAGAGTTTGGTTTTGCAACAGCTCCTTTAGTTGCTTCAGGTTGTATTATGATGCGTAAGTGTCACTTAAATACATGTCCTGTAGGTATTGCAACACAAGATAAAGAGTTGCGTAAAAATTTTAAAGGTACTCCAGAGCATGTAATTAATTTCTTTTACTACGTAGCAAATGAATTGAGAGAAATTATGGCCGAATTAGGATTCCGTACTATGGATGAAATGATTGGTCAGACTCAAAAGATTAATGCTAATAAAGCTATTTCGCACTATAAAGCGAAAGGATTAGACTTATCTGCAATATTATATCAACCAGAAGGATATAGTGAATTGCCTGTTAAAAACAGCGAAAAACAAGATCATAATTTAGAAGGAGTAATTGATTTCCAAATTTTGAAAGATGCACATGCTGCAATTTTTAGAAAAGAGGTAACTCATTTATCATATCCTATCAGAAATATTGATCGTTCTGTTGGAGCCATTATATCTAATGAGATTTCTAAAATTTATGGACATTTAGGTTTACCTGAAGATACCTTGCATTTAAATTTCAAAGGTTCTGCTGGACAAAGTTTAGGTGTATTTGGAGCTCATGGTTTAACATTTACTGTGGAAGGAAATACAAACGATTATTTAGGCAAAGGTTTATCTGGAGCTAAAATTATTGTTAAAAAGCCTGAAGAAGCTGACTTTATTGCCGAAGATAATATTATAGTAGGTAATGTTTGTTTGTTTGGAGCAGTAAAAGGAGAAGCTTACATTAATGGTATTGCAGGAGAACGTTTTGCAGTACGTAATTCGGGGGCAACAGCGGTTGTTGAAGGATTAGGCGATCATGGATGTGAGTATATGACTGGAGGTCGAATTGTTGTGTTAGGTAATACTGGACGTAATTTTGCTGCTGGAATGAGTGGTGGATATGCTTATGTATTAAATACGACAGGTAAATTTACTAACGGATTGTGTAACGAAGAAACTATAGATTTTGATCCTATTACAGCTGAAGATGCTGCTGAACTAAAAGGATTAATAGAAAATCATGTTGCCTATACAAATAGTAATAGAGGTAAAGAAGTTTTGGCAGACTGGGATAATAACTTAAATAAGTTTGTTAAAGTAATGCCAAAAGAGTATAAAGTAGCATTAGAGAGAATAGCTAATGAAGAGCCTATGGTTGAAGAATTAACAGAAGCGTAATTATGGGAAAAGTAACTGGATTTAAAGAATTCGAAAGAAAAGACGAAGCTTACGAACCTGTAAAAGAGCGTTTGCAAGATTATAAAGAATTTACAATTCCTTTGAGTGAGGAAGAAATTAGCACTCAAGGTTCAAGATGTATGGATTGTGGTATTCCTTTTTGCCATAGTGGTTGTCCGTTAGGAAATTTAATACCTGACTTTAATCACATGGTACATCAAGGGGAGTGGCAAAAAGCATCATTAATATTACATTCGACTAATAATTTCCCTGAATTTACAGGACGTTTATGTCCTGCTCCATGTGAGCAAGCCTGTGTTTTAGGTATTATCGAAGATCCTATTTCTATAGAAAATATAGAGAAAAATATTGTTGAACGTGCCTTTAAAGAAGGTTGGATTAAGCCTCAGGCTCCTAAAACACGTACAGGTAAAACTGTTGCTGTTGTAGGTTCGGGACCAGCAGGATTAGCCACTGCACAACAATTGAACAGAGCAGGTCACTTAGTAACTGTTTTTGAAAGAGATGATGAAGTTGGTGGATTATTACGTTATGGTATTCCAAATTTTAAAATGGAAAAGGAAATCATAGACCGTCGTATAGCAATTTTAGAAGCAGAAGGTATTACATTTAAAGTAAATGCCAATGTAGGTAAAAATGTTTCTGTTGATGAGTTAAAGGCTTTTGATGCTATTGTATTAACTGGTGGAGCTACTCAAAGACGTTCTCTACCTACACCAGGTATTGATGCTGATGGAGTAGTACAAGCAATGGATTTCTTAACACAACAAACAAAAGTAGTGTTTGGTAAAGAGGTAAAAGACCAAGTATTAGCTACAGATAAAAATGTTATTGTTATTGGTGGAGGTGATACAGGATCTGATTGTGTGGGTACTTCGAACAGACAAGGAGCAACATCGGTAGTGAATTTTGAAATTATGCCGAAACCTCCAGGAGATAGAGCTGCAAGTACACCATGGCCTTACTGGCCACTAAAGCTTAAAACATCTTCTTCTCATAAAGAAGGGGTAGAGCGTAATTGGTTGATCAATACTAAAGAATTTATAACTGATAAAAATGGGAAATTAACTGCTTTAAAAACAGTTAATGTTGAATGGAAAATAGTACCAGGTCAACGTCCTCAATTATTGGAAATAGAAGGTACAGAAAAAACTTGGCCATGTGATTTAGCATTATTGGCATTAGGTTTTACAGGACCGGAAAATTATTTAGCGGAACAATTAGGTATTGAAACAGATGCACGTTCTAATTACAAAGCTGAATATGGTAATTACCAGACAAATGTACCCAATATATTTGCTGCAGGTGATATGAGACGTGGACAGTCATTGATTGTTTGGGCAATTTCTGAAGGACGTGAAGCAGCTAGACAAGTAGATATATTTTTAATGGGTAAATCTGATTTACCTTCAAAAAATACAGAAGGAGATTTACCAGGAGTGTAGATTTTCGTATAAGTTTTTCTTAAATCCTGATGCATTACTTAAAATGTATCAGGATTTTTTTTTTAGTTAATATCTATTTTAGATATGCATATTTAAAACCTTTTAGACTTTAAAAATACTGTAATACACCTCTAATCAAATAGGTTAAATTCAATTAAATGAATCTAAATAGAGATATCCAATTTGTTTTTTTTGGTTCAACAACTAATTTGTGTTTTTCAAACTTTTTATAACAGGTGTGATTATTCCCTTTTATAATGGTGAATTCATTAGCTTCAAATCTAAATTGAATTTTTAGAGGGATATTATTTATACTAACAGTTTCCATAGATATAAAGTTAGCTTATTAATTAACGTGAGTTCGACTTAAAAAAGAGTAAAAACATAGACAAAAAAAGCAGAATATTTAGTAAATTATAGTGTTGAATTACAATAAACTAAATTTATT
>CANLCT010000028.1 GCA_947489195.1 uncultured Aquimarina sp. | reverse complement strand
TCTTCGGAATCCGTATCATTCGCTTGTAAGGTAGTTTCATTACTATCTAAGATCGTTTGCGTACCCCCTTCGGCTACTGTAAGTGAATCGACTCTCCCTACTGGTGCATCATTAACATCTAAATCTGCATCTCTTGTTTCTCTAAAACAAACATTATTTGCATGCGTAATAATTACTGTATAGGTATTCCCATTTAAACCCGTAACATCAGAAATACTTAAAGTGGCTGTATCTGTTCCACTATATACTCCTGTATTAGAAAGATCTCCTCCGTTTTCTTGCCACTGATATTGTAATCCAGAAGAAGCATCAACAGCAGGTGGAATTGTATAATTAGGTACTCCCGCTGCAAATGTTGTTGTATTTATAGCTTCAGCCACAACACTAAAACTTGCTGCATCACCTGCATCCACACTTACATTTGATGGTGCAGTAGTAACACTTGCTTGTGTTGCTATGATTTCATCTCCAGTTGCTCCATTATAACTAGTAGCTAAAATAACATCCGCAGTGGTAACTTGTCCTTGATTATTAAATCCATCCCCATCAAGAACTCCATCATTATCTGCATCAATACCCCCAGATTCCACAACATCATTACAATTATCGTTATCCGAATCTAAATCTAAAAAATTTGGTGTTCCATCTGAATCTGTATCTAATGGCTTACAAAAGAATATATCTCCTATATAAATTACAGATGCTACTTGAAAAAGACCACTTGGCATTGTATCAGAGTCTGGTATATCATAAAAACCATCTCTATCTAAATATCCTGTAACAATTCTTATATTTCTAACTAATTCCTCTCCAAAATCAAAATTTATAGTAGAATCTGATCCAATATTATTTAAACCTCCCCCTGTATACGATTCTTGCCCAGGGAAAGGATTATTCACAGTGTCAATATCATAAAAAACCCAAGTTGGAGTACTTCCTATAACTGCTGAAGCATTTGGATAAACCGTATTTCCATTTGCATCTTGAGCTGTAACTATTAAAAAATCTGCCACATCGATATCTCCCAAAGAAAAACGAACATTTTTCACCAAAACATCTGTTGATAATTCAATAGTTATTATGTTGGAGTCATTTTCAAAAGGTGGCTCAATTCTTGTTTCAAAAATGACCTGATCACCTGAAGCATCTCCCTCTATTTGACGAATTGCTTCTACAGTAGTTGCTCTAGGGTACGTTGCTGTTAGATTTCCTGTTGTATTTACAGTAAAATTAACTCCGCTAACTAATTGACTAAAAGAACTTGATATTACAGGCACTTGTTCCCAATCTAAAACATTATCCGATGTACATCCGAATTCTTGTGTATCCAACACCCCATCATTATCATCATCCAAATCTTGCCTATCAGCAATACCATCATTATCCATATCTGGGTTATCACTTATAACACCTATTCCTTGAGCATCAGTAATATTTCCCTGATTTGAACTTATTAAATCAACTGTTAAATTTTCATCCCCCTCAGAAACTGTATCTAATGTTGATGATATTACTATAACTCCATTGGTGCTACCAGCTGGAATTACTAATATTCCATCATTATCTGTATAATCACTGTCTCCTACTATCGCAGTTCCATTATTTGTTTCATAAACAATAGATATATCACTTGCACTTGGATTGCTTAGGCTAACAACAAAAGCTAATTCGTTTCCTTCTGCTGCAGATGCATTACTAATTGTAATTTCTACATCATCATTATCTTCAATAATACCTGTCCCCTGACCATCAATAATACTACCCCCTACTGCACTTGTCAAATCAACTGTTAAAGTTTCATTCCCTTCAAATTCAGAATCAGCTGTGGTAACGATTGTAATATTCCCTGTTAACTGGCCTGCAGAAATGACTAAAGTCCCATCATTATCCGTATAATCTCCATCAACTAAAGTTGCAGTATTATCATTAGTTGTAAATGGAATACTAATATCTGTTGCGCTAACATTACTTAATGTAATTTCAAACACTAAACTATCCCCTTCTGTTTCGGATTCATCACTAATTGAAATTGTTGGTATTTCTGTTAATGTACCATCTCTTGTTTCTACAAAACAAGCATTATTAATATGGGTTACTTCAACTGTGTACGTGTTTCCATTTAAACCAGCCACATTAGAAATACTCAAGGTAGCAGTATCCGTTCCACTATATACTCCTGCATTTGAAAGATCACTCCCATTTTCTTGCCACTGATAACGCAGCCCTGAAGATGCATCTGTCGCTGGTGGAACGGTATAATCCGGTGTTCCTGCAGCAAATGTTGTCGTGTTAAATGCCTCAGCTGCTACAGAAAAACTAGTCGCTGTTCCTGACACCACATTTGAATTAGAAGGAGCTGTCGTAATTGATGCTTGTGTTGCCAGAAGTTCATTACCTGTTACTCCATTATATCCTCCGGTAATTGGCAAGGTTCCTGTAACTCGCCCTTGCGCATCTACTATTATAGGTGAAATTCCTAAAATTCCATCATCATTCGCATCAACGCCACCAGATTCAACAACATCATTACAATTATCGTTATCCGAATCTAAATCTAAATGGTCTGCTATATTATCTCTATCCGTATCAGGACATCCTATAAACCGAACCTCACTAAACTCTCTATTATTTCTAGGTAAATCAGTATCTGTCAAAGTAACAGAATAATCTCCTGGTGCTAGTACGAATCCTGAAGTAGCTAAAGGAGTACCGTTTGGCAAAATACCTGATGAAACCGCTCTTTCAAAAACTACCGCATTAGCAGCATTTCTAATCTCGACGGTATAACTACTTAATTGTTCCCCTGGAAGGGATCCAACCGTTCCATATAATTCAAAAGAATATGCAAAAACATTAGGTGGTACAGTTAACGAATATGTAAAAATAGGATTAGGAACACTTAATGAAGTTGTGTCATAAACAATACCATCGGTACCTGCTCCATTAATTCGATTTATAAGCGCATTAGCAGTTACTTCTGGCCCTCCAAAACTTGGGTTAAATGTGGATATATTTGTTGAAACAAAGCCAAGGTTTATTATAAAACCACATTCTTCACTATCCAATATTCCATCATTATCATCATCTAGATCAATAAAATCAGCCACATTATCAAGATCTTCATCTGAATTATCATTTATAATTCCTGAAGCAGATTCACCACCAATATTTAATGTAAAACTGTGTGAAGATTCAATTATAGCATCTAATTCAGAAACAAATGAAACTTCAAATTCATTTACTCCCGAAGGCACTATTAATTTATCACCTGTCGCATTCAGCGTTACTCCATTAGTAAATGTAGGAGTAGAATTAAAATCTGCAGGTGCTGTAGCAGTTCCATCAATAACTGAATAATCTATTTCTATACTTGAACTCGCTACATTATTTAATGTTACTGTATGAACTAATCTTTCCCCTTCTAAAACTATATCATCAGTAATATTTAAAACACTAACAGACACAAATCCATCACTACCCACATTAGTTGCACTACCTAAAACTGCTCCATTTGTTATTGTTCTTGGATTTACCCCTTCAGTTTGCGCTGGATTTGTCAATTGATTTACAAGTGCTGTATCTGACAATGATATTTCTACCATAACATCACCTGGCACATTAACAAAGGTAGACCAAGATCCATCGCTTTCTGTAATTGCTGGATATTCAATTCCTGATGAATCTGTTAAAACAACACCAACTCCGGCAATTCCAATTTCACTTCCATCCTGTGTGCCATTCGCATTTATATCTTCATATACAAGACCAGTAACAATTGCCTGATTAGTTACTAATACTCCTAAACCACCCAAAACATCGGCCCCTCCAGCGTTTGTATCTCTAGGAAATGTTGTAGGATCTGTTAATGTGTTGGCTGATGTAATATCATTCCCAAAAAAAGAAACTCCTAAAAGCTGATCACCAACTGATAAGCCTAAATCCCTTAATGAAATAAAAGAAACACCTATAGGCGAGACACCTCCAGAGATTCTTTCTGGTCTATTTGTTGGATTGACATTAGGTAATATAGCATCATCTCTATCAATTGTCCATGACAGAGAAAAACTTAAATTACCACTTGTATCAGAAGGGCCATCACCCGTAGTATCTAATATTGTTCCATAATCTGTAGATACTATACTTTGCAATGGGTAATATGAAGCAACTTCTCCTGTAGCTGACAGACTTCTAATACCAGCTACTTTAAGTGGACTATTCGCATCTTTTTCACTAATTATAAAACCTATATTATCTAAATCTGATGAAGTTGTGGTAATTATATTTTCATAAATAACATCAACACGTTCAATATTATTAGCTGTTGAAAAAACATTTCGAAATAAATCATTTGCACCTCTGTTTATAAAAGGGCTTGTTAATGCTTCAACTAAAGAACAATTGGTTGGGTCGGATTCATCAATTGGTGTATTTGGATTATCTATTGTTCCAGGGAAACTACCCGCAAAAGTAAAATTATCAGTTGTTGTTTGCGCAACAATACTACATAAATCTCCTACTGCATTGGCATTATCAACCCTAATAATAACTGCATCGGTTTTTCTAGAAAGGTCAGTTTTAAAAAAAACACCTCCAACTGTAACTCCTTCAATTTGAAGATCTGATCCCTGACCCCATGTGTAAGTTTGTGTATTAGGCACAGGTGTTGTGCCATTTTCACCAGTTACTGAGTACGAATTTGTATTTGTAGGAGTTATACTATTAAGCCTAATTGATTCTACCGCAGTTTGACCCAAAAGCCCATACGAAACAGAAAACAACACTAAAAAAAGTGTAGATGTTAATTTTAAACTACTTACATTACTAGTAAAAATCTTCATATTATTTCAATTTGCTGTATATCAATCACTTAAGAAAAAAAAGTGAAATAACCTAATTTTCATCAAAGTAAATACAAAAAAAACTGTTAAAAACACAAATATTAAAACACTTAATTAATTTTCGATAAAAAGCATAAATAATCGTTACAATACACAAAAAAAGCCAGAATTAATTGCTTTTTAATTAATTAAAAGGCAATTTTGCCTCATATTATTTAATAAAACTTATGAAATTATCCTTTGAAGAAGAAATACAGCGAAGACGAACCTTTGGAATTGTCTCTCACCCAGATGCAGGAAAAACAACACTTACAGAAAAACTATTACTTTTTGGAGGTGCCATACAAGAAGCTGGAGCTGTAAAATCAAATAAAATTAAAAAAGGAGCCACTAGTGATTTTATGGAAATAGAAAGGCAGCGTGGAATTTCTGTGGCAACCTCTGTTCTAGCATTTGAATATAAAGACATAAAAATAAACATATTAGACACACCAGGACATAAAGATTTTGCAGAAGACACCTTTAGAACACTTACCGCTGTAGACAGTGTTATTGTTGTAATTGACGTTGCAAAAGGTGTTGAAGAGCAAACTAAAAAACTGGTATCAGTTTGTAGAATGCGTAAAATTCCTATGATTGTTTTTATCAATAAAATGGATAGAGAAGGTAAAGATGCCTTCGATTTACTTGATGAAGTAGAACAAAAACTAGGTTTAAGAGTTACTCCTTTGAGTTTTCCGATTGGTATGGGCTATGATTTTAAAGGAATTTACAATATCTGGGAAAAAAACATTAATTTATTTAGTGACGAATCTTCGAAACACATTTTAGATACTATTGAAATTGAAAATCTTGACAGTAATGAACTTGACAAATTAGTTGGAGAAAAAAGCGCCAACACTTTACGCGAAGAAATTGAATTAACCTCTGGAATATATCCTGAATTTAACAAAACAGAATACCAAAATGGTGATCTACAGCCTGTATTTTTTGGATCAGCATTGAATAATTTTGGGGTTCGCGAATTGTTAGATTGCTTTGTTGATATAGCACCTATGCCAAGACCCAAAGAAAGTGACACAAGAGAGGTATTTCCTACGGAAAAGAAATTTACTGGTTTTGTTTTTAAAATTCATGCAAATATGGATCCCAAACACAGGGACCGTTTAGCTTTCATAAAAATTGTTTCAGGTACTTTTGAACGAAATACTCCTTACTTGCATACTCGATTAGGAAAAAAATTAAAATTCTCAAGTCCTAATGCATTTTTTGCAGAAAAAAAAGAAATAGTAGATATATCATTCCCAGGAGATATTGTTGGTTTACATGACACAGGTAATTTTAAAATAGGAGATACTTTAACTGCAGGCGAATTGCTAAACTACAAAGGAATTCCTAGTTTTTCTCCAGAGCATTTTAGATACATTAATAATGCTGACCCAATGAAATCCAAACAATTAGCTAAGGGAATTGACCAATTAATGGATGAAGGTGTAGCACAATTATTTACTCTTGATTTGAACGGAAGAAAAGTAATTGGTACCGTTGGTGCACTTCAATATGAAGTAATTCAATATAGATTAGAGCATGAATATGGCGCTAAATGTAGTTATGAAAATTTAAATGTTCATAAAGCATGTTGGATCGAAACTGATGATGAAAAAAGTGAAGAATTCAAGGAATTTAAACGAGTAAAAAGTAAGTTTTTAGCAAAAGATAAAAGAGATCAATTAGTATTTTTAGCTGATTCTCATTTTAGCTTGCAAATGACTCAGGATAAATATAAAAGTCTGAAATTTCATTTTACTTCTGAATTTTAATCAATGAGCATAGATTTAAATAACGCATTTTGACTCTATAAAAAACACAGTAAATTCATTTGGGAAATGCTATTGTATTATATAATGACTAGCTTGATATAGTCTCGTGTTTCTCAAATTAATGTAAGTTCGATACAAGAAAAGATGTTAATTCGAGTGAAATTCTGTAAGAGTTTTATATCGAGAATCATCTTTTTCATATCAAAATTGCCTTTCATTATACAATTTTGTATCGAAAATCACTCGAATTTACAGTTTTGGTAGTTGATTAAAAAGATGCCGAACTTACCTTAATTACAAGAGCAATAAACAAAAATTCTTTATCAGAAACCAAAAGAAACCTAAATAAGTCATTTTAACAACATTAAATATACAATTGACATTTATAGACTTAATTTTAAACAAAATCTATCAAATACTTTAAAATAAAGTCTCTTTATATATCGAAATAATCAATACATATACCTTTTTATTTAATCATAAATTATTTCTATAAAAAAACCTCTTGAAATTTCAAGAGGTTTTTTTTATTACTTATGACTTACTAATTATGCTTGCCCTGTTGGACCAAAGTTTAAAGGTATGGAAGCTTTTTCATAATCTTTAATCTCTCCATGCTCATTTTCAAAACGCTTCACATTATCATTTAATGCTTTTACTAAGCGTTTGGCATGCTGAGGCGTTAATATTATCCTACTCTTAACCTTACTCTTTGGATTACCAGGCATTACATTGATAAAATCGACTACAAATTCAGATAATGAATGATTTATAATTGCCAAATTACTATAAATTCCTTCAGCAATTTTTTCATCAATCTCTATGTTTATACTTTGTGTATTGTCTTTTTTATTTTCAGCCATTCTTATTAATATCTAATTAATTAAAATTTAATTGTTCAGTCTCTTTAGTACGCTTTTCTAATTCTTCTTTTGAACCTACAATAATAGAATCATAATGACGCATACCTGTTCCAGCTGGAATCTTATGACCAACAATTACATTTTCTTTTAATCCTTCAAGGTAATCCTCTTTACCACTTACTGCTGCTTCATTCAATACTTTTGTAGTTTCCTGGAATGATGCTGCCGAAATAAATGATTTCGTTTGAAGTGACGCTCTAGTAATACCTTGTAAAATTGGTGTTGCTGTTGCTGGAGTAGCATCTCTAGCTACAACTAACTGCTTATCTTCACGACGTAAAATAGAATTTTCATCTCTTAATTCGCGAGGAGTAACAATTTGTCCTGCTTTCAAATTTTCACTTTCACCAGCTTCTTCTACGACTTTCTTACCAAATATTTCATCATTCTCTTCAATAAAATCAATCTTATGTACTAATTGATTTTCTAAGAAAATAGTATCACCTGGATCTTGAATTTGAACCTTACGCATCATTTGACGCACAACTACCTCAAAGTGTTTATCATTAATCTTTACACCTTGTAAACGATACACTTCCTGTACTTCATTTACTAAGTACTGTTGTACCGCTGATGGACCTTTAATTTTAAGGATATCAACAGGAGAAATTGCACCATCAGAAAGTGGCATCCCAGCACGTACAAAGTCATTTTCCTGAACCAAAATTTGATTAGATAATTTAACCAAGTACTTTTTAATATCACCTAAACGTGATTCTACAATAATCTCACGGTTACCACGCTTAATTTTACCAAATGAAACCACACCATCAATTTCAGAAACAATTGCTGGGTTAGATGGGTTACGTGCTTCAAACAATTCAGTTACACGAGGAAGCCCCCCAGTAATATCACCTGCTTTTGATGATTTTCGTGGTATTTTCACTAAAATCTTTCCTTCTCTAATTTTTTCACCATCTTCGATCATCAAGTGAGCTCCAACAGGTAAGTTGTATGAACGTAATACTTCATCACCTTTACCCATTATAATTAAAGTAGGAATCTTTTTCTTATCTCTAGATTCAGAAATTACTTTTTCTTGGAAACCAGTTTGTTCATCAATTTCCACTTGATAAGTAATACCCTGTTCTATATTTTCATATTTAATTCTTCCTGCAAATTCAGAAATAATTACTCCGTTATAAGGGTCCCATGAACAAATTACATCATCTTTAGCTATAGTATCTCCTGTTTTTGCAAACAATTCAGAACCATAAGGAATAAGATTTGTACTTAAAACAATTTTTGTTTTAGGGTCAATTATCTTAACTTCAGAAGTACGAGAAATTACAACATCTGTCTCTTTTCCTTCGTTATTTTCACTTTTTACAGTTTTTAACTCTTCAATTTCAACAACACCTGGAAAACGTGCTTTCAAGCTATTATCTTCAGAAATGTTACCTGCAATACCACCTACGTGGAATGTACGTAATGTAAGCTGAGTTCCTGGCTCTCCAATAGATTGCGCAGCAACTACCCCTACTGCCTCACCTAGCTGAACAGTTTTATTTGTAGCTAAGTTACGACCGTAACATTTTTTACAAATACCTTTTTTAGCTTCACATGTTAATGCAGAACGTACTTCAACCGTTTCGATTGGAGCTGCAGAAATCAATTCCACTTGTTCGTCATTAATTTCGGCTCCAGATTCAACTAAAACTTCTTGAGTTAAAGGATTTATAACATCATTTAAAGCAGTACGTCCTAAAATACGCGCCCCTAATGATTCAATTATCTCTTCATTCTTCTTAAGTGGAGCAACTTCTACACCTCTTAACGTACCACAATCAGTTTGGTTAATAATCACATCTTGTGAAACATCTACTAAACGACGCGTTAAGTACCCTGCATCAGCTGTTTTCAAAGCTGTATCCGCAAGTCCTTTACGTGCACCGTGAGTTGAAATAAAGTATTCAAGAATAGAAAGACCTTCTTTAAAGTTTGATATAATCGGATTTTCAATAATAGCTCCACCACCATCTGCAGATTTCTTAGGTTTTGCCATTAATCCACGCATACCAGTCAACTGACGAATTTGCTCCTTAGATCCACGTGCTCCAGAATCAAGCATCATAAATACCGAGTTAAATCCTTGTTGATCTTCGCTAATACGTTTCATTGACAATTCAGTCAATTGAGCATTAGTAGATGTCCAGATATCAATTACTTGATTATAACGTTCATTATTAGTAATCAGACCCATGTTATAGTTTCCTATAATACCATCAACCTGAGCATTTGCTGCATCAATCATTCCTTGTTTTTCTGCTGGAATAATAATATCCCCTAAACTGAATGAAAGACCTCCTCTAAATGCAAATCCGTAACCTAATCCTTTAATTTCGTCAAGGAAATCTGCTGTTTCAGGTACAGATGTTACTTTCAAAATATCACCAATGATATCACGCAAGGCTTTTTTAGTCAATACCTGATTGATATACCCTGCTGCTGCTGGTACTTTTTCGTTAAAAAGCACTCTACCAGTAGTAGTTTCTATAATCTGAGGCACTAACTCTCCAGCTTCATTAAAATCCATTGTACGGATTTTAATTATCGCGTTAATATCTAATTTATTTTCATTATATGCTATCGTAACTTCTTCAGCAGAATAAAAAGTTAATCCTTCTCCTTTAATTGGAAGTTCTGGTGTCGATCTACGCGCTTTTGTCATGTAGTATAGACCCAAGACCATATCTTGAGATGGTACCGTTACCGGAGAACCATTTGCTGGGTTCAAAATATTGTGCGATGCCAACATTAATAACTGAGCCTCTAATATAGCTTCAGGTCCTAATGGTAAGTGTACCGCCATTTGATCCCCATCAAAATCGGCGTTAAATGCCGTACATACTAATGGATGTAATTGAATCGCTTTTCCTTCAATTAATTTTGGTTGAAAAGCTTGAATACCTAAACGGTGTAACGTAGGCGCACGGTTAAGTAATACTGGATGTCCTTTTAGTACATTTTCTAAAATATCCCATACTACAGGCTCTTTACGATCTATAATCTTTTTAGCTGATTTTACCGTTTTAACAATACCTCTCTCAATAAGCTTTCTAATAACGAAAGGCTTATAAAGTTCAGCTGCCATATTTTTTGGTAAACCACACTCAAACAATTTTAATTCTGGTCCAACAACAATTACCGAACGTGCTGAATAATCCACACGTTTACCAAGTAAGTTTTGACGGAAACGCCCTTGCTTACCTTTTAACGAATCAGAAAGCGACTTTAACGGTCTATTACTTTCTGTTTTTACTGCTGATGATTTACGTGTGTTATCGAATAATGAATCCACAGATTCTTGAAGCATACGTTTTTCATTACGTAAAATTACTTCAGGCGCTTTAATTTCAACTAAACGCTTTAAACGATTATTACGAATAATTACTCTTCGGTATAAATCATTTAAATCAGATGTTGCAAAACGACCTCCATCCAATGGCACTAATGGACGTAATTCTGGCGGTATCACCGGAATTACCTTCATTATCATCCATTCTGGATTATTCTCTCTATTTTTATTTGCATCACGTAAAGCCTCTACAACTTGTAAACGCTTTAAAGCTTCTGCTTTACGTTGCTTAGATGTTTCATTATTTGCTTTATGGCGCAATTCATATGAAAGATCATCTAAATCAATACGTTTCAGTATCTCAATTAAACACTCAGCTCCCATTTTTGCAATAAACTTTTCTGGGTCTGAATCATCTAAATATAGATTTTCCTGTGGAAGACTATCAAGTATATTTAAATATTCTTCTTCCGTAAGGAAATCCATTTTTTGAATAGGTTCTCCTTCTTCATTTTTAGCAATACCTGGTTGAATTACTACATAACGCTCGTAGTAAATTATCATATCTAATTTCTTAGAAGGTAATCCTAATAAATAACCAATTTTATTTGGTAATGAACGGAAATACCAAATGTGCGCTACAGGAACAACAAGGTTAATATGACCTACTCGATCTCTACGTACCTTTTTCTCAGTTACCTCTACCCCACAACGGTCACAAACAATACCTTTATAACGGATACGCTTGTATTTACCACATGCACACTCATAATCCTTTACAGGACCAAAGATACGCTCACAAAACAAACCATCACGTTCAGGCTTATGTGTACGGTAATTTATAGTTTCTGGTTTTAGCACTTCACCATGTGAAGCTTCCAAAATAGATTCTGGAGAAGCTAAACCGATTGAGATTTTATTAAATCTCTTTACTTGATTCTTATCATTATTTCTAGCCATAGTATATGCTACTTAAGAATATTAGTATGTTGAAAATAGCCGTTCTCAAAATAGAGAACGGCATTTATACGCTTTATTAGGTTATTCTTCTAAACGAATGTCTAAACCAAGCCCTTTAAGTTCATGCATCAATACATTGAACGATTCTGGAATTCCTGGTTCTGGCATTGGCTCACCTTTAACTATACTTTCGTAAGTTTTAGCCCTTCCAATAACATCATCAGATTTTACAGTTAAAATTTCACGCAATGTACTTGATGCTCCATATGCCTCAAGTGCCCAAACTTCCATTTCTCCAAAACGCTGACCACCAAATTGAGCTTTACCTCCTAATGGTTGCTGTGTAATTAACGAGTATGGTCCTATTGAACGTGCATGCATTTTATCATCAACCATGTGACCTAGTTTTAACATGTAGATTACCCCTACTGTTGCTGCTTGATCAAAACGCTGACCTGTTCCACCGTCATATAAATATGTATGTCCAAATCTTGGTATACCTGCACTATCAGTCAATTCATTAATCTGATCTAATGATGCTCCATCAAAAATTGGAGTAGCATATTTTTGACCTAATTTTTGACCTGCCCAACCTAATACTGTTTCATAAATCTGCCCAATATTCATACGCGAAGGTACCCCTAATGGATTCAATACAATATCAACTGGCGTTCCATCTTCAAGGAATGGCATATCTTCTTGACGTACAATACGAGCAACAATACCTTTGTTACCGTGACGACCTGCCATTTTATCCCCTACTTTAAGCTTACGCTTTTTAGCTACATAAATTTTAGCTAATTTTAAGATACCTGCTGGTAATTCATCTCCAACTGAAATCGTGAACTTTTCTCTACGTAAATTACCTTGTAGATCGTTTTCTTTGATTTTATAGTTGTGTAACAAATCAGCTACCATTTCATTTAACTCCTTATCAGTAGTCCAAACACCTTTAGTTAAATGCGAATAATCATCAATACTATTCAACATTTTTAAGGTATACTTTTTACCCTTTGGTAGTACCTCTTCACCTAAATCATTAGATACACCTTGCGAAGTTTTACCTCCAACAATAGTGAAAAGCTTATCAATCAATTGATTTTTTAGGCTTTCAAATCTAACATCATATTTAGCTTCAAGTTTAGAAATATCTTCTTTATCCTGAGCACGCTTACGCTTATCCTTTACTGCTCTTGAAAATAATTTTTTGTCTATTACTACACCGTGTAATGATGGAGAAGCTTTTAATGATGCATCTTTAACATCACCTGCTTTATCACCAAAAATAGCACGTAATAATTTTTCTTCAGGAGTTGGATCACTTTCTCCTTTTGGAGTAATTTTTCCAATTAATATATCACCAGGCTTTACTTCGGCACCAACACGAATCATTCCATTTTCGTCCAAGTCTTTAGTAGCCTCTTCCGATACGTTTGGAATATCA
The DNA here is from genome assembly GCA_947489195.1 of uncultured Aquimarina sp. GTDB lineage: Bacteria > Bacteroidota > Bacteroidia > Flavobacteriales > Flavobacteriaceae > Aquimarina. The sequence continues at coordinate 44,279 of CANLCT010000028.1, read as the reverse complement.
TTTGTTAATTCTTCGTTACCTAATTTTGTATCTCTTACTTCTAATGAGTATTCATCAATATGAATTGAAGTAAAAATATCCTCTCTTACTACTTTTTCAGAAATTACAATCGCATCCTCAAAGTTGTATCCTTTCCATGGCATAAAGGCCACTTTCATGTTACGTCCTAAAGCAAGCTCTCCTGCTTCAGTAGCATAACCTTGACATAATACTTGTCCTTTAGATACGCGATCACCTTCTTTAATAATAGGCTTCAAGTTAATACTTGTTCCTTGGTTCGTTTTACGAAACTTAATTAAGTCATATGATTTAGAATCAGAATCAAAACTAACTAATTGTTCTTCTTCTGTACGATCATACTTAATAATAATCTTTTCCGCATCAACATACTCAACAACACCTTCTCCTTCTGCATTAATCAATACACGAGAATCGGAAGCCACTTGACGCTCAAGACCTGTTCCAACAATAGGAGAGTCTACTCGTAACAATGGTACTGCCTGACGCATCATGTTTGATCCCATCAATGCACGGTTAGCATCATCATGCTCCAAGAAAGGAATTAATGAAGCCGATATTGATGAAATCTGATTTGGTGCTACATCGGTATAATGGATATTCATTGGATCTTCCACAGGGAAATCTCCTTCTTCACGAGCAATTACTTTATCTGTAGTAATTTTTCCGTTTTCATCCATTGGAATGTTTGCTTGCGCAATTTTCATTCCTTCTTCTTCTTCTGCACTTAAGTATTTAGGTATAGTTTCTAAATCTACTTGTCCTTCAGTTACCTTACGATATGGAGTTTCAATGAATCCCATACTGTTTACTTTAGCATAAACAGAAAGCGAAGATATCAAACCAATGTTTGGTCCTTCAGGAGTTTCAATAGGACATAAACGTCCGTAGTGAGTATAGTGAACATCACGTACCTCGAAACCTGCACGCTCTCTTGATAAACCACCAGGTCCAAGAGCCGATAAACGACGCTTATGAGTAATCTCAGCTAACGGATTGGTTTGATCCATAAATTGAGATAATTGGTTAGTTCCAAAGAACGAATTAATTACCGATGATAATGTTTTTGCATTAATCAAATCAATAGGTGTAAACACCTCGTTATCACGAACATTCATTCGCTCACGAATAGTACGCGCCATACGCGCTAAACCAACACCAAATTGCTGAGATAATTGCTCACCTACGGTACGTACACGACGATTTGATAAGTGATCAATATCATCGATTTCTGCTTTTGAGTTAATCAACTCAATCAGATATTTTACAATAGTAATAATATCTTCTTTGGTAAGCACTTGCTTATCCATTGCGATATCTAATTGTAATTTTTTGTTCATTCTATAACGACCAACTTCACCTAAGTTATAACGCTGATCTGAAAAGAATAATTTATCAATAATACCACGTGCAGTTTCCTCATCAGGCGGTTCTGCATTACGTAGTTGTCTATAAATATGTTCTACTGCTTCTTTTTCAGAGTTTGTTGGATCTTTCTGAAGTGTATTATGAATAATTGCATAATCCCCTTTTTCATTATCCTCTTTATGAAGTAAAATTGTTTTTACTCCACTCTCTAAAATCTCTTCAATATGATCTTTTTCTAAAATTGTATCACGATCTAATACAATTTCATTACGCTCAATTGACACAACTTCACCCGTATCTTCATCTACAAAATCTTCATGCCATGTATTTAATACACGTGCTGCCAATTGGCGCCCTAATACTTTCTTAATTCCTGATTTTGAAACCTTAACTTCTTCCGCAAGGTCAAAAATCTCTAATATATCTTTATCTCGCTCAAATCCGATAGCACGGAAAAGCGTAGTTACAGGTAATTTCTTTTTACGATCAATATACGCGTACATTACGCTATTGATATCTGTTGCAAATTCAATCCATGATCCTTTAAAAGGAATTACACGGGCAGAATACAATTTAGTACCATTGGCGTGAAATGATTGTCCAAAAAATACTCCTGGAGAACGATGTAATTGAGAAACTACTACTCGTTCTGCTCCATTTATACAAAACGTACCACTTGGAGTCATATAAGGAATAGTACCTAAATACACATCCTGTACAATAGTTTCAAAATCCTCATGCTCAGGATCGGTACAATATAATTTTAAACGCGCTTTTAATGGAACACTATATGTTAACCCTCTTTCAATACATTCTTGTAAATCGTAACGTGGAGGATCAACAAAATAATCTAAAAATTCAAGTACGAACTGATTACGTGTGTCCGTGATTGGAAAGTTTTCCATGAAGGTATTATACAATCCTTCATTCCCTCTCTCTTCTGATTTCGTTTCTAATTGAAAGAAATCCTGGAAAGACTTAATTTGAATATCCAACAAATCTGGATAAGCAGGGATGTTCTTTACGGAAGAAAAATTTAATCTTTCAGTTTGCGTTGCTGACATCAATGGATAGAATTAAATTATCAAAATAATTAGTATGTAAGACTACCAAAACTTAAAAGAAAACTTCTTACATAGTTTTGTTTTAAGTTACAATAGTTTTTATTAACACACAAAAACACAAAAACAATAATATTGTCTTATGCAAAAAATATTGAGCAATCTTGCTCGTTATATAGTTAAGTAATCTATTGATTAATTAACAAAATATAAAACCTAAGTTCTATATACACAAAATGGTCTAGACCACTGAGAACAAACTCAGGGTCTAAACCTTTGTGATTTTAATATAAAAGCTTACTTAAGCTCTACTTCAGCACCAGCTTCTTCTAATTGAGCTTTTAATGCTTCTGCTTCATCTTTAGTAACTCCTTCTTTGATGTTACTTGGAGCATCATCAACTAAACCTTTAGCTTCTTTAAGACCTAAACCAGTTAATTCTTTAACCAATTTAACTACTGCTAACTTAGATCCACCTGCTGCTTTTAACACAACATCAAATTCAGTTTTTTCTTCAGCTGCATCACCACCTGCTGCTCCACCACCTGCTGCTACAGCTACTGCTGCTGCTGCTGGCTCAATACCATACTCCTCTTTAAGAATATCTGCTAATTCATTTACTTCCTTAACAGTTAAGTTTACTAATTGTTCTGCGAATTCTTTTAAATCTGCCATTTTCTATCGTTTTAAATAGTTTTTATATAATATAATAATTGTGCGCACACGCTAGTGTTATCTATTTTTCAGATAACGTTTTAAGGATACCGGCTAACTTACCTCCACTCGACTTAAGAGCAGAAACAACATTTTTAGCTGGAGATTGTAATAATCCAATAATATCTCCAATAACCTCTTCTTTAGACTTGATATTAACAAGTGCATCTAAGTTATCGTCACCAACAAAAATTGCCGACTCAACAAAAGCTCCTTTTAATAAAGGCTTTTCAGATTTCTTACGAAATTCTTTAATTACTTTTGCTGGCCCATTACCAGTTTCAGAAAACATGATTGATGTATTCCCCACCAAAGTAGCTGGCAACTCACCAAAATCCTTATCTGAAGCTTCCATTGCTTTTGCAAGCAATGTATTTTTCACTACTGAAAGTGATACGTTAGCTTTAAAACAAGCTCTACGTAAATTTGAAGTCGTCCCTGCATCTAATCCAGAAATATCAGCAATATATATATTACTATTTTCAGCTAACTGTGCAGTTAAGTTTTCAATTACTATTGATTTTTCTTCTCTTGTCATAATCGTTATTCTTAATTACCCAGCAAAAGCCTTAGTATCCAACTGAATTCCAGGACTCATTGTACTTGAAATGTACGCTGATTTTACATAAACTCCTTTAGCTGTCTGTGGTTTTAATTTCACCAAAGTACTTACTAACTCATTAATATTACCTACTAACTTATCAGCATCAAATGATGCTTTACCTACTGCAGCATGTACAATACCAGTTTTATCAACTTTAAAATCAATTTTACCAGCTTTTACATCAGATACTGCCTTAGCCACATCCATTGTTACTGTTCCAGTTTTAGGGTTAGGCATTAAACCACGAGGACCTAATACTCTACCTAAAGGACCTAATTTACCCATTACTGAAGGCATAGTCACAATTACATCAACATCTGTCCAACCACCTTTGATTTTTGCCAAATATTCATCCAAACCAACAAAATCAGCACCTGCCGCTTTCGCCTCTTCTTCTTTATCTGGGGTTACTAAAGCAAGTACTTTAACATCCTTACCTGTACCATGTGGTAAAATAACCACACCACGAACCATTTGATTTGCTTTTCTAGGATCTACATTCAACCTTACTGCTATATCAACAGAGGCATCAAAATTTACAGTAGTTACTTCTTTTACCAAAGAAGCCGCTTCTGTAATCGAGTACGCTTTACCAAAGTCTACTTTAGCACGCGTATCTTTTTGTTTTTTTGTTAATTTTGCCATGATTTTCTATTTAAAAGATTAAGATGGCGCATCGCCTTTAACAGTAATACCCATTGAACGAGCTGTACCAGCCATCATTCTCATTGCTGACTCTACAGTAAATGCATTCAAATCAGGCATTTTATCTTCAGCGATAACTTTTAACTGATCCCAAGTAACCGAAGCTACTTTTTTTCTATTTGGCTCTCCCGAACCTTTTTTAATTTTTGCTGCTTCCAATATTTGAACTGCTGCAGGAGGAGTTTTAATTACGAAATCAAAAGACTTGTCTTTATATACCGTAATTGCCACTGGTAACACTTTACCAGCTTTATCCTGAGTTCTACCATTGAATTGCTTACAGAATTCCATGATATTCACCCCAGCAGCACCCAAAGCAGGCCCAACAGGTGGAGATGGATTTGCCGCCCCACCACGAACTTGTAGTTTTACAACCTTACTTACTTCTTTTGCCATTTTTAAAAATAATTATTGAAATTGCATTTTTTCAGTGGAAGCTCAGAAAAACACAATTCCGATATAAAATAAAATAGTTATTTAAACTTTTTCTACTTGCATGTAACTTAACTCTAAAGGTGTTTTTCTTCCAAATATCTTCACCATCACTTCAAGCTTACGCTTTTCTTCATTCACCTTTTCTACAGTACCATTAAACCCATTAAATGGACCATCAATAACTTTGACAGTCTCACCTTCTGTGTAAGGTATAGCAATATTATCAACCTTAATAGCTAATTCATCCACCTTACCTAACATTCTATTCACTTCAGATTTTCTTAACGGAACAGGATCCCCTCCTTTAACTTCCCCTAAAAAACCAATCACTCCGTTTATAGACTTAATAATATGCGGCACTTCACCAGATAAATTTGCTTCAACCATTATGTAGCCAGGAAAATAAACTCTTTCTTTATTTATCTTTTTACCATTGCGCACCTGAATCACTTTTTCAGTAGGCACCAGCACCTGATCCACAAAATCATCTAAGCCCTGCTGAGATATTTCGCGCTCTATATAATCTTTAACTTTATTTTCTTGACCACTAACAGCACGAACAACGTACCATTTTTTAATGTTAGAATCAGCCATAATACGCACTACTGTTTAACTATATTAAAGTACTGCTCGATAACTTTACTAAACGCAGTATCAACACCCCAAATAGCCAATGAAAACAAGACAGAAAACACAACAACAATCACTGTCAATCGTTGCGCCTCAGCCCTTGGAGTCCAAGAAACATTATTCTTTAATTCCGAAAAGGATTCTGTTATATAATTTACTATTCCTGCCATATTGCTTAGTATTTGCACGGGTTGCGAGGCTCGAACTCACGACACCTGGTTTTGGAGACCAGTGCTCTACCAACTGAGCTAAACCCGTCTATTTTACACTTCCAAAAAAAATCATATTTTAATGGGTGTGCAAAAATATAAAATTTTATTCAAAAAAAGCAAGGTATTCTAAAAAAAAGAACACCTCGCTCGTTTTATTTATTTATAACAATAAATTTAGTCAAGAATTTCTGTTACCTGACCTGCACCTACTGTTCTACCACCTTCACGGATTGCAAAACGAAGACCTACATTCATTGCAATAGTCTGAATCAATTCAACTGTAATAGTCAAGTTATCTCCAGGCATTACCATTTCAACTCCATCAGGTAAAGCAATATTACCAGTTACATCAGTTGTACGTACATAGAACTGCGGACGGTAGTTATTATGGAATGGAGTGTGACGTCCACCTTCTTCTTTTTTAAGGATATAAACCTCTGCTTTGAATTTTTTATGTGGAGTAACAGATCCTGGCTTAGTAATAACCATACCTCTAGAAATCTGCGACTTCTCAATACCTCTTAATAAGATACCTGCATTATCTCCTGCCTCACCCCTATCAAGGATTTGACGGAACATTTCAATACCAGTAATTGTAGATGTTAACTTTTCAGCACCCATACCAATAATCTCAACAGGATCTCCAGTGTTAGCGATACCAGTTTCAATACGACCTGTAGCAACTGTACCACGACCAGTAATTGAGAATACATCTTCAATTGGCATTAAGAAATCTTTATCAACCTCTCTTAGCGGCTCTTCAATCCAAGCATCAACTTGCGACATTAATTCCATCACTGTATCAACCCACTTTTGCTCACCATTTAATGCACCTAAAGCAGAACCTGACACAACAGGACCATTATCACCATCATAGTCATAGAAAGAAAGTAAATCTCTTACTTCCATATCAACTAATTCCAATAATTCTTCATCATCCACCATGTCAACTTTATTCAAGAAAACAACGATACGTGGAATACCTACCTGACGACCTAATAAGATATGCTCACGTGTTTGTGGCATTGGCCCATCAGTTGCAGCTACCACAAGAATAGCCCCATCCATTTGCGCAGCTCCAGTTACCATGTTCTTTACGTAATCGGCGTGACCTGGACAGTCAACGTGAGCGTAGTGACGGTTAGCAGTCTGATATTCTACGTGAGATGTATTAATTGTAATCCCTCTTTCTTTTTCCTCAGGAGCATTATCGATAGTATCGAAATCTCTAGCTTCAGAAAGACCTGCATCTGCCAATACTTTAGTAATTGCAGCAGTTAAAGTTGTTTTACCGTGATCTACGTGTCCGATAGTACCGATATTCAAGTGTGGTTTCGAACGATCAAAAGTTCCCTTTGCCATAATGAATGTTATTTAATTCTAATTTTATTTTTAGTAAAAGTAATTTGTTCTACACAGTTTGAGCCAATGACGAGATTTGAACTCGTGACCTCTTCCTTACCAAGGAAACGCTCTACCCCTGAGCTACACCGGCATGATGCAACGTGAGTTACTTATATAGACATAGAACCACACCAAGTGCAGTTCTATATCATTGAGCGGGAGACCGGGTTCGAACCGGCGACATTCAGCTTGGAAGGCTGACGCTCTACCAACTGAGCTACTCCCGCCATTATTAGCAAACTATTAAAGGCTTGCAAATATATGTAATTATTTTTTGAAAAAAGTGGGAAGAGCAGGATTCGAACCTGCGAAGTTAAAAACAGCAGATTTACAGTCTGCCCTCGTTGGCCGCTTGAGTATCTTCCCAAAAATCAATATTTCAAAAACAAAGGCTTTTACACCTTTAAAAAAAGAGCCGATAGAGGGACTCGAACCCACGACCTGCTGATTACAAATCAGCTGCTCTAGCCAGCTGAGCTATATCGGCTTTTTACCGTTTAGCGCTTTTAAAAAAGCACCCCGTTATTGCTAACGGGATGCAAATATATAACTGTTTTACGATTCACCAAAACTTTTTTAAAAAAAATTTCAAACTAATCTCATTTTTTGTTTCTCCTTAAATTTCCCCAACTGCCTTTCTAAGCAATTAAGGCATTGATCCACACCCTCTTCAAATGTTTTATAAGTCTTTTTCGCCACAAATTCACCGCCCGGAATATTTAATAAAATTTCTGTGATTTTATTTTCTTTTGCACTTGTGTTTTGAACTTTCATAAAAACTTCCGCAGAAATAATCTTACTAAAGTGCCCCTCTAACTTGGTTAATTTTTCTTTTGTAAACGAAACTAGCTTTTGATCTACATTAAAATTTACAGACTGAACATTTACTTTCATACACATTATATTTAAGATTAGACAATGCGTAACTGTTTAAACATTTTTGTTTCGAGGATGAGATTTCTTATAAACCTTAGTGAGCTCTGCAATATTATTATGCGTATACACTTGGGTCGCCGCCAAACTCGAATGCCCCAACAATTCTTTAACAGAATTCAAATCCGCACCATTCTTTAATAAATGAGTCGCAAAAGAATGACGCAAAACATGAGGACTTTTATTGTTTTTAACAGATACCTTACCAAAGTAAGAATTTATTAAGCGAAAGACAAAGTTTTCATAAATTTTAACACCCTTATTTGTCAGAAATAAAGGGCTTGATTTTTCGGCTACGTAACGGCTTTTATACCCCTCTATATACTCAGAAAGCAACTTAATAGTCACCCCCAATAAAGGCACTATACGCTCCTTATTTCGCTTACCTAACACCTTTAATGTATTTGAAAAAAGATCCACACTACCGATTGTCAACCCCACCAATTCTGCCCTACGTATACCCGTAACATACAACACTTCTATTATTAAACGATCTCTCAATTGAAAAAAATCATTCAAATCTTCATTAAACAAACTTAAAGCACCTTTAATCTCCTCTTCCGAAAAGGGCAATTTTACTTTAGATTCCGTTTTCAAAGACTTATGTTTTGCCAATGGACCCACCTTAACAACTTCCGTTTTTTGAAGAAATAAATAAAACGCTTTTAACGAGGCTATTTTTCGGTTAATACTGCGATTAGAAACTCCATTATCAACCAATTCTACTATCCACTGCCTAATTTCAGGATAGTTCACCTTAACCAAATCCATAGCAGCATGTTCATTTTCTAAAAAAAAAACAAACGCTGTTAAATCTGACACATAAGCTTTAACGGTTAGCTCAGAACAATTTCGTTCGAGCAGCATATAATCCTTAAATTGATCTATTAACATACCACAAATTAACACAAACATTTTAAACAAAAAAGCCTTACTCTTTCGAGTAAGGCTATATATTTATATCCTAAAGACGTTGTTTACACAATCGACTTAGATATTTTCTGCATCTCTAAGTCCTTGTATATACTGAGCTTTTTGAATTTGAGCTCTGCGAACTACAGAAGGTTTTTTAAATTGCTGACGCCCTCTAAGCGCACGCATTGTTCCAGTTCTATCGAACTTTCGCTTAAAACGCTTTAGCGCTCTATCTATATTTTCTCCGTCTTTAATTGGTATAATTAACATAGTTTGACCTCCTCTCTTTAAGAATTATTAGGCTGCAAATATACTACCTTTTTACAACCTACAAAGTTTTTTCTCTTATTTTTACTACAAAGTAGTTAGTTTATTTTATAACCTAATTTTAAACAATTGGTTATTTCAGAATTTCTCTTGCTATTACTAGTTTTTGAATCTCTGTTGTCCCCTCACCAATGGTACACAATTTTGAATCTCGATAAAACTTTTCTACAGGATAATCTTTAGTATAGCCATAGCCTCCGTGTACTTGCACTGCATCATTGGCTATTTCTACACAAATTTCACTTGCATACATTTTACTCATCGCCCCAATTTTTGTTACACTTTCTCCCTTATTTTTTAAATAAGCCGCCTTATGCAACATCAATTCGGCAGCTTCAATTTTTGTTGCCATATCAGCTAGTTTAAAGCTAATTCCCTGGAACTTACAAATTGGTTTACCAAATTGCTCACGCTCTTTAGAATACTGAATAGCAGCTTCTGCTGCTCCTTTTGCAATACCTATAGACAAAGCGCCTATTGATATTCTTCCTCCATCTAAAATTTTCATTGACTGAATAAAACCTTCACCCAAATCTCCTAATAAATTTTCTTTAGGTATTCTACAGTCTTGAAAAATAAGCTCTGCCGTTTCGCTGGCACGCATGCCTAATTTATTTTCTTTTTTACCTGCCAAAAAACCTTTTGTTCCTCTTTCAACAACAAAAGCAGACATTCCATGAGAATCTCCTTTTTCACCTGTACGCGCTATTACTACAGCAATATCACCAGTTTCACCATGAGTAATAAAGTTTTTTGCTCCATTTAATACATAAGAATCGCCATCGAGTACTGCCGTAGTATTCATTCCTCCAGCATCACTACCCGTATTATGCTCCGTAAGACCCCATGCTCCTATTAGTTCTGCCGAAGCCAATTTAGGAATCCACTTTTTCTTTTGCTCTTCATTTCCAAAAGATAAAATATGATTTGTACATAATGAATTATGCGCTGCTACAGAAAGTCCAATCGATGGATCTACTTTTGAAATTTCTTCAATAATAGCAATATACTCATGGTACCCAAGGCCTGATCCTCCATAAACCTCAGGCACTAGTACCCCCATAAAACCTAACTCTCCTGCTTTTTTAAATACATGAGTGGGAAACGTTTGACTTTCATCCCATTCCATTACGTATGGTTTAATGTACTGTATTGCGAAGTTTTTTGCAGCTTCTGCAACCATTTGCTGCGTTTCTGAATAATCGAAATTCATATATAAACTAAATATGATACTTATTTCCCTATTTCATTTAACAAATTATTGCGTTTAATAATTTATAAATCTTTTAGAAATTTAAGATGGGTTCATGACTAATTTAGGACCAAATATAGGGGTAATCTTGGAATCTTATTGATTCAAAAGACTCCTATTTTTTAGAAATTAATTTAGAAAGCTGATTCTGTATTATTTTTCACAAATTTTATGAATTGTTTACTATGTTTAATCTTGCATTAAAAAAGATAAACAATTAAAAACAAAAAAACTTCTATTAAAGTCAAACATTGATAAACATTTATTTATGCTGTCGATACTCACGTTTTAAACCAAAACCTTTTATTTTAAATAACCATTAACCCTTATTCGTTTTAGTTGATAGGGTAAAATTCCATAAACTTTTTCTAATTGATCCATAGATTTATACCCATTCAAAGATGTTCTAAAGTTTACAATTCTCCTTGCAATAAAATCTGGCAACTTAAGCTTTTCTTGTAACTCCTTAGCAGAAACTGTATTCATTTCTAATTTCTCCTTTAAAACTATTGAAGTACTTTTTTGCTTTAATTTTTTTGGTTTTTGAAATTTCTGTTTTGGAAACTTTAAAAATGATTTTATTGAATCTAACTGATTTGGGTCAATACTTGTAACTTTTTCAAAATCCTTTACAGTGTATATCAGATTTCCAGCATTTCGATAAGCTAATAAACGATCTATTTGATCTGGAAACAAGCCCAGTTGGTAACCAACATAATCCGAAATTGAATTTACATAATAAGTAAATACTTTTTCTGTTTCTGCCTCAGCAAGAAGCGCTTGCTGGTTTTCAACAAAACATTGCGCTTCATTATTTAAAACAAATGCCGCTTTTTTTGGAGGAACATTTTTATAGAGCACTATTAAAAAATAGATCACTCCCAATAAAGCTCCTAACTTAATAATCCCTAATTTATGTTGTCTATTAAATTTCATTATTCCTTCTTAACCGAAGAATAACCAATGACTTTTAAATATTTTGCAACTTCTTTTTTAACCTTAGGTGCTAATATAAATAAGCCTATCATATTAGGAAAAACCATAGCAAAAATCATAGCATCTGAAAAATCTACCACAGAATTTAAACTTGAAGAAGCTCCTACCAAAATCATGAATAAGAAAATCACCTTATAGGTTAAGTCTGTCACTTTTCCCTTTCCAAAAAGATATTTCCACCCTTGTAATCCATAATAAGACCAAGATAACATTGTTGAAATAGCAAACAAAATAACCGCAATAGTCAAAACATATGAAAAATATGGAATTGCTGTTTCAAAAGCCAAAGAAGTTAAATCGACCCCTCCAATAGACTCTCCTGTTTTATTAAGAATAACAGAAGAACCTTTTACAGCTCCATAACTAAATAGATTTTCTTTAATATTTACCACTACTATTACCAAAGCAGACATTGTACAAATAACAACCGTATCTACAAATGGCCCAATTGAAGCCACAATACCTTCACTTGCAGGAAAACGCGTTTTTACTGCGGCATGAGCAATAGAAGCCGAACCTACTCCTGCTTCATTAGAAAAAGCTGCTCTTTTAAAACCTTGAATCATTACACCAATTACCCCTCCTAGTGCTGCTTGAGGAGCAAAAGCTTCGACAAAAATTTTACTAAATGCTTCGGGTAATAAATTTATATTCATTATTAAAATAATAAATCCAGCTCCTACATATATAATACCCATAAATGGAACTATTTTTTCGGTAACTTTACCAATCCTTTTAATGCCTCCGATAATTACAAAGCCTACCAAAATCATCATAACTACTCCAAAAAACCAGCCTGTATCAACATCAAATAACTGTTTAGCTTGTGCTGCTGCCTGATTAGCTTGAAACATATTTCCTCCTCCAAATGAGCCTCCCACTACCATAATAGCATAAAAAACAGCTAAAAACTTACCTAAACCTCCTAATTTTTTTTCGGCTAATCCTTTTTTGAGGTAATACATGGGACCCCCATAGATTTTACCATTTTCATCAACTTCTCTGTATTTTACTCCTAGGGTACCTTCAATTAACTTAGTCGACATTCCTAAAAAACCAGCTAGTATCATCCAAATAGTTGCACCTGGTCCACCTAATGCTATAGCTACTGCTACCCCTGCAATATTACCTAAACCAACTGTGGCTGATAATGCTGCTGTTAATGCCTGAAAATGAGTAACCTCTCCAATAACAGGCTCAGCTCTTGGTGACTCTAAGATATTTTCATCATTGCTTGTTGTATCCCCTTCTACTTGTGACACTTGACGCAAGTCAATATCATCATAATCCCCTTTTGCTGCCTTTATAGCCACTCCTAATAGCCTAACATTAGCAAATTTATTATATAATGTAAAAAACAAAGCCCCTAACAACAATATAATAAGCACAATAGGCACTTTTTTACCGGAAATTAAAATCGGAAAAAACACCACCCCTCCAACAGCTTCTGCTACAGGTCCGAAAAAGGATTCTATTTTTTCATCAATGGATTCATTATTTGCTAAGGCTGCAATACTTTGCATCATCAGTAACACAAAAAGACTAACTCGTTTTATCATAAGTATTCTTTGCTATTATATTTATATACATATTTTTTAAACTTCACTAGAACTATTCAGAAATAAATCTATGCGAGATATTACTTCTATTTATTCAAACTCGATTGATATATCATAAATACCATTCAATTTTTCAATCTGTTTTGCATTTCCTAAAACCACCACTCTAGATCCTTGTTCAATTACTTGATCGGCTTCAGGGTTTACAGTGTATTTTCCTTCTGGTGTTTTGTACCCGATTATAGTACATCCTGTTCGAGAACGTATATCTAAATTTCTAATACTTTTTTGTTCTTTTGCTTTTATAAACTTTTCCGAGGGTACTTCTTCTATATTTACAGATCCTTTTCCAACTAAGGATAGTTTATCTAAAAACTCTATTAAATCGGGCACTACAACTAATGAAGCCATATGATCCCCCCCAATACTGTCTGGCATAATAACATTATCGGCTCCGGCTAATCGTAATTTTTTATAAGAGGATGTTTTTGAAGCTCGGCTTATAATTTTTAATTCTTTATTCATTTGCCTAGCCGAAAGCACAATAAATAAATTATCTGCATCTTCAGGCAATGCCGTAATTAAACAATTTGCTTTATAAATTCCTGCTTGTTTTAAAACATTATCATCAATAGCATCTCCATATATCATTGGTCTATCTATCGACTGATATTTATCAACAATTTCTTTTTTATGTTCTATAATTAAATACGGCTTGTTATGAGCATGCAACTTTTTGGCAACTTGCTTTCCGTTTCTGCCATAACCGCAAATAATAACATGATCCTTAAAGGATGAAATCATTTTTTGAATTTTTTTATACTCAATTAATTTAGGGTTACTCTGCATTACTATATACTCTGTTAACACCGAAAGTGAAAACGTAATAACCCCCAAACTAGTTAAAATTAAAAATACAGCAAACAACTTTGCTGTATCATCTAATGGATTAACCTCGCCATAACCTACAGTAGTTACTGTAATAACAGTCATGTAAACAGCATCAATCCAGTTGTAATTTGCAAAAAAACGAAAACCTATAACTCCCGCTAGTAACAATAACACCAACATAGTTATTGCTAAATACACTTTATTTTTTAAAAATAGCAGCATATCTATATATCAAACACTGATGTTCGTTTTGTATAAATTAAATCTTTTAATTTTAACCAAAATGCCAATGTTAGGTAGACAAAAAAACTTAAACCTACTGTAGCAAACGTGGCATAAATAAAAAAAATTCTCACATTTTTAGTTCGCATTCCTAAACGCTCTGCCAATCGGGAGCAAACATAATAACCTCTTCGTTCTAAAAAGTGCCTTAAATTATACATTTACATTTGATTTACTCAAAAATAAGTATTCTTGATCAATTAGTTTCAATTTTAACCCTTATCAATATCGTTATAGAACATATGTTTTATTCATTATTGAATAACTATTATAAAAAAAGGCAGTAAAAAACCACCTTTTGAATACTTAAGTACAATTTATATTTTATTCGAATAACAAATCGTTAAATTATCTTAAAAAAATTAATTCGAAGCTACTATTCGATCACCTTGTTTATTGTATTTTCCATTTATTGAAAATGAATATTGTTGTAAAAAACTAGAATCAGCTATAAATTTATTTTTTGTTTTTACGTCTTCAAATAAAATTTGGGCAACATCGACGTGATCACTTACCAATAAATTATATTTAGACACCTCATTAATGCCTATCAATTGCCCAACAAAAAATAAATCTCGATAATTTTTATTTACCACAAAATACCTACCCAGTTTAACAAATTGACCACTAATTTTTGAAGGGTTATCTACTTTACCATTTACTGAATAACCTACTGCAGTTTCTACAACATACTCCAATATAGGTATTTGTTTATGTTCCCTTATTTTTCTTCGGGTGTGCATTTGATCTAAATCGTACACATCTGCTTTTTGAGCTACACAAAATTGTGTTATAATCAACAAAAAACTTAATATCGTAATTTTCTTCATAATTGTTTTTTTTAGTTATTCATTTTGAAAATACCACTATTTAAATTTCCTCTTATGATGCAAACACAAAGAAGAAATCATTAAATAAAAACATAAACACTTTAAGTGTCTAATAGGTTGGGGATAGAATAAAAACAAACTTCTATTGCTTTTTAACTGAATAAAAAAACATATTATCGAAGACAAAAAAGAAGTATTTATCTAAATTCAAGATGGTTAATACCCTAAATTTAAACAAACAGAACAAAGCCTCAAAAGAACAAAGAAAAAACTTACAAAAATATAAACTAAAATTAAGCTAATTAAAAAAACCTCAACTTAGTTTTTTTGTGTACTTATGATTTAAAAACTATGATTTGAAATGCTATTTCAAACTCAAAATCGAATACCCAATTGCACAATCCATACATTTTTGTGGATCACAATATTCTTTTTTTAATGTTAATGAAGCTTGTGAATGCAATGCATTTGTCATTGGAACTCCTAAGTTTTTATATCGATTACTAATGCTATTATTTTCAGGTTTCAAAAGTTTTAAAACACGCAACATTTTATCGGCTTCAAATTTTTGTATTGAATTTTCAAAAACAAATTTTAAAGGTAAAATCGCATTAATCAATACTAATTCAACAAAAGCTTTAGATACTTTTTTCTGGCTTTTTTTTGATGTTTTATCAAAAGTATAATGATCCTCCCAATAAAATGATGAATTTACTCGTAACAATTTTTCTAAATCATCCAATTTATTTAGTTGCATAAGTAAACTAAACACGTTTTTATTTTCGGCGTAAAACACAGCCAACTGTGACAAACGCAAACTTGGAAAATTTGATGGACGGAGTTTAAAAAACTGAACCTGAAGGCCTAAAATTTGATTCAATTTGAATTTGTGCTTCAAAAAAGCATATTCTTTTTTAAGAGAGTTGTAATAGGGGTCTTCTAATTTTTTTTCCAATAAATTAGCTTGACCAAAAAACAAGGCTTCTAATTCGAATGTGTTTTTAGCTTTTTGCACTACTGTAAATGGAATTGATTGTGCTATTTTAAAGAACGCTTCTCCATTAGTATTACCCCCAAAAGCTTTTGCTAATACGGCAAAACAAGTAGCTTCCCAATTATTATTGCACTTTTTTAATAATTGAAGAATTGGTTCTGATTTTGTTTCTAAACGCTCAAAATAAATACGCTCAAGCCAATTATTCATAGTAAATGAGGGTATTTCAACCAATTGATTTTCACAATTAATCCATTTATTCACTTTACTTTTATATAATTTATAATATGCCTTTAAAGATACTTCGGATACATAATTTTTTAATTGCAATGCTGGAATAACGCTATTATTTGACCTAAATACATCTATATCCCACTCCCATACAACATGCAAAATCACATTATTATAATTGGGGTCATTTTGATGATGGTGAACAAACCAATCGCTTGCTTTTACATGAATTTCAATATTGCCTGCCCATTTTTGACCCCCAATAACTAATTGAGCATTAAAAAAATCAGGTCCAGATGCTTGTACATTATGACTACCTACAGATATAACTTCAATTGATTCTCCTTTGGTTGTTTGAAGTTTAGAAGTATCGATCTTCTGAAACTTCCATAAATAATACAGAAAATCTTCTTTCATTTTATATATAACTAAAAAATCAGTTTATTGTGTTATACTAATATAACCCAACAAACTGATTTTCAAATTAAATTATTTGCAATTCTTTACAAATAATAGTTTAATACATTATTTAATTTTCTATAACTAATCGCTTAGTCAATCCATTTCCAATTCTTACAAAATATACACCCGTTGCATATCCTTCTAAATTGATACGTTCTGTGGTGTTTTCTGCAATTTGAACTAATAGTTTTTGACCAAGTAAATTGGTTAATTCAATTTCACTCCCCACCTCTATTCCGATAAGATCGACATAAGTTTTTGAAGGATTTGGAGCCATTATTACTTTTAATGCTTCATCTTCTGAATCTAGTATTTTATTACCAGTTATTTTAACTAGCTCAAACTTTTGGTTATTACTATTTGTATCTAAATTCCATAATTGAACATTACCATCAACACTTCCTCTTTCAACATCTAATGCAAAATTTGTACATTTTTGAGGTCGTAATGAATATAAATTTCCAACTTTTACTATTTGCCAAGAGCTACTTGTTCCTCTAGTACCATTTGTACTACTAACATTTACACCACCTTTACAATTATCTACTACTGTTAAAAAACGCTTGTTTGCTTTATTCTGAATACTATATAAATTAGTCCCTACAGATTTTATGATCCATAATTGATCATCCCATTTACCATAGTTGTGAGTAATTGCATTAAAATCTTCATTAGTTCTAGCTAAAATTCGTTGTCCAGTTTTTGGAAACTTAATACTATATGTTCCATTTAAGTTATTAACAGCGCTCCCATTTGATTTACTAGAAACTCTAACTGTTACTTTTGCTTCAGCTGTGTTCCCTTTTTTATCAGTTGCTACTGCTTTTAGTTCATACGAACCTGGTTCCATTTTTTTTAAGGCATTATCATTTCCGCCCCATTCGTATGGCAAAATATTCTCTTGTCTTACAAACTTATTATTTACATATAGTTTTACATTTTGAATACCATCATTATCTGTTGCTTGAACATCCACATTTACCGTAACTCCTTCAACCAAATTTAAGTTAGTAGGTTTCAAGAAAGTTACTTTTGGGTTATTATTAGTAACCACTGGAGTTGGTTTAGGTGCTGGTGCATTTTTAGGTGCAATATTTAAAGTGGTTATTACCTCACCAGTAGTTCCATTTTTATCTGTAGCCACAGCTTTTAATTCATATGAACCTGGCCTCATATTTTTTAATGCTTGCTCTCTAAATCCGAATCGGTATGGAGCTGAACCTTGCTGTCCGATAAAATTATTATTTAAATAAAGCTTTACATTCTGAATACCATTAGCATCAGTTGCTCCCACTTCAACAACAACATTAGCTCCTTCAACCAAATTAAATAAAGTTGGCTTAATAAAACTCACTTTTGGTGCATCATTATTTGTTGGTTTTGGAGATGGCTGAACCACTGGCTTTGGAGATGGTGCTGGTTCGGGTTTTGGTGTTGGATTACTACCCGTTACCGTACCTTCATTACTTGTAGTAGCTACTACTTTATTTGAGCCCGATTCTCTTAGCTCACCTACAAAAGTATATTTTCCGTTAGCTAAAGTTTTTCTTAAATCTATCGTTTTTCTATTTTTCCCTAAACCTTCTAACACTTTAAATCCAGAATTAAACACCTCTTTATCATTGGCATCTAAAATTCTTAATCTAAATTCTCTATCCACCTTAGCAGAATACAAATACGAAACTTCAACTTTCGTATTCCCATCAACTAATTTTGCTTTTTGAGAAAACGAAATTTTATCTTGAAATACCTGATCTGCTTTAAATCTTGTTGATTTTGGAGCTTTATCTACTGGAATTAATTCATAGGCACGAATCCAATCGTAATATGAAGTATTGATATTATTATTTCTTAATTGTTGTGGTGATGGGTGTGGTTTTGCCCAATCGTACGTTTCTGTTACCATATTGATACGCATTGGATCTGGAAATGGTTTATTAACCACTTCAGTACTCACTTTTACATCACCCACATATTTATTATCCGCATAAAAAGACACTTCATTTTCGTTTTTCCAATACGCTCCATACGTATGAAAATCTTGCCATGACTCGCTGCTTAATTTAGCGTTGTTTTTACCAGTTCCTTCAACAGAATTATTTCCACGAGAAAAGAATTTTTCTCTTCCTCCATTACAATCTACATAACGGTAGTGTGTATTAAAATTCATATTATTTCTAAAAGAGCTTGTTCCATTAAAAACACCACCTATACTTTCTGCAATATCTAATTCTTGGCTAAAGCTATCTCTAGCACAGTTGTTCCCATTACTTTTTTTAGTTGGAAAATTAACTGCTCTTTTAGGGTTAGATAACCAAAATGTGGTTGACATTGCTATTCGAGAAGATTTAAAGCGACATTCGTAATATCCAAAATAAGCTGTTGTTTCTTTTGACTGTACCGCACCACCATCAATTGTATACCCATCACCTGGATCTGTTGATACCTGATTTTTAATTTGCATGGTACCATTTTTTACTGAAATGGTTTTTGGCTCAAACTTAGCTGGTCTTCGACCTTTCCATCCTCTAAATGTTTTATTCCATTTAGAGTCATCTAATTTGTTCCCATTAAATTCATCTGAGTATTGTTTGTTGAGCACCCAGCGGTAACCTACTTTTGGTTCTGGAGGACCTGCAAGTATTAATTGAGAAAAAAATAAGCACACCAAAATTGGTAAGAACGTTTTCATAATTTGATTTTTTGTTTAGTAATCCAAATATAAAATCAAAAACATTACCTTTTATCTATGCCTCAATTCATTATGTAAGAAAAAACAACCTGCGATAGCTACCCACAAAGCAAGAGACTAATACAGCCTAACCGTTTTTATATCAATACATTTCACTTATAATATATAACTAAAAAGAACAAAAAATCAAACTTAGTGATTATCAAACATTTAAAATTTAAACTAAAAAAACCTACAAAACTAATTCAGACTAAAACCAAAATTAGCATCATGCATATCATTAAAATCAATTTCATCATCTTTCAATTTTCGTAACTCTTCTAAGCCTTTTTCGTCATAACCTTCTTCGATCCATTCGCCTCTAACAATATCTTTGGATAAAAAAGTGTATGCTACTAATCCTGTATGTGGATTTTCATCGGTATCTAAGTACGAAAAATTAAAAACTAAAATATTTGAACTTACTTGCATTCCGTACGCATAATGCATAAAACCCGAAATGTACCATGTAGCTAACCAAGTTCCTTCATCAAACTCAATAATAACATTACCTATATAACAAGATTCGGGATCATCTGGATTTTGACCCATAATTTTATAAATACCTGGATCATTTTCTTCATTTAATTCATAAGCTGTATCTGAAAATTCATTAAGCATTTCCTTTCGTATTGCCAACTCATACTCGTAACTCGATTTATAATTGAGTGTAGCCTTTTCAGTTACTTTTTTTGAATTTTCATACCATTTTTTTACTAAACTCATCTTAAGTGCGTACTAATATTTACTCAATTTAGGCGTTAGAAAATTAACTAAACGCATAAATAAAAGAGATTTATATACAAAAGTTTAACTAACCCATATGCATTATAAAGTCTATTTCATCTTTTGACGAAACTCGAATACATAAACCCGATTTAGGCATAAAAAGTCTATTCCGACTGTGATCTACTGCAAATACTAACGTAAATTGTATTTTTTGTATACCACAGACATATAATGAAGCTCTAATACATAAACCAAGATAAAAACAGGTTAAATGTAAATTTACACAAATAAAAAAAGTCGATCGCTTAAAAAGCAATCGACTTTAATTTAATCGGTTTTATTCTTACTATGCTGCGTGTTCAACAGCTACATAATTAACAAGCTCTCCTTTACTGTTAAAAACTGGATAACCTTTTATATGGCAATTGTATACCGATTTATCTTTTTTATAATTTATAAGTGTAGCTTCAAAACTTTCTTCTTTATTTACCGAAGCTCTAATTTGCTTTGATAATTGTTTGTTTGTTTTTGGTCCCTGAAACATTTTTGGGGTTTTACCTAAAATTTCTTCAACCAAATAACCCGACATCTCAACCATATTACTTGAAGCAAATTCAATAACAAGATCTTTACTAGTAACAACAATAACAGCATTATTTTTCAATAATTCGTCAACAACATTAACCGCCACTCTGTTCTTTTTTATCAATTTTTTTAAACCAATGATATCTCTATTAAGTTGATTTTTGTTTGTGAAATTATTCATGTGAATATCCCAACTTAATAAAGGCATTACTGGATGTTTTAGTTTTTCAGCATTCATTATTAATTTATCTTCATAATTATCTAAAAAACTCATGGGTAGATTTGTTATTTGTTTAAATCAAAATTACTAAGAAAGCATACTTATTAAAAAAAACAAATGTTAATATCTTTAAAAACTACCAGTTTTAACTTTTGTTATATTAGTTAAAACTTGAATTGCAATACTGCATAAAAACTTCTTGGAGCAGATGGAATAATCCCTGGTCCAGGATAACCTGTTGCTCTACGGGTAAAATAAGACTCATCTAATAGATTGTTTACTCCTGCTTCTAATTTCCAGTTTTTATAAGTATATTCTGCTGAAAAATCCATGATTGTATATGCCGGAATTTCGCCAGTTACCCCAGCTGCTGATACTGAAATAGGCGTATTATTTGAATCTGTAAACTGTGTAGATATATAAGTATATTGCATACTAGATTTAAAATTTTTATAGCCTAATTCTATTCCTGTTTTTAAATTTACTTTTGGCACAAATTGTAATTCATTTCCTTTTCGCAATCCATTGTTTTGAAATTCTTCTGGCAGAAAAATATCTGTGAATTCAGAATCTGTATAGGCAAAATTTAAAAAGTGTTGCCAATGAAAACCTGTATTATCACTAAATAACCAATTTGAAAAATTAGCTGTTATTAATGATTCTACACCTAAAATACGTGCTGCCCCCACATTAGAGCGTAATACTCTAAAAGATTGATTTCCTCTAGCTACATCAATACGATTATCATAAAACAGAGAAAATCCACTTACATCATATCGTATAACATCATCAATAACACCGCGTACACCCAAATCAAAGGTATAGCCAGTTTCATCCTGAATATCTGGATCAATAATAAAATTAGGACTTACTATTTGAATATCACTAAAAGTTACCGAACGGTAATTCTGTGAAAAATTCGCAAAAGCCTCAAAAGATTTTAATGGCTTATAACTTACCCCTAAGCCTAATAAAAATAGGTTTCTTTCTAAAGACTTTGATTCATCGGTGATCACACTTGTAACTGTATTTTGATCTACTGGTGTTCGCTCCACAAAAGTCCCTTCACTCTCTGTTTTTATATATTCAAATCGAAATCCTGGAGTTACTGAAAAGTCATCAGTTATTTTAAATATATGTTCTCCAAACAAAGCAACATTTAAATTAGGAAGATCAAAATCAGATTGTGTTAATATAGCATTAGGAAACTCTTCGTTTTTAAAAGAAAAATCTACTGCTGAACCCATATTTCCTATACCTTGTTGCGATCTATTATCGGACTGGTAATACTTAGCGCCAAGCAATGAAATATTCTTTATTCCAAAAAGATGATAATTGCTTAATACACGTAATTCTGCTCCAAAATTATTAAATTCATCAATAATAAGCTCCCTTGGTCTATCTGGAGAATCTGGCGTACTTGGACGTCCTCCTTCTCTAAAACCCAATGCATTTCGTTGGGCATCTAATCGAAAAACATTTAAACTCCCTTTTGTGTTTTCTGAAAATTGATGTTCTAATTTCAAATTTAATAGCACCCAATCAACGCCAAAAAAGTTACGTGCTCTATTACTAAAAATTGGATTTTCTTCAAATTGCTTATCAGTTAACCCACCAGCTTGCTGTGCCAAATAAGTAAGGTAAGTGCTTTCCAAAGTTAGCTTGGTATTTTCTGTAAATTGATAACCTACGTTTGCATAAAAATTTTGAGAATCAAAACCTGAATTAGGTCTAAAACCATCTCCTTCCTTATATTGAAAATAGGTATAATAACTAACTTTACCAACAGTACCACTCAAACTATTAAAGGAATTAAATAACCCAAAAGAACCTATCCCATGTCGTGATATTACTTCAATTTTTTTTGCTCGATTAGGCTCCTTCAATTTAAAATTTACTAAACCTCCAAATTGTGTTCCATACTGTAATGAAGCAGCTCCACGTATTACTTGAATTTCTTCTAAAGCTTCTAAAGGTGGAGTATAATAACTTTCTGGGTAACCTAATACATCGGCACTAATATCGTATCCATTTTGGCGTGTATTAAAATTTGCAGAACGATTGGGGTCTAAACCTCTCCCTCCAATATTTAACTGTAATCCTGCATCTTCTGTTTCATAAATATTTAAACCTACAACCTGTGCATAAGCTTGCCTAGGATTCCCCGAAGCTTTATTACTCACCTGCTGTTCCACTAAAACTACCTCAGTTTTTTTACCTGCATAAATAGCTGTTCCTTCGACATCTTTTAGTTTTTTTATTCCAAAAACTTTCTGACGTTGCTGACTGATCACAACCTCATTTAAATTTTCACCCAAGGCCTGTAACTCAATAGTAATATTAGTATCATTACTAGGTTTTATTTTATATTCTAAAATTTCATACCCATAATTAATAAAAACCAATGTTTGTTCAGTAGGTTCTAATGACATCTGAAACTTACCGATAACATCTGTATACACAGTTTTTACTAAAGACTTGCTATACACCTCTGTATTTGGGAGTGGCTTTTGGGTATTTGCATCAGTTACCACACCTGACACTACAACTTGAGCTTGCATAATTTGTACAACAAACCATACTAATACTACTAATTTAAATTCCTTTAATTGTTCCATCGAATGGCAATATCCATTTTTTATGAGCAAATGATTCTTTTTCATTTGCTAGATTAATAGTTGGGTCAATAAACGCTTTGCTTAATCGACCATTTAACGTAACATAACATTTCACATATACCTGTGGTGTAATTATGCCTTCTTTTATGTAATGATCTCGTAACTTGTGTGCGTATTCCAATATAAAATCGGGTTGCGTACTCATTTGCTTAATTTGTACTGTGGTTAAAAAATCATTATTTCTAATTTCAAATTCTCTACCTGTATCACTATCCACAATAGTAAAAGTGGCTATACCTACTTTTTCAACAAGCATTACGCGCCACGAAAAACGATAACCTTCTTCTGTCCAAAATAATTCACCTGGATAGCTCAAATAACGCCACGGCAAAAGTAATTGAATCGCAAAAAATAGTATTAAAATTCCTTGAACTAATTTTAAACCTTTTAAGGAGTATTCATAACTATTATTACTAGTATAAATCCCATGCTTTTTTATTCCAAATTTTTGTATTCCCTTTCGGAGAAGTGCTATTATTTTTTCATGAAGCACTACATCAAAAAACACCAAAGTACATGCAATCATGATATAAGGAAACATTCCTATTGGAAACAACATACGTGTTAATACATGAAAAGCGACTACGAAAAAGTAAGCATAAAGTCTAGTTGATTTTTTTAACAAAAAGAATACTATAAAAACATCATATAGCATTCCAAACCAACTAAAAAAATAATGAACCCAGCTATAATGCAGTATACTTCCTAAAACAGGAAAATCACTACGGGTACGTAACCATATTTTTAAGGGTTGTGCATGGAGCAACCAATCCGAATTTATTTTAGACAAGCCTGCATAAATATAAACAATAGCCAATACCAACTTTAAAGCATCAATACACCATTGCGGAATGCTTGTTACTTGTAATTTTTTATTTTTTAGCGCATCAATAGAGTAATATACATGTGCTGGTAAAAAAATAAGCAAAAAGCTTAAAATACTTACAAAGTAATAATGGTTTAAATAAGTAGTTTTATCAATAAGTTCGATGTACGTAAAGCTTAAAAAAAACACTATTATACTTATTCTGTATTTATAACCTAAGGCTACAGTAAGTGCCGATAAAGCACAAATAGCAAAAAGTAAATACGTCCAATTACCTAAAGGTTTCACAAACTCAAAACCATAATATGAAAAGTGAAATTTTGGTGCAATATATAATTGTTCAATCCAGCCTTTACTCCAAAAACGAATCATGCTGGCACACATTAATATTCCAAACAAAATACGAAAGACAGCTATAGGTGCTGCCTTTGTGGTTTTATGTAAGTAATTGGAAAGCATAAATTAATTAATCGCCGTCGTTATCAACAATAGTAATAGGAATTTCCAACACAGATACGGCGTCTGCTTTGAACAATATTACCAAATCTTGTAAAGCATCGCGTGCTGCTAACATTAATGTATTGTCTGTTTCTACTTGCGATGATAAATTTTCATTTAAGGCATTAAGCGCTATTTCTGCCTCAATAAATTCTAATTTAATACGAGCATCTAATCCTTTTTCATCTAGATCCAAAAGTATTTTTGACCAGCTAGATGTACTATTTTCTGTTCCTAAATAAAATGTTCTAGCACTATTAAAAGCTTCTAAAAGTAACCCTCTAGACTCTTCTGGTTTAAATACTGATTCTATAGCTTTGGCGTTTGGGATTCCGCTAAATTTTCCTGCAGGAAAATCTATTTTAGTTGATCGAAGTCTTCGTTCAAAATATTCCACATAGTTATTGTAAATCAAATCTGCAAATTCTGCATCATTCTTAACTATATCTGCAAAATTATTTTCCCAATCTGTTACTATTTGTTGTGTTAAATTTGCAATTCGATCGACAATTTTACTTAAAAAAAATGTATAATTTTCGGCATTACTCCCTGTATAAAAAGCCAAAACTTCACTGTCGGTTGTTCCCAATCCATTCAACAAATAATCAACAGCTGGAAATCCTTGACTTGCCTGAGATTCTATTCTTTCTAAATTAATACTTTCTGGTGTTGATATAAAACTTTCAACTTTTTCAACATTTAATGGATGTGAATTTAGATTTAAATAAAAACGAATATCATTTGCTAAACCAAAATCGTATTTACCTGCTGCTTGAAAAGTAGTATATGCCTGTAAATAAGCTTCACGTAAACTAACTAAGTTTACCTCAGTAGTATTTGTTAAAAAAGCATCTTTAGCCGCTACTAATTTGGCTAGATCTTTATTAAATGTATCATATTCTGGTAAAATATGAGTATCAACAATATTTTCCAGTAATGGAATAGCATCAAAAACATTATTTTCACTAGGCTTTAGTTCATCATCACAACTCAATACTAACAAAGCACTAAATACTAGTATTAAAACTCCTACTTTTTTTACCATATCCTACTCCATTTTCGTGCAAAAATAACCATAAACTTTAATTGAAGTATCAAAAAAAGCTTATGATTACCTACACATATTAACTAACAATTATATTTACTTTTTTACGGCATCAGTATCTTGAGCCTGCTCTACTGTAAAATTAAATTTAGCGGCTATCTCTTCAGCCATATTGTCTGCAATTTCAGGCTTATCAGCCAAATCCCAAAAACCATCTCCTGCATTTAATGTTGTTAAAAATGCATCTACCTCAGTTTTTGAAAAATAAGGTTTACCAGTATTGGGATCTTGAGTAAAACGCAATGAATAAATAAACCCATAACCTTCAGACCAATCATGAAATGCTGTTCCATCATTAACTGCATCTAAACCAAAATCTCTTATTTTATCAGCTCCTTGTTTTAAGTAAAATACAGCACGTATACCGATAACCTCCGATAAGGCTAAACGAATAATATTAGCTTGTTTTTCTGATTCGTCATATTTACCTGCTGTTATAGCTGCTCTACCCGTTTTAAAAGCCTGAAAAATACGATCTGCTATACCTTCAAAATCTTTATCTCCTTCAACACGTTGTACATATTTATACAAAAAGTCATCAACAACTGTTTCTATATGTTTTGAATTAGGATCACTTAACGCATCAGCATCAGATGCTCCATATAAATAACCGTAAGCTTCATCCCAAAAATGTTCTGCTTCGGTGTATGGGTTCCCTTCGTCCAAAGTTCCTGCATCATTCGCTTCTCTAATGGCAGCTCCTTCTGTTAAACTTAAATAATCATTAATAATTTGATCTAAAGTTAAGGCTCCAATCAATCCTTTATTGAAGGCTTGATTCAACTCTAATCCTTTTTCATTTACTAAACGATTTTCTAATTTGCCCACATTACCTCTGGTTGCCACAGGCACCTCATCGGCATTAGCATATTTAGATAAAAGTATTTCCACTTGATTCGCTATAAATCCATCAAAAACACCTCTAATTTCAGCTTGTTCAACAGAATTGCTACTAAAATAATCTACCGATTCAGCAATTTTGTTTCTTATATTTTTTGTATCATTTAATGTAGTATCCGTAAAACCTTGCCCTGTTCTAAATTTGTCATCAATAACAGTTTCGGTAGTTCCAAAAGTTTTAAAGTCACTTAAAATTTCAGAGCCTTGATTTAAACGTGTCGTTTGCCCTCCAAAACTTACCGTGCTTTCTCCATTTCTAGTAAATTCATATGTCAAAGGAACATCTAATGTATTATCAGGAGTTACATCACTATCATCAGAACTACAAGCTATAATCGTAGTAGCCAAAGCTCCAAATTTTAATATATTTACTAATCGCATTTATTTAGATTTAATATTAATAACCATTAATTGATGCTGCAAATATATTATCCATAATCAATCTAAACAACTTTTATTTTAAATTATTCTAAATAAAATTAAACTAATTTCAAATTCGAATTCAAATAAACTTTTTATTACAAAAAACATAATTAAAAAACAAAAAAACCAATAAATACTCAACATTTATTGGTTTTCACTTACACTTTAATAATTACACCTTATTCTTTATATTTTTCAGCCCATGTAATTAAAGCTTCTTTCTGTTCATTTGACAAACCTCCGTGAATTAATCGATACACTTTTAATGGCATTTCACCTTCTTCCACCTCTTCATACACTTCAGCCAATTTGTGTAATTGCCTTGCTTCGGGGTAGGTATTCCATTCCGAAAAATTCAGATGTTCCTTACCCTCTTCAATATGATGATCTAACATTAAATTTACTGCTCCTATTGAAGCATACCAAGGATATTTGGTATGGTTACTATGGCAATCATAACAAGATGATCTAAAAATTGTTTTTACCTCCTCTGGAACATTAAACGATTTTTCGAATGATGCCACATTTTCATAAGAAGACACATTATCCTTTTTTACAAAAAACTGAAGCACTAACAATGCCAGTACGATAACCCCAAGTATTATTTTTTTTATGTTCATTAAATACAAATTAATTCAATTTCAAAGTTACTAGAATTATTTAAAAATTCTTTCTGAAATTAATCCCCATCATTGTCATTCAAAGTAACGATAAAGCCAAACGCACTGGCCATATCCACTTCTAACAATCTTTTTAGTGTTAAAAAACTATCCTTAAGTTCTAAAACAGCCGATGTATTACGCACTAACTCTTTAGCTAATGAACCCTCAATAGCGTTTAATTTGGCCTTACAATCGGCAAATGCTATTTCAAAAGAATTCACTAAATCTTGCCTTTCCTATAAAGCTTAAAATCACAAATCCTTACTTGAATCTTAATTTAAATTTAATTATTCTAAATAAAAATAATAAACAAAAACCTTTTATTTAGAATAATTCTAATATATATTTGATTTACTATTTGGAACAATTCTAAACAAAAAAAAGAATGTGCAAAAACATAACCTCAATTATAAAAACAAGAGCTGGTATTTTATATAAATGTAACGAATGTGATCTTTTTCATCTGGTTTACAAAAATATACTCCTTGAGTTTACAGAAAAAGAATTTGAAAGTTTTAGGAGTTATCTGGAATTTTTGGAAGCTAAACATACTGAAAAAGGACACGAATACACAAGCAAACACAAAATACCCATACCAACTTTACAACAAAATTTGTTTTTATTATTTAATAAACAAGAATTTGAAGATTTAAAAAAATTGGTTTTTGGCAACCTCAAAAATCAATATGCACTATTAAAAGGGCATGAAATTGAATATCAATTTTTAAAAAATTAAAAATTATGGAAGATAAAGACATCATTACTATTTACAACAACTCCTTTGGTATTAGTTTTAAATGGAAAAGAACCGAGTCGAAAGACCTAAACAAGGTGCAACTAGTTTTTGAAAATACAGGTTTTTACCTAAATCACAATCAGCTTATCTCTTTTTTAAAAAATATTACAGACGCTTTAAAAAGACCATCTATTTGTAATGATTGTAAAAATAACAGCTCTTGTAAATCCATTTTGTTAGAAACTCCGGTTGCACAAGTAAGCTTTGCTATGAGTTATAAAGAACTTAATGACATGTACGATTTGGTTAATGGAACTCTATTTCAGTTAGGCTTAAACAACATTTTACAAAAAAACACTATTAACAAATACTAGTACAATCCTATTTATATTGTTTCTTAGATTAATTAACTGTAAATTAATGTTATAATTTTTGTACCGAGGGAGAAGTACTATTGCCTCTTTACAAGCAAAAAAATAATGTTATGGCTATTAGATTAGGAAACAGTTGCATGAACTGTGAAAATTTGAATGAAAAAAAAGAGTGTAAAATTCATATGGTTGCCGTGAGCAATAATTACACCTGTGATCATTTTACGATGAAAGCTACCTTAAAAGACGACAGAAATTGTGTAACATGTTCTCGTTTTCACGAAAGTGATTGTGCCAACCCTCAAGCTGCTGCACCAGGTATGTTGTGTACACATTGGGCTCCGCAAAATGCTATGGCTTAAAATAAGTTATCCATAAATATAGGTAACAATTAATGGTATTGAGAAAACAATACTGTGGCTTGGTTATGTGCCGATTCAAAACGCATCACATCTACCCCAAGCATTTCTTTTTGCGTAGTGAAATAAGAAATCATTTTTTCGGTAGGCATATTCCCTATAAGTGCATCACCAGCCATTGGACAGCCTCCATATCCTTGTATAGCTCCATCAAATCTTCGACAACCTGCTTGGTAAGCAGCATCTATTTTTTCATACCAGGTACTTAATGAAGTATGTAAATGCGCTCCAAATTCTATTACTGGATACGCAGGAATTAATGCCGAAAATAACTTGGTTATCGTTTGACTTGTTGACGAACCTACCGTATCACTTAATGAAATAATAGACACTCCCATAGCTGCTATTTTTGCTACCCATTCACTCACTATTACTGGACTCCAAGGTTCTCCATAGGGATTTCCAAACCCCATACTTATATACACCACTACTTGCTTATCTGCTTTTTGAGCAATTTCAATTATTTCTTTCAATACTTCTTCTGACTGCGCAATTGTTTTATGTGTATTCCGCATTTGAAAAATTTCAGATATTGAAAAAGGAAAACCTATGTACGACACCTGTGGCATTGACGCAGCTGCTAAAGCTCCTCGGGTATTTGCTACAATGGTTAACAATTTTGTATCCGTAGTTGATAAATCCAATTGTTCAATAACTTGCTTGGTATCTGCCATTTGAGGAATGGCTTTAGGCGAAACAAAACTTCCTACATCCAAGGTATCAAAACCACAATTAACTAACATTTGTAAATATTGTAGTTTACTATTTGTTGGAATAATTTTTTTTATCCCTTGCATAGCATCTCTTGGACATTCTATTAGTTTTAACTTTTTCATCTGTTTCTTAGTTGCCAAAAAGTGTTAAAACTAACTTACGTCTCCCTCCATAATCTCGATGTTCACATAAATATACGCCTTGCCAAGTTCCTAAATTTAATCTGCCATTTGTTATTGGAATTTGCACCGATGTACCCATTAATGATGCTTTTATATGTGCTGGCATATCATCTGGTCCTTCATAAGTATGAATATAATACGATGCATTTTCTGGCACCATTACATTCATATGACTTTCAAAATCTGTACGTACCGTGGGATCTGCATTTTCATTAATCGT
Source organism: uncultured Aquimarina sp. (assembly GCA_947489195.1). Taxonomy (GTDB): domain Bacteria; phylum Bacteroidota; class Bacteroidia; order Flavobacteriales; family Flavobacteriaceae; genus Aquimarina. The sequence goes on along the minus strand of CANLCT010000028.1, from coordinate 13,457 downwards.
TAAACTAGCCGATGTATGTTGGATAAATACTTGCAGCTCGCCTATGCTAATATTTGAAATTTCGGGCATAGCACGTTCAATTTCTGCAGTGATTAAATGAAAACCACGTTGGTAGGCTTTTAACCGAATTTCTTTTTGAAAAAAATGCATTAAAGTTAATTTAAGGATAGGTTTGTATGAATTACAAAACAGTACATTTGTATTTCACTAAAATAACAAAAATGAATTTATCTGACGTAAAATTAGTAGTTACAGATATGGATGGTACACTATTAAACTCAAAGCATGAAGTAAGTGATTTATTTTTTGAGTTATTTGAACTACTTAAAGCAAATAATATTCATTTTGTTGCCGCTAGCGGACGTCAATACCATAGTATTTTAGAAAAACTTGCTGTTATAAAAGAGCACATTACTATAGTTGCCGAAAATGGAGCTTACATTGTTAAGAACGAAAAAGAATTATTTGTAAATGCAATTTCGCAAAATGATGTAGAAAACTTACTTCAACTTTGCAATAATATCGATGGAGTTCATTTAGTGGTCTGTGGTAAAAATAAAGCCTACATTTTAAACGAATCGGAACAATTTCAAAATACTATTGCCGAATATTATACTGAATATAAGGTTTTAAACAGTTTTGATGAATTACCTGTCGATGACTTTTTTAAAATAGCACTTTGTCATCATCAAGGTTCTGAAGAATTTATTTATCCTTTTGTTCAACATTTAGAAAATGAATGGCAAATAAAAATTTCTGGTAAATTATGGATCGATATTTCACAATATTCTTCACATAAAGGTAATGCTATTGCCAAAATTCAAGAACAATATAATATTACAGAAGCCCAAACCATGGCATTTGGCGATTACAATAATGATCTTGAAATGTTAGAAAAAGCTGCCTTTAGTTATGCTATGGAAAACGCGCACCCTAAAGTAAAAGAGGTTGCTAAATACCAAACACTAACCAATGATAATAATGGTGTTGAAAAAGTATTACAAAAACTTATAGCAAGTATTAATCTGTAAAAAACTGTTTGTCTAAAAAACGCTTCCCTAATTTTACATTGTAATACATGCGTCGTATCAACTGACCATCACCTACCCTGCCTTTCAAATACTCTTTGCCGCTAGTATACCAAATAGTATACTCAGTACCACGGGGTACTTTGGCAAATAAGGTGCTTAAATCTAATAAAAACTCTTCGCCAAAAGGCTTTTTTGAAACTAGCTTACTAGATGCCACATTTCTATCTCTCGATTTAATAAAAATACGCGAACTTCCTTCTAATTTAAATTTTCCTTTACCCTTAATGGGAGCATCCACATTGACCAGTACATTGTAAAAAGTTACATAAGCTGGTTTTACAAAATTCATAGAAGAGGTATTAATTATTACCTGATCTTTTACAGAGTAATCATTTCCATTAATTACCATTCCTCTATCTATTTTTGAAAGCTTATCTGACAAGTCTACAAAATGTTGGGCATAAATAAAATTGGTAATAAAAAGAGTGAGTAAAAATATTCTCATAATGTAATTTTTTGATCATACACTTAGTTGGTTTATAGTTTTTCAATGTATAAAAAAAAATTATACCATACACAAAATCAACTATTTCTGCACAAAAACAAGTCCTTTGAGAAATAATTTTCAGAAAATTACAAATTATAAATTACTCTAAAATAAAATTCAAACTGCTGAAAATCAAATTTTTAAAAATAATCAAATTTTGATTTTTTTATGAAAAATTTAAGATAAAAAACATTCATTATTAATCAAAAAAATAATTTTTCACAGCAAAAAACACCTATTGAAACCGTTTTCATAACTCAATTTTTGGTCAAAAACGTCAATTACATCGTTTTAGTGAGTAAATAATGAAAAAAAATGAGATAATTTAGTAGGAAAAGTTAGACCTTAAATTTAACTAATTATCAATTAACTTTTTGTTAATATTCTTAATCAATTGGGGACCACTATAAATAAATCCTGTATAAATTTGAACTAATGTTGCCCCTGCTTTAATTTTTTCAAAAGCATCATCGGCGGTATGAATCCCTCCAACTCCTATAATAGGAAATGACTGATTACTTTTTTCAGATAAATATTTAATTACTTGAGTTGATTTATCTGCTAACGGCTTACCACTCAAACCTCCATTACCTATTTCTTCTAAACGAGTATTTGAAGTTTTTAAGTTACTCCGTGATGTCGAAGTATTACTAGCAATAACACCGTCCAGACCAGTACCCTGAATAAGATCTACTATTTCATCTAATTGATTTTGGTTTAAATCAGGAGCTATTTTTAACAAAATCGGTTTTTGAGCATCAAAAGTTTTATTGGCTTGCTGTACTGCTCCAATCAATTCTTCTAAATATTCTTTATCATTTAATTTAGCATGACTTGACACATTTGGGCAACTTACATTTAACACAAAATAATCAACATATGGATGCAGTGCATTAAAACAGGTTAAGTAGTCTTGCGTATAATCTTTAGGATCAGTATCTGTATTTTTTCCAATATTCCCTCCAATGATAAGTTGTTTTTTATTTTTTTTTAATTGTTCAATAGCAACTTCAACACCTTCATTATTAAACCCCATTCTATTAATAATAGCCTCATCTGCTTGTAAACGAAATAAGCGTTTTTTAGGATTTCCTATTTGCCCTTTTGGGGTTACCGTTCCAATCTCAATAAAACCAAATCCAAAATTAGCCAACTCATTAAATAACACTGCATTTTTATCGAACCCTGCCGCTAGACCTACTGGGTTTTTAAAAGTTAATCCAAACACCTTACGTTCTAAACTTTTATGCTCTACTTTATACAACTTTCTAATTAATAAAGCTACTCCAGGGATTTTATTTAGAAAACGAATTAATGAAAAAGTGAAGTAATGTACTTTTTCGGGATCAAACTTAAATAATAATGGACGAATTAGCGTTTGATACATACTTAATTTTGTTTTTTGCAAAAATACTATTTTGAGTTGTAATACGCGTTAAAACTACTTTTAAAAACACGTACTATTTGTATCTTTACTCTAAATTTAGCATCATGTTTTTAAAAGAAGCTATTATTGATCGTTTTTTATCTTATGTGTGTATCGACACCCAAAGCGATCCTAAAAGCAAAAGCACTCCAAGCACAGACAAACAATGGAAATTAGCTCATTTATTAGTAGACGAATTAAATAGTATTGGTTTGCATGAAGTAACTATTGACAACAATGGATACATTATGGCTACCCTACCTGCAACTACTACTAAACCGATTCCAACCATTGGTTTTATTGCCCATTATGACACCTCTCCTGATTTTACGGCAGAAAATGTTTCTCCTAAAATCATTGAAAATTATAATGGAAAAGATATCATTCTTAATACAGAAAAAAATATTGTGTTATCGCCTTCCTATTTTAGCGATTTAAAACAATACATTGGGCAAACCTTAATTACAACTGATGGAAACACGTTATTAGGAGCCGATGATAAAGCCGGAATTACAGAAATAGTAGCTGCCGCCGAATATTTAATTCAACACCCAGAAATAGCACACGGAAAAATTAGAATAGCCTTTACACCCGATGAAGAAATTGGACGTGGCGCCCATTTATTTGATGTTAAAAAATTTGGTGCAGACTATGCCTACACCATGGATGGCAGTCAAATAGGCGAATTGGAATATGAAAATTTTAATGCAGCATCTGCCGTTGTTACCATTAACGGTACAATTGTTCACCCAGGCTACGCTAAAGATAAATTAGTCAATAGTATGTTAATTTCTCAAGACTTTATTAGCTCACTACCTCGCTTGGAAACCCCTGAACACACCTCTGATCGCGAAGGTTTTTTTCATTTACATGATATCCAAGGTAGTGTAGAAAAAACCACTTTAGAATATATTATTCGCGATCATGAAAAAGAGCATTTTGAAGCAAGAAAACAAGTAATGATAGCCCTTGTTGAAGAATTAAACAAACAATATGGCGAAGGAACCCTTGAAATTGAAATACATGATCAGTATTACAATATGAAAGAAAAAATTGAGCCAAATATGCACATAGTTACTATTGCAAAAAAAGCAATGGAATCCCTAAAAATTAAACCCTTAATTAAACCTATTCGTGGCGGGACTGATGGATCTCAATTAAGTTTTATGGGATTACCCTGTCCAAATATATTTGCCGGAGGACATAATTTTCATGGAAAGTATGAATATGTCCCTGTAGAAAGCATGCAAAAAGCAAGTGAAGTTATCGTTAAAATAGCTGAATTAACTGCCGAATTATCTTAATTAAACTTATGAAAGCTTTTTTAATATCACACAGTTTATTTATCACCGCCTTAGGTTGGTCTCAATCGGAAAAAGCACACGAAATCAAAATTGATGCCCTTTCTGCATTAGTTACACCTGCCATTGAAATAAGTTATGAATATGCACTTGGAAATTCCTCTGGAGTTGGTTTAGCTACTTTTTTCAGATTAAATCCGCCAAATGACAATTACCGTGAACTTTCTATAGCACCCTACTTCCGTCAATATTTTTACAACAACAAAGAATATGGCCAAAAAGGCTTTTATATTGAAGCTCTTTTACAATATGCTACTGGTAACGATGATGCTAAACTTTTCGGATCAACAAATAGAGATAAATTAGATGATTATAGTGACTTGGGAATTGGCTTTGGAGGTGGTATAAAATGGCTTACAAATAATGGTTTTAGTGTTGATATTGGTGCAGGGATTGGTCGTAATTTTAAAATTGATGATGCCTCGCCAGATTTTTTCTTGAATTGGGGAATTAATTTAGGCTATCGATTTTTTTAGCTTTTAGCTTTTGGCTTTTGGCTTTTGGCTTTTAGCTTTTAGCTTTTAGCTTTTAGCTTTTAGCTTTTAGCTTTTAGCTTTTAAAAGTAACTTTGGAGCTGAAATTAAATTTCAAAAAAAGCAAAAAAATATTATTACTATTTTCAACAACGAAATAAATAATTAAAAACGGTCAACTTTATTTAGGATACAAACCCCACAACAAACACGAACAACGAACAACCTCCAACCTCCAACCAACAACCAACAACCAACAACCAACAACTGACAACTGACAACTGACAACTGATAACCGACAACTAAAAAAATGAAACTACACTCCAACATCATAGGCGAAGACACTCCTTTTATTATACTACATGGTTTTTTAGGCATGGGTGACAATTGGAAAACTTTAGGCAAAAAATATAGTGAGCTAGGCTACCAAGTACACATGATTGACCAACGTAATCATGGACGTAGTCCGCATAGCAATAATTTCAGTTACCAGCTTTTAAGTGATGATTTATTTGAATACTGTACCACACATCAATTAACAAACATCATTTTGTTAGGACATTCTATGGGAGGAAAAACTGCTATGCATTTTGCTTGCGAACACTCCAACATTGTAACTAAACTTATTATTGCCGACATTGCCCCAAAATACTATGCTCCACATCATCAAGATATTTTAGACAGTTTACAAGCCTTAGATTTTTCCGAAATCACTTCGCGCTCCGACGCCGAAAATGAACTGAAAAATTATATTAAAGATACGGGTACTCGTTTATTTTTATTAAAAAACCTGTACCGTAAAACAAAAACTGAATTTGGCTTACGTATTAATTTACAAATACTAAACAAAAAAGTAAATGAAATAGGAAAAGCATTAGATGACAAAGCTCGTTATGTAGGAAACACCTTGTTTTTAAGTGGTGAAAATTCGAACTATATTCTGGAAGAAGATCTGCCTTTAATCCAATTTCATTTTCCCAATGCTCAAATTCAAAAAATAACAAAATCAGGACATTGGCTGCATGCAGAAAACCCTGTAGAATTTTTCAAATACTCTTCCAAATTCATAAAAAACCCATAAAGTGCACTTCTTTTTGATAGTATTTTCTTTGATTTTTTAAAAAAACCACAAAATTTACCTTAAATTTACTTTAACTATTTAAGAATTTTAAGTTTCAAATCATGAAAAAACTACTATTTTCATTAGCCCTTGGGCTAACTACTTTAAGCACCTTTGCTGGTGGATACAGAGTGAGTCTGCAAGGACAACGTGCTCTGGCCATGGGGCATACAGGTGTGGGTGTTGTGGATAGCGCCGAACTTGCTTTTTTTAACCCCGCAGGCTTAGTATATCTAGAAAACAAACTAAATATAAGCGGTGGAGTTACACTAATTAGCTCAACAGCCAAATATCAAAATAGCCTAACAGGCGAAACCGCCGAAACCGACAACGCACTTAGTACTCCATTTAACCTGTATGCATCTTATGGTGTTAATGATTGGTTATCTGTTGCTCTTGCCGTGTACACACCTTATGGTAGTACTATTGATTGGGAAAAAGATTGGGCTGGTTCCGATTTAGTAAACTCAATAAGCCTACAATCAGTCTATATAAACCCTGTAGTTTCTATTAAACTTGACGAGTCTTTTAGTATTGGTGGAGGACCTATTTATGCTATAGGTAACGTAAATTTTGACAGAAACCTTGTAAGAGCCCCTGGCGGTGTTGCTAATAGGCCCAACGTTGAAGTTAATGCTGAAGGAGTTGACAATTGGGGCTGGGTAGTTTCGGCTATGTTTAGACCAAGTGAAAATGTGACTATTGGAGCTACTTACCGTAGCGAAATAGAATTAAATGCTAAAAATGGCGAGGTTACGTATACTAATATTGACTTACCCGAAACACAATTTAATGCCACATTACCTTTACCTGCCGAACTTACTTTTGGAGGATCGGTAAAAGTATCTCCTAAACTATTACTTGCAGCAGAATTTAACCGAACTTATTGGAATACCTACAAATCTTTGGATATTGATTTTACCAATCCTGCTTCAACAGACTCAAGAAATGCACGTAACTACAAAAATTCAAATATCTACAGAATTGGTGCGCAATATGACTTAAATGACAAACTAACCCTTAGAGGTGGTTACTATTATGATGAATCCCCTGTGCAATCTGGGTTTTATTCACCTGAAACACCACGTAATGACTCACAAGGTTTTACTACTGGTTTTTCATATAATATAAATAGCCACTTAGCAATTGATGCTTCATTCCTTTACTTATACTTTAGCGAAACTGACGAGTCTTATGACTCTGACCCAAATGATACCGTGGAACGTTTTTCAGGAACCTATAAATCAAATGCCATAATCGGTGGTTTAGGAATTACTTATAAATTGTAAAACTCTCGTTGACACAAAAAAAGTAATAACACCTAAAACCCAAAAAATTATACTCATGAAAAATTATATAAAATATATCTCAATACTTTCGCTAGCCTTAGTGGCTTGTGAACCCGAATTTGATAACGAAGTTAGCGGAACACCCGCTCCACAAAGTAGTGGCGAAGCTGACTTTTCCACCTATGTAGCCCTAGGAAACTCATTAACCGCTGGAGTTGCTGACCAGACCTTATATATTGACGGGCAGCAAGTCGCTTTCCCTGTTTTAATGGCTGAACAAATGAAAGCTGCTGGTGGGGGCGAATTTACCGTGCCTTTTATGGCAGATAATATTGGAGGTTTCCCTGGTATTCCAGAAACTGACCCAGAGACTGGAGATCCAATACCTGGTACCTTACAATTTCCGCCAAGACTAGTTTTTGATGCCTCCAATAGAACTGTAAATCCAATTGAAGGGGTATCTACTACAGATCCAACAGAAGTCCTAGATGGTCCATTTAACAATATGGGCGTACCTGGAGCAAAAAGTTATCATTTAGGTTTTTCTGGATATGGACAAGCAAATCCATTCTTTGGTCGTTTTGCTTCAGAAGCAACGACTTCTGTACTTGCTGATGCTTTATCACAACAACCTACATTTTTTAGTTTATGGATTGGAGCTAACGATGTACTTAGCTACGCTACAAGTGGTGGCACTGGCATTAATCAATTAACTAACACTGATCCTTCCACTTATGGAAATGACGATATTACTAACACAGGTGTATTTGCAAGCATATATCCTAATATTGTTGACGCCCTAACTGCCAATGGAGCAAAAGGTCTAATAATGAATATTCCTGATGTTAAAAGTTTACCTCAATTTACAACTGTACCAAACAACGCTTTAGTTCTAGATGCTGAGCAAGCAACTAGTTTAACTGGTTTTTTCAGAGCTTATGTAGGTGTATTGACCCAAGGAGCTGTTGTCCAAGCAGTAACTCAAGCTATAACTCAAGCGCAAACCAATGGAGTAACTGATCCAGCCGCACTTGCTCAAATACAAGCACAAGTCACTGAAGCAGCTATTGCCCAGGCTTCACCTGTACTTAGTCAATACGCTTTTACATTTAACCCTGGTCCAAATAGATTTATCATTAAAACCGATGTAACACCAACAAATCCTCAAGGAATAAAACAAATGACCGAAAGTGAATTATTGCTTTTATCTATTAATCAAACTGCGCTACGCGAACAAGGTTATGGTAGTGTTGCTATTACCCCTGAAGTTTTAGCGGTATTAGGTAAACTACAAACAGCCCCAGAAACTGTTACTCCTGAGGAAGGTTTTCTTGTTTTAAATGCAGTAAATCCAATCGTTGACATGGATGTTTTAGATGATACTGAAATAGCAGAAATTGAAACCGCTACAGAAGCATTTAACACAACAATTAAAGCTGTAGCCGAAGAAAAAGACTTGGCTTTTTATGATGCTAATGCACGTTTAAATGTACTAAGCACAACTGGTGTCAATGTAAACGGATCTGTAATTACAAATGCCTTTGTTAGTGGAGGTTTCTTTTCATTAGATGGTGTACACCTTTCTCCTCGTGGAAATGCTGTTATTGCTAATGAAATGATGGAGACTATTAACGCTAAATATGGTTCGACATTACAACCTGTTGCTTCGGGTGCCTTCCCTACAGTAAGACTGAAATAGGATTATATTTTACACACTATATTTTTTAATAAAACCTCCATCAATTCATTTTGATGGAGGTTTATCATTTTTTGCTTAATTAGCACCTTACAAAACCAATATCATTAATAAAATTTATGATATTAATAATACATCCCTATAAAAATTTATGTATACTTTTTATTAAGTTTACACTAACATAATCGACTAATTACAAAACACTTACTATGCAATACTAATTACAGAATAATTTTTCCAGTTATTACAAAAATTATTTCGTGAACTATTTTAACCCTTAAAAATTAAAATTATGAGACGAATACTTTTATCATTACTAGGCACCTTGGCATTTACAAGCATACAGGCACAATACAATGTAAATAGAGCACTTCCTTTAGGCATTGGCATGAGCCATTTTGAAAGCAAATCAAGTGAATATTTACTGGAAAAAGAAACCTCAGTAAAGGCTTCTTCCGATGTTAAACATAATTATTCTGCACATCCTAACCCAGCCCATATTGGAGATAATATCAAAGTAAGTAATTTACAAAAAGGCGATATCATTCACATTTTTGAACCCGAAGGGGAACTTGTTTCGACCCAAATAATTGATGTAGATCAACATGTTAATACCAATGAACTTACCAGTGGTGAATATTTATTACGTACTAAAACACTTTTCGTGAAGTTATTGATTCATTAGTGGCTGTTGGTTGTTGGTTGTTGGTTGTTGGTTGTTGGTAACAATGCAGAAAAAATTATTCTTTTCATTATTTAAATTTTATAGTTATCATTTTTTATTTACCATCTAGCTTTATTCTAGATTTAAAAAACTGACTCGTTCAGGATCTAGAACACTATTTTTAACAAAATCATGCTAGTGAAAAGCTATTAATAAACCTATTCAAAAATGAGCTTTAATCAACTTACTAAACTTTAACTTTTTGTAAAAAATTAAAAATTGGTAAACCTTTAAAAATGTATTACTTTTGCACCCAATTTATTTCTACTAAATAATAGCCAGAATGAACATTTCTAAAGAGCAGATTGATGATTTAAATGCGGTGGTTACCGTAAATATCGAAAAAGAAGATTACAGTGATCGTGTTGAAAAGATCCTGAAAGACTATAGAAAAAACGCCAATATCCCTGGTTTTAGAAAAGGTCATGTACCTATGGGAATGGTTAAAAAACAATACGGTCAAGCAGTTTTGGTTGATGAAATCAATAAATTGATTCAAGAAACACTGAACAACTACCTTACTGAAGAAAAATTAGATGTTTTAGGAAATCCACTTCCTAAAGAGCAAGAAGATTTTAGCTGGGATACAGAAAAATTCACTTTCGAATTCGAACTTGGATTAGCGCCTAAATTTGATGTAAACCTACAAGGTAAAGATGCTATTAAGCAATATAAAATTGTAGCTACTGATGAAATGATTGACAATCAATTAATTTCTATCCAAAAACAATATGGAAAATTAACTCCTGTTGATGTAGTTGCTAATGATAATGTAGTAGCTGGTTTATTTGAAAATGAAACGGCTTCAATTAGCAAGCAAGCAAGTGTTGAACTTGATAGTTTACAAGAAAAAACAAAAGAACAATTCATTGGAGCTAAAGTTAACGATGTAATTACTGTAAATACTAAAGATTTATTTGAAAACAATCAACTTTTAGTATCATTAGTAGGCGTAAGTCAAGAACAAAAAGACCTTATTGATGTTGATGTTACTTTTACTATTTCGGAAGTAAACGAACGTATTTTAGCTGATTTAGATCAAGAGTTATTTGATAAACTTTTTACTGATAAAAGTGTAACTAGTGTTTCTGAATTAAAAGATAAAATTAAAGAAGACGCCGAAAATCAGTTTGTTCAACAAGCCGATCAACAGTTACTAAACACAGTTACTGAAAGTGTTATTGAAAACACTAAATTTGATTTACCTGCTAACTTTTTGAAAAAATGGTTACAAGTTTCTGGCGAAAAGCAATTGACTGCCGATGAAGCTGCTGCAGAATATGAAAAAAGTGAAAAAGGTTTACGCTTTCAATTAATTGAAGGTAAAATCATTACCGACAACAATCTTCAAATTACTTACGACGAAATTAAAGATCACGCTAAGGAATTAATCAAAGGACAAATGGCTCAATTTGGGCAAACTAATCCTGAAGATAAAGAATTAGAAGAAATTGCAGGTCGTATTTTAGGAAATCAAGATGAAGTAAAACGTATTTCTGAACAATTAATGAGTCAGAAATTATTGACTTTTTATAAAGAAAACGCTAAGTTAGAAGAAAAAGAAATCACTTTTGACGACTTTATAAAAGAGGTATACAACTAAACAAATATGTATAAATAATTATTTATATGTATTGAATTTTAAAATATCCTATCTTTAAGGCGTAGAACAATAGTTTTACGCCTTTTTTTAAAACTTAAAATTATTTCTTGTCTATGGATTACGGAAAAGAATTTGAAAAATACGCTACTAAACACCACGGAATAAATAGCAATTACTATGGAAAAATAACTAGCGCTATGACACCAGTTGGTATGACTCCTAACATTATCGAAGAACGCCAAATGAACGCAGTTGCTATGGACGTTTTTTCGAGATTAATGATGGATCGTATCATTTTTTTAGGAACTGGTATTAACGATCAAATTGCTAATATTGTACAAGCACAATTGCTTTTTTTAGAAAGTACTGACTCAAATAAAGACATCCAAATTTACATTAATTCTCCAGGAGGAGGTGTGTATGCTGGATTAGGTATTTATGATACCATGCAATTTATTAAGCCCGATGTGGCCACAATTTGTACGGGTATGGCAGCATCAATGGGAGCGGTACTAATGTGTGCTGGTCAAAAAGGAAAACGCTCTGCTTTACCACATAGTCGTATTATGATTCATCAACCTTTAGGTGGTGCACAAGGACAAGCAAGTGATATAGAAATTACAGCAAGAGAAATCTTGATTCTTAAAGAAGAATTATATAATATTATTGCTAAACATTCTGGCCAATCTTACGACAAAGTATATAACGACAGTGATCGTGATTATTGGATGAAAGCTGACAAAGCTTTGGAATACGGTATGATTGATGAAATCCTTACCAGAAAATAATAAATTTGTAAGCCATAACCTATTACTTATAGCTTACTAACCGAAAACAATAAACAACCAGAACAAATAAAATATGGCGAAAGATGATTTAGAATGTTCCTTTTGTGGACGTAAAAAACCTGAAACAAGCTTATTAATTGCTGGTCTAGATGCCCACATTTGTGATCGTTGCATTCAACAAGCTTATGGTATTGTTGTAGAAGAATCAAAAGATGAAGATGGCGAAGAACTAAGTCAAGAATTAGTACTAAGCAAACCTAAAGCTATTAAAGAGTTTTTAGACACTTATATTATTGGTCAAGATTTTTCAAAAAAGGTAATTTCGGTTGCCGTTTATAATCATTACAAAAGGTTATTACAAAAAAAATCTGATGACGATATTGAAATTCAAAAAAGTAACATCATTTTAGTTGGACAAACTGGTACTGGAAAAACATTAATTGCCAAAACCATTGCCCGAATGCTGAATGTACCTTTAGCGATAGTTGACGCTACCGTATTGACTGAAGCTGGTTATGTTGGAGAGGATGTAGAAACCATTTTGACCAAACTTTTACAAGCCGCCGATTATAACCTTGAAAAAGCACAACGTGGTATTGTATTTATTGACGAAATAGATAAAATTGCACGTAAAAGCGATAACCCAAGCATTACACGTGATGTATCGGGCGAAGGTGTACAACAAGCTTTATTAAAACTTTTAGAAGGGACTACTGTTAATGTACCGCCTAAAGGAGGTCGAAAGCACCCAGATCAAAAATTTATTGAAGTAAATACCGAAAATATTTTATTTATTGCCGGTGGTGCCTTTGATGGTATTGAACGAAATATCCAAAAACGCTTAAATATGCAGGCTGTTGGTTTTAGTGCATCGATAAAAGAAGAAGTGATTGAAAAAGAGAACTTACTTCAATACATCATTCCTAAAGACCTTAAAGATTTTGGTTTAATTCCTGAAATTATTGGGCGTTTACCTGTATTAAGTTACATGAATCCTTTAGATACTAAAACTTTAAGAGCTATTTTAACCGAACCTAAAAACGCGATTATTAAACAATACATGAAATTGTTCGAAATGGATGATATCGAGTTTTCGATTACAGATGGCGCTTTAGATTTTATTGTTGAAAAAGCTAACGAATACAAATTAGGAGCCAGAGGTTTGCGCTCTTTATGTGAAGCTATTTTAACCGATGCTATGTTTGAGTTACCAGATAGTGATGAAAAATCATTTAAAGTAACTAAAGATTATGCTGAAAAAAAATTAAACAAGTCGAGTATAAAACTAAAAGCGGTTTCATAACAGGCTATATCACCCATAAAAGGCCCATTCAGAATACTCAAAACCCTTGTAAATACTAGGTTTTTTTCGTAAATTAATGTAAATAAAAACCCCGAA